>CAZLUP010000015.1:0-70938 GCA_964562685.1 uncultured bacterium
CAATTTTGACGAAGTGAACGCAAGCCCTGGCTTTTCAAGCCAGGGTACTGTTCACCCAGGAACTCGGGTCGACGCTGGCACTGCCGTTGCTCCTCTACGCGGAGCGTCTCGGCGGTGTACCGTCAACTTACCTTGCTGTTGCTTTAGATTGATTTTTCTTTTGTTTTTGTTTCTCTGTTTGCTTGGCTCTTTTTTCTGCTTGTTTAGCAGCTTTCTTTTCAGCTTCGATTCGTTGCCTTTCTTTTTCTTTTTCTTCGGCAATTTTATTTAAATAATAATGATAATCTCCTGCATAAACCAATAATTCTCCTTCCCGAATTTCGACAATTTTATTAGCTACCTGAGAAATAAAATAACGGTCATGAGAAACTATAATTGCCGTTCCATCGTAATTTTGTAATGCTTCTTCTAGCATTTCTTTAGCAGGAATATCAAGATGATTAGTAGGCTCATCTAAAATTAATAAATTAGCAGGTTGAAGGAGCATTTTTGCTAAAGCTAAACGAGCCTTTTCTCCTCCACTAAGAGCTTTTACTTGTTTAAAAACTGTATCACCACTAAATAAAAATCGACCGAGTAAAGTACGAACTTCTTCATTTTTCCAGTCAGGAACTTCATCATGAATTGTATCCATGACAGTTTTTTCTAAGTCTAAAGCTTCCGCTTGATTTTGTTCAAAATAACCAGGAATGACGTTATGTTTACCCAAAGAAATTGTTCCTGACTCTGGTTTTTCCATACCCATCATCATACGTAGTAAAGTAGATTTACCAGCACCATTAGGCCCTAAAATAGCAATGCGATCGCCTCTTTCAATGGTTAATTCTGCACCTAAAAATAAAATATTATCGTTGTAACTATGAGTTAAGTCTTCGATAATTACTACCTCTCTACCGCTACGGGGCGAAGGAGGAAAACGAAATTTAAGAGTTTTTAAATCGGAAATTGGTGCATCAACTAAGTCTATTTTTTCTAATTGCTTTTCTCTACTTTTAGCTTGGGTACTACGAGTAGCACTAGCACGAAAACGCTCAATAAATTCTTGTTGTTTAGCAATTTCTTTTTGTTGTCTTTCGTAAGTTGCAGCTTGGGCTTCTTTTAATTCTAATTTCTGTTGTAAATAAGCTGAATAGTTACCAAGATAAGTTGTAGAAATTCCTCGTTCAGTTTCAACAATTTTCGTACAAAGACGATCCAAAAATTCTCTATCATGGGATACAATTACCATCGGAGTATTGATACCCTTGAGATAATTTTCTAGCCATTCAATTGTTTCTAAATCTAAATGGTTGGTTGGCTCGTCTAGTAGTAATACATCAGGTTCTTGTAGTAAAATTTTTCCTAAGCTGATCCGCATTTGCCAGCCACCACTAAAAGAACTTACTAGCCTTTCTCCATCTTCGCTAGTAAATCCCATTTCGGGAAGAATTTTTTCAATTTGTGATTCTAAAGTATAGGCATCTAAAGCTTCAAATTTACGCTGTAACTTATCTAATTTATGAATTAATTTATTTAATTCTTCTGGTTCAGCCGTTTCCATTTCATGGTGTAATTGATTTAAAGCTTGTTGTACCTCATTCGCCTCTGTAAACACTGTCCAAAATTCTTCTTTAACTGTACGGGTAGGTTCAACTTCAAACTCCTGAGTCAAATAAGCTATTCTTAAACTAGCAGGGCGGATCACTTCACCGGCAGTAGGTTCAACTTCTCCAGTGATAATTTTCAGTTGGGTAGATTTTCCTGCGCCATTCACCCCAACCAAACCTACTCTTTCTCCTGGTTTAACTTCCCAGGTGACATCTTTGAGAACTTCTCCTGTAGAATAAATCTTATTGATGTGTTCGAGTCGTAGCATTAAGAGTCTCCTGGGTCTATCAATTTTTGTGACAACTTGTTAATAAATTTTATCTTATTGATTACTAAGAAATTTAAATAGTATTGCTAAATAAGTCTGCGCTCAAGACTAGCAAATAAATAGAGAAGAAAAAGACAAGCAAGTCATCCTAAGTTGCATATCCTTCTAATTTAAATTGAGAAACGCTATAAAATAAATTCCCTTAAAAATTATCTTTGTCACTTTCTATTCACATTTCTACTTAATAGTAGAGCCAGGGTAAATTTGATTAATTATCAATTCGGAAAATTAATTTCCAGTTCACGTTTTTGAGATAATAGTTAATTTATTTTGCTTGTTTTGCCCATATTGCTGAACTTAGGTTGAGTAATCGGGGCGAATGTAGAAATTTTAATTATATAGTTTTTTTGTATTTATTTTGGATGAAAGGAGATTGATTTTGGCTCAGAACCAACCTTCATCTTCATGGCAATCAAGTATTTCTCGACAAAAACTTGTCGAGTTAGTGCGATCGCAATTAGAAGCATTGCTACAACAAGGTAACTTCCCAGGAGCAAAAGCTTTATTAGTACCTGTGCGACCAGCCGATATTGCCCAAGCTATTGAAGGTTTACCAAAAGCGATGCAGGCTATAGCTTTCCGTCTACTTTCCAAGCAAGAAGCAATTGAAGTCTATGAATATCTTGACTCTAGTGTCCAGCAGTCTTTGATTGAAGAATTAAAAGATCAAGAAGTTCTGGATATTGTAGACAAAATGTCGCCAGATGACCGAGTAAGATTATTTGACGAGTTACCTGCCAAAGTTGTTCGGCAACTAGTTCAACAACTAAGTCCATCTGAACGAGAAGCAACTTCCTTACTTTTAGGCTACAAAGTAGATACTGCCGGTCGGATCATGACCACCGAATATCTTGCCGTCAAGGAGGATTTAACAGTTAGCCAAACTATCGAGCGGGTTAGGGTTTTAGCTAATACTAGTGAAATTATTTACTATCTGTATGTAACTGACAGAGAACGTCGTCTTACAGGAATTGTTTCCTTTAGAGATTTAGTGATTGCTCAATCAGAGCAAAGGTTGAGCGAAATAATTACCCGTGATGTGATCTTCGTCCATACAGATACAGATCAAGAAGAAGTAGCACAAGTTATTCAACGTTACGATTTGGTAGCTATACCTGTAGTAGATACAGAAGATCGTTTAGTTGGGATTGTGACTGTGGATGATGTGCTAGATATTGTAGAGCAAGAAGCGACTGAGGATATTTACAAATTAGGAGGAGTAGAAGCTGGAGACGATAACTATTTTCAGAAAAATATCTTCACAGCAGCTCGTAAAAGGGTTGTTTGGTTATTTGTGCTTTTAATTGCGAATACTGGTACTACTGCTGTGATCAGTGCGCAAGAAAATGTTTTGGAACAAGTGGTTGCTTTGGCTGCCTTTATTCCTTTATTAATTGACGCAGGTGGAAATGTTGGAGCGCAGTCTTCCACAGTTGTAATTCGAGGACTCAATCTCAAAACTGTAGGTATCAAAAAAGCTTTGCAGGTAATCACAAAAGAAACAGTGACTGGGGTGTTATTAGGAGTAATGCTTGGTGTCGCCGTGATCTTCTGGGCATATTTTCTTGAAGGTAGTTTGCCCATCGCATTGACTGTAGGAATTAGTTTAATGGCGATCGCGATTTTAGCTGCTATATCAGGTTCTGGTTTACCTTTTTTGTTTGGTGCGTTGGGTTTAGACCCTGCTTTGATGTCTGCTCCCTTTATCACTTCGGTAGTCGATGTTTTGGGTGTTTTTATTTATTTAACTTTAGCCAGAACAATTTTACAACTTTAATTATTCAATTGCTTTAGTTGAGCCAATAACTGTTCCTGGGTTTGAGCGGGTTCAAAACAAGCCACATCGCGACAAACCAACCCAATTGCACCATCAGGTAGATCGGTTTCTGGACGATAAACAGTGGTTGGAAAATATTGAGGAATCAAATCCAATAACTGTTCTTGAGAGGTTTTGACTACCGTACCAGTGCAAAACCAATCTAAAGCCACAAACAGACTAGGACAAGCTTGAGGCGATCGCGTCATGACACTACTAAAGGCTTGTAAAGTTTGTTCAGCACAGTTTAAGTATTCAAGATTATCTGTTAATAATGTCAAACGAACTAAATTAGCAACGGCAACTCCATTAGCAGCAGGAGTAGCATTATCAATATAACTGCGTTCTTGGATCAGTAAATCTTGGTTAGCATCAGTATTGCTGCTGTTGTAGTAGCCACTCATTTCTGTACTCCACAGCAATCGATCAAATTCAGTTTGAATTCGGACTGCTTGTTCTAACCATTGGGATGTTTCTGGAGTAGCAGCTTGCAAATCTAACAAAGCTTTAATAAACAAAGCATAATCTTCTGATTGGGCTGGAACTTGCGCTAAACCATCATAATTGAGACGATGAAAACGCTCATCAAGCCATTGATGTTGCAGAATAAAATTGGTTGCAGTAGTAGCTAAATCTAAATATAATCGATTACCAAACACCGCATAGGCTCTAGCTAAACCAGAAATTACCAAACTATTCCAAGCCACAATCATTTTGGTGTCTGTTACTGGAGGAATACGCCCTTGCCAATCTTTAGTTTTCGCTTCGTGATTATTTCTGGCTGGTGCAAAAGTATCTAGAGATGCTTTTGGTTGACCATAACGGAGGGTAAATAATTTTTGGAGCGCATTTTTTAAACCATCGGATAATTTGCCTAAATGACGACGTTGTAAAACATTTTTACCTTCAAAATTGCCTCTAGGACTAACGGTAAATTCTGTTTGTAGTTCAGCTAATTCTTCAGCAGTTAAATTATCTGCCAATTCTTGATAATCCCAAACATAAAAAGCTCCTTCTTCTGGTTCAATGGCATCTACGTCAACAAAACTATCTGCATCTTGAGCAGCATAGAAATAACCATTCGGTGCAGTCATTTCTCGTCGAAGCCAGTTTACTGTCTCTGTAACAGCTAAAGCAATTTCAGGTTCTTGATGTCCTGCACTCCACAAATTAGCCAAATATTCCAAAATTTGCCCGTTATCGTAGAGCATTTTCTCAAAATGAGGAACTGTCCAGGTTGAATCTACGGTATAGCGATGAAAACCTCCCCCAACGTGATCGTAGATTCCACCTAAAATCAAATCTTGTCCTCTTTGCCATGATAACTCTTGAGGATTGTAACGAAATTCTTGTTTAAACCGACTTCCATGTAGAGCCAGAGTTGCATAGGGAATCATGGGAAAACTAGGACGACCAAGTTCGTTAGGACTAATGACTCCTGTATTAGTTTCTATTCCCGCAAATAGTAACTGTTTGGTTAAAGAATCTGAAGTTTCTACAGGTAAAACTGTTGATTGTTGTAAATGACTAAGTATTTCTGTTTTAAAATTTTCCAGTTTGGCTTTTTCTTCGTGATAAAAACGCAATACTGCTTGTAAAACTTCTAAAAAACCAGGGCGATTATAACGAGGTTGCAAAGGAAAATAAGTACCACCATAAAAAGGTACTAAATCACCTGGAGTCAAAAACATATTGAGGGGCCACCCACCTTGACCAGTCATCATTTGCACTGCCTGCATATAAATGCTATCTAAATCTGGTCGTTCTTCTCGGTCTACTTTAATCGCTATAAAATTAGTGTTGAGATATTCTGCGATCGCAGGATCGGAAAAGGCTTCACCTTCCATCACCGTACACCAATGACAGCTAGAATAACCAATTGACAAAAAAATAGGCTTATCTTCCCTTTCAGCCTTACTTAAAGCTTCATCACACCAATACCACCAATCAATTGGATTATCTGCGTGTTTACGAAGATATAAACTTTGGGTTGAAGCAAGACGATTAGGCATGAATAAAACTGGTTGATAGTTTTTAAATATTTCCGAATCTACAAAAGATGTTAGAACATATTTAATTTTTTTTCTATGCAAATCTATCTATGGATAGGCGTTAGCTTTCAAAAATTATCATCAAATAGCTATACTTAAAAACTAATTAATTTTCGTTGCCATTAGCAATTTCTTCTAATTCTTGCCAGTTTTTAATAATAATTTTTCCACCTCTTTGATAGCTTATAATTTGTTTCATTTTTTTAAATAAACCGACACATTCCTCATAGGTAATCCCTACACTTCTAGCTAATTGATAATAAGAAATATTGACATTCAAACAATCTCCTTGCTCAACTGAATAAGTACCATCTCGACGAGCATAGTACTGAATCAAACGGATCAATCTTGCGATCGCACGTTCGGAAATCAGTCCATGTACTGTGTTATGAAGTTGTTGCAGACGTTGATTAAAAACTTCTAAGATTCGTAAAGCTATTTCTGGAGTATGACGAATTGCCTCTAACAAAGCCTCTCGTTCGATAGTTAAAACTTGCGAGTCTACTTGACACACTACCGTTGCTGGTGAAATACCATTACCAAATATCGCAGGTGCAGCAAAAATTTCTCCTGCGGGAATTAATCTAACTAACGTTTCCTTGCCATTAGTCGCAGTTTTTTTGATTTGCAGAATACCTTCAATTAAAGCATGAAGTTGACTAGGAAGGCGATCGCCTTCTTGGATAACAATCTCATCTTTTTGATATTCTCTAACGTAACTATAAGGAATCAAACTCTCTAATTGATTAGTTTCTAAATCTTGAAAAATTGAGATTTGTTTGAATTGTTCAATTGACGAGCAACCTTTTAAAAGCATTGACCAACAGTAAGCAGTTAGCTCAATATATATAGTACTAACTTGTTTTTTTTTAGGAGTAATAAAGACAAAATCTAGCTTACTTCAAGCCTAAATTGAATTAGACAGTTAAAAGCAACAATTAATCTCGACAGTACCAACCTGTCTTTAAAGATCAATAATTAATCACTTTACCTTAAAACAAGGGCGAACGACGGGACTCGAACCCGCGAATGGTGGAACCACAATCCACTGCCTTAACCACTTGGCTACGCTCGCCATATCGCATAGGCAATTATAACATCTTTTGAACGATTAAGATAGATTTAATTTTATTTGGCTGATAAATTGATTAAATTGAAACTAAAATGGAATCCGATGAATAGCCTCAAGCTTATTTTTGGTACTACTTTAATTGGAATAGGTGTAATCATGGTTGCTACTAATCCTGACCATGCTAGCTACCAAGAATTCGCTGCTGATACTCTTAATGTTTATCTTAAAGAGCAAATTTGCACCCAAATTTCTTACCAATTAGGCAACTTTTTACAAAGTCATTGTCTTTCTTTGGTTGATACGACTCGTCCTCATTTAGCCAAAATTGTCGCTCAAAATACTCAACGATACAATTTTATTTTATTTAGTATTTATCAAACTGACCTATCAGTCTCTTCTGCCTTGCCAGAATATAATGTTAGTACAATTGGTGTTTTAGAAAATTTTTACATTTATCAAGCCGAGCAGATTTAAAAGCAATACCATAATTTCGTTTGATTAAATTGGAATAATATAAGGATCAAATATTTTTTATAGGAGTTAATTAATGAGTGAAGTAGCTAACAATGATCAAACATTATCTTCTCCATCTCAACTAGAAAATGAATCAGAAATAACTCGTACACCACCTTGGGGAAAAGTCATAGTTTTAGAAGAAGGAGAGCGTTATCGCATCAATCGAATTGAAGTAAAACCAGGACATCATATCAGTACTCAGATGCACTATCATCGCAGCGAACATTGGATTGTTGTTTCTGGGACAGCTAAAGTGATTTTTAATGGAGAAGAACAACTGTTGATGCAAAAACAATCTACTTATGTGCCGATGAATACTCCTCATCGCGTAGAAAATCCAGGAGTAATTCCTTTAGTAATGATTGAAGTTCAAAACGGTGAATATCTTGGTGATGATGATATTATTCGCTTTGCTGAATAAAAAAATAGATCGAGATTTTAACTAAGATTACTATCAATCCAATTTAGATAAGATTGTAAACCATTAATAATAGGTAAAGCGATTATTTCAGGTACTTCGTAAGAATGAAGTGTTTTAATTTTTTGCGTTAATAAGTCAAATTGATTGACCTTGGTTTTAATCAATAATTGCCATTCTCGGTCTTGATTAAGCTCATCTTGCCAAATATACATAGAATTAACAGGAAAAATATTTACACAAGCTGCTAACTTTTCAAATAGCAAAACTTGAGCAATTTCTTGGGCTTGTTCTTCAGAAGCAGCAGTAACTAAAACTACACAATATTGAATCGAATTAACTTTCATATTAATTAACTCGCTGTTTCCCAATAACAGGATGTAGAAAGATTTACAGAAGCTGAAAAAATTGCCTCAGAAATTAATGCTTCTTGAAGCTTAGTGTTCGTCAAGATTGCTTCTTGAAGATTAGCAAAACTTAAATCTGCTTTAGTCAAATTAGCTTCGGCTAAATTGGCTTCAGCTAAATTAGCTTTAGATAGCTTTGCTCCAGTCAAATTTGCTCCTTGTAAATTAACTTTAAGTAAACGAGCCTCTTCTAAATTAGCTTTAGTTAAATTAGCTCCTGCTAAATTTGAACCGTTTAATTTAGCTCTACTCAAATTAATTCCTTCCAAATTAATTCCACTCAAATCTACTTCTTTCAAAAAAGTTTGGCTTAAATTAACCTCATTAAATAAAGTTTGATCGAACTTAGCTCCAGTTAATCTACCTTCATACAAATTTGCCCAATTAAAATTTACTCCGTTTAAATTTGCCTGCCTCAAGTTAATTTTTTGAAGTTTAGCTCCACAGAGATTGGCATTACTTAAATTAGCTGCTCTCAAATTAGTATAAGAAAGATTAGCACCGCTTAATTGAGCTTGAATTAATTGCGATTTAACCATAAATGCACCGCTTAAATCAGCCTTCGTTAAATCTGTTTGATTAAATTGAGCCTCGCTAATTTTAGCGCAACTTAAATTTGCCCAATTTAAACTAGCTTGACTAAGATTAGACTTAGTTAAAAAAGCTTTACTAAGATTAACTCCCCTCAAATTTGCCCCTGTTAAATCAACAGAGATTAGCATTACTCCACTCAAATCTTGTCCACTAAGATCAATTCCAGGAAAATCCCGATATCCTTGCTCGTAGAGTCTAAGAAAATGACTGACTTTCATAAATAAAAAAAACTAGAACGTGAAAGGATTTTTAATTTATTTAATTTTCACCTTTAGTTCTAGCTTAAAGGCAAAAAAATGTTATTGCCTAGGAGATTTCTTATTCTGTAACAATGTCATTTCTTATTTGTAATATTTACTTGGATTTATGTAGTTGATAATGAATAAATTTGCCCATCTATTAGTAGTCTAGTAATTCCTTTAGCTTGTAAATAATGAGAAGTTTTCTGTAACATTCGACCATCAGGAACTTTAATTACACGTTCTCTTCGATGAGAAAATCGTCTTGCTACACGGTGGTTATCAAATATAGGTAAAGTTTGTTGTTGAAATTCTTCTTTGGGAATTTTACCCAAATCTGCAAAATTCTCTAGAGGTCTAGCAATTAATTCTGCGGAGCGATCAACCACAATATAACAAATTTTAGGAAAAGAAGCTGCTGACAAAGGTAAGATTTTAATCTTAGCTGTTCCAGAATTAGCATAAGGATAGCTTATTTGCCTTTCTGTTTCTGTTTCCCAATCATCGTCATCATCTTCTAAGTCGTCGTCATCTTCCAAGTCATCAAGATCTGCAATATCATCTCCAAACATTTCACCTAAAGCTATGATATTTGCATCATCAATTTCTTTTTCGAGATGAGATACTTGATTGATAGGTGCAGACAATTCCTCTACTTCAAGGTTATCAAACTCATCTTGCGGAGCAATAGAGAAATTTGTTGCCTCAGCAGTAGCTGAAATCTCAGGAGGTGGGTTTTTTGGCTCAATTTTTTCAGAATGATTAAGAATAGGTGAAGTTTTTTGAGTCTGATTTGGTATTTCTACAATTGGCTCGATTGGAATTTGTTCTTGAAGAAAATCCGTTTTGCCTGGAGTGCGAGCCAAACGTTTTTGTTGAATTAAATCTTCATACTCGGTAGCAGAAAGATTATTTTTGAGAAAACGGCTAATAGTTGAACTACTAACACCATAACGGGTAGCTAAAGTTGAGGTTGTCGCTTCCGAATGGCGGTATAAATTTAAAATTTCTTGTTTATCTTCTTTCGTCAATTTTTTCGGACTCATACTACCTCAACCGATCCGTTTAACTCTTTGGGATTAAGATCATCTTATAGTGTATCTTGATAAACTTCTAATCGTAACAATAACTACAACAAAAATAAAAGATAAAGACCATAAATATAAATATTTAATTGTCTTTCGCGATCGCTTGGAAGCTTATTTTTTCTGGAATAGTTTCTAGCCTTGAGTAAATAACTGATAAAGTATGTTTTGGAAAAAAAGCAAAATATTAATAGTGTTAATATGCCTAGAGCCGATGCTCCCCCTGCCCTACTTGTACTAGCTGACGGTAGTTATTATCATGGTTGGTCTTTTGGTGCCAAAGGAACTACAGTAGGTGAAGTTGTCTTTAACACTGGAATGACTGGCTATCAAGAAGTCCTGACAGATCCAAGTTATTGTGGTCAAATCGTTACATTTACTTATCCCGAATTAGGAAATACTGGAGTTAATCCAGAAGATGAAGAATCAGATTATCCTCAAGTCAAAGGAGCGATCGCTCGTAATATTGCTTATCGTCCTAGTAATTGGCGTTCTACTCAGTCTTTACCAGATTACCTTATAGAACATAACATACCTGGCATTTATGGGATTGATACTCGTGCTTTAACTCGTAAACTTCGTTCTGTTGGCGCAATGAATGGTGGTGTTTCCACAGAGATTCTCGATCCCCAACAGTTATTACGTCTAGTCGAACAAGCACCTAGTATGGCTGGTTTAAATTTAGTTAAAGATGTTACTACTAAGCAAGTATATGAATGGTCGGAGTCAACCACTTCTCACTGGGAATTTAGTCCAGCAAAAACTCAGTCAGACCAAAAACTTCTAACTGTAGTTGCTATTGATTTTGGGATTAAACGCAATATTTTGCGTCGTTTAGCTAGCTATGGTTGTAAAGTTATTGTAGTTCCTGCTAATACTCCACCAGAAGAAATTCTCGCTTACAATCCTGATGGGATATTTCTCTCCAATGGACCAGGAGATCCTGCTGCTAATCTTGAAGGAATTGAAACTACTAAACAGTTATTAAAGGCAAAATTACCTACTTTTGGTATTTGTATGGGACATCAAATTCTTGGTTTGTCTCTAGGAGCAGAAACATTCAAACTGAAATTTGGTCATCGAGGATTAAATCAACCCGCAGGGCTTAAACAGAAGGTAGAAATTACTAGCCAAAATCATGGTTTTGCTCTTGCTGCCGAATCACTGAATCCAGAAGTAGAAATTACTCACCTAAATCTTAATGACAAAACCATAGCAGGATTAAAACATAAATCTTTACCTTTCTTTTCAGTACAATATCATCCTGAAGCAAGTCCAGGTCCTCATGATGCCGATTATTTGTTTGAAGAGTTTGTCAAGTTGATGAGGAATTAGGTGTTGCTTAAGTTGTAGATTGAGGGTGCATTCTCTCCGATTGCACCTGATTGAATTTTAATTCTTTGGCTGGCTTTTTGTGTTCGGCTTAGGTAATCGTAATTATTATTTTTTTAGTTAATCAAAGTTTTTTTTAAGTGAATCTACTGATAAAAATTCAACTTAAATATCTAAAATTTAAATCGATAAAATAGTCAAAATCCTACCATTAAATACATAGAAACAGTTTTAAATAAAGAATCAGTGATTTACGTTGTTGGCATTCTCAACTTCTAGGTTGATAATTATCTAAAAGGCTAATTTTTAAATTTATCATAAAGCCGATCTTTAATGGCTTCACTAAAATGGCTTCACTAAATCTTTAGTTTTTACTGTCTTAAAATTATGAATATGGGCTCTGCCAAAATTCTTGTTGTAGACGACGATCCTGCAATCCGTAACTTAATAATCCGTTTTCTTACCCAGAAAAACTATCAAGTTGAATCTGCTGATGATGGACAATCAGCATTGAAAATGTTTGAACAGTTTAATCCAGATTTAGTTATTTTGGATGTTAACTTACCTGATGCCTTGGGTTACAATCTGTGTGAAGATATGCAGGGAAGAACAGATGTTTTTATTCTGATGCTGACTAGTCGTGCTGATGCCTCGGATAAAAAAGAAGGTTTTTTGAAAGGTGCAGATGATTATTTAACGAAACCTTTTGATTTACAAGAGTTAGAATATCGAGTTAAAGCAATTCTCAAACGTCAGCGTACAGTCACAACTTCAGAGAAACAACCCATAGTTTACAACAATCTTTCTATCGATCCTGTTCGTCGAGAAGTAAAAGTCAATGATAATTTAATTCTTTTGACGGCATTAGAGTTTGATTTACTTCACTTTTTAGCTAGTCGTCCTGGTCGTGTCTGGCGAAGAGAAGAACTAATTCAAAATGTTTGGGATTATGAATATGTTGGAGACCAAAGAGTTGTAGATGTTCATATTGGTCAAATTCGCAAAAAAATTGAATTAGATCTTTCGGAACCTTGTTTTATTCAGACAGTAAGAGGGGTAGGCTACAAATTTGAAGTAGGCGCGTAAGTTGCCCTATAAAAATCTTAATTTTTTGTCAACTCAAGTTCTTAAGAATGCTTGATTTCAGGCTTCACTTAGAGAAATTTTTATCTTTTAAGACCTCAGAGTTTTAAGATGGTTATTAATGGAAAAATGTTAAAACTCGGCGATCGCTTGATAATTTGGCAAAGCCGAGATTGTATTTGTATTTCTACTCAAACTAGACTAATTTAGATTTACAATTGCACTTTTATCTATAATTTTTAAGCCAAAGAGTAGAAGAGATTTAAAGAAAAAATTGCTTTAGTAATTCAACCCTATTCAACATTAAATTTCTTGGCTTTTTTTGAAAGTTAATTTTATTCAGATTCACTAGAAGATTTTTCAGCTTCTCGTTCTATCGTCATTTCCGTTTTGCTACTACCCTCTAATTTTGCACTCATTTTAACGGAATCTTCGATTTGTTGAGCTTCTCGCTTAAATTCATTTTCAAATTCTTTGGAAGCATCCTGAAAGCCTCGAATTGCTTTACCAAGACTCCGACCAATTTCTGGTAATTTTTTAGGACCAAAAACTAATAAAGCTACCACTAAAATTAAAGCCATTTCTGGTAAACCAATGCCAAAAATATTCATAATAATTTTCTCTCGTGTGTTTCAATTTTTATTATGACGAAATACAAGCAGAATCTATCATTCTACAGTAGAGTACCTTGAATCAAAAAAAACCCCGAATTACGGGGATTAAGTGTTTGTTCATGGATTAGTTTAATGGGAATTATCTACCTAAACTTGTCCAATCTACATCTATTCCTTCTAATAATAATGAAGAGTTATAAAGTTGCAAAATAATTAAAAGAAAAACGAAAAATAAGAGCATAAAAACTCCCATTAAAGGAGTTGTACCCCAACCGGGAGCAACTTTACCATATTCTGAGTTTAAAGGTTTGAGAATATCTCCCAAACGAGTACGTTGTGCCATAGTTCACCAGTAGTATGTCTTAGATAATTTTTGTAATCTTCTGTAATATTATAAAGGAAGAGTTATCATAATTTATCTAGCTTATGGAACCCGCAATAGTTCTTAGCATCACTATTGGTGCAATTCTAATTATCATTACTGGTTTTTCTATTTATACTGCTTTTGGGCCACCTTCAGCAGAGTTAAACGATCCTTTTGAGGATCATGAAGATTAAAATTAGCTATACGTAAAACTAATAAGTAAGCTGAGAACTTAAACTATTAAGCTTACTTCAACAACAAAAGTTTTATTCGTGGTTGATTAGCAACTATATTGATTAGAGTTGATTGCGCGATCGCTATTGTTGTTCTAGTGTCTATCAATCCTCACAAGTGTAATTTCTTATTTTAAGTATTAGTTTGGACTAGTCTAATCAAATAAGCCAGACAATAATTGGGGTAGACAGTAGAATTATCTGGCGTTGGCTAGACAACCTTGTCTGTGATCGCGCCAACATTTTTTAAGGAAGAGAATTTTTATTACTACAATTCGAGCATCAAGAAATAGAGCGATCGCTTTTCAAAGTTACTACGCTAAATATTATTACAACCTTAGCAATAAATACTTTGAACAAAGCTAATTAAATTAATTCAATAACAAGCTCTTAATTTTAAGTTTAAGTGTAAGTAACTAAAAAAATTTAGAACTTAGGTTAAAGGTACCAAAATCCTGAGAAGAGAGTTAATCTAAATGAATCCTTCATAAGAATGCGTTGCTGTGAGTTTCGGTACTTGGATTGGCTTTATAGTTTTTTTACTTTCATTGTACGTTCTGTGGCAAATTAGACAACTGTTATTGTTATTATTTACTGCGGTCGTAATTGCTAATTCTTTAAATATTCTAGTTAAACTTTTTCAAAAACTAGGCATGAGACGAAGTGCTGCTATTGCTTTGTCGATGTTCCTTTTGTTCACTACTTTAATTGGGTTTTTCTCAGTAGTTTTACCGTCCTTTGCTACTCAATTCCAACAACTAGCATTACTCGTCCCACAAGGAATCGAAAAATTAAATACTTGGCTAGATATTCTGCTCAGTCGCCTCGATCCAGAACTCATTAACTCTTTACCTGATACCAAAGAATTAACTCGACAATTACAACCTTTACTTAATCAATTACTCGGTGGAGGAATTAGTGTTTTTTATAGCTCTTTAGGAGCTTTATTGAGTATGCTCCTGCTACTCGCCTTAACTTTAATGCTACTTGTCGATCCAATTCCCTATCGCCAGGGTTTTATTCGTTTATTTCCTTCGTTTTATCGACGCAGAGTTGATGAAATACTAAAACTATGTGATCAAGCTTTGCAAGGCTGGTTAGTAGGGATTTTATTTAATGTCTGTGTGATCACAATTTTAAGTTTAGTTGGGTTATTGATTTTAGGTATTCCGCTAGCTTTGGCTCAAGCGATGTTAGCGGGATTTTTAACTTTTATTCCTAATGTTGGTCCCACTTTAAGTGTACTTTTTCCTATGGCGATCGCTTTAATTGAAGCTCCTTGGAAATCCTTCGCAGTTTTAATTCTCTATATTGGAATTCAACAAGTTGAAAGCAATCTTCTCACCCCTATTGTAATGGCACAACAAGTTTCGTTACTACCTGCTGTTACTTTGCTAGCTCAAGTATTTTTTGCTACTTTTTTCGGTTTTTTAGGTTTGTTTTTAGCTCTACCATTGACAGTAGTAGGTCAAGTGTGGATTCAAGAAGTTTTAATTAAAGATATCCTTGATCGCTGGCATGATCATTCAGAAGAACCTGTAGTAACTCCAGAGCCAATTACTGCCAAGGAAGATTATTCTACTGAACCAGAGCCAAATTAAAATTTAGACTTTTGCTTACTTTACAATTACTAAAGCAGAAACATAACTGACTCTCAATCTAACTATGCGAACGATCGCAGAAATCAATGAAAAGATTTACCAGCGTCAAGTTGTAGCTTGGACAGTAGAAGAACTAAAAGCTCAAGTCAACGAAATCGGTGTTAGTAAAGCTTTTCAACAGGTAGATGTAATCTGTACTGGTACATTTGAACCGATGGAATCTTCTGGTGCAGTAATTAACTTGGGACATACCGATCCGCCGATTAAAATTCGTCAGTGTTGGCTCGATGGGATCCCTGCCTATGCTGGTTTTGGTGCGGTGGATTTATACTTAGGTGCCACAGCAATGGCTGAGGGAGAAACCAATTTAGAAAAAGGTGGTGGTCACGTTATTGAAGATTTGATCGCAGGTAAATCAGTTCATCTTAAAGCAATTGGACAAAAAACCGACTGCTATCCAAGAGCTTCCTTTGAAAATACCATTACCAAACACACCATCAATCAATTTTATTTATTTAATCCCCGCAATCTCTATCAAAATTTTATCGTTGGGGTTAATGGTGGCGATCGCGAATTATTTACTTATCTTGGTCCTCTGCAACCCCGATTAGGTAATGCTGTCTATTCTAATCCTGGTGCTATTTCTCCTTTAATGAACGACCCCGACCTCCAACTAATCGGTATTGGCAGTAAAGTTTTGCTAGGAGGCGGAATTGGTTACGTAGCTTGGGAAGGTACTCAACATTTTCCTTTACAAAAAAGACTTCCTAATCGGACACCAATTGGACCGGCTGCTACCATTTCTTTGATTGGCGATGCTAAACAAATGAATCCTCGTTGGGTGAGAGGTTGTTATTTTAAAAATTACGGAGCGTCTCTAATGTTAGGAGTAGGTGTTCCTTTGCCTGTCTTGCGAGAAGAAGTAATCCGTTTCTGTGCAGTACAAGACCGAGAGATTGTAGCACCGATCATTGATTTTTCTATCCCTCGTCGAGTTCGCCCTACTTTCGGCTTAGTTACCTACGAACAACTTAAAAGCGGTCGGATCAAAATTGAAGGTAAATTCGTCAGAGTTGCGCCTTTAGCTAGTATTTGGCTTTCTCGACAAATAGCCAAAGAACTCAAAGACTTAATTATGAACGGTCAGTTTACCCTAAGTGAGCCTGTTGCCCCTATTCCTCAAGAGCAGTCATTTGTACCTCAAGACCAAAGAGACTCTCCTCTAACTTTAGAATAAGGGCGATAGAGATTAGTTATTTAGTTGGTTTTTTGGTAGGAGGGGCTGGACGAGAACTATAGCCCGAACCAGAACCAGAACTAGGACTAGGATTAGGAGTTGGTCTACTGCTTCGATAGGGTTTTCCAGTCGGTCTTTTGCCAACGCCTTTTTTAAACCGAGGATTTTTTTGTTGAATTGCACCTAAATCCGTTGCTTCTTTAATCACCAAAGCTTCTCCCTCCAAACCTACCTTCAAATCCCAAAAATGGCGTAAAGGTCGATTGAGAGTGCCTTGAAGTTTGAGTTTAAAAAATTTAACTTTATCTCCTTCTTTACGAGGAAATTGCTTGATTTTAATGACAATTACTTCTTTTTCCTGGGAGAAAAAGATTACCTCACCGCGAATTGAAAAATAACCATCTTCAACTTCGTCACTAGCTGGAACAGGCTCATTGGGAGTTTGGCTGAGGGTTTCTGGTTCCCAAACACCAACAATCTGCACGTGCAAGCTATCATCTTGTGCTTTAGTACGAGGATATACAACCCAAAGATGTTCTTTAGTCAAATCAAGATGTTTTTTGATTAAACTAATAACTCTTCCTAAGAGAACAGCTTCAATTTTTGTCCCTTCGGGTGTGATTAACTGTCCCTGAGTGAGTTGCTCTCCTGTAACTTCATATCTAGCTCTAATTAAACCAATAGCTCGATATTGACGAGGATGAGAAGGAGGAGGAATAGGCTGTTTGCGTTCTTGCTCAGCCATAGTAGATTCTGGTTTTTCCGAATTACTTTTGATAATTTTTTTTGGCTGAGTAGACATAGCTGGAGATTTAACAATCTTTTTATTGGGGGAAGAGGATAACTCGGAAGACCGATTTTTAGCCAGATTCATATGTCATACCTGGAGGCGGAGACTTACAAGGTGTAAAAGAGACAGGATAATCGATCCTGCTGCAAGTTACAATAACTCACAAAATTATAAAGAAACTATTAAGCCTTGATTTATTGGAATAAATTGAGGCTTCCATGTTCAGCATAAATGATCTTGGGATTAGCCGAATCATCTAGCCACACAAGCTAAGTTAACTTAGATAGTCGAAGATACTTCTCCGAGGTTGATGTACCCCGTCAGCCTATTATAATCAATTCCTTGGTGGAATCATGCAAGCAAAACGCGATCGCTGGGTTTATATTGTTCTAATTGCAATGCTTTTGGCATTAATTGGCTTTTCAGGATTACCTTTAGTAAGTAGCATTCTGCAAGAAAATCAACTAATTGGTCAAACTAGCCCACGAATAACTCAAGACCAACAAATTCAACTAGAAGCAGAAGCTAAGGGCTATCAAAAAGTGCTAGAGCGAGAACCTAATAATCAAACTGCCCTTAAAGGTCTATTAAACATTAAAATTCAACAACAAGACCTCCAAGGAGCGATTGTTTTTCTTGAAAAATTAGCTCAACTCAATCCCAAACAAACCGAATATGCCATTTTACTGGCTCAAGCCAAACAACAAACCGAAGACTTTGAAGGAGCAGCAGCAGCTTATAATCAAATTCTGAAACAGGATGTAGGTAATATTCAAGCTCTGAGTGGAATTATTGCTCTATATTTATTTCAAGATTTACCTCAAAGAGCGATCGCACTTCTTCAAGATACCTTAAAACAAGCACAACCGAATCAAACAGCGTCCGAAAACAAGATTGATATTGCTTCAGTCAAACTACTTTTAGGCGAAGTTTATAGTCAAACCGAACGCTATAGCGATGCTACCCAAATCTACGAAGAAGTTATTGCTGCTAACCCCGAAGATTTTCGTCCAGTTTTGGCAAAAGCTCTGATCCTCACCAAACAAGGTGAAAATTCCCAGGCTAAAACTTGGTTAGAACGAGCATTATCCCTTGCACCGGCTCAGTTCAAAGACCAGATTAGTCAATTAATTGATAATTTAGCCATTAAACCTGTAGAACCTTAGCATTTAGACCAATTTGCCGATTTTCTTTAACTAAAACTTAAAGCAGAGTAACTCAAGAAACAATGTCCAGAGAGTTCAATAAAGTGATAATCTATAAGATGGCAAATTTTAGACTAAATTAAGATTTCCCCTGCCTTATATATAGCTAACCACCAAATAGACATAGAGCATGGTAGCCACAACAGATAAAACAAACATTGGTAAAATTACTCAAATTATCGGACCTGTAATCGATGCAGTGTTTTCCACCGGCAAAATGCCCCGTATTTATAACGCCTTAAGAGTTGAAGGTAAAAATGCAGCCGGTCAGGATGTAGCTGTTACTTGCGAAGTTCAACAACTTCTGGGCGACAACCAAGTCCGCGCGGTTGCCATGAGCAGTACCGATGGCTTGGTACGAGGTATGGATATTGTTGATACTGGCGCACCAATTAGCGTTCCCGTCGGTAAAGCAACTTTAGGTAGAATTTTTAACGTTCTGGGCGAACCTGTAGATAATAAGGGTCCTGTCAATACTAACGAAACTTCTCCTATTCACCGTCCTGCTCCTAAAATTACTGATTTAGAAACCAAACCCAAAGTATTTGAAACTGGGATTAAGGTTATTGACTTGCTTACTCCTTACCGTCAAGGCGGCAAAATTGGTTTATTTGGTGGTGCTGGAGTAGGCAAAACCGTAATTATGATGGAGTTGATCAACAACATTGCCATTCAACACGGTGGTGTATCCGTGTTTGGCGGTGTGGGCGAACGTACTCGTGAAGGTAATGACCTTTACAATGAAATGATCGAATCTAAGGTAATCAACCCTGATAATCCTGAAGAATCAAAAATCGCTTTAGTATACGGTCAGATGAATGAACCACCAGGAGCAAGAATGCGGGTAGGTTTATCTGCTTTGACTATGGCGGAATATTTCCGCGATGTGAATAAACAAGACGTACTGTTGTTTATTGATAATATTTTCCGTTTCGTCCAAGCTGGTTCGGAAGTATCTGCTCTGCTCGGTCGGATGCCTTCTGCGGTAGGATATCAGCCTACTTTGGGTACTGACGTAGGTGATTTACAAGAGAGGATTACTTCGACAAAGGAAGGTTCTATCACTTCAATTCAAGCTGTGTATGTTCCTGCAGATGACTTAACTGATCCTGCACCAGCAACCACTTTTGCTCACTTAGATGGAACTACAGTATTATCCCGTGGTTTGGCTTCCAAAGGGATTTATCCTGCGGTAGACCCCTTAGATTCTACTAGCACCATGTTGCAACCTGGGATTGTTGGAGAAGAGCATTATAATACTGCTCGGGCAGTTCAATCTACTTTACAGCGTTATAAAGAACTGCAAGATATTATCGCCATCTTAGGTTTAGACGAATTATCAGAAGAAGACCGTCTCATTGTTGACCGCGCTCGTAAAATTGAGCGTTTCTTGTCTCAACCTTTCTTCGTAGCTGAAGTATTTACTGGTTCTCCTGGTAAATATGTTTCTTTAGAACAAACTATCAAAGGCTTCCAGATGATCCTCAATGGTGAATTAGATGATTTACCAGAACAAGCTTTCTATCTGGTTGGTGATATTGAAGAAGCTAAAGCTAAAGCTGAAAAACTCAAAAAAGGCTAGATGGCAGTTAACAGTGACCAGTAAACACTGAATAAGGACAGGCATGATAGACGTGTCTCTGGTAACTGGTAACTAATAATCGGTGTACAGACGCGAAATTTCGCGTCTACACTAATAATTGATCATTGATAACTGAAATAAGATGGCATTAACTTTAAAAGTCATTACTCCAGATAAAACTGTTTGGAATGACAAGGTTGAAGAAATAGTTTTACCAAGTACAACTGGACAATTAGGTATTCTTTCTGGTCATGCTCCGTTATTAAGTGCGCTTGATATTGGTGTCATGAGAATTCGCCCAGGCAAACAATGGAAAGCGATCGCTTTAATGGGCGGTTTTGCGGAAGTGGAAAACAATGAAGTGAAAGTTTTGGTCAATGGCGCAGAAATGGGCGAAACAATTGACAAAACAACCGCTAAAGCAGAATTTGACCAAGCTCAAAGTCGTTTTCAAACAGCCGACAAAGGTAGCGATCGCCAAGAAAAATTCCAAGCAACTCAAGCCCTAAAACGAGCTAGAGCGCGTTTTCAAGCAGCAGGTGGTGTTGTCTCAATTTAAACTATAAATGAGGGCAGAGTTATCAAACTTCTGCCCTAAATCATTAGTAAAAATTTAAAAATATTAGTTAGTACCACTAAAAACTACGTCAGGAAACTTATCTTGAGCTTGCATCATGGTAGTAGTTTTTCCATGTTCTTGCCAAAAATTGATGACCTCTGTGGCTTTGTTGAGGACTTCAATTCTTTCATTTTCTGCAATCCAATGCTTTGCTTCTAGTTCGTCGTGTAGCTGCTGCCAAGCATCATTACGTGGCCAAAAGAAATAAGCAGTTAATGGGCTTGTTCCCTTGCCTACTACTTGATCTACTGCAATAGCTACATCCTTATCTAACCATAGAACTTTTAAAGTAAATCTTGACTCCAATTAAGCCTCCGACTTGATTCAATTAAATTGTCATAATAAACCTAATTTATTATATCTTATCTGTTGCCATGCAAACCGAAAATTTTACCACACTTGTAGTATTTGATATTGACGGAGTAATTAGAGATGTGGGTAATTCTTATCGTAGAGCGATCGCAGATACGGTAGAGTATTTTACCCAAGGTAAATATCGACCGACAATGATTGAGATTGACCAACTCAAAAGTGAAGGAGTTTGGAATAATGATTGGGAAGCGTCACGCGAGTTAGTTTATCGCTATTGGCAATCTCAGGGGCAACAACGGCAGCAAATTGCTTTAGACTATGATGAGTTAGTTGGTTTTTTTCAGGGCAAATATCGGGGTTTAAACCCCCAACAGTGGGATGGTTATATCACAACCGAACCACTTCTATTATCAACTGAATATCTCCAACAATTAACCGCCGAGCAAATCGGCTGGGGATTTTTTAGTGGGGCGACTAGAGGTTCAGCCGAATACGTCTTGAAAAACCGTCTGGGTTTAGCAGAAACTATTTTAGTAGCGATGGAAGATGCACCGAGTAAACCTGATCCTACTGGTTTATTTAAAGCGATCGCCAAATTAGAAAGTAATCATTCAAGTTTAACTCCCGTTCTTTATGTCGGGGATACGGTGGCAGATATGTACACCATTACTCAGGCGCAACAAATTCAACCAGAACGTCTTTGGTTGGGTGTTGGAGTGTTGCCTCCTCATGTTCAAGCTACTTCACAGCAAAGAGAATATACCAACAAATTAATTACTGCTGGGGCGACTACAGTCTTAAATAATGTAGAACAGTTGAGTGGTCGTTTAATTCAACAATTAATTTCAGATAGTTAAAGCGATCGCTATTTAAACTTGAAATAAATTGAGCCGTTATTTTGCGTAATTATTAATCTGTTGCAGCATCGCAATAATTTGTTGATTGGCTTCAGGAAAAGGATATTGTTTCATTTCGGTTATGCTTACCCAACGAATCTCTTCACATTCAATTGGTTGAGGTTCACCATCAAGATGCTCACAATCATGCACAAATAAAGTCACATCAAAATTGGGGTAACGATGGGTAATCGTAATCAAGCGATCGCGTACGACAATTTCTATGCCTAATTCTTCTTGAATTTCTCTCTTGATACACTCCTGAATCGTTTCTGCTGGTTCAACTTTCCCTCCTGGAAATTCCCACAAACCAGCCATATCGCCTTGGGAGCGTCTGCGATCTATTAAGATTTTTCCTTGTTGATTACGAATGACTGCTACCCCAATTTTTTTATGAGGTACGGTAGGAACTATTTTGGTCATGAATAATGATTGCTTTGATTTATCTCAAACCAAATTCGTAGATATCCTAAAAATTTTTCAGGACGCAAAAAAACCTATTGTTTTAACAATTAGAGATTAAATTTCAAATTAGCAGTTTAACCTAATTGCTTGACAATATTATAAAAGTATTTGTAGAAAACTAGACAACTATTCGTCTTCGTAAAAACTTCCTTCTAACTGTTGAAGCGACTTTTCAAAGGTCATGCGTTGCTCAGCATTACGAAGAAAATACCCACTCATCATCGCAGACGCTAATAACCTACCTAAATCCTCTCTACTAGTGCTAATCGACACCTCAAATTGTTCTGAAGGAAGATTGCCTAACAAACCAATAATATTGCGTTCCATAACCTGAAAAACTTCATGGGATTCAGGCTTGGAAAGTTGTGCAATCGTATCTGGACTCAAAGACTGAACGTATTGCCAGAGTCTATTACTTTCAGTTTCACTACCGAAGATGTTTTTAGAGCGATGTTCTTGATTCACCGAATACCTCCTTATCGTGGTTTTGGTGTTATGGGTCGTTACATTGATTCAGCAATCTTCATTATTTAATGTAACAATTGTATAACTTAATCATGGTCGGTAGAACCGAACCAAACCGATCTAATTCCCCGACCTATTTACGTTTGAGTTCAACTAGCAAGATATTCGCGAATAGTAGTTTTTTGTTTGCGTAATTTGGCGAGAGCTTCTCGTTCAATTTGACGTACTCTTTCACGACTGATATTAAGACAATCTCCAATTTTAGCTAGAGTAAGAGGTTTGCCGTCTGATAAACCAAATCTTAGAGAAATTACTTCCCGTTGTTGGGGAGTTAAATCGGTCATCAATTTGTCTAGATCTTTGCGAAGAGAGGAGTAGGTAGCATAGTCTTCTGGTGAAGCACCAGTATCTTCTAGCATATCTCCGAGTTCGGTATCATTGTTATCGCCGACGCGGACATCTAAAGAAATTGGCTGACGAGATTTTTCTAAATATTCTCGAACTTGTTTGGGTGTTAGGTCTAGTTCTTCTGCTAATTCGGAAATGGTAGCTGTTCTACCTTTTTGTTGTGCTAGTTGTCGTTGAGCTTTTTTGATTTTATTGAGTTTTTCAGTAATATGAATCGGTAAACGGATCGTTCTGCCTTTTTCTGCGATCGCTCTGGTAATGGCTTGACGAATCCACCAATAAGCATAGGTGGAGAAACGATAACCTTTGGTAGGGTCAAATTTTTCTACACCTCTTTGCATACCAATGGTACCTTCTTGAATTAAATCAAGTAGATCGAGATTCCGTTTGAGGTATTTTTTAGCGACAGAAACTACTAAACGAAGATTCGCTTCGACCATTTTACGTTTGGCTGCTTCTCCTGCTTGAATGATATTACGTAATTCTTCTACCGTAATTTTCGCAGCATCAGCCCATTGAGCTTCAGTTGGTTCTTCTCCTAACTTATCTTGAAGAGATTCTTTGACTTTTTCTACCTTAATTTGCTGTTGGACTCTTTTGGCGTAAAGAATTTCTTCTTCGTGAGTCAACAGAGGTACTCTTCCTATCTCTTTGAGATAACTTCTGACAAGATCGTTAGATTTGGTCGCTGATTTCATGGTTTGAGTTGGCTAGGTGATAATTAGGGTTGAAAAAACCACCCTGACGGTAGAGTGTTTCCGTCAGCTTGACGATGGAGTTATTATTAAAAATGTGTGAACTTATATTAAGAAAAAACGCTATCTGATTGGTTAATTGGGATTGCTTTTTCGGATTTAATTGAAAAAGGCGATTAATTTATACTTTTACTGTGGTTGATTTTAATGATTTAAAAATGCGCTCGCGCTTGATGGCTACTTAAGTGATTAGCTTTCTATTACTAGAATACACGATTTTGTTAAATATTGTAACTTTACTTAGAAAAGCAAACTATAATACATTGGATGTTAAATTTTATATCCTTAATGATTAGCTTACCGAGAGAAAGGTGCTGAAAGTGCATCTTAGACAACAAAATTTCTCGCTTACGGCAATTTAATCAATAATTTAATAATTACTCCTTTTTGTAATATATTGCAATACAACAATTCCAATTATGAGTTTTGATTATGTCAAACTCAAGTACAGTTTGCTTAGTAGACAACTTAAGTTGAATAACCGACACTAAGTAACGGAAATTAAATTGTTAATTTACTCATGAGACAAACAATTTGGATTGCCAGACATGGCAATCGTTTTGATTTTGTTAACCCCCAATGGTTTAATGATGCTATTAGACGTTACGATCCGCCTCTATCTGAAGATGGTTTCATCCAAGCTCAACAATTAGGCAGCAGGCTTAAAGGAGAGCAAATTACTCAAATTTTTTCATCTCCTTTTCTACGGACTATTCAAACAGCTAACGAAGTTGCGGAAATACTAGATTTACCGATTAAATTAGAAGCAGGATTAAGTGAATGGCACAACGCAGATTGGATGAGTGAATTACCTCAAACCCATCCGAGAGAATATTTAGAAATTCATTATCCTCGGATTGATTGGACTTATCAATCTCAGATTTTTCCTCAATACCCCGAAAGTGAAAGAGAAGTAAATACTAGAACAATGGCGATCGCCCAAAAACTAGTTAGTAAATATACTGAAAATATTCTCTTAGTTGGTCATAGTGCTTCTGTATTGGGTGCTACCAGAGGATTGGTAACGGGCGATCCTGTTGTCAAAACTCCTTTATGTTGTTTAGTTAAACTAGTTCGCGAGCATCATCAATGGCATCTGGAATTAAATGGAGATACTTCTCACTTAAGTCTAACAGAACAGAAAGTTAGCTTGAATTAATCTTTAAAATTATCCAAAGGATACTTCAAGTTGAATGGCTCGTTTTTTAAGCAGTTTCATTGCTCTATGAATAATTTGTCTAACTCGTTCACGGCTGATACCACAACGAGTTCCTATTTCTTCGTAGGTTTTAGGAATACCATCATCAAGACCATAACGCAAAGAGATGACATCTTGTTGTTTAGGAGAAAGAGTTTCGAGTAGACTGGCAATCTGGTTACTTCTTTCAGTTTCAGTCACAATTTCGGTAGGAGAAGGAGAATCAGTTGCTAAAATCTGAGCAAGCTCAGTTTGATTTTCATCAATTTTGACATTAAGGCTTTTTAATTTAGTTTTTTGGGCTGCTGCTTTAATAATTCTAAGTTTTTTGAGATTTAATTTCATTTCTCTAGCTATTTCTCGTTCGGTAGGCTGTCTACCCAATTCTTGAGACAATTGACGAGTTATTTTTTTGATCTTATTAAGGTCTTGAATAATATGAATTGGTAAACGAATTGCTCGAGATTGATTTGCGATCGCACGAGTTACGGCTTGACGAATCCACCAATAAGCATAAGTTGAGAATTTGTAACCTTTATCGGGATCGAATTTTTCGATAGCTCGAATTAAACCCAAGCTGCCTTCTTGAATGAGATCGAGTAAAGATAAACCGCGATTTTGATATTTTTTGGCAATGGAGACTACTAAACGCAAATTAGCTTGAGTCATTTGTTGTTTAGCCAACTGTCCTTGTCTAACAATTTCTTGTTCCTCTGGGGTAAGTTGTTCTTTTTCTAGCAAAGGCAACATTAATTGTACTTGATTAGCTAAATCAACTTCTTGGGTTGCACTAAGAAGAGGAATGCGTCCAATTTGTTTGAGATAAATTTCGATGTTATTTGACATAATTAAACCCAAATTAATTAATAAGTAACATTTGTAATGTTTTTTCTCTAACAATTAGTTCAGAGCAAGGAATAATATTTTGATATAAACAAATAAATTCACTATAATCAGCTAAGTCATCTAATCTAATCAGGTTTAAAATATTTTCAGCTGTTAACCAAATAATTATTTTAGATAAACCTTTTTTACTTAATATATGCGCCATAATACTAGCGAGCGATTTTTCAACTCCTAGATTTTTAATATGTAAAATAATTACCTGTGAACAGTACCCTGGCTTGAAAAGCCAGGGCTTGCGTTCACTTTGTAAATAAAAGGTTAACTATTTTAGATCGGCTCTAGAAAATAGTTAATTAATATAATTATTTGCCCGCATTAAAATGGTAAATATTTTATTTTAAAGAACAATCTTTCATCGGATATATAAATTATTAGTAAATAGTCTTATTCTCCTGCTGACCAAGGTTGTAAAAAATCCGCATAAAGAGTTAAACCACCATCAACAAACAAAGTCTGACCTGTAATATAAGCTGCATCAGAAGAAACATTAATAATAATACCGCCTTGTTTAGTTGCTAAAAAATGTTTAATAGCTTCGGTGGCACAAAGATAAGTACCTCGTAAATTAACAGCAATTACTTGGTCAATTTGAAGAGAAGGACTAGCCTTTTGTAACCCGGCATTATTGATTAAAATATCTAAACTGCCTAATTTTTCAATTACTTCTCGACACATTCTGACAACATCTTCAGCTTCAGAAACATCTCCTTCTACTGGTATTGCTTGTCCACCACAACTTCTAACTTGAGAACAATTCTGTTCAACTAACTTTTTAGTCTCATCAAGTTTATCAGGATCATTACGATAATTAAGAGCAACATTAGCACCTTCTGAAGCAAAACGTACAGCGATCGCTTGTCCAATCCCAGAAGTTGCACCAGTGATTAAAACATTTTTTCCTGTTAATCCTTTCATTGAATTTAAATTAGATAGAGTTTTTAAAATTTCTGCTCAACTTACAAGCTACTTGCTTTTCAATATTTAGCAAGAGAAACTCCTCAATAAATCCTTCTCTAGTAATAAATAATTAATTTAATTTTTATCCATTAATTGATTGAGGTAGACAAACAGTAAAAGTAGTTCCTTTGTCTAATTCAGATTGAACGAAAATTTTCCCTTGATGAGTAGCAACAATTTGACGACAAAGATAAAGCCCTAATCCTTTACCAGAACGCCGATGATTACCTTGATGATATCTTTCAAAAATATTTGATAAATTTTCAGGAGCAATACCAATACCTGTATCTTCTATTTCAATAATAATTTGTCGATCTTTTTGAGATAAATTTATTTTAATATAACCATAATCAGTATATTTAATCGCATTACCAATTAAGTTAGCGATTAGTCTTCGTAATTCAATGCGATCGCCATAAATTTTGTTAACTTCTGGAGCTAAATCTTGTTTGATTTCCAAATTTTTTTCTGCTGCTAAAGGTTGAAGTTCAGCTACCACTTCTTTAATTAATGATTGAATTTCACAGGGGATAAAACTAAGAATCTTACCACCCACTTCATAGTGATGAGCTTCCAGCAGGGTATTTAACATTTGAAGAAGATTGTCATTACTACTAATAATCTGAGTAATTGCTTCTTTCATTTCTGCTGTAATTTCGCCAAAAGCTTCTTGCTGCATCAAAGCTAACATTCGATTAGCTGCCACCAGGGGAGTACGCAAGTCATGAGTTAAACAAGAGACAAAATTTTCCCGTTGATCGATAGTTTGTTTGAGACGCAACATTGAACGAACCCGAGCTTGTAGTTCGTCAATTTGAACTGGTTTACGAATAAACTCATCTGCCCCTGCATCCAAACCTTCTACTAGACTAGATTCTTCTCTGGCGGTAATTAAAATAATGGGAATATAAGACAAATTAAGCTCTTGACGAACTCGGCGAGTTACTTCATAACCATCCATGCCAGGCATCATGACATCGAGCAGAATTAGAGCGGGCGGAGATTTTTGAATTTGTCTTAAAGCTGTAGCACCATCATTAACTAAAACAACTTGATGTCCTTCTTGTTCCAAAGCTAGTTGAATCAAAAAAAGATTATCAGGAATATCATCTACAGCTAAGATGTAGCCAGCCTTGACACTCTGCCGATCAGACATTTTTTACAAAAATTAATTTTAGGTTTTTTTAAATACTTTTCATTCTATACAAAAGGATATATTTAAACATTAGCCTTTCGAGGGATTTCAACTTCAAAGATTGAACCTTTTCCCAATTGACTTTGAACTGAAATTGTTCCTCCAATCATTTTGACTAATGAGTCAGTAATTGCCAAGCCTAAACCTGTTCCTGAATATTTACGAGTAAAAGTTTGGTCGATTTGTCGAAACGCTTGAAAAATAGCTTTGAGATTTTCTGGTGCAATTCCAATGCCTGTATCTTCAACTGCGAGCGCAATTAAGTCGGAGTTAATTTCTGTGATAGTGACTTGTACTTCTCCGTGTTCAGTAAATTTAATCGCATTAGAAATTAAATTAATTAAAATTCGTTTGATACTGTGTTTATCTTGATAGACTATTTGATTGTTTAAATTAATGTCTGTTTTTAAGTCAATTTTTTGTTGGATTGCTAGAGAACGTAATTCTTCTACTGTAAGTAGAACTAGTTGAACTAAATCGAATTCCTGAAAAGAAAGTTCTAATTTACCTGCTTCAATTTTGGAAAAATCGAGCATTTCATTAATCATATTAAGCAGGTTTTGACTATTGTTAAAAATACGTTCTACCAGATCTTGTTGTGTTTTAGATAAAGGATCGGGATACTGACGTAATAATAATTGCGAAAAACCCATAATTGCGTTCATTGGAGTCCGCAATTCATGAGACATAGTTGCTAAAAACTGAGATTTAAGATTATAAGCTTCTTGTAATTCGAGATTTTTTAACTGAATTTGTTGTTGTTTTTGTTCTAATTCTTTATTTTTTTCTAATAATAATTCGTTAGTTTGGCGTAGTTGATGATTTGCGATCGCAACTGCTTTTTCTGCTTGATAAAGACGAATAGCATTTTTAATAGATTTACTAAGAGTAAGCGGATCAATTTTGCTTTTGGCAAGATAGTCCGACGCTCCCGCTTTCATGATTTCTACAGCAATTTCTTCATCTCCTTGTCCTGTTAACACAATGAAAGGAGTATCTATTTTTAGTTGTTTAATTTGACTGATTAATTCTAAACCAGTACAGTCGGGCAAGCGGTAATCAAGTAAAATAATTTCAAAAGATTGCTCAACCAAATTAGCTATTGCCGACTTACTAGCATCAGCTTCAGTAAGTTCGATTTTTAATGGGGTTTTTTTAAGGGCGCGTTTAACTGCAATACGATCTACTTCATCATCATCTACTAATAAAATTTTTAAATTGTCATAAGTCATTGGTTATATTTATTGTTCTGGCTGGTTGCTGACCGCAATTAAGGCATCTCACACAAAGTCCAGTACTTGTTTAAAGTACTCATTACTTCAGCGAAATTAGCAAATGTAACTGGTTTGAGAATATAACCTGCTACATTCAAGTTGTAGGCTTCAATTCTATCTTTGTCTTCGTCAGAGGTAGTCATGACAATGACTGGGGTTGGTCTTAATTCGGGATCTTCTCGAAGTTTATGAAGAAACTCTAGCCCATTCATTTTGGGCATATTAAGATCCAATAAAATCAACCGTCGTGTTTTAGGGACTACCGGGGGTTGATTGTCATGAGAACGTAACATTTCTAAGGCTTCTAAACCATTTTCTGCTACGTAAAGAGGGTTGGTAATATGGTTTTTTTTAAACGCTCTTCTCACATTCATGACATCAACTTGGTCGTCTTCAATGAGCAAGATATTAATGATTTTTTCCTCCATTATTCTCCTAACAAGATCTTGAATATATTATTGATTTAATTGTGATGGGAGTAATATTTTTAACTTAAATCCTTAGATTAACTCTTTTTTTCTATTTTGTCTAAACCAGGCAATGTTAGAGTGTTCTAAGGAACAAGGTTAAATTCAAGATTACCCGACACTCATCAACAAAATTAACAAGATCATAATTATGTTAAAAAGTTTTTAAAAACCTTGCCTCGGCTAAAAGATATAGAATTAAATAAAGTTTTGATTAAGTTAATTTGCTAAGAAATTTACTTTTTCAAGCTCCGCTTTTTGGTTGTTATTAGTTAATTTTAATCAAGTTTTAGTTTAAGGCTTACTGCTGTGAATCTGGCTGATTAGTTTACGAAAAAATTAGTTTTTTTTCCAAGTAAACCGAAAGCTAGTTCCTTGTCCTAGTTGTGATTTTATTGCGATCGCTCCTCCTTGATTTTCTACGGCTTTTTTAACAATTGATAATCCAATACCTGTGCTTTCTTTGTTGTCTCTTGCATCCAAGGTTTGAAAAATCGTGAAGATTCTATCATGATATTTAGGATCGATCCCTTTCCCATCATCAGTAATGGTAAATTCATAAAAATTTTCTTGTTCAACCACAGAGATAGAAACTTTACCATCTTGACGTGGATGATGCTTAATAGCGTTGTCAATCAAATTGCTCAAAGTCTGCTGCAAAGGCAATAATTGGGTTCGGAAAGTAGGCATTTCTCCAATAATTTCAATGGTAAATTCGGGTGGTATTACCATTGAATCAATGATCTCGTTCAAAAGTCGCTCAACAGAGACTATTTGAGATTCTGAGTTGACTCGACCCACGCGAGAATAAGCCAGTAAACCATTGATCAAATTTTCGAGTCGGTGGACTCTGCCCCGCAATAAGTTTAAATTGTGTCTGGTATCGTCGTCGAGTTTATCTTCTAAGTCTTCTTCGAGCCACTCCGATAAATTTGCGATCGCTCTCAATGGTGCTTTAAGATCATGAGAAGCCACATAGGCAAATTGATCCAATTCTTGATTGCGTTTTTCAAGTTGACTAGTTGTGGCTAGCAAAATCTTATTGACTTGTTCTAATTGAGAAGTGCGTTGTCTGACTCTTGCTTCTAATTCTTCGTTAAGTTGGGCAAGAGCAGCTTGAGCTTGTTTACGTTCGGTAATATCGGTTTCTGCACCAACCATGCGTAAGATCTGACCAATTTCATCCCAAACTGCCTGTCCTTGGGTAAGAATCCAACGATAAGAACCATCACGATGTAAAGTTCGATATTCCAGATGAAAAGGAAGCCGTTTGGTAAAGTGTTGCTCTAAAGCTTTCATAACTAACTCATAATCATCAGGATGAATTAGTTCTGCCCATTGCTCAAAATTATCTCTAATTTCATCATTGTGATAACCACGCATCTCTTTCCAGCGAGGCGAGTAATAAACTTCGTTAGTTTGGACGTTCCAATCCCAAATTCCATCTCCTGTACTTTGAATTGCTAGTTGCCAGCGTTGTTGGCTTTTTCTTAATTCTTCTTGAATTTTTTTACTAACTGTAATATCTCTACCTTCGGGAATTAATAAGCTAACTTGCCCAGTTTCATCGTGAACTGGTTTGAGAGAAAAATCAATGGTGGCAATTCGATTGTTTGCCCCCATGACATCTACTTCATAACGAATAAACTCTCCTGATGCAGCTTGGGCAATTGCTTGTTGAAGTTGCTGTTGAGTTTGGGCATTGATCCGCCACCAAGGAGCTTCCCAAAAAGGACGATTGACTGCTTCTTCTAATTTAAATCCACCAAAATCAAGAGCAGTTTGATTAGCTTCTAATAAAGTTCCATCTGGTTTTAGTAAACCAATAAACTGAAACATCGAGTTAAAAATAGCTCGAAAACGTCGTTCACTTTCTCGCAAATCTTGTTCGATTTGCTTACGAGTACTAATATTTTCAATTAAAGCAACAAAATATAAAGGTTGATTTTGTCCATTTTTAACCACCGAGACACTGATACTGACCCAAACAATTTCACCTTGTTTATTGAGGTATCTTTTTTCGATTTGGCAGGAGTTAATTTCGCCTGCAATTAACTGTTCAACATATAACAAATCTCGGTCTAAATCTGCGGGATAGGTAATTGATTGAAAATTAGTTGCCAATAACTCTGCTTCTGAATAACCCAACATCTGACATAAAGCAGCATTAATTTCTAACCATTGTCCTTCTAAGGAGACAATCGCCATGCCAATGGCAGCGTTACTAAAAGCTTCTGAAAAACGAGCTTCACTTTCTTGTAAAGCTTGCTCAATTCGTTGACGTTCAGTAATATCGCGCATGGCTACTACTGCCCCTAACTTTTCGCCGTCGGGGGCAATAATCGGATCTCCATTAGCTAACAACAAACGAGGTTTACCTTGTTTGGGAATGATCATCATTTCTACATTTCGGACTGCTTCTCCTTTTAATGCCCGAAACAAAGGAATGTCTTCTGAAGACATCATTGTCTGACCATCAGGTAAATAGAGATCGTAATATTGCGCCCACTCTTTACTAGGAATAGATTTTTGAGGTAAGCCGTGAAATTCTTGAGTTGCTTGATTAAATAAAGTCAATAAACCATTTTGGTCACAGGCAACAATACCATCAGAAAGATTATTGAGTAGTGTCTTCAGAAAATGTTTTTCTTTGATTAATTCTGCTTCTGCTTGCTGACGTTCTTTAATTTGTTGTTGCATTTGTCGAGGAGAAGGTAACGCAACAATTTCTGGAATTTCTTTAATTAGAGCGATCGCAGTTAATAAAGAAACATAGGCGGTCATTGCCTTAAGATTTCCTGCTAACCAATAATTAGGATGCCATAAAGTCCAAATATCAAAGGCGTGACCGATGCCACAAGAAACAATAAAAGCAGCAAATAACAAAAAAATCCCGTTAAATGGGATATCTGGTCGTTTCCGCAGGATATAAACTAACGTAAAAGGGATTGAAAAGTAAGACAACGCAATTACTGCGTTACTAAGCACATGCAGCCCTACTAGCCCCGGCTTCCATAAATAGCACATCCCGTGGGGCATAAAAGAAGAATTAGCCAAGAGAAGCTCAGTTAAGTTTAGCAGCATTAGTTTAGTCAGAGAAATAGTCGATCTTCTGCAATAACCTAGTAAATTTTAACTAAAATTACTTTAAAAAAAGATGATTTAAACAAAAAGGTACTAATATATAAAAAAAATAATTCTTCTTGCATCTATCTTGGGATAGATTTTTATCAGACAAAGAATAAGTCATGATTAAAAACAGATAAATCTCTCACCAGATATATTTCCCCAGTAAGATGAAGTTGAAAACCGATTATTAGATATTCTATAAGGATTAGTAATTTAGCTCTACTTAATTTGTAATTAATCTATCTATAGTAATGAGTAAAATAAGCGTTGTTTTAATTGAAGACCATGACCTTAGCCGTATTGGTTTATGTGCTGCTCTCAAACAATATCCAGATATAGAAATTGTTGATAACGCTGCTAATGGTACAGCAGGATTACAAAAAATTAAAACCCATCAACCTGATGTAGCCTTAGTAGATATTGGTTTACCAGACATAGATGGGATTGAAATAACCCAACAGTTAAAGCAATACCAAGCTGAAACGGACGGTTTCAAAACTAAAATTTTGATTTTAACCATGCATGACAGTGAAGATTCGGTCATGGCTGCTTTTGCTGCGGGTGCAGATTCTTACAGCCTTAAAGATGTCAGCATGGATAACTTAGTTCAAGCAATTCGCACTACCTATGAAGGGAATTCTTGGATTGATCCTGCGATCGCTAAAATTGTTTTAAAACAAGCTAAGACTACTAAACCTATTATCCTTACTTCGGGAAAAACTGCACCACCAAGTGAAGACACCTCTCATTCCCAATCAATTGATGCTGTCGAGGAAGAATATCAACAATTACTAGAAACTTATCCTTTGACTGACCGAGAATTAGAAGTACTAGAATTGATCGTGGCAGGCTGTAGCAATGCTGAAATTGCTGAAAAACTATATATTACCGTTGGTACAGTGAAAACCCACGTTTGTCATATTCTCAACAAGCTTTGTGCTGATGACCGAACTCAGGCAGCAGTTCGTGCTTTACGGGCTGGTTTGGTAAAATAAGCCAAGGGCTAGTTTAAGTGGGCAAAGCCCACACTACTTTAAACTACTAAATGTCTGCACCCGATTTAGGTTCTTGACCAGCATCGATCACAGCTTCTCTTAAAAAAGTAATTTGTTGTTCAAAATCACTGCCTTCAATGTCGGATAACAATTGTTGAACACTACTACTAGGTTCATAATTTTCTGGCATAGGAATAATAATGCCTTCATCCATTCCTTGAGCCAAATAATACCAAAATAGTAATTTAGTATTTTCACTAAGTGAACCGTATTCGCGACAAATTAAACAATCTTGTTTTTCAATAATCTGACGCTGTACGTTTAGTTGTTCTTCATGGGATAATTCTTTTACTTGATTAAATAAACCTTCTGCAATTGTATCGGCAGCTGCACCAGGTGCAGCAGGAGTAACTGAAGTACCGATTTTGGTGTAGACGTACCAAAGAAAAGCTAATTTTTCATCAGTACTTAATCTTTGATAAGCACCTAATGCGGATTTGACTGTTGCATCAACGTTGTTAGATACCATAATTTATTGTTCTCCAAGTTTGTAAATCTTGACATTTCACTTAATAGAGTAGTTAAAGATTTAAGCTAAAAATAACTATAGAAAGACAGAAATATAACGCAGGATAATTAATTGCTTGCACGACTACAGATAGATGCGAAGGTATTTCAAAAATCAATAACCGTTTTATGATTAAAATAAATTTGTATTATTAAATGTTTTAATATCGCTTGAGATTTAAGAATAATTTTTTTATTATAAATATTGTCTTTACTAACTTGAAATTTCTTTCCTAATACAGCAAAGAAAATTTTATTCAACTTAGTATTGTTAATTAATTTATGAGCCAATCCATCAAAGTGCTTCTTTGCCACTTAAGGAATGCCTTTTTTGTTATTAAAAAAACAGAAGAATATGGCAGAGCAAAAGCAAAAGTTTGATGATCTCGACAATGCCGAGACACAAAGTGATGGGTTCATTCCTGCTCGGGGCGAACGTAAACCGTTGATTTTAGCAATAGATGATGACCAAGATAACTTATTATTTCTCAGCTATATTCTTGTTGCATTGGAATACAATTGTGTAACTACTAGAAGTAGCCAAGAATTTTTATTATTGGTTAAACAGCTTGTACCAGATTTAATTTTATTAGATATTGTCTTACCAGAAATCAATGGGTTCGATCTAATTTATCAAATTAAACAAGATGCTCAAACTGCTCATATTCCTATTATTGCTATCACAGGTTTAACTAACACTGATTACAAAATACAAGTCAAACAAGCTGGTTGCGATGATTACCTCATTAAACCATTTTTAATTGAAGACTTAGAAGTTATTTTAGCTCGATATTTCTGAGCGGTTTGATCAAACTAGATTTAACTTTCTGGTAATTTTTGAACGGCAAAAATTACAATCGCACTTGTACAATTAGATTCGAGAGTTGTATCACAAAGAAAATCAATTACTTTAACATTCATTACGTCTTCGATAATTGTTTTAAGCTGCGGTTTAAGAATACTATCGATCACTTTTCTGACTTTTTTAGCTAGACAAATTTTTTCGTTATTGTTAAGCATTTTCTCTGGTGGGGTGACAGTACCTTCCAGAATTACAATCAAAGTGCGCTCAAACAAATAAAAAGATACACTGTCAAGCTGATGTTTAAGTTGGTTTTTATAAATATCCCGAATTTTAGGAGATAAAACGTCCTCCAATACCTTTTTATTAATTGACAGATTACTCATTTTTTAAAATTATTTAAATGGTTTGATTATCAAAAAGAAAAAAAATTAATTTGTTTTGAACAATAGCATTTCTAACCTCCAATTTATTTCTAAATCAGAGTTAGTCAGATTTTGGTTTTATAGCAGTACGCTTTTCGATTAGGACAGAAAATATTGGGTTAAAGGGAATAGGGAACAGTAAACAGGCAAAAACATAATGTCCTAATATTTTTCCGTAGTGCTATAACAAGGCGCATTTGCACCACCGACGGTGCAATTAGCGCGCTCAAAAAGCCTGAGTTAACTCCTAACTTTAGGGATATTATCAGGATTACGCACTTGAGGAGTTTGATCTAGTACTGCAATGATTCCAGTTCTACCTGTTTGCAAAGTTGCGTCACTGAGCAGATCGATAATTTTTACGTTAATAATTTCTTCAACTACTTGTTTTAGTTCTGGTTGAATAGCATCATCTAATTGAGGACGAATCTGAGGTAATTTACCACCTTGATTTGTATCAAGAAAAGGGCTTTGAAACAGATATTGACTCCTATATTGACTCTGAAGAGTATACAGAAAATTTTGGAGACAATGTCGTTCCCTACTATCGCGGTTTTAACACTCAAACAGCACAAAAAACTGTTGGCTTTACTCGAATGTTCCAACTTTACCGTGGTTATGCCAATAGCGATCGCTCTCAGATAGCAGGTAGTACTTCTCGTTTAGCAAGAGAACTAGCTCTTAATAGTTCTTCTGCGGTAGTTGCACCTTCAGGCGGTAGTGGAGGTTGGGCATATCGTCCTTCTCGTCAGGGACTTACTCCTGAGCGCACCTTTAGAAACTCCAACAAAGAAGGTCGTATTTATCGGATCGAAATCTCGGCAATGAATTTGCCCAGATATCCCAAAGTACGCCGTGTTAGTAGAGCTTTGTTAGTTCCTTACGAAGAGTTATCAACAACTCTGCAAAAAATCAACAAAATGGGCGGTAAAGTAGCGAGTGTCACCTTGGCATAAGTTTACAGTTATCTGTCAAGATCAAAAGTAACTGACCTGGTAGCCTCTACTTTTTAACCTTAATTTAAAGGAGATAATCAACAAGATGTTGGGTCAATCTGTACTCAATGGTAGATCATCTAGTTCACCTTCAGACAACCGCGTTTTTGTTTATGAGGTAACTGGATTAAAACAAAACGAAGAAACCGCTCGTAATAATTATTCTTTCCGCACCAGTGGCAGTGTTTTCATTCAAGTTCCTTACAATCGCATGAATGAAGAAATGCTGCGGATTACTCGGATGGGAGGCACAATTGTCAACATTCGTCCTCTTGGTGCGCCAGAAAACATTGATGCTGATGAATGATTAATCAGTCATTTGTCCTTGAGTATTTGTAATTAAGTACAAAGGGCAAATGACACCCTAACCATATTGAAATGAGAAGTGCCAATGGTTGCTACTATTCAATCTTCCCTCAGAGAACGCCAGCACTATTTAATCCGTCAATTAGCCAATTCTATTGAAGAGCATTGGCAAAAGTACCTTACTTTATCTCCTTTTGACATACCAGCAGACCTTGGTTATGTTGAAGGAAATTTAGAAGGGGAAAAATTAATTATCGAAAATCGCTGTTATCAAACTCCCGAATTTCGCAAGTTACATTTGGAGTTAGCCCGAGTTGGCGATCGCTTGGATATTCTCCATTGTGTCATGTTTCCGCGTGCCAATTATCCTCTACCTATTTTTGGAGTAGACTTAGTAGGTAGTCAGGGTCAAATTGGGGCTGCGATCGTAGATTTATCTCCTGGCAATAGCAAGGGTGTTTTACCTCAAAGCTATCAACAAGTTTTAGCTGCTCTTCCCCCAGTTGAATTTGACCAACCTCGCGAATTACCTGCTTGGGGAGACATCTTTTCAGAATTTTGTTTGTTTGTTCGTCCAGTTAATAGCCAAGAAGAAGCGTTGTTTCTTAAACAAGTTAATCACTTTTTAACTCTTCATTGTCAAATTGCGATTACTACTTCTGCTGTATCTTCTCCAGTCCAACAAAGGGAAATTATGGCAGGACATCATTATTACTGTACTAAACAAAAACAGAATGACAAAACTCGACGAGTATTAGAAAAATCTTTAGGCAAGGCATGGACGGATCGATATATGACCATGATGCTTTTTGATACTCCCTAGTAATCAGTGACCCGTAAGGGCAGTTTGCGCTTCCCGAAGGGTACGAAGTACTGCCCTTACAGTTACCAGTTACCAGTTACGAATGATGAGGGATTAATAATCAACAATTAGCATAAGCGAAGCGCACTACCGTAGGTCTCAACCATCAACTATCAATCATTAACAAAAAAGACTACCAACCGATAACTCCATCTGTGTTCATCTGTGTTCATCTGTGGATAGACAATTAACCATTAACCATCAACTATCAATAATTTAGTTTAAGAAAGAGATCTAAGAAACCTTAATTTTAGTAAAAAAATTTAGTAAAATTTAACTAAGAATTTTAAGAAAAACAGTTTAGTCATGGAGCGAATAGGAAAATTTCAAGGAGAGAAATTATTCCTCCAAGCTATATTTGAACGCTCCTTTGAAGCAATTACGATTATTGATCGCCAAAATCGTTTAGTAGAAGTAAATTCTTCTGCTTGCGAACTATTTGGTTTAAGCAGAGAAGAATTGATTGGCAAATCAATTGTTAGCTTATTTACCTCTCCTTTAGAGCAAAAAAGTCAAAGAAGTAGGTCTACCAATTCTTTACCAAAAGGACTATTCCTCAACCAAGGAAAAGCTCACCCAAAACCAAACCAAGCTTGTTCTGCTTGCCCTTTGGAAGAAGTTCAATTTCGCCATCCCAATGGGATGATTAAAACAGTAGAATATAGCCGAGTTGAAGAGTTATTAACCAATTACAACTTATTGGTGTTTCGAGATGTGACTAATCTCAAGCGAGCAGAAGAAGAATTGCAACGACAACATCAACGAGTCAAGCTATTTTCCGAAGTTACCCTCAAAATTCGTCAATCGCTACAACTCAAAGAAATTCTTCAAACTGCGGTTAATGAAGTCCAAAGAATTCTGAAAGCAGACCGAGTTTTAATTTATCAAGTGTTGGCTAATGGGACAGGCAAACCAATTAGTGAAGCCGTTTTGCCTGAATACGCGCCTATTTTAGGAATTGAATTTCCTGAAGAAGTGTTTCCCAAAGATTATCAAGAACTGTACGCAGCAGGAAGAGTACAAGCGATCGCGGATGTTCACAATCCTGAGATGGGTTTGGCTGAATGTTTGATCGACTTTATGGAGGAATGGAAAGTCCAAGCTAAATTGGTAGTACCAATTCTGCAAAACTTTAAATCTCAAAACGATCCTCTTTGGGGTTTGTTAATTGCTCATCAATGTCAAACAACCAGAACTTGGACAGATTTTGAGTTGGAATTGATGCAACAGTTGGCAGATCAAATTGGGATTGCTTTGTCTCAAGCAGAGTTATTAGAAAATTTGGAAGAATTAGTTACGGAACGTACGGCTAAATTACGGGAAGTTAATAGTAACCTCCAACAAGAAATTAATGACCGTCTCGAAGCGGAAGCAGCCTTAAGACGCAGTGAAGAACAGTTACGTTTGATTGCCAACGGCTTGCCAGTGCTAATTGCTTACGTAGACAAACAACAATGTTATCGTTTTAACAACGAAGCTTATCAAACTTGGTTCGGACTCTCTCCTACCAAAATTTATGGTTGTCATCTTCGAGAAGTTCATGGTGAAGAAGAATACCAAACTATTCGCCAGTATATCGAGAAAGCCCTATCAGGACAAATGGTTACTTATGAAAAAGATAGTACCTTTCAGGATGGCTGTATTCATTCCCTCAATGTTACCTATATCCCTCACTTAAACCAATCAGATCGAGACCGAGTCCAAGGATTTTTTGCCCTCAGTAGTGATATAAGCGATCGCAAAGCAATTGAACGGATGAAAGATGAGTTTATTTCGGTAGTTAGTCATGAACTTCGGACTCCTCTAACTTCGATTCATAGTTCTCTCAAAATCCTTGCCACAGGAAAATTAGGCAATCTTTCTCATAAAGGACAACGAATGTTGAGAATTGCCGACGGACAAACTGAGCGGTTAGTGCGATTAGTGAATAACGTCCTCGACTTACAAAGTATTCAGTCAGGCAAAATCAAAATGAAGAAAAAAGCCTGCAAAGCAACTGAATTGATGATTGAAGCAGCCCAAACGATGCAAACAATGGCACAAGAACACGGAGTGAAGTTATTTGCTGAGTCGGTAGCTTTTGTGGTTTGGGCAGACCGAGATTATATCATCCAAACTCTTACCAATCTATTAAGCAATGCCATTAAATTTTCTCCCTCCAATAGTACAGTTTGGTTATCGGCAAAAATAGAACCTCAAGGACAAAAAACTGAGATTCCCTTCGTTACTTTTGAGGTGAAAGATCAAGGACAAGGAATTCCTGCCAATCAACTAGAAAATATCTTCGAGCGTTTTCAACAAGTAGACTCTTCCGATTCGCGGAAAAAAGGTGGAACTGGCTTAGGATTAGCTATATGTCGTCACATCATTGAAGAACACGGTGGAAAAATTTGGGCAGAAAGTTGTTTAGGAGATGGTAGTACTTTTTATTTCACTTTGCCTGCATTAACCCAAAAAGGGGGTGATGATCATCAACGATAAATGTATCTTACTAATTGATGATGAAGAAACGATTCAAGAAGTGGTGCAAGTAGGAATTGAGATCGAAGTGGGTTGGGAAGTCTTGATTGCTTCTTCTGGTTTAGAAGGAATCAGTGTCGCCCAAACTCAACAACCCGATGCCATTTTGCTTGATGTCATGATGCCTGAGTTGGATGGTATTTCTACTTTATCTCAGTTACAAGCGAATCCCAAAACTCAGTTGATTCCAGTGATTTTTCTCACTGCTAAAGTACAAGCTGCGGATAAAAATCAATTGCAAGGGTTGGGAGTAGCAGGAGTAATTACTAAGCCTTTTAATTCGATGACTCTTGCTAGTCGAATTGCTAAAATTTTGCAATGGAAAATCTAAGTTGGTTACAGGAGGTTGATTCTAGTTACGAATGAGAATTTTATTAGTTGATGACGATCAAACTTTAATCGATGTCCTTTCCAGAAGTCTAGCAGAACACAATTATGCCGTAGATGCAGTTACCGATGGAGAACAAGGTTGGCTCTATGGTTCAACCTATAACTACGATTTAATTATCCTCGATTGGTCTTTGCCTAAGCTCGACGGGATTAGTTTATGTCAGCGTTTTCGCGCTAATGGCTATGAAATGCCAATCTTGTTACTTACCGCTCGTCATGGCAGCCAAGATAAAATTAAAGGACTTGATGCAGGAGCAGATGATTATATCTGTAAGCCTTTTGATCTTGACGAATTAACGGCTCGTATTCGTGCTTTATTGCGTCGTCTCAACTGTGACTTTTTGCCCGTATTGACTTGGGGAGAATTACAACTCAATCCTTGTAATGGTGAAGTTACCTACCAAGGAGAAACCTTATCGCTGACTGCGAAAGAATACAGTTTATTAGAGTTATTTTTGCGCCATAGTCAAGAAGTTTTAAGCATTGAAGAAATTATTGAAAGTTTATGGTCATCGGCAGAATATCCAGCCGAAGCTACAGTTCGTTCTCACCTTAGATACTTAAGACAAAAATTAAAACTGGCTGGTTTACCCGAAGATTTGATCGAAACCGTTCCTGGTAGGGGTTATTGTCTCAAATCTTTACCCCAGGAAGAGTTGAAAGTCGAACTGGAAACATCAGAAAATAAGCGATCGCGACATTTAAATGCTTTAAGTGCAGCTTGGGAGAAATATCGCTCCAAAAGTCATCAACAATTAGAAACTTTAGAGACAATCATTGCAACTTGGCAACAAGGAGATTTTAGCGAACGCGAGCGCCAAACGGCTTTGTTAACGGCTCACAGTTTAGCTGGCAATCTGGGACTATTTGGTTTTGATGAAGCTTCTCAGTTGGCTAGAGAATTAGAACAAATCTTGACTGATGAAATTAATCAAGAACAAATATGGCAATTAGAAGCTATTCTTCAAGTTTTACATCAAGAATTGGCTACAGAAGAGAATCCTTTGCCCAAAATTGCCTGTCAACTGAGAGAACATTCTCCTTTTCTCTTAATCGTCGATCCTGACCCTAAATCTAGCGAACAATTAACAGAATATGCTAACAGCAAAGGCATTAAAACCTTAATCTTAACCAATCCTGAATCAACTAGAATTTGGCTTGAACAACAGTCATCAGAACAACTTCCCGATGCTGTTTTGCTAAAACTAGCCTTTAGCGAATTAGAATCCGATCTTCATGCTCGATGGGATAATTTATCCTTAATTGCCGAATTCAGTTTGCTTGAACCCTCTATCCCAGTGATGGTTTTAGCAGATCGCGATCGCTTTGAAGACAGGCTTCAAGTTGCTAGACATGGGGGATATTTCTATCTCAAACAACCCCTAACTCCTTCAGAAATAATCAGTTTTTGCCAGGAAGTTTTTCAACGTTCTGCTCAAGGCAAAAAAGTCATGATCGTAGATGACGATCTAGAATTATTAGAAGTTTTACCCTCTCTCTTACATCCCTGGGGATTTAAACTCACTACCTTGCACGATCCTCGACAGTTTTGGGATGTACTCCAAGCAGTTAATCCTAACCTACTGGTGTTAGATATTGAAATGCCTCACTTGAGCGGTATTGAACTGTGTAAGGTCCTGCGAACTCATCCTTATTGGCGCAAATTACCAGTAATGTTTCTCAGTGTTCATAACAACGTAGCTATTCGCAATCAAGTTTTTGCTAGTGGCGCAGACGACTTTGTTGATAAACCTGTTGTGGCTAAACAGCTTGCTAATCGGATTCTGAATCGTCTTGCTTGACTTCAATATTAACTACTTTAATCTTCCCGATCGCAAAATACTAATAATTAGCCAAATCCCTAAAAAACTAGCAGCAGCAAATAAAATATCACTGAGAATTGATAATTGATTAGTAGAAGCATTAGCAGAAATAATTGCTGCCCCCATAATCAAAGAACCTACCAAAATACTAAAAGAAAGTCGGTTGGCAGAATCATCTAACGTATGGCTTAAAGAATCAATCTGACGAATACTAAGATTCCACTTCAGAGTTTCTGAAGCTACTCGGTCTAGTAACCATTCTACTTGACGGGGCGATCGCAAAGAAAGACTTTTGAGATCGATCGCAGTTCGCAGTAAAGTTTCAACAGGACTATCACCCAACAATTGACGACGAAACAAATCCACCATCAGGGGTTTAATTTGATCGAGTAGATTAATCTCTGGATCGAAACCTCGGGCAACTCCTTCTAAATTGGCAAGGGTTTTGGCATACAAACCTAGATTACTAGGTAAACGAATACGATTGTCGCGAGATACTTGCAAAATCTCATAAAACACTTCGCTAAAGTTAATCTGCGAAAGACTAAGATTGAAGTATTTGCGTAACATTCGCTCATAATCATTAGTCAAACATTCTAAAATAACTGGTTTATCTGACTCAGCTAATTCTAAAGTTAGTTGACTACATCTTTTGGCATCGAGATCTACTACTGCCAGCAACATCTCGGTTAAAATCTGTTGAGTACGAGGATCTAATCGCCCTACCATTCCACAATCGAGTAAAGCAACTCTGCCATCATTAAGGTAAAAAATATTGCCTGGATGAGGATCGGCATGAAAAAAACCATCAATATAAATTTGTTGAAAGAAAGAGCGAAATAATAAAGTAGTAATCTCCCGACGTTGCGTATCTTGGTCTTTATCTTCTCTTATTACTGGGAGTTGTGCTTCTAAAATTGGTTTGCCTTCTAACCACTCAAGAGTTAATAATTTAGGCGTGGTAATCTCCCAATAAACTTGAGGAATACTCAGTTGTTGAGGATCGAACCAACGACTAGCACTAAGATTACGGCGTAATTGGTCTGTATACTGAGCTTCTAAAGTAAAATCTAATTCTGCTTTGATGGCAGTAATAAATTCGTCTGCCAAAGCAACAATATCAAAATCTTTGCCAACATCAGTTAAAGAGACTAACTCTGCTAAATTTCTAATCAGAGCAACATCTTGAGCAACAACAATATCAATTCCAGGACGTTGAACTTTAAGAGCTACTGGTTGCCCATCGACTAGGGTAGCATAATGAACCTGACCAATCGAACCTGCTGCGATTGCTTGTGGTTCGATACTAGCAAATACAGTATCAATTGGTTTGCCTAATTCGTGTTGAATTAAGTTTTCGATTTGACTCCAGGCGACAGGAGGCACTCTTGCTTGTAAATCTGTTAGTGCTTCAACGTATCTTCCTGGTAATAAATCAGGACGAGTAGAAAGCAGTTGACCTAGTTTGACATAAACAGGACCTAATTCAATTAAAACTTTTTTGAGAACAGTGGGAGAAGGTAACCGAGGTTCATCAGATTTACCACCTGTGAGTAAACCTCGCATATAGTCCCAACCATTGCGGAAGACAACCTCAACAATCTCTCTTTGACGGGCAGTTTTTTGAGTGAGTGCAAACATTTAAGTTTTTAAATAGTTCTAAGTATTTTCGATTTAGGATCCCTCCAGTTATTGTAATCTTTTGAAATTTTTACAGTTGTTTTTTGGTTACTACAAATCTTGGGTAGGGGTTTGGCACTGCTAAACTCGGACATAAATTTAGCAATTTGATATATAGCATTTCTCACGCTCTATGAGGTACACCCGAAAATACTGGTTGAGCGTTGGTCGCGCAGCGCGCCTTCAGCGGGGTTGATTATTCATCCCTCATAATTAGTAATTAGTAACTGGTCACTGCTCACAGGTTTTTATATCTATAGATGGAGCTAAATTTTTTGTTTTTTTATCGAAAAAAAATGATTATTTTTTTTGCTAAACAAGCTAGATTTTTTAAGGCAATTTTATATTATTAATCTCTAAATTTAAGTAATAAGCATTTTAAAAGTTACATATATAAGAACTTATTTTTTATTTTTATTGGTAATTAAATATACAAGTAATTTAATTACCTTGGTGAAGATGGAGCGATTATAGATTTGTTTTTGCAAATTGATTTAAGTTAAGGGATCAAGTCTAAAAAACAAAGGATTAAGCAAAATTAGTTTTTACAGGTTTGGAATCCTGTAGTTATTTGATTGAGATTTGAGTCATCATCTAACTTGAGCGATATAATTTAAAACTGTATCTTTAGGTAGATTAAACTTACTAGTCACTCATAATATTTTTTTAATAGATTTAATATTTGATTTTTCAAGGATCGAACTTCTAGGAAGTAGAGATCAAATTTAAAAATTCATTTAATCACCACTGAAAAAAAGGCAATGAAACTTAACAATTCCAATCAAAGTATTTGTATTTATTGTCGTAATTATCAATTGCTGAGCAGAAAATCAGGTGATTGTCAAAAATTGGGTGTAGCAGTTGAAGGGCGTTGGCAAGCTTGCCCGTTATATGTAGCCCCCTTTCGTGAATTAAGCAAAGAAATGCAGATGGAAATGGTTTAAATAAAATTTTCTAAATTATTACAGTAAGTTTGAAGTAACTTGATACAATTAGCGATCGCACCTAAATGAGCAATTTCATAGCCATGAGTATTTTCTGTAGGAAAGCCAAGACAGGCAGCCCGTGCTACATGACCAAATTTCATGGCAATCGAAGCATCGCTACCAAAACCACTGATTGCAGCAAATTGTAAAGGAATATTCGCTTGATTAGCTGCTTGTCGCAATTCGGAGTTTAAATTTTCATCATAAATACCGTAACCATCTTGAGAAAGTAAGACGGGAATTTCTCCTGCTTCAATGGGATATTCCGCAGCCAGAGGACAAATTTCTAAGGCAATCAAAGCATCTAAAGCTTGATTTTGGGTAAAGTATAATGCGCCAATTGCCCCGACTTCTTCTTTAGCAGAGGCTACTAAATAAATATCAACTGTTGGCTCTTTGATTTGTTCGGCGAGTTCCAGTAAAATTGCTACCGAAGCTTTGTTATCAAGAGTGTAACTAGCAATATAATCTTTGAGGCGAGTTGGATGTTTACGATGTTTGCCTACTACTGCTCGACTACCTGGGCGTATTCCAGCAGCTTCTAATTCTTCTAAAGTTAATTTAGTTTCTACCCAAGCGTCTTCCCAATTTAAAGGCGCATTTTCTTGTTGGGCTTTTTGCGGAGATTCATGGGAAACATGACGCGATCCGAAGGAAAGTATCCCACTAATTATTTCCTTGTCGCCCAAAATATCTACAACACCTTCTCCATATACCCAAGGAAAAGAGCCTCCTAATTTTCTTACTTGTAAACAACCACGATAATCAATAGATTTGACAATTGCCCCAATTTCATCTTTATGTCCCGTAATTGCGATCGCTCTTGATGAATTTGTTCCTGGAATTTTGGCAATAATATTTCCTGCCCTATCTTGCCAAGATTCTACCCCCAATGCAGTAAAACGATCTAGTAGCAAGCGATCGATTTCTGTCTCAACTCCACTAGGAGAGTGATGTAAAACTAATTCACTAATAATATCAAACAAGCGATCGTAAATTGGGTTTGTCTGGCTATTCAGTTGCATATCAAATTAGATAAGTTACCAAAAAAAATTGTAACTGTGATTGTTTCTGCTTAATCAATAATCAACCTATAGCAAATAGTGATGCCTTCTGTAAGATGATTCTCCTCTACATTTCATCGGTGTTTATCTGCGTTTATCCGTGGATAATATTCAACTCAATAACTGATGTTAAACTGTACTTCTAAAAATTGAAATCGAGGCAAGGCAACAAACCTTCTGTAGATTCAATCGACTTGTTGAACTATATTGTATGAAAATATCGCTGATTGGTAATCAAAATTTTGGCAAAGAAATTAGATATTATGCTTGGTTAGGTTTAATTATTTTAGCAATTTGTTTGGGGATTTTTTTTCGTTATGCTAATCTCGATCAAAAAATTTTTTGGGTAGATGAAGTTGCTACTTATGTAAGAATTTCTGGTTATACACAAGCGGAAGTTACTCAAAAACTTACCAATCAAGAATGGCTATCTATAGCAGATTTACAACAATATCAAAAAGTCTCTTCAGCCAGAAATTTACAAAATACTTTTAATGCTTTAAAACAAAGTCCAGAACACGCACCCCTTTATTTTTTATTAGCCAGGTTTTGGGTACAAGTATTTGGTAATTCAGTTACAGCAATTAGAAGTTTATCAGTTATTTGTAGTTTATTAGCTCTTCCTTGTTTATACTGGCTTGGTCGGGAATTATTTAAATCTACTAAAATTGCCGAGCTTTCTGTAATGCTTTTGAGTGTTTCTCCATTTTATGTAGCTTATGCACAAGAAGCACGACCTTATAGTTTATGGACAGTAACAATTTTACTTTCTAGTGCTACTTTATTAAAAGCTTTACGAACTAATCGAGTACAAAATTGGGTATTTTATACAATTAGTTTGATTTTAGCTTTTTATACTTCTTTGTTTTCTTTTTTAGTGGTAATTGGACAGGGAAGTTATGTGTTTATTAGTAATAAGTTTAAATTTAATCAAATAACCATCAACTATTTATTATCATCAAGTTTAGCTCTCATTGCTTTTCTGCCTTGGTGTTTAGTAATTTATCAAAATTGGCAAGCACTTCAAGATAATACTTCGTGGATGGATCAACCACTAGAAATTTCCGCTATGCTCGGAATTTGGATTGCTAGTATTTTGCTTATTTTTGGCGATTTACCCTTATCTCCAGACTTAAATCCACTCAAAGTAGTGATTATTTTAGTAACTTTGATAGTAATTTTAGGATTAGGAAGCTTAATTTATTTTTATGCTCAAAAAACTTATTTTAAAAACAATAAATTGCTTTGGTACTGTGCTTTGATTATTTTAGGTATTTTTCTTACTATCTATCAAAATAAACTTAATCAATTATCCCTAATTGCTATCTTAAAACCTGTAACTTTTATCGGAATTAGTACCGCTTTAATTTTACTAACTTTAGTATCTTATTCTCTATTTTTTCTTATTTTTAATCATCAACAAAAAATTGTTTGGTTTATTTTAACTCAAGCGATCGCAACTCCTACAATTTTAATTATTACTGATTTAATTTTTAATGATCAACGTTCTGCCACACCTCGATATTTTATTCCTGCTCAATTGAGTATTCTTTTGGCAATAGTTTATTTATTAGCTAGTCAATTAGGTTTGATTAATTGGAGTAAAAAAAGTCAATCTCAACTAGGAAAAATTATTTTAACTTTTTTATTATCTTTAAGTATTGTTTCCTGTATTCTTAATTTGGAAAAATCTCCTCAATATCAAAAATCTCGTAATCTTCACAATCTTCCTCTTGCTGAAATTATTAATCAAGCTCACAGTCCAATTTTAATTTCAGAAGCAATTCAAACAATGGATGTCATTTCCCTTAGTTACAATTTACAAAATCAAGTAAAAATAAAATTAATTGATTCTAGTGATGATTTATTAAAAGTACTCACTCATACCAACCCCATATTTTTATTTAATCCTTCGACCAACTTAAAGCAAGAAATCCAAACTAATTCTCAAATCAATATGGAAGAAATATATCAACCAAAACTAATTACTCCAGGAGAAATTCATTTAACTCTTTGGTCAATCAAAAAAATAGAATAAAGTATTAAAAAAAATTGAATCAGATTAATATAATTAATTTTAGAACTTAAAAAAAGCCCACTGATGAGCAAGGTTGAAAAGTTCAGAGATTAACCAGATAATTGTAGTTTTGCGATCAATTTAGCTTAAGATAATGAATATTATAGAAATAAAAATTGTTGATTATCAGAACAAACTTTCAGAAATAAAGAAAATTAGAACTAATGATCAAAAAACTATAGAAATTATATTTAATTTGTAGAGATAATTCATAAATTATCCCTACTGGAATTAAAATTACTAATTACATACGGTAGCAACTGAACCGCCATCAACTCGATAATTAGCACCAACCACAAAACTAGAATGTTGAGAACAAAGAAAAGCAATTACTGCTGCTACTTCTTGTGCTTTTCCACGGCGTTTTAATTCTAAATGAGGACGCTTTTCTTTCAGAAAACTTTCAATTGCTTGATCAAAACTGACACCTTGTTTTTCTGCTCTTTTTTCCATCATTTTGTCTGTCATCGGTGTAGCGATAAAAGCTGGAGAAACAGAGTTAACTAAAATACCGTCTTGAGCGTACACTTTAGATAAATTTTTAGCAAGATTCAAAATCGCTGCCTTAGCTGCACAATAAGGCATTTCATCAGGATAAGGTTGAACAGCATCTTCTGAACCAATTAAAATTATTCTTCCCCAACCTTCTTTTTGCATCATTGGAATAAAAGCACGGCACACTCTTACCGCAGCCATAAAATCTATATCAATAGTTTCATACCAATCTTTATCAGTTAATTCTAAAAATTCTTTAGTCGAACCAGTAATTCCTGCACAATTAACTAAAATATGAACCGTGCCAAATCGCTCAATAATTTGTTGTTTGACTGCTTCAACTTCTTCTAAATTGGTTAAATCTGCTGAAACAGGAAAAGCTTCGCCAATTTTGTTGATTTCTTCAACAGTTTCTTTGAGTGGTTCAATAGTTTTATCAAGTAAAGCAATTTTAACTCCTTCTGCTGCAAGTAATTTAGCAGTTGCCTTTCCGATACCTGAATCTCCACCAGTAATTACTGCGACTTTACCTTTGATTCCAAAATCCATAGTTACTTCCTGTCTACATCTGTAAATTGCAATGGTTGTTTGCTGTTGAGAGATTTGGCGTTGCTAAATTAAACAGTATGAATTGTCAACACTATGGTTGAACAGGGCAAACATTTCATGCTAATCATAGTTCTGAAGCTAAGTGAAAGAACTAAAGCAACTAGGCTGCTAAACAAAGAGTTGTCTTTTGAAATTAAGAATTAGTTCCACTTTTTCAAAAACAAGTCCGAGTCTTTTGCCGATGAAACCGATGCTAGATATCTCCAACGACAGTTTCCTGAAAGCTTTGGTAGATGCTTTGGTTGTTTTACAAAACCTACTCTTCAAACAAGCAAAGAGTTGATTAGAACTTGTTACATTCAGCATGATGATATTTGATTCATCCATCAAATTAGCAACGCCAAATACTCAGCTATTGGTTTAGCTGCTATTTTGGTCAAACCAGCCAGATCAATAAATAAACCAAAGACAATTTAGAGCAATTTTGTATTCACTCTACTAAGTATGATAAGTAGAATTACGAGATTAGCTATCTATCGTGAAGTAGAAATAATTAATTACCACACCTTGAGATATATAGTCATTTCAATTTAGAGTGAGACAATTTCGCCTTGCTATGATAGAATTTCAGCCGAAAAAATGTTTCATTCTTATTTGAAACAACTATATTTTCTCGTTTTAGTAGAGCTAGATACTAAAATTTATTTAGACAGAAGATGATTTATTTTCCTCAGTTTCTGAAGATTTTTGCTCGCTACTAGAGTATCTATTATTCCTGCGCGAGTAACCAGAAGATGCTTTGCGGAACTTTCGCGCATTAACTTTGTTTCTTTCCGCTTTTTCTTTTTTAGCATTACGACGTCGAGACATTATCATTCCTCATTAGTACAACAAAAAACTTCTGGGAAGTGCCAGTGGAATTAATCCGTTTGATTCCCAGAAGCTTTATTTAACTTAAACTTAAAGCTTAGAAGCGGTAGTTTTTGCGACCACCACCACCAAACGAGTTCCTATCTTCGCGAGGTTTAGCTTTGTTAACTTTTAACTCACGATCCATCCATTCAGCCCCATTGAGAGCATTAATGGCTTTATCTTCTTCTGCCTCTGTTCCCATTTCTACAAAGGCAAAGCCTCTTACTCTCCCTGTATCACGGTCGGTAGGGAGGTGAACACGCTTAACGCTTCCATACTCAGCAAAGACATCGGTGAGGTCCGCTTGAGTAACCTCGTAGTCTAAATTGCCTACATAAATTGACATAAATCAATTGTCTCCTTAATCATAAATTGTGTAGAGAGCGAAGATTTCGGAGAGAAGCTTATCAATACTCTATGGAAAAAACCTATCAATACTGAATACAAATTCTATCTCTTATCTTTATTCTCAAATACTATGCTAACACTTTGTATTAGAGATGAACAGATCAATATCCTTAAAAAAAGCTTAGTTTTTTCTAAAAATTTTTTTAATTGATAACTTTTTCGATTAATTTTGAAATTTGAAAGGCTCGATTCAAAACCATCAGATGCCCTGCTTTTTCAATTGCAACATCTGGTTTAACAAAACGAATGGGGAAAATGCGATCGCTCATTCCATGAATATGATAAAGATGTTCGGGAATAGTTTGATTATTCCAAATAACTACTCGATGAATTGCCCATTTAATAAAGTGGGCATCGGTATCAAATAAAATTGCTCTGAGTAACTGACATTCTTCTTTGTTTTCTAAACCAAAAAACCATTTAATTAATGAATATCCTATAAAAAGAAAGGTTTGGTAAGGAAAAATCCGATGAACAGGAAACCAGCGTAAAATTTTGAAATAAAAAGGAATTTCTGCTCTATTTTTAGTACTAGAAATTAGAATTAAATGATCTACTTGAATTTGTTTAGCAATTTCGATTGCAACTATGCCACCAAAAGATAAACCGATAATGATGGGATGATCGGATGTAATTTGAGTCGTTAGACGTTGAGCATAGTCAGCCAGGGATTCATTGGGTTTTGGGTCTAACCAATTAATGTGAACTGGCTGATATCCTTTAAACTTTAATCTTTGGAAAACCCGCTGATCAGCACCTAAACCGCTAATAAAATAAATATTTTTTAATGATTTCTCAGACCGTTCCTTAATTAATTGAGAAGAGCGATCGCTTTGAGATTGAGTCATTTCAGTTATTAGTTACTACTTAAACTTAAGTATATTTAAAAACATTTATAATTAAAAATCAGCAAGAAAAATAATCATCAAGCAATGAATTTTTTGCGCTCATTCCGAGCCTCGGCACAGCTAAGATCGCATTTAAGATAAATCTCAAAAAATTATCAATTAGCTCGTGAATAAAATAGTAATTTTTGGTAACTCTGGTTCAGGAAAATCGACAATGGCATTAGCTTTGAAGCAGAAATACAGATTAGCACATCTCGATCTAGATACTTTAGCTTGGGAAGTAGAAAATCCTACTGTCAGGAGAAGAATCGAAGATAGTTTAAAAGATTTATCTAAGTTTATTAAAACCCATAAAAGTTGGGTGATTGAAGGTTGTTATTCCAGTTTGTTAAAAGAAGCTATTCATCATTGTACCAAGTTGATTTTTCTTAATCCTGGGGTTGATATTTGCGTGCAAAACTGTCTTGCTCGTCCCTGGGAATCTCATAAATATCCTTCTCCAGAAGTTCAAAATGAAAATCTAGCAATGTTGCTTGATTGGGTAAAACAATACGAAACAAGAGATGATGAGTTTTCTCTTCAAAGTCATCGACAATTATTTGAGGAATTTTCAGGAGAAAAAATTGAATATTTATCTAATAAAAGAAATTTATAAAAAATTTTACTCAAGTAAAAAATATTGAGATTAATTTTAAAATACAAAGACTTGCTTTGAATTTTAATACTTAATATTAAGATAAACAATTACATATTAAGGTAGAAACATTGATTGTATTGCCTTAATAGTTGCTCAAATTCCTCTAAGTTATCTGTTGTCATTGGCGATCGCGTCTAGCTACCAAACTATTTTTATACTCAATATACTCTTTTCTAAGATGAAATAAAAAAAGAATATTATTAATAGTTTGATTTTAGATGAGATTTAGTTAATAACCCGCCGAGGTACAAGCTTGGGGTGGCTGTTGAATTTTAAATTCTTCGATCGCACCATCACCATCAAAATCTAGTTGAGCGGAATTAGGTCCAGCTAAAAATTGCTCGGGATTAATGCCATTATTCGTCAAGATTGGTTTAATATTGACCTGCTGATTACCTAACTGAACTGTGCCATCTGCTAGAACTGCTACTTGTTGTGACGTACCAGAATCAGTCCAAACTGCACTACCAGGTTGACAAGCAGCTTGACTAGTAGCTTGAGGACTACCACCAGCAAATCCTCCCACAATTGACCCTAAAATTGGACTAACAACACCTTGATATACTTGCGAAACTCCATCCATAATTGTGCTGCTACCTAGCACTGGAGTAGGATTAACTGTCGTATTTGCTGCTTGAGGATTTGTAGGAAAAGAGCTAGCTGATGGATTAGTCGGAGTTGGATTACTGATACTAAGATTAGAATTACTAAAATTAAAGGGAACTGGATTATTAGCTATTGTAGAACTACCACTTAAATAAACATGATCGACAACTTGTCCTTGGTGAATTCTTTTGGTAATTTGCCAACCTGGTTCGAGAAAAACCCTCATCGGATTAGTCGTTAATCCTTTAGTTCTACCAATAGTTAAATCTGGTAATTTGGGGTCTTTGTGAAAGGCAATTAATTGTAATTCTCCATCGCGTTCGACGATCTTATTTACATAGGAAACTGCATCGTCTTGTCCGTTCAGACGAAGACTATAGCCATTAGTATTGGTAATGCGCTTACAACTGCCAGTATAGTCAAAATTATTTAATAACAAATTTACTGTCACGGGGGCAGAACCACTTTCTTGCCAACAAGGTTGTTTACCAGGAATTTGCTCGATGATTTCCAAGCGATATTCTTTATAACCAAAAGGAACAGCAACTGCTATAAATTGTCCTGGATTAACTGCTTGTTCTTCAAAAGCAACTGCTTTGGGAATAGAAGTACAAAAGGGAAGAGCGATCGCACCTAAAGCTAGAGCTAATAATTTTGTCCGTTGAGTAAATGTCATCATTTTTAATAACTTCAATTAAATAATTTGCTCAAAAAACCTACCAATTGCCAATAAATAATGTTAAATTGTACCAGCGAAATCTAGACCTCATTGTTTTTTACGTTTTTTTTTGGTTTTTATGCAGTTAATTTCTTAAAAACAAAATTAGTTTAATTAGGAAAAAAATTTACATTTTAGAAACATTATCTAAAGCTAAATAAGCAGTTATGTATCTAATTGACTGCTTTCAAATGATTAGATAATTATTACTCGCTCAAAAAACAATAGTGTCGTCAACTCCCAACTAAACTAATGACAGCATAATTGGAAAATTGAACGACACTATATTTCGACAAAATATAAAGTGAGCTTAATAATTGCCACTTTTAATAATTGGTTTGACACAGTCAAAGAAATTTGAGGCAACCATTGCCAAATAGCATTTCGCAATTTTATACCTCTGTCCGTCTTGAGTAGACGAAGTTTCTTCGAGCTTAGTAGGCAAGACCCATACTACGAGTAGTTTCAGGTCCTAAATAAACACGGATACTTAAAAAGTCGGTAGGACAAGCAGTTTCACACCGCTTACAACCTACACAGTCTTCTGTACGAGGAGAGGATGCAATTTGTCCAGCTTTACAGCCGTCCCAAGGCACCATCTCTAGTACATCCGTGGGGCAAGCCCGTACGCACTGAGTACAACCAATACAAGTATCGTAGATTTTTACGCTATGAGACATTTAATATCGGCTCCTTATTACCGAGTGTTCTCCTATGTAAGGGTATTTCTTCGGGATTAAGGGCTAGTTTACCTTATGGCAAGATTCCCCTCATGCAAAAAGCTACATAACTTCAAATTCTGTAACAGGAATTGGCTTGATTATTTGTGATCGGAAACTAAACTTCCTAATGGAATAGGCTTCCTGATAAACAATAGAGCAAGCAACGCCAGTAGATGAATTGACCAATGAGTAATAACTAGTCCCCAAATTAAACAAACAATTGTAGTGCCAACTGCCAATACACCAAAAATATCATGGGCAGTACGTAGATACAAAATTATACTTCCAAGTGCAGTGATCAATAATAGTAAGGGAAACATGGGAATTATCATTACAATTACCTCTTAATCGATTTAGTGGTTAAGAGACGCAAAAAGTGTTGTTTGTTTTCTCTACACTTGTTTGATCTTTATACTATTCACTTTACCTTAGCTTTCTTTTAAAAATAGTTATTTAGATAGCCAAATGATCGATATTGTCAAACTTCTTTGCATAACTTCAAATTGATTTTTATCTAATTAATTTCAATCCACTTATTTTGTTCTCAATTTTTAGTTAATTGGAAACTGTAAAGTAAATTCTACTAACCAATCTTTAAGATAACGAGTAGCACGACAATCATCTTCGTTATAACGCAAGATTGCTTCTAGTAAAGAGCGATTCTTAGTGGTTAACCATCCATCGTACCAACATACGCATTGATCTCCGCTAGCACCATGGTCACGCCACTGAAAACCAATCCAGTTAGCTAAAGTTTTTAAAGAATAATTTTCGACAGGTAAAAATACCGATTTAGTGATCAAAGAATGTAAGTCTACTGAACGAGATATTAGCGATAAAATGTGTTTTTTTTGTGTGCCGTATAATTTACCAAGACGCTTAATTGTATCTACTTCATATTCAGAATAATGATAGATTGGTGCGTAAGGATAAAGATTAACTAAATCTAAAAATTGTTGCCAAATCATTGCTTCATTTTCTGGATTTTCTGCCAAAAACGGATAGAATTTTTCACTATTATTTTGTTTGTCTACTACTAAAACGCCTAAAAGATAATCTAAGTTGAGATCTGGTTCAGCTTCAATGTCAAAATATAATTCAATTTCTGCATGGGTAATAGTTTTTTTGATGACTGAATTAAGCTCAGATTTTAGGATTGGTTGTTTTTGTAAAATTGCTAATGCTTGTTGCTTTAATTGAATGGCAATATCAGTACCAATATTGTCTTCGAGATTACCATGAGTCAAATCTGCCAGAGATTCAACGGTTTCAATCCCAATTGAAACCAAATATTCGTAACGTTTAGGAGTTACTCCAGGAATTAAAGACAAATGCTGTTGAGATTTTGCTTGGGTATAACAATGGCTATACCAATGACATAAATTACATCGCTGACGAGAAATAAATACTTCTGGTTCAGCTTCAGCGGATAACATTTCGATACAATCAGCTACGATCGCTCGCATTCTGGGCAGCCAATATTCTAAGTCAATCGAATAGCTATCTTGCTGACGTAGAATCAATTGAGATTGACTTGGTAAGACTCCTTGGATAGCTGCTAAAATTTGGGCTTGAAAAGTAGCAATTAGTTTATACTCTGGTTTAGGACGACGACCTAATTTAATATTGACTGGCAGATATAACCAATTACCAAAAATAGATTTACCTGGTTGTTTAATCAGTAAGGTAGGACTTGCCAAAAAAACAATTTCTTCTGAAGAGTTGGGAGTATCTTCCGAATTTTCATCCCAAAGCGATCGCCAATGAGATGCCCTAACAGCTAGTTTTCCACCATAAATGCAATCTACTCCTTGTTGCATTAAGGCAAGAGTTTCAGCAGCTTGATTCCACCATTGTGTTGAGGAAGCGATCAGTTGATGATAGTTTAAACCAAGACAAGCCATCACATTTTTAATATGAGCTTGATGTTCTTTCCTCAACTTCAACAAAAACTCTTTAGTCGCATCTTGTTCTTGAGGATTACCATAAGTATCTAAATAGGTACGGCGACGACAGCGTTTGAAATTTAAGATTTGTTCATCTGTTAATAGCATCATGGCATTTCAGTCAATTGTCCGCCGATATTGCTGCAAGGAAGTTCAGCCTGTTTTAAAATTCTCTGATTCATGAGATTGTCCCTAGAATAATCGTTATGATTAGCTTCAGATAAAAAATTATTAATTCGAGATATACTGACAAAGATTCACAATTCCTGATTATTATGACTAGCAGTTTCCAGACAACTACAATCGAACAACATCGACAGCAGTTTCCTGGACTACATAATAAAACTTATTTTAACTTTGGCGGTCAAGGAATGATGGCTCGTCCTGCCTTAGACGCAATTATTAAGGCTCATGAATATATTCAACAAGCGGGACCATTTTCTTTAGAAATTAATGCTTGGATTAATAAAAATATTGCTCGTTTAAGAACCAGTATTGCAGAAGAATTAGCAACTACACCCGCAACAATTACGATCGCAGAAAATGTAACGGCAGGTTGTAATATTCCGCTTTGGGGGATAGAGTGGCAAGCAGGTGAGCAAATTTTAATGACCGATTGCGAACATCCAGGGGTAATTGCTACCGTAAACGAAATTGCTCGTCGTTTTGGAGTAAAAGTAATTATTTTTCCGATTTTAAATACTTTAAATCAAGGCGATCCTGTTGCCATTATTGAGCAACATCTTACTCCTCAGACTCGCTTGGTAGTATTAAGTCATTTGTTATGGAATACGGGGCAAATTTTACCCCTCGCAGAAATAGTTCAACTTTGTCATAGTTATCCTACTAGTAATAACAAGATTCAAGTCTTAGTAGATGGGGCGCAGTCGGTTGGTTGTTTGCCTTTAAATTTACCCCAATTACAAGTAGATTATTATGCTTTTACTGGGCATAAATGGTTATGTGGCCCTGCTGGCGTAGGCGGATTGTATATTAGTCCTGAAGCTTTTAATCAATTACAACCCACTTTTATTGGTTGGCGTGGCGTAGAAACAGATGCAAAAGGACAACCACAACAATGGAAAGAAGATGGGAGAAAGTTTGAAGTGGCTACTTCTGCTTATCCTGAATATGAAGGCTTAAGACAAGCGATCGCAACTAATCGTCAATGGGGTGATGCTTATACACGTTATCAAAGAATCTGTGAATTAAGTAGTTATCTGTGGGAAAGATTAACTCAAATTAAGGCAATTAAATGTTTAAAAGATACTCCTCCCGAAGCAGGATTGGTTTCTTTTCAAATTAAAGAGAATCCTAATCACGACGCTTTAGTAAAATCTTTAGAAGCTCAAGGATTTTTCCTCAGAACTATTTATCATCCCGATTGTATTCGCGCTTGTGTTCATTACCTAACTTTACCTGAAGAGATTGAGCGATTGGTTGAGGCAATTGAGGCTAGTTTTTAACTTCTACCAAGCATAAAAAATAAAATTATTGACTAAGATCGGATTATCAAAAATATTTCGATTAATAATGCAAGTTTACAAACTTAAAGGTAAAATGGATTTTCCTGGTAAATTAATTATCAATTAGCACTTTCATTTATGACTGTTGCTGAGTTATTTCAATGGGCTGCGATTCGTAATTGGGAAACGTCAAGAATTGCTAGTTTAGAGCGATCGCTAAAGAACTATCTTATTATTCCTGTGGACATCGAACTATGTCGCATTTGGGGCAATTTAAGGGCGCAAAGACAAGCAATAGGGAAAATAATATCGCCACAATATGCTTGGATAGCTGCTACAGCACTACGACCCAATCTAACTTTAGTTACTAATAATGGCAAGGATTTTCAAAATATCCCAAAACTCCAAGTTCTTACTATACAATGACAAAACTAAATGCGATCGCTCTAAGGTTATTAAATTGTCATGATTTAACTAGCTACGCTGCCTACCACACCTTTGAGGGCTGCAATACCCTGTTCAATACTAGCCCAAAGTCCCATATCTGGTTCTTTACCAGCTATTTCTCTCGTTCCGACAAAGTAAAGAACACCTTTAAGAACTTCTTGATGAGCGCGATTTTCAAAATTGACTTTATTAAGAGGTTCTACCGCAGCTTGTAGTTTATCATCTAAAGACTGAGCAATTTTATGAATCACTAAGCCATTCATCGTCTGTTGATGCTTGAGCAACTCAAACTGAAAGAATTTGTCATACAGGGTAAGCTCAGAGCCATCCATCATTTGACTGACTTTTTCAGCGTGTTTTTGAGTGATATCGCGGGGTTGAGCGTTACTACCGACTTGAGCAATAGCCTTTTCAATCGAGCCAAGATTTTCGCGATCGCTTGTAATCATCTTTTCTAGTCGCTCACGGATCGTTTGATCATCTGTTGCTGCCATTAGTTTTTGAGCGCATTCGATTAAAACGTTTTGAAACAGTCTTAGATCTGCAAGCTTTGTTTCTAGGGTTGTCATATCAGCCATCGCTATGATCTCCAATTCAAATTTAGATAAATTACAGTAAGTTAAACTATTCCTTTTACGATAGCTAGGAGGTTGAGGGATTTCCCTCCTTCTTGAGAAAGATTCTTTTTAAAAATTTTCTAGGAATAAAGGCGTATTTTAGAAGCAAACTATCTATGAACTATGAAATTTGTGGTGAATTTTTTTGTAAACTTAAACGATAGCGATAAATAGCCACAGGACGATTTACTGCTTTAAAATAATCAGGGTCTTGAGGAGAAAGATAAATTGCGGTAAATTGCTCAGCTTTGATTAAATCTGGTTGAATTAAGCGATAAGAGGTGGTAGTTTCTACTTGATTAAGATAAATTCTTTGGGGACTGCGAAATAATTGCTGAGTGACTTCGGTAGCAATAAATTGATCTACATCAGGTATTTCACTAGCACGCTCAGTTACAGTTGAAATTAACTTGCGATCGCCTTTGAGCAAAGTAATTTGTTGATTAGGATTACTTGGATCGACTTTAACTTTTAAAATGCTACCATTACCCAAATAAGCTTGAGCAATATTTTGACCATTAAAAACGCGATCGGCTACTACTGGTATTTGATTAATGCTTTGGAGTAATAATAAATTTTTGTCTGCAATAAAATATTCTCTGCCAAATCTCACTTGAAAGTTGACTGGTTGATTTAAATATTTTTGATTGGTTTCAAACCCAGGCGTAACTAAATCTGGTGCTAGAGGTGCAACTTGTTCGGTTAAAGTGCTGGTAACATTCCAAGTACCATTAATCCATTCAGGGTAAACTAAATCTCCTTTGGCAATTTGTACTGGTGGTTTACTATTCCAGTTGGGATATTGCTCAATTCGCTCTGCCAACACAGAAGCAACTGCAACTTGACTATAGCTAAAAAAAATAATTAATAAAAATAAAGCGATCCGAAACAAAAACAGCATAAAACTTTCATGACTCACCCAATTATCAGCATTATTATCCCAGTTTTTAACGAAGCAGCAATTATTCAAACAGCGATTGAGCGACTAAAAGACAATCAAAACATTGAAGTAATTATTGTAGATGGTGGCAGTCAGGATCGAACTGTTGAGCTTGTTTTGGCAATAGGTGCTGTTTTTGTAGAGACAGGGAGACGGGGAGATGGGGAGATGGGGAGATGGGTAGATGGGGAGACAGGGAGATGGGGAGATGGGGAGATGGGGAGAGCAGAAAATAAGAATAATAAGCTGAAATTAATGATTGCTTCCGAACTTGGAAGAGCTTACCAAATGAATGCAGGTGCAGCAATAGCGAAAGGAGATATTCTGCTTTTTCTTCATGTAGATACTCAACTACCTGCTAATTATCAATCATTAATCTACAAAACTCTATCTTCATCTCAAGTAATTGCTGGTGCTTTTGAATTAGCCATTGATAGTCAAGCAAAATCTTTTAGATTAATAGAAACAATGGTTAACTTGCGATCGCGTTTGTTATCTCTTCCCTACGGAGATCAAGCTATTTTCCTCAATAAATCTACTTTTGAAAAGATTGGAGGCTATCGTAACTTAGCAATCATGGAAGATTTTGAATTGATCCAAAGATTAAAACGTCATGGTAAAATAGTCATCACGTCTGCTGCGGTGTTAACCTCTCCCCGTCGTTGGCAACAACTAGGAGTGTGGCAAACTACTGCGATTAACCAATTGATTATTTTGGGTTACTATCTCGGTATTTCTCCAACAAAGCTACGAAATTTTTATCGACAAATAGGCAGAAATTAAACATTAAAAATCTAAAACTATAGCCTTTCTCAAAATATCGAAGCTGGCTTCAAGCTTGGTAAAGTACACCATTATCAGTGACCATTTATAAAGCAGCAAGTCAAAAGTAAAAAGTCAAAAGTCAAAAGTGAAGGCTCAAAGTAGCAATTAACCATCAACAATCAACAAAAAACACTACCAACCAATAACTCCATCTGTGTTAATCCGTGTTCATCTGTGGACAAACAATTAACCATCAACAAAGACCAGGAAAATGAACTGTATATTATTAAAGTCGCTATATTCAATTATTAACCAACTCCCAACTCATTTTTAAAGTCGCCCAAACATTGACATCTAAAGCATAAACATCGTTAGCAAAACCAATAATCTCCGTATCCACTTGACTAGCTAAGTGTAAATCTTGCATCAGTGCTTTTACTACTTCCAAAGAGTTAGCGAGATTAAGAATTGCTTCCGACTCAAATTTTAAATTAGGTGGTGCAGAGATAGCAGCCAAAGTTTGCTTAAATGGTAAAGTCGAAAAAATACCATAAAGACTAACCATCCCTGAAGAACCAGCAATTTTCCATTGCCAAGCATCTTGAGTTTCAGGCAAATTTAATTTTTGACCAGGAGCGAGCGCAATATTCTGCAATTTAAATTGTTCTTCCATACTGTTGTATTGGGGTGGATAAAGCACAAATAAATTACGGTCAGCATCAATGCCCAAAACAATACCATAAAGAGTGCGCTCGGTATAATTATTCAGTTGTAATCGTAGTGACGAACCACTATTAATTGTAGGAAAATCAGTTGCAGTTAAAGATAAATCTTGAGAAGCAAGTTGATTGATTGATTTGGCTGCACGGGTAGACCTTTGCAAAATCAGAGAGGTATTATTTTTGTCAATTGATTCTAAAAAAATTCCGACAGGTAAACGCGAAGAAGTTTGATTAAAAGTTAATTCTAACCATTTTACTGCTAGCAAATTTTTGAACTGAGGAGTTAAACGAGTAACTGCTGATTTAACTGCTTCATTAGCTACTCCTACGGTATGCGGAATTGTAATACCGCTAACAGAAGATAAACCATAACCAAAATAAGTTGTAGTGCTTGTCCCACTTTCACCCAAGCTAGAATCAGACTGAGTAGCAACTGCTTTAGAAAGAGTACGCTCAATCTTACCAAACAGACAATCTACATTTGGTTCTCCTACTGAAATTGCGCCATCCACTACGGCAATATTAGCAAAAGCACTGGTAGCATCAACTCGTTCAATTCTTTCCAAATTACGGTCTAAACCAACTATTAAACCGACATTACGAGGAATTACCCGAATATATTCTTGAACTAATTGCCCTATCTTAATTGGATTGACAACCTTTTCTCGATTGAGGATTTGGGCTTTTGCCATTAACCCATCTCGCGAACGAATCTGCACTAAAGTTAATTCGTCAGATGAAGTCGAACTATCGGCAGTTACTACCAACAAACAAGAACCTACCCCATAATAATCAACTATTTTAGTTGGTAATCCTGTCAATTTTAAAGAAACAGAGCCATTATCCCCAACATTTTTAATAATTCCTTCTGCCCCTATTAAACTAGTTGGCATCAGATAATAAGTAAATAAAGGTTGAGATTCACCCATAATTGTGGGTTGTTGTTGATTCCCCATCACATCCTTAACTGTTTCAGTAATCCTTTCCAATGTCACTTGTACCCGATTAGGCGCAGTAACTTGCCATAGATATTGAGTCAAGGCATAAGTAAATAAACCCGCACTAAAATTATTCCAGCGTTTTTCGACAGCAATTTGATCTTCGCTCGCAGCAGCTAAAATAATCCCAGGACTAACTGATTTTCCCTTGAAACCTGCTAGTTTGATTTGTAATTGTTCACGAAAAGCCATTTCTTCAGAACTAGGACGTTCAGCAACTTCTGAAAAAGAACGAATTCTTAAATTCCCTTTCATTGATTGTTTACTAGCCCTAAAGCTGGTATCTAATACCATTGTAACTTTTTCGGTCAAAAGCGATCGCGCTAACCAAATTAAAGTTTCTTGAAGCAAATCATTCCCTACTGGTGTTCCTTTAGTAGGTAAAATTCCATCAATAGGTAACAAACTATTAACTAACTGATAATTTGCTACTGCTTCTCCTTCTGGATTAGTAGCGACATCAGAAGAAGGTATTTTTACTTGACTACCATAACCACTAAAGTGAAACACCACTACATCTTCTGGTTGTGCTTGTTCTCTCAGATGCTCGACAAAAGCAGTTTCAATATTTTCTCTAGTGGCTTGTTGGTTCGTTAAAGTCAAGATATCTTTGGCATTAAAACCAAAACGATTAATCAGTAGTTCCTGTTGTAGTTCTACATCGGTCACACAACCATCAAGCTGATGCTGAGAATAGTCGTTCACCCCAACCAAAAGAGCTAATTTTCGATTAGTTGCTTGTGCTAAAGCCTGTGCATAAGCTTTAATTCCAGGGACTTTAATCCCAATTCCTGTCTCTCCTATTCCCAAACTTAGCAGAGCTAATCCTGCCTGTTGCAACAAAGTTCGCCGATTTATTTTCATATCAGCCATAAGCTTTCAGAATCTCAGCTATCAGCCTACCAGGAATAACTGTTAATTGTCGGTTAATCGTAAAAAAGGTTACAAGTAAAAGTAAACGGTACTCTGCCGTTAAACGGACGGGGCTTACAAGTTCCGCCGTCGCACGGCGGAATTAGCCACTCCAGAGCCTGTCTTACGTGGTTGGATATGGCGAACTAGGTTCGCCATCCCCCACGCGCTGCGTTCACTGGAGTTTCCCAGTCAAGTAACTTTCAACTCGTAACCAATTAAAAATTTTTATATAAAACTTTTAAGACTCAATTTGCATTGCTCTAGCTAATTCAGCAGCTACTTTGGGACGAGAAAACTGTGGAGGTGGTAATTCTCCTCGACGTAGCATTTCTCTTACTTTAGTACCTGATAAATGAATCCGCTCTTCTTTACTGCTAGGACTAGTTTTGGAGGTTGCCATTTGGTCGGTGCGAGTACAGTAAAAAGCGTGTTCAAATTTTAACGGAACAATACCCAATTCTTCTGGTTTAAATTCATCAAAAATGTATTGAGCATCGTAAGTTCCATAATAATCGCCTACTCCTGCATGGTCACGACCAACAATAAAATGAGTACAGCCATAATTTTTACGGATCAAAGCGTGAAAAATTGCTTCTCTTGGGCCAGCGTAACGCATTGCGGAGGGATTAATTGCTAAAATCACTCTGTCTTGAGGGAAATAATTTTCTAGCATGATTTCGTAGCAACGCATCCTCACATCGGCAGGAATATCATCGCTTTTAGTTGCACCTACCAAAGGATGCAAAAACAAACCATCAACAATTTCTAAAGCACATTTGATAATATATTCATGAGCGCGGTGAATAGGGTTACGAGTTTGGAAGCCGACCACTGTTTTCCAGCCTTTTTCCCTAAACATCGCTCTTGAGGCAGCAGGATCGATTTGATATGCAGGAAAAAGAGGATGAGGTTCTCGCTCAAGCAACCATACTGGTCCAGCTAAATTAATTGCACCTTGTTCATAAACTACTTTGACTCCTGGATGTTTATCTTCATCAGTACGATAAACATTGACTGCTTCATGAACTTTGTTGTAACGATATTTTTCGCTTAACTCTAGCACTCCGATGAAATTTCCGTCAGTATCATCTAAACGGATCCAACTTCCTTCTTGAAGAGGTGCTGCTACTTCTTCACTCACCGATAAAGTGATGGGAACTGACCAAGGTAGTCCATTAGCCAGACGCATATCATCAACTACGCTTTCATAGTCTGCTTGCGTCATGAAACCCTTGAGAGGGCTAAAACCACCAATGGCAATCATGACTAAATCGGAGGTGGCTCGCTCGTCTAATTGAATTCTGGGCAAAGAATTAGCTTGAGCTAAAAATTCTTCTTTTTCTCCTGCTGTGGCAATACGATTGATTAGATGACCACCGTGGGGGGCTATTGTATCTGTATTCAAACTCATATTCATATATATTATTAGCTGCCTGCGAGCAACGATTCTAACAAACTCTTGAAAATTACGATGTTACTTTAGCGATAAATTACCAAAATAATTTTTCGTAATTTTTTACCCTAAAAATTGTTAACTTATGTTAAGTAAAACATATTTTGTGTCATTATGCATCTTAACTTTTGGAAAAAGATTTTATTAGCAAGTTGTCTAATTGTTCTGATTTGTTTTAATTTTTTAGCTTCGGCTGAAGCACTAGGAGGACAACAACCTGCTTTAAATCAACCAGCACCAGAATTTACTCTTCCAACTAATACAGGTGATGGTAAAATTTCCCTTTCTGATTATCAAGGTAAGTGGGTAGTTTTGTATTTTTATCCCAAAGATTTTACTCCTGGTTGTACTTTGGAAGCTCGTCGTTTTCAACAAGATTTAGCTAAATATCAAGCTAGAAATGCTCAAATTATCGGTATTAGTGCCGATGACGTTGCTTCTCATACTGAGTTTTGTGATTCTGAAGGATTAAAATTCCCTTTGCTAGCAGATACAGATGGCAATGTTAGTAAAGCTTATGGTTCTTGGCTAGGTTCGATGTCTTTACGTCATACTTATTTAATCGATCCCCAAGGAATTTTACGAGAGATTTTTTTAGGTGTTCAACCTAGTATCCACAGTCAAGAAGTTTTAGCTAATTTAGACCGCTTAATTGCTGTTAATTAATCATAAATCCGTCTTTAGTATCTTGCGCGGTCTGCGCTGATGAACTTGCAAAAATTAAGTTTAATTTGTCTTAGCATAGTGTTGAAGATCGTTTTATTAGTTTTTATTTCGGTCTTCAACTTTATAATCTTGTTGTTTATGACTAAAATTTTTAGGTTAGCTTACTATATTTAAAGGTAAATAAATACTGTTTTTCCTTTGTTGAAGTAAATTACTATATTTTATTTGTTATTCGCGAGTTTTTTATGAAGTCCATTGTTGGCAAAATATTACGGGGGCGTTATTTTATTGTCAGAGAATTAGGTAAAAGTAATTCGAGTATTACTTATCTAGCTGAAGACAGAAGCAAATCCAATCATCAGCAATGTGTCATTAAACAACTACAACCTCAAATTAGTAGTCACTCTTTAAAATCTGAACCTCAATTATGGCAAAATTTAGAAAAATTATTTATTACAGAAGCTATTACGTTAAAAAGATTAGGAAAACATCCTCAAATCCCTCAATTATTTGATTATTTTGAGCAAGAAAAACAATTTTATTTTGTGGGAGAGTTTATTGAAGGTCACAGCTTAGAAAAAGCAGTTCAAGAAAGTACTTTTAATGAAGCTGAAGTGATTGAGCTTTTAAAAAATGTTTTAAAAATTCTTGATTTTGTGCATCAACAAGGAGTAATTCATCGAGACATTCGACCTTCTAATTTAATCCGTCGTTCTGATGGTTCAATCGTTTTAATTGATTTTGGTTCGCTCAAAAATTTAACTTTGCCAGTTAAAAATTCGCAAGCAGATCCGCCTACTGTTATTTTGGGGAGTTTAGGTTATACTCCTCCAGAACAAATGGAAGGAAACCCTCATTATAATAGCGATATTTATGCTTTAGGTAAAACTGCTATTTTTACTTTTCTTGGTCATTTATCAAATTCTAATTTAACTTCTCCCCATTATTTATCCGAAGTAGAGAAAATAGATGTAGCTGAACTTGATTGCAGTACCAGACTAACTACAATTCTGCGCAAGATGATTGAACCAAATTATCAAGAACGCTATCAGTCGGCGGTAGAAGTTTTAACAGAATTAGAAAGAGAGGAAAATGTGATTACTCTTCCTCCTCCATTTGTAGTTAGTCCTCCTTATACGGAAATTCCACCTAGAATTTCTAAAAACAAACAACAACTAGCTTGGAAAAAAGTTTTAGTTTGGATGTTATTAATTTTGCCTTTTATAGGAGCATTATTACTTTTATTTGCTGGTCTTGAAAAAAATTTGTATAGGAATTTTGCTTTATATATTAATAATCAATATAATCTTGAGATCAGATATCCAGAAAATTGGTCATTTGAAGAATTAGAAGACCCTATCACTGGTGAAGTAGTTGTTTTTTATTCTCCTTTAGAATCTGAGGCAGATTTATTTCAAGAAAAAGTTTCAGTTACGGTTGAGGAATTAACTGAAGATTTAAGTACTTTAGATGAATATAGTGAAAGAATTACTGATAGTTTAGCGAGCAATAAAGATGCTACTTTATCTATTTATAGTCAACAAAAAACCAAACTAGCTCAACTACCTGCTCGTTCTTTACTTTATTCGAGAATTGAGAATGGTATAAATCTCCGTCAGATGGAAACTTTTACTATCAAAAATGATAAAATTTATATCGTGACTTATACAGCAGAACGAGCTAAATATTCTAAATTTTTAGATACTGCTAAAAAAATGATTAATTCCTTTAGTTTGACAAAGATTTAATTACTTCTTTAGCAATAGTTTCTGTACCATCTTTAGCTAAAGTAGAACTTAAACGAGGAGATAACAGTGGTTGTCTTAAAAATTCCCAATTTCCTTGCCAAAATTGCTCGGGAGTTATAATTTGATGCTGGGAATAATTAGTAATTCCTTCAAGTAAAAAAGAAGCTTCGGCAAAATCTTGACGAGTTAAGGATACAATTGGTGTTTCTAAACGTAAAGCTTCAGCAAAAGTACTATAGCCTGGTTTAGAAATTACTCTGCCACAAATCGGCATAAAATCAACTGGACGATAGTGATTATCTGTAATTTTAATTAGATTTAGTAAATCTGGTGCTTGTCGGTCAAAAGTAATAAATTGCCAATCAGAAAATTGCGATAAATTTTGATAAGGAATAGCTTGTAAACCTAACCCGCCAAAAGTAAGTAAAATAGTTTTTTCTGGGGAAGTTTTAAGATTAAATTGAGCTTGTAATTGTTCTGCTGTGTAACGAGGTGTTCCTCCAGTTAAACCCACATCAATTTTATTAGGAAAAGCACTCATTGGTTCATGAAGAGGAAGACGAAAGGTGCGATCGCATTTTTGATAACATGATTCAATCCAAGTTACAATTTCTTCAAAGGGTTCTCCCCAATCACGATAAATTAAATCCCAACCAAAATTACTCATCATCCAACAGGGAATGTCCGCAGCTTGTGCGATCGCAGTTGCTAAAGGCGGAATATCAGCTAAAATTAAACTAACGTTGTTTTGACGAATAAAATCTACTTCTTCATTAATGATTTCCGCTTGTTGTTGTTTGATAGCTTGCATTTTGGTTAAGGTTGCTGATTTATCCATAGTCAAACTATCGCTTTGAATTACCCCCACATCAAACACCCGTGGATGATAATCAAAATCTCCTTCTACATAAGACTGCAATAACCATTCGGGTGCAACTGTGGCAAAAATTAGACGAATTTCAGGACAAAGTTTTCGAACTGCTGCTGCGACAGAAGCGGTACGAACAGCATGACCAAAACCATGACTGGTAATTGCAAGATAAAGTACAGGTTGAGACATAAATTTCACTGACAATTTGTACTTCTAAAAAGTATCAAAACTTAGTCAAGTTTAATTGAGATTGTCATGGCATTTTGAGAATTTTTTGGGGTTAAACACTACAATTAGAAGAATTGTTAGGAACACGTTGAGTATTATCGGTAGGATAGCGAGTCAAGATCACTGTACCATCAGGATTTTTAACTATTCCCCGTGCTGGATAAATTGCACCGCGATCGGTCATAATTGGTGGATATTGTTCTTGTAAAGCTCTTGCTTCCGCTATTAACACTAAAAATGTTACCACCATTTTTGAAATCAATATTTCTGGCGTTGATAATAATATTTCCTGCATTTCCAGTACTAAAATTACTATTAACTATATTTGTTTGGGTTTGAGTATTTCCACCAAAACCATCAATTAAAATATCTTCGGCAACATTGATTACTATATCTCCTGCTTGAGTTTCAGCAGAACCAGAATCTATATTGATACCAGCAATTAAGCTACTTTGTGAAGTTATTTCTAAACTCCTAGCATCAATAGTTAGGAAACCTCCATCCGTACCAGTAGTAACGTTTATGTTAGATTGATTGGTTAAAGAAATATTATCATTAGCTGTAATTGTTATATTTCCAGCACTACTTTGATTGTTAGCAAATGCTACTAAGGAAGCACCGTTATTAAGAGTAAGAGAACCCGTAGTTAAATTTATATTGCCAGCATCGCCCGATGAATTGAAAGCAGAAGTAAAAATATTAGTGTTAAATGAAGTTCCCTCTTGACGTTACCACCAATTAAAGAAATACTTTCTCCTTCAGGAACAGATAAACCAAACCCATTAGCATTAGAACGATTGACAATATCCCCAGGATTATCGCGAAAATTCAACCCAATTGGAGCATTAATCGTTAAAATTGGTTCTGCTTGCGTATTCGTCGCACTAAACTCCACCCCATCGGGAAACAAAATACTATCAGCAGTAGAACCATAAAACGAACCACCAATCTTTAAGGAAGCACCCTTACCAAAAACAATCCCCGCAGGATTAATTAAAAATAAATTAGCACTACCATTTGCTCTTAATAACCCATCAATTGAAGAAATATTCCCCCCTGTAACGCGATTGAGAATATTAACTACATCAGGTGCATTGTTAAAAAAAGCTTCACTGCCAGTTGGTATAGAAAAATCTTTGAAACTATGAAATAAATTCCCTCCCCTAGTTGTTCCTCCATTGATTTCAACTCCTGTAGCTGTCGGAGTTACTTCTGTAGGTGTGGGTAGTGTACCATCTGAACCAATTGACTGTGCCGTCACAGGATTATTTGCAATTAACGAACAGCAGGTAAAAAAACTAACCTGGAAAAGAGAAGAGAAAGCTTTATTCATTTTTTAACTTGCTCAGACAAACTTTTTAAACATTCAGATTTCCTGTGATTTTACCAATTTTCCTTGATTAGGATTTAATTTAAACAAAATAAACTTTTTTATTAATATTTGCGCTTAGTTGACACTCCGCACGAATAAAGTTCGTGGGATTCTTGGTTCACTGACTCAACTTACTTTGGCAGGTATTACTACCAACCAGAATAGAGGTTGTGTCTCCCCAAGCGTTTAGGTCTAATATCTCATTAGACCAACTTCCGATATGCCCTATCGTAGCTTTTTGGAGAATGCACAATGAGGCTGCGTAGTCTCGGTCTAGTACTGGTATACCGCAATCACATACATGAGTACGAGTAGAAAGAGATTTTTTAACTCTTTTACCACACCCAGGACAGTCTGACGTGGTGTAGTGCGGAGGTACGGCAATTGTTAGTCTGCCATACTTCAAACCAAAATACTCAATCCACTTTCTTAATTGTGACCATGCAGCGTCATTAATACTTTTAGCTAGTTTTTTATTCCGCACAAGGTTTTTAACCTTTAAATCTTCGTAGGCAATTAAGTCGTTTGACTGTATTAAACGGAGTGCTTTTTCTTTAGCAAACTCTTCTCGCTGCCTAGTTACTTTTAAATGAGCCTTGGCGTATTTGTTCCTGGCTTTAATGTAATTCTTGGACTGTTTTTGATTCTTTTTAAACTTCCTGCTTTTTCTTCTGTTCAGTTTATTTAATCTTTTTTCTGCTTTCCTATAGTATTTAGGACACTCAACTGTTTCATTGTTACTATCACAATAGAAATATTTTAAACCAACATCTATTGCTACACATTTTTTAGTAGGTTCTAGCTGTAACGTAATATCTCTAGGGTCGAGTTTAAGCATTAACTGAACGAAATAGCCATCGGCTCTCCTGATTATTCGTACTCGTTGAATTTGCCATTCTTGGAAATACAATAAATCTCGACTCCCGATTAGTTTTAATTCACCAATGTTTTTACCATCAGTGAAAGTGATTCTTTTGGTGTCTCGGTTTAATTTCCAACCTGACTTTTTAAATTCAACTGAACGAGTACGTTTTGAGTATTTGGGGTAGCCCTTTTTGCCTGGAATATTTTGCTTGCAGTTAGTTTGACATACTCCCCGGCGTGAACGCACGGGGATTCTTGACACATCATTTCAAC
>CAZLUP010000016.1:0-70385 GCA_964562685.1 uncultured bacterium
GTTGAGCTTTAAATCCACCATTCCAATCTTCCACTATTTCAAAGTTAATATTTTTAATCATAGAATTGCTTTTTGTAACATTATTCATGATTTGCTTCCACCTAAAATAAGTTTGCTTTTAACAATATTTGATTGATTAATCTGACAAAATTTAACGATAATTAATTTATAATTTATTTTTTTTTTATTAAGCTTCATCAAATCTACCGATTTTATTTTTAGGAATTATTAATTTAGTAATAATCACTGTGACAAGTATCACCCGATCTTTGAGACTTGAAAATCAATTGAATAATTAAACTAATAATTAGATGATCTAAAGTGTTTAATATAATATTTTTATTTATAAAAATTGAAGTTTTTGAAGATATTAATATTTTTTTTAATACAAAAAACCCGCCAAATTATCGAAAAAATTTGCGGGCAATAATTGGGTTAACTAAAATTTAATCGAAATAGAATAAAGTAACTAACTTACGTTGTTCTTCGGCTTCTGCACAACTTTGCAATAAAGTGTGACTGTCGTGAAATGCGAAACAAATTAATTGCTGACAGCGAGTAATAATTTCCCGATTACACAGGGCACTAGCTTCACCCAATGATAAATGATTATTTTCGGAATTTTCTACCAAATGAATCACTTGTTTAAGTTGTTCTTGAGATTCCCTTGGTTGTCGTTCTAAACTTTGGGGTAAGATCACTGTCAATAGATTCGGATCAGCACGCATAACCCCTTTAATTGCTGCTGAATTTGTTCCCGTAGCACCAGAAGTAACTATGCGATTACCAGCTAACGCCAAAGCATAGCTCATCATTTCAATTAATTGCTGATGCATGATCGGAACATGGCGAGAACCCAATAAGGCAATTCTACGAGAACCAGTTTGCTGAATTGCTGCTAGTTCTTGGGTTAATGTGTCGATTGTTGTAATATCTAGTGATTGACTCAAAGAATCTCAATTTATCTGATTGACCCAAGCTATTTTAGCAAAAGATGGTCTACTAAAACTAATTTAATCTAAATTTTTTTGGCTTTTAATTGTTTTACCCAACAAAACGTTGATTTTGTTGTAATTAATATTACTACTATTCCTAGATTGACCAACGTTCATCAAGATACGGAGCTAGACCGTTATTGGTCATCTGTTATCTGTCTTAGTCTATTGGGTAGAGTTTTGGGTGTAATTTGAGTTTGGGTAGGGCGATCGCTCTTAAAAGGACTTGTTAACGAGCAATTTCACCTGTTGACGCAGCACAATAGCAGTCATTATGCTCGACAGTGATAACCACACTTCCCCTCTTGTATCCTTGTTCTACATACCTGTGAGCAGAGGTAATTTGTAGCAACGGATAACGCCTATCTATAACCGATTTCATCTTTCCTGCTTCAATAAGCTCTTTGAGGAAAATCAGATCTTTTTGGCACTCGAACGCTGTCCCACCTATTACTTTTTGACTACTTGTCATGGAAGTCCATAGCCCTCGAAATATCGAAAACAGATCCATGTGGACAGCCCTTAGATAGATTCCGTTTTTCTTGAGCGATCTTAAACAGCCTGAAAACGAACTCTTGCCTACCGTGTCAAAAACAAGATCGTAGGTTTTACCGCTTTGGCTAAAATCCTCTTTAGTGTAATCAATAACTTCGTCTGCTCCCAAAGATTTTACTAATTCCAAATTCTTCGTACTACATACTCCAGTAACTTCTGCACCAAAGTACTTGGCAAGCTGTACGCCAGCAGTACCTAACGCGCCAGAAGCCCCATAAATAAGTACTTTTTGTCCGTTTTGAATCTTTCCCTTATCTCTCAGAAAAATCAATGAAGATGTTGCCCCAAAAGGCACTGTTGCTGCTTCTTCGTAGGTCATATTGTTAGGTTTGAGCGCAATTGCTCCTGTTTCTGGTAAGCATATATACTCAGCGTTAGCACCAAGACTCATTCCCGAACCTGCAAATACGCGATCGCCTACTTGAAAAAGTTTGACATTTTCCCCTACTGCTTCAATTTCTCCAGCTAGTTCAGTTCCTAATACGGTGTTTTTTTTGGGTTCGGTCAGACCATAGAATAACCTTACAGCCCATGGGTCAGCCTTTCGGATGCGTACATCTGCTGTTGTTACGGTTGTCGCATATACTTTTATCAATACCTCATTGCTCTTGGGAGTGGGTTTTTCTATCTCTTTAAGTTCAAGAACATCTGGTAAGCCGTATTTTGTGCAGACAATCGCTTTCATAAGTTTTCTCCAAGACTCCTCTGATTCTGGCAATTAAAGTGCGGGGTTCACCACAATCTATTCTACGAGTTTGTTCTTTATTAGTCTTTTATCCAGAAATCTTCAACTTTAATTAGATGATTTAGTTGAATGGTCTAGGCACTGGCAAAGCGGAGCGCACTATTTTAACTTCCATTGTTCCCACCGTATACTGTTCTTTCAACAATGCGATCGCTCTATTGGTTAAATCGTTTACACACTCATTACTATAGTCGTTTTAAATAAGAATTGAGGGATGATCTCTTTCAGAATAGTCTTTAACGATTTGGGCAACACTTGTACCTTCGGGGGCATACTTTCTTCTCTTTTTCATGGCAGCAAAATCATGTTCAATGGAATTGAAATCGGGGGAATACCTGGGCAAAAATAACACCTGGTGTCCTCTTGCCTCCGCAATTGCTTCTATTCTGTTTTTGCGATGGATAGGGGCATTATCAAGTATCAGAGTCGAGTTGGGGGATAATTCCTTGCAAAGCCATTGCTCTAACCATTGTTCAAAACCCACAGAATTGACACTTCCTTGAATCAACATGGGAGCAAGTAATTCCCTATCTCGTCTGGCTGCTATGAGGTTTTCTCTTGCAGTTCGTTTCCCTCTCCTAGAACCATAGAGCTTTTTACCCTGTTTGGCGTAACCATAATCTTGATATACACGATTGTCAAAACCGCATTCATGAGGGGCTGTCTTTTGAATTCATTTCAAAAGCTTGTAAGCCCCGTCAATGTAGATTAAATTCTGACTTCCCTGTTGTTGAACAATCTGTCGTAATTGCTTGAGAAATTCTTGTCTCTCTCGATGATTGCGCTCTCGATACCTTTGCTGTTTTTTTTCTCGTAATTTTCATTTGTTTGATTGCATACCAAATCGCAGTGGTATGCACTCCAAAATGTTCTGCTCGTATCGATCTTTGAGTTTGGCATCAGGTTCATCTTTAATATGCTGTTCTAAAGCCTTCCAGTTTAGTTTGCGCTCGCGGTGTTTGACTTTAGTAGGAGCTAAATTGTCTCGTTTTATCTAATTAATTATGTACCGAGCCTTCGGATACAGAAAAACGTCTGGCAGCTTCAGCTTTAGCTCCACCCGCCTCCACAAATCCCACTACTCTTTGGCGTAAATCTACGCTATAAGTCATTACTCTCTTGCTACACTCAGTTCTTATTTAAAATTACTATAAGTTTAATTTCACTTTTTTAAGGATAAGCATCAACAAAAAAAGCACCAAATTTTTCAATCTGATGCTTCAATCAATAAGCCTGAATAATATAACTAACTAAGGAGCTAAGGCATTACCTCTTAACAAACTACCGATAGTTTTTGCTGTAATCTTCATTTGTTTGAGTGGATTAGCAGGAACTACAGTTTTATAGAGATAACTATCAAAAGTCAACTTTTGGACATCGACATCTGCACACATTTCTACAAATGCTTCGCGAGTAGCATCACTGCGGTAGAAAACTCTTTGGAGAATATCTAAGACTAAATAAGTCATGCCGTACTTCTTATCCCAACGTTTGAGATAAACTTTGAGATCGGCTTCGGTAGGAATACGCTGTCCGTGGTTAGAAGCCTCAACAATAACTTCTGCACACATTCTGGCGGACTTGGCAGCAAAATAAATCCCTTCCCCAGAAGATTTAGTTACTGTACCCGCAGCATCTCCAACTAAAGCTACACGACCAACCACACGACGAGGACGAGGATGTTCGGGGATGGGGTGTGCTTCTACTTTAATAATTTCTCCACCTTCAAGTTTGCGTGCTGCACGAGCGCGAATTCCTGCTTGAAGATCTTTGATAATAGCTTTGTTAACCTTCATGGTTCCCGTACCTACCGCTACGTGGTCGTATTTCGGGAACACCCAAGCGTAGAAATCGGGGGACACATCGTCACCGACATACATTTCTGCCAAATCTTCGTAATATGCCATTTTATCTTCTGGCAGACGGATCCGTTCTTGGAAAGCGATCGCGTAATTGTAATCCCCTGCATCAATGGCTTTTGCGATGCGGGAGTTAGCTCCATCAGCACCAATCACTAAATCTGCTTTGAGAGTTTTCATCACTCCTTTAGCATCACCATTAGAATGATCGGCGTAATGAATTGTATAAGGATCTTTATCGTTGTTTGGTATATCTAATTGATAAACAGTACCGTTGATTAAATTTGCACCTAATTTAGCAGCGCGATCACGCATAAAACCATCGAGAACTTCCCGACGACACATACCAATGTATTCGTCATCTTTGAGTGTTTGACCAATATTAACTTCAATATTAGATGGCGAAATCATTTTCATCTTTCGCACACGGCGATCGATAATTTCTGGAGGTAGGTCAAATTCGCTAACCATACAGAGGGGAATTGCACCACCGCAAGGTTTAGCATTATCTAATTTTCTTTCAAATAAATAAGTTTCAATACCTGCTTTTGCTAAAATTTCGGCGGCAGAAGAACCAGCCGGACCCGAACCAACAACTGCAACCCTTAATGTCAAGGCTTTTCTCCTCTATCTCATCTCTGGCTAAGGACAAGACTGAGTGGCTTTACTGCTCTCCTCAAAATGTCCGTACGAGATCGCATACTATCACGGACTGCGGTTTTCTTCGCCCTCGATCGCTTGAGAAACGTCAAACTTGCAATAGAGCTTAACAACTTTTGTTACAAAACTTTATATCAATCAGATTTGAGGATTTCAAATACTTATAAATACTTAATAAATTAATCTAGGCTGAATTAGAAATTCTGTTATCAGCCTAGATCACACTAGAAATTTAATTAATCAATTGCCTTTTTGATCCTATCTTTAGCATTTTCAACAATATGAGGAGCTTGTGCTTCAGCTTGTTTGGCTTGTCCTTCAGCTTTGTCTTGAGGATTGCCAGTAATTTCACCGAGTAGTTCTTGAGCTTTCCCTTCAATATTTTTAAGAGTAGCTTCGACTCGATTTTCTGTACTCATAAATTATTAAAAACTCCTCGTTATTTAAATAAAAATATTGCCTCAACTTCTATCAAGTGATTGTAATTTCGCAATTAATCAATCGCTCTTTTAAGATCGTCTTTAGCGTTTTCGACCGTGTGACGTACTTTTGACTCAGCTTGTTTAGCTTTACCTTCGGCTTGGTCTTTGGGATCGCCAGTAATATTACCAACCATCTCTTGAACTTTACCTTCAATATTTTTAGCTGTAGCTTTTGCTCTATTTTCTGCGCTCATAATTACACCTCTTTATTTAATAATTTGTAAGCAAATAAATTTAAAAACTTATTAGTCAATTGCTTTTTTGATTTCGTCTTTAGCGTTTTCAACAGTGTGTCGTGCTTGAGCTTCGCTTTGTTTAGCTTTGCCTTCGGCTTGGTCTTTGGGATCGCCAGTAATATTACCAACCATCTCTTGAACTTTACCTTCGATATTTTTAGCTGTAGCTTTTGCTCTGTCTTCTGTACTCATAATTAATTAGATTTATTGTTTGTTATTTCATCTTCTATAATAGGAAAAAACTTTTTATTCTTCTTCTATCTTGAGATTGAAAAACATAGACTTTTGTTTTAGTTAAAAACATTAAATAATTAAAGAATAAATTTAAATAATTTGGGCTATAAATAATTCTATAAAATTTTTTTTTTGAGTTGCTCAATTTGTTTTTAATAAATTATAAATATTTTTTCGTTGAAATTTAACTATAAATTATTAATGACGTTAATCATTAATTAATAAAAAACCAAAATTTTAATTTAACTTATTAATCATGATGACTGCCTACTAAATGGGTCTATCTTTAGATATATATCTTTCTTGTGTCCCTTTCCGAGAGGACAAAATTAAGAAGCTTTATCAAACAGTTGATACAGGCTTTAGGAGTAAAAACAAAAATCTTTTTTTGCCTTTTGTATTAGAAAATAATCCCTCTATTCCGTAGATATAAATTTGAGTTAGCTAATCGTAGATTCTTTTTTTATTTCATATAATTCGGTATAAAGAATAAATAAAAAAAGCAGAGTATCTAACCTGTAGATCTCCGCTTTTATTTCAAATGTCTAATTGATAGCTACTTAATCAATAGGTTCAAACATTGGGGACAATACCAATCGTCTGGAAGTGCTTCAAAAGGAGTACCAGGTGGAATGTCAGAATCGGGGTCGCCTTGTTCGGGGTCGTAAATATATTGACAAGCTGTACATTGATATTTTTGCACTGAAATGTTACCTCGTGTTGCTTTTATTGCCAAAAATATTTAAATTTTCAAGCTTAGGCAGTTACTTTTGTTTTAGACCAAACTCCGTTTTCATCTTCGTCATATTTGTCTTTAATGCTTTCCCAAGCAGCTTGTTCTGCTTGCATTGAATCGTTGGTTTCGTCAAAGACTTCGTTATAACGAGTGATAAAATCTTGTTGGGCTTCTGAAGATAGGTGAGTACGGACTTCTGGAGACAAGTTTTCGGGGCTGCTACAACGACCTGAACAAGCGCGGGGTAGAGTAGTTTCGCTAAGGCTAATTTCTTCACCGCCTGCACTTTCAATTAATAATTGATATTCGCCAGAACAGTCGGCAGGAACTTCTGCCATGACTAAAAATTCTCCTGCTTTGAGGCGAGTTTCATAAACAGTGGCTTTGTCTTCTGGCATACCTAGAGTAGCTAAGGCTGAAGCCAAACCAGCACCTGCACTACCAGCTAAAGCACCCGTAGCTGCGCCTAGGAGTACTGCGCTAATTGGCCCTGCTGCAACTACTGAACCAATAAAGGGAATAAATAGTACACCCACTCCAGTTAGCAAACTGAGAAGAGAACCAAACAGAGAACCAAAAATTGCCCCGGAACGTAAACCACCAAAAATTACATCTTTTTTGGTTACAAAACCAGCAATACGGGTCTGGGATTGAAAGTTTTGTCCCATAACTGAAATATGGTCTTGAGGTACACCCCGATCTAATAAGCGTCTAACTACATTATCTACTTGGCTTTCTTCTTTTAAAACTGCGCTAATAGTGCGTTCTGCTTGATAGGTTTCCGCCATGATAAAATTTGTCCTTGTGATTAAATTTCTTATTTACGGTTCTTTTGATAGAAACAGAAAGAGTATCGCCCTTGATTAAGGGCGAAAAAATCTTTGACTGTTGTGGTCTACAAAGGCATACTATGCTTTAACAGCAGGTTGAGTTTCTGAACCAGGGCGATCGCCACTGGGTTGTAAATCTTCACCTTCTAGGAAAGAACGTAGCATCCAAGCCATTTCTTCGTGTTCTTCCATCATGCCAGTCAGGAAATCTGCTGTTCCTTCGTCATGATATTTTTCTGAACACTGGTCAATATGTTCTCTAAGGTTACGAATAATTTGTTCGTGGTCTTGTACCAAACGTTCAACCATTTCTGTTGCGGAAGGTAAGTCGTTGGCGTGTTCTTTGATAGAACTGTGTTGAAGAAAACTTGCTGCTGTTCCTAAAGGATATCCTCCTAAAGCACGAACTCTTTCTGCTGTTGCGTCAATGTTGGTAGTTAAGGCTTCGTAATGTTCTTCCCATAACTGATGGAGAGTACGAAACTGAGGGCCAATTACATCCCAATGATACTTTTTGGTTTTAATCAACAGTAAATATAGATTTGCTAAATCACGGTTTAAGAGGTCGATGACACCATGACGTTCGTCTTCGCTAAGTCCAATATTTAGTTTAGGCATTATGTTAAGAGTTTATTTTTTGTCACTGCACTTTCAGTAAATCAAAATCACTTAGGTAGACGCTTCTATCAGTCGAATGGTTATCACTATTACTTGAGATAGATATAAATTTTTTTGAGCTTTTTAAAAAGAAAATCATGAAACAATTGACATACAAGCTCGATGGTCTTCGGCTATACGTCTATCGCATTACAATTAAGTTAAAAAACTAATCTCTCACTGGTTACTTTTCTGCTGCACCTGCTTGTTGCAGTAACTCGACAACTTCACCGTATTCATTAAATCTAGCTAGCATTAAAGCAGTGTAACCACCACGATTGCGGAGATCGAGATGAACTTGATTGGTTTTTAGTAAAGTTTTGACAGCTTCAGTATAACCGCGATGACTTGCCCACATTAAAGCTGTTGCGCCAGCGCGATCCTGAATATTAACATCTGCACCAGCTTTGATTAGTTCCTCAATGATTTTAACTTGTCCGCGATCGCAAGCTTGCATGAGAACTGTTTTGCCCTCTGGAAGTCGGGTATTGGGATCTGCACCTGCTGCTAACAACATTTTGATAATCTGTTCGTTATTATGTGCCAAGGCTAAAGTTAACGGAATTTCTTCTTGATTTTCCAGTTGAGGGTTAGCACCATAGCGAATTAATAATTCTACAATTTCTTGATACCCTTGCAAACAAGCTACCATTAACGGGGTATCACCAATTTTATTTCTACAATCAACTTCGGCACCAGCTTCCAGTAGCATGGCGACAAGATCCCGATAGCCTTCGACTGTAGCTATATGTAAAGGTGTATCTCCTTGTAAATCTGCCAAATTTGGATTAGCACCAGCTTTTAATAGTTGTTGAACAATCTCTTGATTTCCATTAGCTGTAGCGATCGCGAGGGGAGTTTCTCCTGTGGTAGTGGTTAGATCTATTTCTGCCCCTGTTGACAATAAAATGTCAATAATGACGGGATTTGCCTTCTCTATAGCTAAAGTTAAAGGAGTTTCTCCTTGCCAATCACGATTATTAATTGCTGCACCAGCTTGAACTAATTCTTGCACTATTTCGGGCTGATTTGCTGTAATAGCTAAACTTAAAGGGCTGTCTCCATCGCGATCGCTAATATTAATTTCCGCACCTGCTGCTACTAGCAGTCGAACTACTTGTAAATAACCGCGATAGGTTGCAATCGCTAGAGCAGGAGTACCATCATCATTAACTTGATTCAGATCTGCACCAGCATTAATTAAAATTTTGACAACATCGATTTGATTCGCTGCTGCTGCCATCATTAAAGCAGTAATGCGGTGAGGTTGATTGCTATAATTAACGTCTGCGCCAGCTTGAATCAGCAAATTGACAATTTCAGTATAACCTTTTTGAGCAGCATACATCAAAGCGGTAGTACTTTTGCCATCGCGATCATTAGGATCACTTCCCTGACTTAATAACTCTTGGACTAAAAAGCGATCGCCATTAATAACTGCTTGTAATAACGAAGTATTTTGACGGAGAATCATCCCTATTACCCAACTCATAACCCTACTGTTTTCAGATTATGTCAGTTTGACAAATTTTTAATTAAGGTTTTGCTGAGAAATAACTGTTAACTTTCTAATATTGCTTTATGTTAAGTTAAGTTTTATAAAAATTATGGGTTAATTTGAGAAGAACACTATGGCACTAGAGATTCCCGACACAGTTAAAACTTGGTCACAATTTGGTCATCCTATTTTAATGTGGGTCTTATTGGGCTTAAGTATTTATGCTTTATATCTTGGGATGCAAATTAGACGTACTCGCAACGCGGATAAAGAGGTTAGAAAAGAATTAGTTAAAAAGAATTTTAGTCTTAAACATCATCAAATTGGCTCAATTTTACTAGCTTTGATGGTTTTAGGAACAATTGGTGGCATGGGAGTTACCTATATTAATAATGGCAAGTTATTTGTTGGTCCTCATCTTCTTGCTGGTTTAGGTATGACAGGAATGATTGCTACTTCTGCTGCTTTAGTTCCTTATATGCAAAAAGGTAACGAGTTAGCTCGCTATACTCATATTACTCTTAATATTGTTTTACTAGGTTTGTTTGGTTGGCAAGCCATCACTGGAATGCAAATTGTCCAAAGAATTATTGAAAAAATGGCTTAATTTTTAAGAATTGTTGGTCATTGGTAATTTACACTAATGACCAGTAATAATTAAATGGGTTAATGGATTGTCCACAGATAAACACTGATAAACGCAGATAGAGTTATCGATTGGTAGTGTTTTTTGTTGATGGTTGATTATTTGTCCCTCATAATTAGTAACTGGTAACTGGTAACTGTTCACTGTAAAAGCCAATGTTGAACCTGATTATTTTCTTCAATTAGTTGAGAATTAAGAGATATTTGTTCAGATTGAGTATTGGGTTTGGGGCGAATTCTTAAGAGATAATAACCATTCATTCCTGTTGCTGATAAAATATATTTTTCTGTTTGAATTTGACAATAATCTAGAGGTAAGCTAGAGCGGTCATAAATAGTAAAATAAATATCGTAATCTTGAATCAAAGAATTACTAAACTCTAGTTGTAAGGATTGAGTTTTAGTTAAATAATTATAGAAAAATTCTGTGGCTGGCGCACCGACAGGTAAAAATTCGTATCTAATAAAAGATTCTGGTAACCATTTTCTTAACTTAAGAATTGTAAAAATATAATAATGCAAACTCAAATAAAACCAATTTTTGGCTTGAATTAAATGGCGATAAAAGTCATTAATATTATTAGGAACATCTGTAGCAGTAACAAAGTCTTGATTATCTATTTTTATAGCAGGTAACTTAATGGTATCGCGCCAATTATAATATCTAAGTCCTAAAGAATATTTTCCTGGTTTAAGTTCAATTGATTGCCATGGTTGAGTAGAATGAATTTGATGGGATTCAAGGCTAGTAATAGTTCGATAAGTAGGAAAACTATAAAGTACTGCAATCCAAGAACCAGCAGAGTTATTAGCAGATTGTAAGTCTATAGAGATTGAGTTTTGAACAGTAAAAGGACCAAGAGTTCCAATAATCGCATGAGTATTCCAACGTGGACCTTTAGTCATTAAGATAGGTAAACTCAGAAAAGAATCAATTGTTTCTTGAGATAAGACTCGCCATTGAGAAGCTTTTTTTTTGTTAGTTGCTAAATAAAGAGTAAATAAATTACCAATCAAAAACTTCATTATTTTATAAAACAAAAAAGATAACAAAGCGAGAGGAATTTCCCAAATTAAAACAAGATTATTCATTTCTTTTGTTTTTAACTCCGTTGCAATCAGGTTAAGCAAATTAATTTAGTTTTAGCCAGGTTTAATCAGCAAGCGATCGCAGATTAGTTGTTTCTTGTTTTATATTTCTGGCTCTAGATTTGAAGTATCTGCTAAATTTAAACCAACAATATCTTCAAAGGCAGCGACAATAGTACAAACTGTTAAAGGAATAGTAAATAGTAGTCCTACTCCTAAAACTAATAATCCTCCTAAATTCAGTAAACCCAAAAGCAAGACAAAACCAAAAAAGGCAAACCATTTTTTAGTAATTATTTTCCGACTCGTTTCTAAAGCCGACCAAAAACCAAAGTTTTTTTCAATCACAAAACAAAGTCCGAAAACATAAGCAATAGCTAAATAAAGTCCTGGAATAATTAATAAAAAACATCCTAATACTGTCAAAATACTTCCAACTAAATTTACTAAAAAAATTGACAAAAAGTTATTAAAACCAAGAAAAAAGTCGCTAAAAGTTTTAGTTCTATTTTTCGCAATTTTAAAAGCTACGATATAAATACCAGCTACTAAAACTGGACTAAGAATACCATTAATTATGCCTCCTCGACCATCTTCATTAATTCCTAAAGGATAAGGAAGACGAGCAGTAAAGCCGGAAATTACAACTACTAAAGCCGTAAAGCCAATAAATTGCCAGAGATAAGGCTTTAAAATTTGCCAACCTCGCTCAAAATATTGACCTGTTTTAAAGGTATAGTTTTGCTTTAAGTTAAATTTGCGATCAATCATGAGTAATTCTTTTTTTGAATTTAAAAGTTCTATTAAACTTGAAATCACAATTATCCCCGATTGATATCACTGTTCTTCCAGAATTATAAAGGAATTATAAAGCAATACATTGAACAATTGCTTTGTTGATCAAGAGCATCGGGAGATAACTGAATGCAAGTTTTAAACAACAATAATCTAATTCAAACTGATTTTTCCATTAAAACTGAATGGGATAATGGATTTACAGGAAGATTAGATATTTTCAATACAGGAGAAACAATTGATGGTTGGACAATAGAATTTGAATCTGCTTTTGAAATTGAACCTGGGATGATTTGGGGGGCAGAAATTGTCAGTCACGAAGGCAATCGCTACGTTTTAAAGCCAGTAGATTATAATCAAATCATTAATCCTCAACAAACAATTTCGATTTTTTTTAACGCTAACAAAGTTAACGGACAAATTATTAGCCCTACCAATATTTCCGTTGGTGATAATACTAATTCTATAATTGAAGCCTCTCCAGTTAATACATCAGAACCAGTAGCAGAAGTTCCTAATACGGCAAATTCAGACACACTAACACCAGATGATAATTTATCGGCAGATGTTGACTTTACGTTGATTAAAGACTGGGGGAGTGGCTTTGAAGGCAAAATATCGATTACCAATAACAGCGGTAGCAATATTGATAGCTGGAGTCTAGAATTCTATTTTCCCAACCAAATCAATAATATCTGGGATGCTGAGATTGAAAGTAATCAAAATGGCGATTATGTAATTAGTCACGCTGCTTGGAATCGTGAAATTACTGCGGGAGAGACTTTAACTTTTGGCTTTACTGGCAATAACTCAGTCACTTCAGAACCACAAAACTTTGAATTGAATGGTTCAACTTTTACTAGTCCTAGCATTTCGGACAGTATCTATACTTTTTCTAATCCGAATTTAGCACCAGAATTGAAGCTGAATCAAAACTATCAGGGCAGAGGTACTTTTTACGATGCTGCCAATCCTTCTGGTGGCAAAGGTGCTTCTGGTTATGATGTGCCAGCGCAAAGTGAGTTAGATAAGATAGTTGCAATTAATAATGTGCAGTGGAATGGTTCGGAAGCAAGTGGTGCTTTTTTGGAAGTATCTGGCCCTAAACAAAGAGATGGTGCTGCTCCAATTATAGTTCAGGTGGTGGATTATTTATACGAACGAGCAGATGGCTTAGATTTGAGTGCAGAAGCTTTCGCTGAGATTGCGGATCCTATTGATGGAATAGTTAATCTTAATTATAAATTAATAGGCCCTGCCGATGACTATGTCACAGCTTATGGTTATAGCATCGGTCAAGGTATTGTGGTAGAAGGAATTCCTGAAACTAATCCTTACTACGCAGCAGTCAGATTAAACAATCATCGCTATCCGATTGAAAGCGTTGAATTAATTACCAATGACGGTAACTTAATTGATCTCAATCGAGAGTCCGATAATCGTTTTGTTTTAAACGGTAATTATCCGCTTAATGGCGCACAAGATTTACTTGTTACCGATATTTTTGGTCAGCAAGTTACCTTAGATGATGTGGATATTACTAATGGTTCTAGTACCGATATTGTTACTGGGGAACAATTTAACTTAATTTAATAGCTTTTTAGATACATGGTTCTGAACTCCATTCTTGTGAACCTCTGTTTGGATAACAGCGATTTTGTTGTCCTACCCAGATTAGCTGCCATTGTTTGCCTTGGGGTTTAAATTCTAAACGATAGCGTATTCCTTCAACTGAATCATCTAATAAACCCGTTTGAGTAAGTAAAACAACTGGTCGATTAAGAACTCTGTCGATTAAAGTTAATTTCTCTTGAAAGTTTCCTTCGCTGGGAGTTTCTTTAGTACCGTAGAAATTCTTGGCAATTTGAAGGGGATCTTCACCAATAACTTGTTCAGATACTTCTAGTTTAGTAAAAAGCCTGCGTCCTGGATCTAGGGGTACATTAGCAATTTTTTCTTCTGCCAGTTGTTCTAGCTTTCTATCAGCTAGATTATAAGTCTGAATTACTTCTAGGGTGGGACAACACTGAGGTTCTTCTTCTCCTTGTTTAATTAATTGAACTTTAATTTGTTCTCCTGACAATTTGACTGATTTTACCCAAACTCGGTCACCCAAAAATTCTGTAGCTAGGGTTTGATACTTTCCATCTACTTCTTCCATCACCGCTAGATGAATAAAAATTCCCGAACCTCCTGTATTGGCACTCAAGAGAACTGTAGCGATTTTAGTACCATCAGGAAGAATACCATAATTAATCGTACCAGGAGTATTTTGAAAGAAAACTACCTTTTGCTCTGCTGCATTTTCGTATTTGCCATGAGTAAGTTGAATTTTGCCAATATCTGAGATTTGATACTGAGAATTTTGTAATTTAAATAATTGCTTGCACCAAGCGGATTTTTCCTTTGTCCAAACTTCGCGAGTTTTGCAGTTATACCAAGTAATTGATTCAGGAATGGGCAGTTGATTGGCAAGGGCAGAAGGAATCATTAAACTAAATCCTATTAATAGCCCAAAGTATTTTGATAGATTCATAATTTTTTGAAAGACAAGAAGGAGAAACACCAAGCGGTAAGGGCGATTTCCAAATCGCCCTTACAAGTTATTGATTATGGATTAACTGTTGACCGATAAATCCGCATCCCTGTTCCCTTTTCTCAACCTCAACCGCCCGATTATTTATACAACTTGATAGGGACTGGTTAGTTTTTCCAACTGTTTAACTAATAAACTGAGGAATAAACCAACATCGGTAACTACTCCAACAGATTCGACCGAACCGCGATCGCTCAATTTGGTAACAACCGCAGGATTAATATCAACACAAACCATTTTTACCCCCGCAGGAGTCATATTACCAACTCCAATCGAATGCAGCATTGAAGAAAGCATTAGGATCATATCCGTTCCTTCAATTAACTGGGCGTACTCAGCTTGGGCTTTAATCAAATCCATTTGAGTATCGGGAAGGGGTCCATCATCGCGGATTGAACCAGCTAAACAGAAGGGAATATTATTTTTAACACATTCATACATAATGCCCTTCTTGAGAATTCCCGCTTCTACCGCTTTAGCAATACTGCCATAACTACGAATGGTATTAATTACTTTGAGATGATGGCGATGCCCACCACTGACGGGAGTTCCTTTTTGCATATCCACACCCAAAGAAGTACCCATCAACGCTTGTTCGATGTCGTGAACGGCGATCGCATTACCTCCTAGTAAGGCTTGCACATAACCATCGCGGATTAAACGAGAAAGATGTTGCGCCCCACCAGTATGAATGACTACTGGCCCTGCGGTAACCACTACTTTACCACCGCGATCGCGAATCTGACGTAATTCCCAAGCGATCTGTTCGACTACTAATTCAACTCTGCGTTCACTAGAGACACCCGCACCCATGAAGCTGAATTCTTGAGAGTTACGTTGTTCTCTAGATTCGGCTTTCTTGACTGTGCGAATACCTTCAACACCAACGACAACGCGATCGCCTTCTTGTAAGTCTCGTAAAATCTTACATTGAGCAACTCTACCATCGGGCGTATTAGTAACTACAATCGCCCCATCCATGCGTTGTTTTTCTACTCTTACCCACTCACAATTAATCCGAACTTCAGTGGGATAGATGGTAGTAACATAGAAGTCATCGGGCGCAACACCTGTTTGAGTACAAACTTCAGTAATCACATCGCAAGCTTCTTGGGGAGGGGCAACTGCACCCAAATCGATCAACTGACGCATGATATCTTCCATGACATCATGGGAAGGGGCAGACACTCGCACATCAGCAGCCGAAGTACTTTGTCTTTCAATACCTAAATTAAAATTCAAGACTCTAAAACTACCGCCATTTTCGACAACTAGATCTAAAGCCTGATTCATAATGCCGGCATCTAAAAGATGTCCTTCCAAATGAATAATCCGACTCTCTACAGGTGCGTTAGCATGAACATCTGGTAAAACTGGTTCAGTAATTCTTAAAGTCAGACATTTAGCTGCACCACCAGCTTTAAGAAATTCAGTTAAAGGTGTTTCGATTACCTGAAAACTTACTTCGGCTAGACGTTGCTTGAGACTGTCGCTTGCTTGGTTCATCACTACAGTACGATTGACATTAACCGCATTACAAGCAAACTTGACTGCGTCAGCTTCTTCAATCGCAATTCGCTTCTCGGCGGGTACACGCATTTCGATCAAGCGATTGGAATAGGAATCAAAGGCATCAGGATAATAAAGTAAATAACCATCAGTTAAAGGACAAAAACAAGTATCCAGGTGATAAAAGCGATCATCAATTAACCTTAAGGATAAAACTTCAATATCTAACCATTTAGCAATATAAGGATGGGAATCTAATTCGGAACGAAAACCATAACCAGCCCATAACCAACGCCCTTCTCTGTCTAAAAGGGCATCGCCAGCACCTTCAAAGGGTAAATCTTTAGGTAATTCGTGAACGGTAAAACCTTTATCTTCAAACCATTTTTTGAAATGAGGTTCTTCTCCCTGACGTTCTTTATGATAAAAACGACTAAGAACCACATCATCACCCAATACTAAACCAGCATTAGCCGTAAACACCATATCCGGCCAACCTTGCTGAGGCGGAACTAAATCTACCACCGCCAAATCCTTGAGGATATGATATAATTTTTGCCACTGTTCGGCAGCGCGATCGCGCGAAGATTTATGAATATTTCCCTCCATCCACGGATTAATCACATAATCTACGTCGTAGTGGTCGGGGGAACACATCAGGATGCGAATTGACTCAGCCATATACTTCTACTGGGGATATACTCTCTACAATACTGGCACTAATAGATTTAGCTTCTGTTTAGATAACAGTGGCAAGTTCTAATTTACTTCAGCTTCTAATTAAACTACGGTAAAGCAACTTACTATCCTACTATTGTTGCTGGTCTGAACACTAGGGAATATATCTTTAAATCTTGACATTTGTTTAATAATTTAAAGCTAACATATTGCAATTATTTTGCGATTATTTAGTTAGTGGAAGCGTTATGCAAGCTTGCTAGTAAAAGTGCTTATATTTTAGTATTCTAGCTATATTTAATGATTATACTGAAATTGTCGATTTTTTTTTACAACAAACATGCAGAAGATTAAAACTATTTAAGATATATGGATAACTTTATTCTTGATCTTCCCAAAGCAGAATTACATCTTCATATCGAAGGAACATTAGAACCAGAATTAATGTTTTCTCTAGCTGAACGCAATCAAATTAAATTACCTTTCAAGTCGATATCAGAAGTAAAACAGGCTTATAATTTTAACAATTTACAATCTTTTTTGGATATTTACTATCAAGGCAGTAATGTCTTGCAACAAGAACAAGATTTTTACGATCTTACTTGGGCGTATCTGCAAAAAGCTGCCCAACAAAATGTCAGACATACAGAAATATTTTTTGATCCTCAATCTCATACTGATAGAGGCATAGCTTTTGAAACAGTATATCAAGGTATTTATCGCGCTTTACAAGACGGTCAAAAAAAATTAGGTATTTCTTTTCAATTAATTTTATGTTTTTTACGCCATCTTAGTGCAGCAGAAGCATTAAAAACTTTAGCAATGGCACTACCATACAAAGAAACAATGGTTGCAGTGGGTTTAGACTCTTCTGAAAGAAATAACCCTCCATCCAAATTTCAAGCTGTATTTGATCGAGCTAGAAAAGAAGGATTTTTAACTGTTGCCCATGCAGGAGAAGAAGGATCGCCAGCATATATTTGGGAAGCAATTAATTTACTTAATGTCTCTCGGATCGATCATGGTGTTCGCAGTATTGAAGATCCCAATTTAATTAAATATTTAGCAGAAAAACAAATTCCTTTAACAGTTTGCCCTATCTCTAACATTAAGCTAAAAGTTTTTGAAACCATTGAAAAACACAATCTTAAACAATTATTAGATTTGGGTTTATGCGTTACTGTTAATTCTGACGATCCTGCTTATTTTGGGGGTTATATTGCAGAGAATTATCAAGCAGTTAAAGATGCTTTAAATTTGAACCGAGCAGAACTTTATCAACTAGCTAAAAACTCTTTTCAAGCTGCTTTTTTACCTTTTAAAACTAAACAATATTTAATTACTGAGTTAGATAATTATTATAAAGAAAAGATTAGTTAATTTATGATTAAACTAGTTATAAGCTACCAGTTATCCTGTACACCATTTAGGAATTATGAGTGATGAGGGATGAATCAGCAACAATTAACAATCAATAAATCATCTGTGTGTATCTGCGTTTATCCGTGGACAAACAATTAACCATTAATCATTAACAATCAACAAATGACTAATGACAAATGACTAACAACCAATGACAAATGACTAAACTAGAAAAAGCTTTAAAACATTACTTTGGTTATGATAGCTTTCGCCCTGGACAAAAAGAAATTATTGAAGAAGCATTAAACAACAAGGATTTACTGATTATTATGCCGACAGGTGGTGGTAAATCTCTGTGCTTTCAGCTACCAGCTTTACTCAAACCTGGTTTAACCTTGGTTGTTTCCCCTTTAATTGCTTTAATGCAAGATCAAGTAGATGCTCTCAAAGACCGAGGCATCGATGCTACTTTTATCAATAGTACCTTAGATTATGAACAAATGCGATCGCGTTATGGAGCAATTCTTCAAGGTAAAATTAAATTACTTTATGTCGCTCCAGAAAGACTTTTAGCCGAAAAATTTAGCTCTTTTTTAGATAAAATTGCGAACAATATTGGTATTTCTACAATTGCGATCGATGAGGCTCATTGTATCTCTGAATGGGGTCATGATTTTCGTCCTGAATATCGTCAGTTAAAACAATTTCGCCAACGTTATCCTCAAGTACCTTTACTTGCTTTAACAGCCACAGCAACTAAGCGAGTTCAACAAGATATTGTCGAACAATTAGGTTTACAAAATCCTTCAGTTCATCTTAATAGTTTCAATCGTCTCAATATTCATTATCAAGTACAACCAAAACAACAAAGAAGTTATCATCAGCTTCTCCAAGAAATTCGTTCTCAATCTGGTGCAGGAATAATTTATTGTCTAAGTCGTCGTAATGTCGAAGAAATTGCTTACAAACTTCAACAAGATGGGATCAAAGCTTTACCTTATCATGCAGGGATGACTGACGAAAAAAGAACTATTAATCAAACTCGTTTTTTACGAGATGATGTACAAGTAATAGTAGCAACAATTGCCTTTGGAATGGGTATTAATAAATCCGATGTTCGCTTTGTTTTTCATTACGATTTACCCCGAAGTTTAGAAAATTTCTATCAAGAATCTGGTAGAGCAGGAAGAGATGGAGAAGCAGCTAAATCGATTCTATTTTTTAGTATGGGTGATTGGAAAAAAATTGATTATTTAATTGAACAAAAAACCGACGAACAAGAACAAAGAATCGCTCGCCAACAGTTAAATCAAGTAATCGATTATGCAGAAGGAATAGATTGTCGTCGAACTATTCTGTTACGTTATTTTGGTGAAAGATTTTCAGGTAATTGTGGTCAATGTGATAATTGTTTGAATCCTCATCCTTTAGAAGATTGGACTATCGAAGCGCAAAAATTTCTTTCTTGTGTGGCTCGTTGCCAAGAAAAATTTGGCATGATACATATTATTGAAGTGTTAAGAGGTTCGCGCAAAAAGAAAGTAGAACAATACGGACATCATTTACTTTCTACTTACGGTATTGGTAAAGATAAAACTGAAGATGAATGGAAAATGTTAGCTCGATCTTTACTCAATCAAGGTTTAGTTGGGCAAAGTAATGACGGCTATCGAATTTTGAAGTTAAATAAACGCAGTTGGGAAATTTTACGCAAACAGCGCACTGTAGAAATTGCTGTTAAAAATAAGGCAAACTCTCAGACAAAACCTAAAAATAATCCTTATCAAGCTGAAAGAGAAATTCTGTATGAACAATTAAAAAAATTACGCAAACAAATAGCCGATCTTCATTCTGTTCCTCCTTATATTATTTTTGCCGATTCTAGTTTAAAACTAATGGCACAGTTGCAACCTCAAACTTTAGAAGCATTTGCTTCAATTTCTGGAGTTAATGATTATAAACTTCAACAATATGGAGAAGAGTTTATTTCTTTGATCAGAACTTTTTGTCAGCAACAACAATTACCAATTCCTTTACCTTCCCGCAGCCAAATGACTACTCTCCAGCTACATCATCGAGGATTAACGGTCAGAGAAATTGCAGCCCAAAGAAGTTTAGCTGTTAGTACAGTTAATCAACATCTTAGTGAACTAATTGAACTAAATCAACCAGTAGCAATTAATAAACTAGTCGCTCCAGAAAAGCAAAAAATAATCACTCAAACTTTAGAAAAAATTGGCACTGATTCATTAAAAACTCTCAAAGAAGCTCTTGGAGATAATTATAGCTATGAGGAAATTCGATTAGTTCGAGCTTGGTATCTTCGCCGAAATCAACTTTAATAGTTATTTTCAAATTTTATGATACAAATAATTATCATAACGATTGCAGTTACACAGTTTAATTTTTTACCATCCGCCTTATCTTTAACCGTAACCAAACCCAGTATTATTAATTCTTTACAAAAAGATTTTGATGAAGAAAGAAAAAAAACTGAATTTGTTGATGATGGCACTGAAAAAATGCTCAATAAACATAAAAAATGGTTTGTTTTGATGATTGTAGGTTTTAGTTGGCTGACTTATAAAAGTTTATTTTCTTCACAAAATAAATAAATTACTGAGCTTTTAATTTAAATACGATACAAATTACAAAACTGTTAACTTTTAGTCCAAAGTTTATAGTCATTTAAATTTAGAGTGAGACAATTTCGTCTTGCTATGATAGAATTTCAGCCCAAAAAATGTTTCATTCTTATTTGAAACAACTATAAAATGACTATAGCTTTCCAATAAAAAATAATCCCCTCTGTAACTAGAAGGGATCGATCTGATTTAAATTTTAAGCAGATTACAGAGCATTAGCACCAGCAACCACTTCTAAGAGTTCTTGAGTAATTGCTGCTTGTCTAGCTTTGTTATAAGAAAGAGTCAATGTCCCAATCAAATCAGAAGCATTATCACTAGCGTTATTCATCGCAGTCATTCTTGCTGCTAATTCACTAGCTGCTGATTCTTGTAATGCTCGTAACAATTGATTATTCAGATAAAGCGGTAACAGAGAATCCAAAATTTGAACGGGGTCTTGTTCAAAGATCATATCTTGAGGAAAAGCAGATACTTCGGTAGTAACTTTTTCCCGTTCTACTTGGAATTCACCACCGCGAGTAGTCAGACGAAAGATTTCATCATCTTTGACTTCTAAACCTTGAGTTGTCAAAGGTAATAAAGTTTGTACAACTGGACGAGAACTAATCAAAGAAACGAATTTAGTATAGATCAACTCAACTCGATCTACAGTTTCCGACAAAAACAAAGATAACAATTCATCAGCAATTTGGGATGCTTCTGCTGCGGTAGGAATCTGCTCTAAACCACTGAATTTGCGATCAATTGGTGCGTTACGATTTTGGAAATATTGAGCAGCTTTACGCCCTACGATCACAAAAGTATAATCAATTCCTTCTGCTTTGAGTTCTTTGGCTCTTTGTTCAGCACGACGGATCACGTTAGCATTATAACCACCACAAAGACCGCGATCGCCAGTAACCACTAACAATCCTACTTTGTTGACTTCTCTTTGCTTAAATAAAGGTAAGTCAACATCTTCAAATTTTAATCTTCCTTGTAAGTTATAGAGAACCTGTGCTAAATTGTCTGCAAAAGGACGAGTCGCTGTAACTTGTTCTTGGGCGCGACGTACCTTAGCTGCTGCCACCAAGCGCATAGCTTCAGTAATTTTCTTGGTGTTTTTAACTGATTGAATGCGATCGCGAATAGCTTTTAAATTAGGCATTTCTTTAAACGGTAATTATTAATTAATTACAATATCCGACGACAAGTAACCAGTAAGGGTCAAGACACAATAGTTCGCATCTCTACCGATAACTAGTGTACGGGCAAGGCACTGCCTTGCCTCTACGGGGTTAGTGATAACTGATTCTAAGCTGCTGCTAAGAAAGTTTGCTTGTATTCGGAGATAGCTTCTTTGAGAAGATTTTCAGCTTCATCAGTCAATTTCTTCTCAGAACCAATGATTTCTCCATATTTTGGTTTGCTATTGCTCAGATAATCTCTTAATCCTTTAGCAAAAGCAGTAACTTTATTGACAGGCAGATCGTCAAGATAGCCATTTAAACCAGCATATACAGTAGCTACTTGTTCAGCTACAGAAAGAGGAGAGTTTTGGGGTTGTTTGAGAACTTCCCGTAAACGTTGTCCGCGAGCTAACTGAGCTTGAGTGGCAGCATCCAAATCAGAAGCAAACTGAGCAAATGCTTCTAATTCTGCAAACTGAGCCAATTCTAATTTCAGTTTACCAGCTACTTGTTTCATAGCTTTGGTTTGAGCAGCAGAACCTACCCTACTGACAGAAATACCAGCGTTAATCGCAGGACGGAAACCAGCGTTAAACAAATCAGAAGAAAGGAAGATTTGACCGTCAGTAATAGAAATTACGTTGGTAGGAATGTAAGCAGAAACGTCACCAGCTTGAGTTTCGATAATTGGTAGTGCAGTCATACTACCACCACCTAATTCATCGCTGAGTTTAGCAGCACGTTCTAAAAGACGAGAGTGGAGATAGAAAACGTCTCCAGGATAAGCTTCACGTCCTGGTGGACGACGGAGCAATAATGCCATCTGACGATAAGCTTGAGCTTGTTTAGACAAGTCATCGTAGATTACTAAAGTGTGCTTGCCTTTGTACATGAAGTATTCAGCGATCGTAGCACCAGTATAAGGAGCGAGGTACTGAAGAGTAGCAGGATCGTTAGCATTTGCAGCTACTACGATCGTATAAGCCATCGCACCTTTTTCTTCTAAAGTATTAATTACCTGAGCTACAGTAGATGCTTTTTGACCGATCGCAATATAAACACAAATTACATCTTCTGATTTCTGGTTAATGATGGTGTCTACTGCTACAGCAGTTTTTCCTGTTTGGCGATCGCCAATAATTAACTCCCGTTGACCGCGACCAACTGGAATCATTGCGTCGATAGCGGTAATCCCTGTTTGTAGGGGTTCACAGACTGATTTTCGAGCAATGATCCCTGGTGCCATTGATTCGATCAAACGAGTTTCACCAGTATTAATATCTCCTTTGCCATCGATAGGACGAGCTAAAGCATCAACTACTCTTCCAATCATAGCTTCTCCTACTGGAATAGAAGCAATTTTACCAGTTGCTTTAACTGTACTACCTTCTTGGATATCGCGACCGTCTCCCATTAATACGGCACCCACGTTATCTTCTTCTAGGTTAAGAGCGATACCTACTGTACCATCTTCAAATTCTAGAAGTTCCCCTGCCATTGCTTGCTCCAGACCGTAAATCCTAGCGATACCATCCCCTACCTGGAGGACAGTACCAACGTTAGAAATTTGAACTTCTTGATCGTAGGATTCAATCTGTTGGCGAATAATGCTGCTAATTTCGTCTGGTCTGATGCTTACCATATTCTCTCGTTACTTGTTGATAGTTCTTTGCTGTTTGTTTTTTATTATCAGTTATTCGCTATATACTGCTAACTGTTTAAACTCATGCTGATTCGACGTAGTTGTCCACGTAAACTAGCATCAATAACTTGAGAGCCTATTTTGATGATAACTCCACCAATTAAACTAGGATCGACGCTAGTTTTTAACTCAACATTCTGAGCCTTAGAAATTTCCTTGACGCGATCAATAACTGCTTGTTTTTGTGAATCTGTAAGTTCTTTGGCAGCTATAGCTTCTGCTAAAACAGTTTGATTTAATTTCCGCAATAAACTGAGATATTGCTCTGCTACTTGCTTCAGAAAGATAATGCGACGTTTATCAATCAACAACATCAAAAAGTTGATTAAATATGGATTTGCGCTATCTCCCATTACTCTGCGTAGCACACTTTTTTTATCTTCTGCTTTGATAATTGGATTGGCAACAAAAGCACTAAATTCTTCAGATTCTTCCATCAAGCTAATTAATTGACGGAAACTGTCGCCAAACTGCTCAGTAAGATTATTTTGTTGAGCTACAGACATCAAAGCTTGAGCATAAGGTTCGGCAATTTCGCTACTAATTAAAGCTTCACTCATTATGATCCTCCCAGTCGAGCAATACTACGGTCTATGAGTTGATGTTGAGTTTCATCATTGAGAAACTCTCCCAATTGATTTTCTACTCGTCCGAGAGCTAAAGCTGTAATTCTTTGCTTTAATTCAGCGATTGCCCTGTCTTGTTCAGAATTTAAATCCGCTACTGCCATAGCTTTGATTCGCTCAACTTCTTTTTCTCCTTGAGCCAGAATCGCTTGTTTGGCTTTTTGAGCATTAGCTTCGGCTTCAGAAATAATTTTGCTAGCTGTAGATTTAGCTTGAGCAAGTTTTTCTTGTTCTTGGGCTAGAGCTTGAGCAGCTTTCCGTTGCTTTTCTTCTGCTTCCCCAATTTTTTGGGCTATTTTATTTTTTCGTTCACTTAAAATGTTGCCTACTATTTTACTACCGTAGTAAAACAGTACGCCAGCCAAAATTAAGAGGTTGATTAGGTTAGATTCCAAAATATCGAAGTTTAACCCAAAACCACCCTCAGCCTCTGAATGTGCTTCTGTTAAAAAAAATAAAGTTTCTATCATACCTAGTTCTTGCTTTACTTCAGATTTTTTCTAGTCCCCTAGGCTATGATTTAACTAGCTCTGGTCCGAGAAGTTTTTCTAGGATTTGGCGAGAGAGAACGTCTACTTCTTGTTCTAAGCTCGTTAAGGCTGCTGCTTTTTGTTGTTGAATCTCTTGAGCAGCTTTTTCTCGTTCTGCCTGAACTTGTTTTTGAGCTTCAGCAGTTTTTTGAGCAATAATTTCTTTTGCTTCTGCTTGAGCTTTTTCTAAAATAACTTGAGACTCTCGACGAGCTTGAGCTATTTGCTTCTCGTATTCTTTGACTATTTGCTCCGCTTTAGACAAACGTTCGCGAGCTTCAATTTCGTTCTTGCGAACATAATCATCTCGCTCGTCTAGTACCTTAGTCAGGGGTTTATAGAAAACTGCGTTTAACACAAAGGTTAAAACTAAGAATTGCACTGCCATCAAAGGCAGAGTCGCATCAAAATCAAACATTTTTTATCAAGCCAATCAGAATTGGGACTGTATGCGATTAACACCAATACGGATGAAGGCAGGCGCGACGCAGATTCGCTCGCACCTCAACCAGTTACGCAATTTTATACGAAGGGGTTAGCAAATAGTAGTACTAAAGCAACTACCAAGCCGTAAATGGTAAGAGATTCCATGAACGCTAAAGTTAAAAGTAGAGTACCACGAATTTTTCCTTCAGCTTCGGGCTGACGAGCAATCCCAGCTACTGCTTGACCAGAAGCGTTTCCTTGACCGATACCAGGACCGATAGCAGCTAAACCAATTGCTAAAGCAGCAGCGATAACAGAAGCAGCGTTAATATCCATGATGATTCTATTGACCTTTATTTACAAACTACAAAAAATTAATTAGAGAAAGTTTTGTTGTTGAGCAAATTGAATTAGATTAACTCAACCAAAAATCAGTTAATCAATGAGGTAAAAGCTATTCCTCATGTCCTTCTTCACCGTGTCCCTCTAGAGCTTCGTGTATATAAGCTCCAGCTAAGGTAGCAAAGATCAGAGCCTGAATTGCACTAGTAAATAATCCCAATGCCATCACTGGTAACGGCACAAATAAGGGAACTAACAGCACAAATACAGCTACTACTAATTCGTCAGCAACGATATTACCAAAAAGACGGAAACTGAGGGATAGAGGTTTAGTAAAATCTTCTAAAATCGCGATCGGTAACAAAACCGGAGTCGGCTCGATATACCTCTTAAAGTATCCTAAACCTTTTTTGCTCAAACCTGCGTAAAAATAGGCCAGAGAAGTGAGCAATGCTAGGGCAACTGTAGTATTGATGTCGTTGGTTGGAGCAGCAATTTCCCCTGAAGGTAATTTAAGTAACTTCCAAGGAATGAGTGCGCCTCCCCAATTGGAGACAAAAATAAACAGAAATAAAGTGCCAATAAAGGGCACCCAAGGACGATATTCTTTTTCGCCTAGCTGGTTTTTCGCTAAATCTCGAATAAATTCCAGGGCATATTCCATAAAATTTTGAATGCCACTGGGAACTCTTTGAATGTTTCGAGTTGCTGCTAGAGAAGCAATGATTAAAACACCCATGACAAGCCAGGAGGCAAGAAAAACCTGCCCGTGAACTGTATAGTTACCGATTTTCCAGAGGAAATGTTCGCCAACTTCCAATTCTGCTAGGGTAAATAAATTTGGGTAAGTCAAACTATTGAGAATTTCCATTGCCTAGATTGCTTGAAAAATCAACACAACCAATCTGATTGAATTTCTTGAACTTGCTTTAATCATCTTGTCGTACTTCTACTGTGTTAGCCGTGACTAACACCGTTTGTAGAGTATAAATGAGGATGGCAGCTTTATAGGTAAGAAATCCTAAAAAGACTGGGAGAATGTGTAATTGTTGCCACTGACTTGCAACAATAATTAGGCCAGCAAAGATTGCTAATCCTTTGCCTCCGAGACGCTGTTGTTGTTGACCTAGGCGTTCAACATCCCTTGCTAATAATGTTAAATAGACCACTCCTACTAACGCACCTAAAAGATAATTAAGGGCAGTATTTAAGGAATAGAAATACCAGACAGGCAGAAAGATAATTGCCATTAGCGCTAGAGTTACCAACAACAACGTTTTTTGTAGCTGGTAATACTCTTGCATCGAATTCTCTTGAGGAGAATCCGTTTGAGTCAGTTCGTTTGCTTGTCTTGGCATTGGTTCTAGTGGTTGATTAGACAAAGGTTACGTACTCGGTTACTGACCCATAGTTTACTAACTGAGACTAAACTTTAACTTAATTTGGAGGTGAACTTCGTTAGAAATAACAATTTCACCTAAAAACTAGGCAGCAGTTTAAGTTGCTGCAAGTTTAGCTCAGACCATTTGCAATCATATCATGGGATAGTGGTAATTATTAAATTTTTCTGAATGAAAAATAAGCGGAGATTAAGGGAGAATTTTATGGTTAAGCTAGGATTTTTCTGGGATTTTTTCTTGAGGAGAAAGAATAATTAATTGCCTTGCCCAAAGCGATCGCACTAAGCTTAAATCTACCGAACAATCAGTTATTAATTGTCTTACATTAGCATGTTGTCGCTCGCAAGCAGTCATAAATTGGTATTCGGCTTCAGATAAGTTTACCATTTGATAATCATAATCAAAGAAATTGCGACTTGGCCAACCCTGCATACAAGGATGAAGTTCAGCAATAGCCGATAATAAAACTTCATCATCAATCCAATCTATTTTAGGTAAAGGTCGACGGGCTAAGAAAAATTCGTAATGAGTTAAACTGGGGTCAAGCAGTTCAATGAGTCGATACATTTGCCGATCGCTTAAAGTTTGACTTCTTTCCAAAAGTTCTGGAGAATTGCCGATTAGTCTGGAAAGTTGCCAATAATTTGGATTAGAAAAACCAACAAACTCTAAACCAGAAGCATCAATTAACTCAAATAAAGTTTCAATATTGTAATCAATTTCTTGAGGATGAACGTACATATCGGCAAAAGCTTCATCCCGATGATTTTCTAATGCCCATCTTTCTTTTTCTTGCTTGAGGATGCGGTTATTTTCTGGTAGAGAAGCAAAAATTTGTCTACCAACTTGAACTCCATCGCGATAATCACCACGTTTATCTCCTTGCAGAAGAGCGATCGCTTTTTGCATCAAAGCAATTTCCCAGCGTCCTAATTCAGCATAGACAAAAATATGAAGTAGTCCACCTGGTGCTAATTTGGCAGCTAGGGCTTGAATACCTTTGATCGGATCGGGTAGATGATGCAGTACTCCCACACAATTAATAAAATCAAATTCCCCAGGTAACTGGGTTACTTCTTCCAACTTGAGATGGTGAAATTCAACTGATTTGGCATGATTAGCAATTGCACCCGAACGATGACAACGTTCTTGTGCTACTTCCAAAGCTTTCTCACTCAAATCAATTGCTACTATGTCTGCTTCAGGATTGAGATGAATGAGATAGTCTGTACCAGAACCTGTACCACAACCAGCATCGAGAATGCGAATATTTTGACGAGATGGTTTTTTACCTGTGCAGAAATTATAAGCTGCCGTCCAACTCCATCGCCAATTGTATCCAGGCGGTAATTGATCTGATAAAGGATCGGGTGGAAAAGGATAGGTATTGTATAAATTAGCTACTGCGTTATTAACTGCTTGTAGATCGGACATAAAATTTGGTTGACCAACTAAAAGTTGCTTGGAACTCTAAATTTTATCGGGCAAAAGGTCAATTAATACATATGATTAACAAAATTCTAGGTAAATCAAACAAAAAATAAATGACCTTAACTTTGCTTGTAACGAAACAATTTAGTTAAGGTCATGTAATTTGAGGTCTAGATAAATCTATTAAAACTTTTAATCGACCTCGATTCAAGTAGTAAATTCTCTAAATTGTATAGGGGTAACTCCTCACCCCTAATTTTAAGAAGTTGATAGAAATTAATATAAATTTAGACTAGTAAGGATAAACAGGAATATCGATATCAGTTTGGAATTGGTCAGCACTGTTGCTTACACCTTGGTTAGTCACGTTACCATAACCTTGAGTGATACCAGTATTTTGACCAGCTTGTACAGAATTTTGAATTTGAGGGTCAATTCCGTAACCATCCAAATCTAATTGAGTTTGAGTTAAGTCGTTGGAGACTGCTTGGTTAGTGAGGTTACCTACGCCTTGAGTTAATGCTTGGTTTGAACCAGCTTGAACATTACTTTGTGCTTGTTGGGCAAAGGCAGCTACAGGAGAGAGAGTTAAAGCGAGAGTGGAGATGATTAGTGCAGTTTTTTTCATTGTTCTAGACCTTTAAAGTTTGTTTAGTTTGATTTTTGCTTTCAATTATTAAGTATGTCGGTAATGATTTTTTTATGCAGGGGGAATTTCAGTTACCAGTGATCAGTTAGAAGCATTCGGGTATGATATGCTTGAGCAATTTTATTAAAAGCATCCTAACTAAATATGTCATTAGGTAATGAACCGTCAGAAATTTTAGAACAACTTCTGTTTTGTAAAGGTCGTAAATTTAATTATGAAGTGATCAAATTACGCTTACCTAATGGAGTTGAAGGCAATTGGGAATGTATTCGTCACCCAGGAGGTGCTTTAGCGGTACCAGTTACCCGAGAAGGAAAGTTGGTTTTAGTTAGACAATATCGTTTTACTGTGCAAGGAAGATTATTGGAATTTCCTGCGGGTACAGTAGAAAGTCATGAAGATCCGGCAGAAACAATTAAACGGGAAATTGAAGAAGAAACTGGTTATCGTGCAGGTAGTTGGAAATCTTTGGGAAAATTTTCTCTGGCACCTGGTTATTCTGATGAATACATATATGCTTTTTTGGCGCAGGATTTAGAGAAGTTAGAAATTCCACCTCAACAAGATGAAGATGAAGATATCGAAGTAGTGTTGATGAGTCCCGAAGAATTAGAAGCAGCAATTTTAGCTGGTGAACCAATTGATGCCAAATCAATTGCTAGTTTTATGATGGCGCGTCCTTATCTAAAATAAAGTCAGAAGTTTTTGAAGACATTAAGATAATACTGAATAGCAACTAGGACTCCAACAACAGTAGAATAGATTATCCAGACCTATTGTTTTCAAGAGCGATCGCATTATGAATCCTGCACTTTCTCAATTCGGTACTCAGATGTCCCAACTGACTGGAGTTCGGGCAATTATGAAGGATATCATCGAAACTTTGAGAAATAGTAATGGTAGAGAGTTTATTAATCTTAGTGCAGGTAATCCAGTTATTTTGCCAGAAGTAGAACAGTTATGGCGAGACTGTACTCAAAATTTATTGGCAAACGAGGAGAAGGGGCAATTTTTGCTTGGTTGTGGTTAAAAGATTTACCTATTAATGATTGGCAATTGTATCAAGAATTAAAAGAAGTAGGAGTAATAGTTGTTCCTGGTAGTACCTTTTTCCCTGGATTACGAGAAGATTGGCAACATAAACATGAATGTGTCAGGATTAGTTTAACTGCGACTGAATCTGAAATCATCAAAGCAATGAAACTTTTAGCTCAAGTAGTTGAAAAAGTCTATTTAACAGTTAACACTTCTCAGTTACCAGTTAATAGTTATTAGTAATTAGCGAAAAATGAACAATCAAGAATTAGGCAATGATTGGTTAGAAATTGGTACAATTGTTGCACCCCAAGGCTCAAAAGGAGAATTAAGAGTCTATCCTAGTTCTGATTTTCCTGAGAGATTTTTAGAACCAGGAATACGCTGGTTACAAGAGCCTGAAACAGGAAAAATTGAAGAAATAGAATTAGTCCGTGGTCGTTATTTGGCTGGAAAAAATTTATATATTATTACTATTGATGGCGTAGAAGATCGAGATACAGCCGAAGCCTTAAAAGGATCTAAAATTTTAGTTGAACAAGATGATTTACCTGAATTAGCAGAAGATGAGTATCATGTTTCGGAATTAATTGGTCTTGAAGTATATCATCAAGAAACAAGTGAAAAAATTGGAGTAGTAACCAATCTTTTTACAGCAGGAAATGATTTATTAGAAGTTCGACTTGAGCAACAACCAGTCCAAACAGAAAAACCTATTCGTGATCTTTCGCAAATTAGTAGAAAAACTAAACGAAAACAATTCAGACCAAAATCCAATAAACCTGTAACAATTTTAATTCCTTTTGTGAAAGAAATTGTGCCAATTGTAGATTTAGAAACGGGAAGGATAGAAATTAATCCTCCTACTGGGTTACTCGATATTTATTAAAAAAAGCGCGAACTGAATTCAGCTTCAGCGAGATTATATCAGATTCTGTTAAATTTTTAGATTCAAAACTTTTCTTAGCAACTCTTCATCTTCCAATTTAGCCGATAAACGACCATTTTCTAAATCTCGAATCCAACTTTGACTTTTACCAATCAAATCCGCCAGCTTTCTTTGACTATATCCCTGTTTTTTTCTAGCAAGTTGAATTTGTTCAGCATTTAATTTATGTTGAGTTTTAGCTGAAGAATTAGAAGCTAATTTGCGCTTTTTCTGAGTTGTTAATTTGGTCAGAGGTTGTGACCATCCTGGTGGTAATTCAAATTTTAAAATACGAGCTTTCATTAAAAGATTCCATTTACCTGAAGGGGCTGCATCGGTTAATCTGCGATCGCTCCTGCCATCATTCAGCCAAAATTCTAATGCTTCTTCTGCATCATCAGGAAGTTCGGCTAACTTTGCCCACAGAGGTTGAATTTCGATGGGATAGGTTACAGGATCGAACACGGCTTTAATGCCATAGTGATTAAGAACTTCTAAATCGCTTTCAAAAGTGCGGATCAGTTTTTTTCTAATTTCTTTTTGAGTTGAAGCTTGATTGACTTTTTCTCTGCCATAGGCAACTTTCATCAGAGTTGGAATCGTAATACGTTGTTGTTGTCCGATTTTGGTTTTGAATAGTAACCACAGCATTAGACGTACTGCACCTTCATGTTGCTGCCAAATCGACATTACGGTTTTAAGTAAAAATTTTGGCAAACTGCCGTATTGATAAAAAGCTGTTTGTTCTTTGTAGGCGTGCTTATTTAAAAAATATTTTGCCCATTCACCTGGACGAATAGAAAAGGTAATCCCAACTAAATGTTTATAACCTTGGGCATCCTCTTGAAAATGATGTTTGGTGGCAACTAAATGCCAAAGACGGCTAGGGGGTAGTGTAAAACCCTTAACTTTGCCCTGTTGAGGCCAATCAATTGCCGTGATAATTTTGCATGGTTGTTGTACTAAAGTTTTAATCAGTGTCAGTTTGGTTGATTTACTCAGATCTTTGCGTTTATCTAAACCTAAATAAGCTTCAATTTGTTTATCACTGAGCGTAAAGACTTGTTCCCAAGGTCTTTCGAGGGTAGTAGTATAAGCAGCATAAATTAAATGTAAACAAGCAGCACGAATATCAAAGGCTTCTAAAGAAGTAAAACCTGCTTTTGTATTGAGGGTTGAAGGAGAAGGAGTCTCAAAATCTTCTGTCAGCCAAAAAGCGATCGCGCCTTTACCCTGTTTAACAGGACGTTCAAAATAAAGTTTGTCTTGAGAGTCACTTTGCCAGGGCAAAATAATTCCTTTAGTTAATAGATTACAAGCTTCCCAAACTACCATTGCTGAAGCTAAAGCGTTGTTTTGCCCATTTGGGAATAAACTTGGGCTAGTGGCAAGGTGCGATTCCGCTTTATATCTACCTTTTTTCTGCGGTAAAGGTACGGGTAAATTTAATGGACAGGAGATAATACACTTGGGTTTGTCAAGCTCTTCACAGCGATCGCAAAGACCTGGTTCAATCCAATATTCTCCCTCTTCCAATTGAATTGCCCCGGTCGGACATTCTGGTACGCAAATTCCGCATTTAGAACAACTATTAGGAATTGTATAAGCCATAGTTACAACCAATCTTTGCCTTCTATTGCAAGTTAATAAAAATTGGATTAATCTGTTATTTTTTGATGAATTCCTACAGATCAACAAGTTAAACCATAGCTTTTTAGTTAAGCTTTTCTGACTTCACTAATTAAGCTAAAAGTATAATTTTACAAGTAATTTTTAGAAAATTATCTGTAAAAAATAAAGCTATTTATTTCTTAGTTCTTGGCTTTTATAATGACACAAAGTTTTGATTTGATTTGTGATATTTGATCTGTTTAATTATTTTTTAAGATTAATTAGTCGAAGTGAACGCAAGCCCTTTCTATCATCGACATGGTACTGTTCACAATGCAAAAATAGAATAGCTATTTTAATCCAGTTTTTTATAAAATTTAGCTTAAACAACTATAAATAAAACCATTAATCCTTGTTGCTTAGGAATGGATTTTTATCATTAGTATTTTAATATACATACTATTGATAAATTAGATAGATAGCATTGGTTATGGAGCAATCACGGCTTGTATTAAGTAAAACAACTAATTATTTTTAAAGCAAAGAGGTAATGGTTTACCAATCCCATAACCCTGAGCGTAGTCAATACCTAGTTCTTGCAATTTAGTAAAAATCTGTTGATTTTCAACAAATTCAGCAATTGTTTTAATGTTCATAACATTACTAATTTTGCTTAAACATTCTACCGTAGCGCAATCGATTGGATCGTTGATAATATTTCTGACAAAACTGCCATCTATTTTCAAGTAATCTACTGGTAAATTCTTAAGATAAGCTAGAGAACTCATGCCACTACCAAAATCATCCAAAGCAAATAAACAGCCTAATTGCTTTAACTCGCGGATAAACTGAGCTACGATGTGAAGATTAGAAATAGCTACAGTTTCAGTAATTTCAAAACAGATATTTTGAGGTGCAATGGGATAGATTGCTAACTGTTGTTTTAAAAACTCAAAAAAGCGATCGCTATTTAAACTTGCTCCTGATAAATTGATTGTATACATGGTCGTAGAAATTTCTTCAGTAGCTTGCTTTTGACAATGAGCGGAATAATTGAGAAAAAAGTTTTTAATGACCCAGCGATCAATTGCTGGCATCAAATCATAATTTTCCGCTGCGGGCATAAATACCATTGGGGAAATTAAATTACCTTTTTCATCCAACAAACGTAATAAAATTTCGTAATGGTTAAGGTTTTTTTCTTTTAAAGAAACGATTTTCTGACTGTATAAAACAAATCGGTCTTCTTCTAGCGCACTAATTAAATGGGAAATCCATTGTTTCTCGTCTCTTTGTCGATTTAATTCTTCATCATCAGCACGATAAACCCTGATACAATTGCGTCCTCTTTGTTTAGCTGCATGACAAGCTGTATCCGCTAAACATAAAAGATGACTAAAATCACGACTACTTTCATCAATGGCTACTAGACCAATACTAGCTCCAATCGTAAAGGTTTTGTTTTGCCATTGAAAGCGAAATTCTTGAATTAGTTGTCTAATAGTATTGGCAATAATTTCTGCTTGTTCTAAAGAGGAGTTAGACAATAAAATACCAAACTCATCTCCACCAATCCGAGCCAAACTATCTTGAGGATTAACTTGTTGTTTTAAAATATTAGCGATCTGACATAAAATTCGATCTCCCATGACATGACCGCACAGATCTTTAATTAAGCGAAATCGGTCTAGATCTAAATAACAAAAAACTGCTGGTTGTGCAATAGTCTGACACAGAGAGATCGCTTCAATCACTTTTTGTTCTAACCCCTGAAGATTGTATAATCCTGTTAGTAAGTCATGAGTAGTTTGCCAAGCCAGTTGTTCGCTTAATTGCTGAGATTGAGAATCATCACGAGCGATCGCATAAATTAACCCTAGTTGATTAGTTGAAGCAATTTGCCACTCTAGACATTTATAATAACCATCCTGACAAAGACAGCGATTTTTCCAGCGCGTAATGGCTTTACCTGTAACTAATTTGGCTAATTCTTCCAGAGTTTTAATTTGGTCTTGAGGATGGACTAAATTAAGAAAAGATTGTCCAATCAGTTCAGTTTGAGTATAACCAAGAATTTTGGTAATGGCAGGATTGATTTGCTTAAAATTGCCATCCATCCCAATAATGCACAATAAATCTGAAGCGAGATTAAAAAAAGTTTCGAGTTGTCTAACTTGAGTAATTAATTCTGTAACAATAATAATCCCACCAACTTCTCCAGAATCTTCATACCAAGGAGAAATCTCCCATTTCAACCAATCAATTCTGCCATCACTATGTTCGATTAAATCTTCACTTCTTTGCTCTGTAGCACCAGCTAGACAACGTTGATAGATTTCTTGCCAATACTCAGAAACTTCAGGAAAAACTTCATAATGAGAACGACCAATCAGCTCATGTTGTTCGAGTCGATAATCTTGCAACCATTTTTCAGTAGCTGCTAAATAACACATTTGACGATCAAGGATTGCGATCGCAACTGGTGAATATTCGAGCAATAATTGAAACAATTTGATGGTAGTTAACTGTTGAGACAACCCTGACTGCAACCAATTATTAATCTCATTTGTTTTCATCATCGAGCTTAACCTTATTGTTTTTATTACGGAAGCTAATCATCCCAAGCAGCAAAAAAACAGTACACTGATAACTTGAATTTTCTGTTTGGTAAAGGATTGTCCAGTCTGTGGACATCGTCAATTTAACTCAATCTGGATTTAGTTGACACAACTTATCCTCAAATAATTTGATTAATATTTGTATTTTGATTTTATATTTATTTAAGTTTTTCTTAAGGTTTCTTCCTTTACAAATTTAATAATTTTGCCAGTTAATACAAACCGAAACTACACTTATTTATGTTATTTAAACTAAATTTTATTGTCAAAACTTGTCCTGAAAAATACTGTTTTTTAAGTAAAATAACTAAAACAATCTGAAAGTTCTATAAAAATCTTGTAAAGTTTTCAGTAAATTTAACTACAAAAAAAATAAGACCCAAGCAGAATAGCTGAGTCTTATTTAATTAAAGATGAAAGAACTGGGCTTTAATAATTGCGAGCGAAATTATTACTGCGACGATTACCACCAGAATAATTGCGGTCGTTATTGTTTTCTTTAGGACGAGCTTTATTAACTCGTAATTCTCTGCCCATCCACTCTGCACCATCTAACGTTTCAATCGCCTGATCTTCTTCTGTCTCGCTTGACATTTCTACAAAGCCAAAACCACGCATCCGACCAGTTTCACGATCTAATGGTAAATAAACTCGTGTCACAGTCCCATATTCAGCAAAAATACTAGAGAGGTCTTCTTGAGTAACCTCATAAGGAATATTACCAACATAAATTGACATAGATTGTCTCCTCAATCAGAAGTATTTATCAGATTAATAGAGTTCGGAAACAACCTTGCCAATACCCATAGCAGAAAGCTCATAACCAATTGAAACAAACGCTGTACCGAAAAAAACTCTTTTTCTAGTAGGTTAACACAGCTTGAGCTTACTAAAGAATGCAAAGATAGAGGACAATGTTAAAAAATGCAAATTGATAACTTGTTCAACTTCAAAACTAGAGATGAGGATAAAAACCCTATTTTAAAAAATATTTAACTTAGATCAAGGGGAGGTCTATGACAGCAAATGGAACCAAACACAACGAGTTACGGCAGCTTGTTCGCAGCCAATTAGAATTATTACTCAATCAAGGTAATTTAGAAGGAGCAAAAGCTTTATTAGTTCCGGTCAAACCTGTAGATATTGCTGAGGCGATTGAAGGTTTGCCTGAGTCGATGCAAGTAATTGCTTTTCGATTATTATCCAAAGCTGAAGCGATTGAAGTTTATGAATATTTAGATTCTGCTGTACAACAAGCTTTAATTCAAGAGTTTAAACGTCAGGAAGTACTAGATATTGTTGACAAAATGTCTCCTGATGACCGTGCGAGATTATTTGATGAACTTCCTGCCAAGGTAGTTCGTCGTCTTGTCGCCCAATTAAGTCCTGGGGAACGTCAAGCAACAGCTTTGTTACTCGGTTATGAAGAGGATACCGCAGGGCGAATTATGACCCCTGAGTATATTTCTTTAAAGGAGAGTTTAACAGTTAGTGAAACTTTAGAGAGAATTCGTTCTTTAGCTAATGCTTCGGAAGTTATTTATTATCTTTATGTTACAGATGCTTCACGTCATTTGACTGGAATTGTATCTCTGCGAGATTTAGTCATTGCTTCAACCGAAAAAACTCTAGGTGAAATTATGACTCGTGATGTGGTTTCGGTTCATACGGATACGGATCAAGAAGAAGTAGCTAGAACTATTCAAAGATACGACCTTTTAGCTGTTCCTGTGGTAGATCGAGAAGATCGCTTAGTGGGAGTAGTGACAGTTGATGATGTGATTGATATTTTGGAACAGGAAGCGACCGAAGATATTTATGCTTTGGGTGGGGTACAATCAGACCGAGATAATTATTTCCAGACCAATTTAATTACAGTTGCTCGTCGCAGAGTAGTTTGGTTATTTGTTTTATTAATTACGAATACAGTTACAGGTACGATTATTCGTTCTCAAGAAGAACTGCTTCAACAGGTTGTCACTTTAGCAGCCTTTATTCCTTTATTGACTGGTACGGGTGGTAATGTAGGGGCGCAGTCTTCTACGGTAGTAATTCGTGGTTTGAATACCGAAGAAATTACAGATTTAGGACCAGGCAAAGTGATCTTTCGAGAAGCTTTAGCAGGTATTTTACTCGGGGGAATTCTGGGAGTTGTAGCTACAGTTTGGGCTTATTGGTTACAGGGAAATTTCTTTGTTTCTCTAGCGGTGGGAATTAGTTTAGTTGCGATCGCTCTTCTCGCTTCGTTAGCAGGTTCAGCTTTACCTTTTTTATTTCGTTCTCTCAAGCTAGATCCCGCTTTGATGTCTGCTCCTTTTATTACTACGGCTGTAGATGTTTTAGGCGTGCTAATTTATTTTAATATTGCCAGAGTAATTTTAGGTTTATAGAGGATAAGCAACTTGCGTCAAGACTGTGAGCGGAGTTAATTCTTTTAACAGTTGCATTTGTTGGTAGTCTCGGACAAATAAAGAGCCAGCAAAACCTAGGGAATTAACGGCAATTGATTGAAAAGCTTCTTGCGATCGCGGAATGAGTAATATCCATTGACGGGTTGCAAGTAAATTATAAGCACATGGTTGAAGGATTTGCTCGGGTTCTACCGTAAACCCAACGGTCTTAAGCAAGGTATAGTAAGATTCTAAGAGGATGTGGGCTGCTTCTGTAACAGAACAATGAGGCGCAATCTCTAATGAAGCGATCGCATGATGAAAGGGAAAATGGGGAATTGTCCCTATGGCACCATTGAAGACAGCACTAGCTAAGACTGGTTCTATCGGTAAATGAGAGTGATGGGGAATAAAGGGTAAAGGTACGAGTTGTAGATGTTTATGGGGTTGAGAAGCTCCCGCAACTTGACCACCATTATAAAAGGCTAAACCATCAATTTCTGTGAGACAAGTCCACAAGGCTACAAAATCTTGTAAATTAAGTAAATTTTCTTGGGCTTCAAAAGCACGAGTAACAACTAATAAATGATGAGCGACAACATTGAATTTATTTAATAAACAAAGATGAGTAGGAGAAAGATCGCAGACAAATAAATCTTGTTCATAAGGTAAAAAGGGATTAAAATTTTTGTTTGTTTTTTGTTTTTGTTTGGCTTGTTCTTTTCTCTTTAAATTCGCTAAAGTACGAACTAAAAAATCAATCCCATGTTGTTTAATAAATTGATAATCGGTTTCAATCGACTGCAAAGCACCACAGTTACGAGCATACTCAGTCTGTTGAACTATTTTAGTCCATAAAGTTCCTGGTTCTAATAGCGGTTGTTCTGATGAGGTAATTATTTTTTCTGTCATTGATACTTGAGCGTAGTTTCCCAGAAAGTAAGCTTATTGTATCAAAATAACACCAAGTTCTACTCCATTTAGATTTTTATTGATTGCAATGTTGGTTGAAATTTGTGCAATTATTAATCTAAAAATTATGCTATTTTTATTATTTTTATAAAGCTGTATTTAAGCTATCTCAAAAATATATTTAATTATTTAAATTGCTAAAAACAGCCAAAGTAATAAAATTTATAAACAAAAAAATTAAGCCGTAAATTATTAATTTTATTTGCTGCTCTATTTTGGTTACGGATTGTTTTGTACTCAGCAATTGATGATTAATCAATACTTGTTGTTTACTATATTGCTGAATTTCATTTTCAAAAATTTTTCGCTCCGATTGACTAGGTTGATATTGCCTAATAAAAACATCTAAGCCCGTCTGTACCTGCTGAGTTACTTTTTTTTGAAACGTTTTTAGTCCTGCTTCAAACTCAGTTTTGATTTGGTTGATTTGTCCTTCAATTTCCTCTAAAAGTTGATTACGATTAAGTTCATTTTTAAAAATAATTTCTTGTTCTAAACTATTAAAATAGCTATTAAACTTTTCCTCCAAATCCATGAGTTGATTTGAAGTGCTTTCTTTATTATTCATCAAATAAAAAATTAGTTTTTCAAATAAACCCGGACTAAGTTGAAAATAACCTCTTTGAACATATCGTATGGCTTCGACTATTTCTTCCCAAGAATTACTTTTTAATAAATATCCACTTGCTCCTGTTTGTACCGCACGATTAATGCTATTTTCGTCGTCCTTACTGCTTAAAATCAAAACTTTGGTTTCTGGAAAACGCTGACGAATCAGCCGTGTCAGGGTAAATCCATCCATTTCGGGCATTTCTAAATCAACCAAAGCCAGATCTGGTTTGAGTTTTTCTACAGATTCAATTCCTTTAAATCCATTATCAGCTTCACCAATTACTTCAAAATCAGATTCAGCTTCCAAAATATTCCGTACTGTTTCTCTAGAGAATTTTTGATCGTCTACTATCAAAATACGAATCATAAGCAAGTAAAAAAAATAAATTTATATTTTATGGCAAAATTTTTCAAAAATTGCTTCAATACTTCAGAGAATACACTGAAAACAAGCTCTTATTCCTGCGTATTTTTGCGGAAAAACAATCAATGATATGGACTTAAATCGAAAATTGTACGGAAACTTTGTTAATTCTATAAAACTATAAAGATAAAAAAATATTCAGAATAAGGCTATCAGTAAAAAGAGCAAAAACAATCTCAAATATCTTCCTGAAACGAAGCTTTTGCTACTAAAAAACTAGAAATCTCAGTTTTCAGTTTAAAAATTAAGATTATTTGGATAATTTTTCTTTATTTTCCTATTGAAGCGATCGCTACATGATAAACTTTATCGATCTTTTCTATTTTAAATACAGAACAAGATTGGAGAAAAGCAAGAAAAGAATTCTTCAATTTTAATTGTTTTAAAATTGTTGAAGTTGGTAGCCCGTATTGTTTTTTAAATTCGTCACTCAAACGTGAAATATGAATACAGCTTGATTGAGATTTTTGGAGTAATTCTTGCAAAATCTTGAGTAAAGCTTTCTCTAACCATTGAGGATTATGAAATTCTGGTTTTTCTTGATTTTGTAAAATAATTTTGTAAGTTTTCCCCATTGTTTGTGTAGCAAATAACTGAGAAGACTGGATGAATTTCGTAAAACTTGGTTTTAATTTTAATCGTTTTACAATTTGACTGCCACTTTCTCCATATTTTTTTTTTAATTCGTTACTAACCATGGCGATACTAACTTCTTGCGCGGGAGTAAGACTTTGATGTTGTTGAATAATAGTAATAATTGCTTGTTCGAGTTGTTGCTGAGAAAGAATAGTTTGAGGTTGCTCTATTTGAACCAATTTATGCTCTTGCTCAAAGTTTAATTTTGAGTCAAATAAAAACTGTAAGGGATTTTTTTTTCGTTCTTGCCACAAAGCTGTTAAGTTAGACAATTTATCTTGCATTTCCGTAATTGTCGCATACTTCCAATTCATAATTTCTTCTAGAGATGTCATTAACTTTTCTAAAGAAGGGACGGAACTATTAAACTCAAATGAGTAAGAACTTACCGTATTAGTATGACGATGTTCAACTTGTAGACAATGATTTTCTCGATACACCCGATGGATAATTAAACCTCGATTTTGTAACTCGGTACAAAGATGAGTAAAAATTAGATCGTTAGAACAAATAAAAACTTCTTTTGTTTCAGGATATTGTAAAAAAATTGATGAACCGATCGCGATCATTTTGCCATCCGCACTATTAGAACCTTCAGGAACATGAATTAATTGATAACCGCGGTCGTGAAGTTCTGAATCTCTTTTTGCCATACTAGAATTACGCCAGTTAGCAAAAGCAATTTTTACCTGTAATGGTAGTTCACTAATTTCTTGTAAAAACTTTTCTGTTGCTAAATCTAATCGAATATTTTCTGCATCAATTAATAAGATAGCAATGCCGATTTTTGCAGTGGAAGAAGGAAGAAGTTGAGTAGATTTTAAAATTTGAGAATTAATAGTTTTACAATAATCATGGTTTGATGCAGGGACTGGTAATAAAAACTGTCTCCCGCAGACTTTGCACAAATAACGCTGTTTACCTTTGATCCGACCATTTTTATGATATGAACTCGATTCACATCTAGGACACTTCATTTGCTACCACTAACAACCCTGTTTTTCTCCATGATAAATCGAGATTTTGTTATACCAACTAGATAATTTTTCAATTGTTATCGTAGCTTGTCTGTAAAACTTTTTGATTACAGTGGTTGATAATTGATCGGACAAGCAATCAAGTCTTAAGAGTTAAAAAAATTGGTATTAGTTAAGATTTCTCTTTGTGGTTTTTTGTCAAGTATCCGCAAAAACGTAATTCGCTCTTATGTAAACTAAATTTTGAAGTTTAATTAAGGAAAAAATTCTTTGTTAGCCTTAATAGTCGACTAAATCATCTTTTGCTTGATGTAAAGAAAAGTTAAATTTTAAAAAAGCTTATAAAATACCCATTATACCTTTTCTTATTGAAACACGATTCTCAATAAGTAACCAGGGTCCAGAACACTGATTAATTCGTGATTTATTGACAATTATTCTCGGATTTTTCTTAAGATTTTTTTAATCTTTACAATGAAAATTCCAATCAAATTTAGGGTTAACTACAAGTTTTATTTATTAATAAGTATCAAGATTCAATTTTAAAACTATTGTCTTTCTAACCAAGAAATTTTGTAACCTAGAAATTACACTGTTTAATTGGTAACTAAAAAACTGTAATGACAGAAACTTCCCAAACTATTTCTTTACCCAACCATGAAAGTGCGATCGCTTTAGCTGGAAGCAAAGAAGAAAATTTGAAATTACTATCTCGGCATACAGGAGTACAAACCGTATTACGAGGACAGGACTTAATTTTGTTGGGAAGAGAAAAAGCCGTAGCACGTTGCGCTCAAATAGTGCAGTCTCTCAAACATCTTTGGGAAGAAGGAAAAACTATTTCAGAAGCCGATCTCATGACAGCTTTTCAGGCAGTAGATACAGGGCTTACAGAAGAATATCAAGAACTGCAAAGTAATATTCTGGCTCGTACTCGGAGAGGAGAATTAATTAGAGCAAAAACTTTCAAACAAAGACAATACGTCAAAGCAATCCAAAACCATGATATTACTTTTGGTATTGGACCAGCAGGGACAGGGAAAACTTTTTTAGCAGCAGTACTTGCCGTACAAGCCTTATTAAAAGACGAATGCGATCGCATTATTTTAACACGTCCAGCCGTAGAAGCTGGAGAAAGATTAGGTTTTTTGCCTGGAGATTTACAACAAAAAGTTAATCCTTTTTTACGTCCTTTATACGACTCTTTATACGAATTTATCGATCCAGAAAAAATTCCCGATTTAATGGAAAGAGGAAAAATTGAAGTTGCCCCTTTAGCTTATATGCGAGGACGTACTTTATCTAATGCTTTTGTCATTGTAGATGAGGCACAAAATACTACTCCTTCTCAGTTAAAAATGGTCTTAACTCGTTTAGGATTTGGCTCAAAAATGGTGGTAACAGGAGACATTACCCAGACTGATTTACCTTCTCATCAAGATTCAGGTTTAATTGTCGCTAGTAAAATTCTTAAATTTGTCGAAGGAATTGCGTTTTGTTATCTTTCTCAAGCTGATGTAATTCGTCATCCTTTGGTACAAAAAATTGTCGCTGCTTATGAAAAGTTTGAGGCATAAACAAATCAATCAATTTAATACAAATAAGTATTGCTAGAAGATTGAGATTGAGGATCGGGAGCAAAAGCCAGCCACAGAGGAAATTGTAGTAAAGAAAGACTGATTTGATCTTCGGTTTCGTCAATAATAATCAAAGGTAGCAACTTATCTTTGAGTAAACGTTCTGCTCGCTGTGCCAATACTTCAGGTGATTCAAAGATCACTACTCCGCGATTAGTACCAAAATCAGTACGAGAGATACCCAAACAATCCTGTAAACCTCTGCGCCATTCTCCCAATCGTTCTGGAGTATTCACTAAAACTAAAGTAACACAGCGATCGCGATAAAGCTGATGTAATACAGACATTACTGCTGAAGCAATCAGAATATTTTGGAGACGGCTTCCCATTGTTTTAATCGCGCCTCTGCCTCCTTGGTTGAAAAACCAATTTTGGACTCTTTCGGCATGAATTGGCTCAAAAGTTCGTCTTAATTGCCAAGGAGGACCATAATAATCAGGACGACTGCGATATTGCTCTAAGAGTTTACGAATTGCTTTAGTTTGTTGAGTAAATGCTTGTTCGGTGAATTGAGGTTGTAGTGGTTGTTCGTTTGGTGTGGTTGATTCTTTTTGTCTGGCTTCTGGTCTAGTTTCTCGGGGTTGGGATAGTGGTGCTTTGGCATCTAACTTTGGTAATTCTAACTGTTCGGCAGCAGCAGCCAGATCTTGTAAACTACCAACCAAATAATCTTTAAAACCTTGGACTCTAATTGCTAAATCTTGAGATACGCCAGCAAAATTAGTCCGCATTTCTTGGCGAATTCTCTCTCGACGACGCTCTAATTTGTCTATTTCGATTTGTAAAGCGTTTTTGCGTTCTTTGAGTTCTCGAATTCCTTCTTCAACCATTTTTCCCATCATTTCTTGTACATCTCGAACCTGTTGGGAAAGAATTTGGGATTTTTGTTGTTTTAATAAAATGATTTCTGTAGTTAAAGCTTCTTTTTGCTGTTGTAAGGTTTGAAGCTCTTTTTGAATAGCTTGGGTTGATGATACTTCTTCTGACTCATCTAACCATTGTGCCGTAAATAACTCCGATTCTGGCTCGATTTGATTTGACTCAGTTGTACCTGATTCTTGCTGCAAAAGTTCTGCTTCTGATTCGTTGTTGTAAGTAGATTCAATCATTGATTCTAACCAATCGTCATTAGTAGGAACTGAATTTTTGGCAGATGGGTTATTGAATTGTGGTTCATTGTCATCAGCTTCGGGTTCATCTAACCAAACATCAGGTAGAGGTTTTGCTTCAATGGGTTGATTTGAAGATGATTGAGTATTATTTTCTGACTCAGAAAAATTATTCATAAACTCATCTCCCATTGAGGCTGACAAATCAGATTCTGGAACTTGAGGTACTTCAGAAGTCATTAATCAAAAAGGTTTAATAATAAAATTATTACAAATAATTTCTGTGGACGAGACCGTTAATCAATTATCAATTATTAATTTTCAATTATCAATGTTTGTTCTCTTGCGAGCTACGAAATTTTTATATTTCAACCAATTGAGATTTCGCTACTACAGCTTGATTGCATCCAAGATAACTAGCTATATCTACTGCTGGAGAGGACAATATTTTTCTAAACAACTAACCAACATTTTAGGATCGAACAGAATTGGTAAAAAATGAATACTTTTAACTTCACGAAAATAAAAGAGAATCGGTATAGGTTGCCAAAAAATGCGCCATGTTAACCAATCACTGTAAGGAAATCGACGCAGCAATTTTCCTGAACGACAAACATCTAAAGCAGTATCGGTGAATTGTAATCTGATTGTGGCTGTTTGCACCAATAAAAATAAACCCAGGATAACAATCACACCTCCTACCCAGATTTGAACCAAGGAAATCGCAATAGCGATCACAATTAAGCAGACTGCAAGATTATAACTTGGTTTTAATTCGACTGTGGCTTGAGTTTCAGTAGTAGTTTGTGTATTATTCATGTCAGATTAATCTCCTTGTCGTAACAAAACTAAGTTCTTCTTTATATTATTGTGACACTCTCTAGTTGCTACCCGACTACAGCACTACCTGTTCCTTGGAACATTAACCAAGATAAAAAGAAATTAGCAATAAAAATAGCGAGTAAGGCTGTTACTACTGCTGTGGTAGTCGATTGTCCGACACCTTTTGCGCCTCCAGTGGTAGTTAATCCCCAACTACAACCAATTATGGCAACTAAAGCCCCAAATACCACCGATTTAATTAATGCAGTGCATAAATCCCAAACCTGTAAAAAATTTTGAATCGAATCTAGAAAAACAACATGAGCAATACCATAAAAAGTATCAGAAATAATTAATCCACCTACCATCCCGGTAATTAAGGATAACAGCGTTAAAATTGGCAACATCAAGCAACAAGAAATGACCCTTGGTATAACTAAATAATCAATGGGGTCTGTTTTGAGAACATAAAGAGCATCAATTTGCTCGGTAACGCGCATCGTCCCAATTTCCGCAGCAAATGCCGAACCAACTCTTCCTGCAATCACTACGGCGGTTAAAACTGGTGCTAATTCTCTGGTTAAAGCTAACGCAAGTACACCTCCTACTGCTTGTCCGGCACCAAAATAAAGAAATTCTCTCGCAACTTGAATGGTAAATACCATTCCCACAAAAGCAGCTGTCAATAAAGCAATCGCTAGTGAGTCTGGTCCTACTACTACCATTTGTTCCAAAGTATTACGTCGATGAATTTTAGCTTTGAGGAGATGAATAACAACTTGTCCTGTCAGAAAAATTGCTGCTAAGGAGCGTTGTAGCCAAATGCCAATGCCATTATTAGTACTGCTGCGGTTAGTCATTGATAAATAGAAATTTTTTATTCAGTTGGAAGATACTAGAAATTATGAGAAGATTGCTTTTTTAAAGTTTTTATTTGATTTCCGCAGTTTAGAATATCTTTTTTTCATTAGATTTGGGTAAATTAATTCGGACAAACTTTTACAATAGAGGCGAAGTAGTGATGCACTGATTATTTTTTGATTGGAGGTTTGTGTTTGGTTCATTTTTTATTTCGCGCACCAGACGCAGAGGGTTAATCAGTATATTTAAAATATAGAGCGAGCGAGAGATTTTTTTTTCATAAGTTATAATTACTCAAAAATTAAAGATAATTATGCACGACAAACAAGTTATTAATCCGTCAACAATTAAGGATTTGTATGACAGTGATTATCTTTTATGGTTAGAAGAAACCAGTAGGTTATTACAAACTAAAGATTTTGAAAAACTAGACCTAGAAAATTTAATTGAGGAAATAGAAAGCTTGGGTAGAAGTGAACGTAACAAGTTAATATCTAGTCTAAGACTTATTTATCAACATTTACTTAAATGGCAATTTCAACCCCAAAAAAGAACTAGAAGCTGGAGTAATACTATCAGTCGAGAAAGAGATAATGTTAGTTATTATATTGAAGATACTCCTAGTTTAAAAAATTTATTAAAAGATGTAGAAACTTTAAATAAAGCTTATCAACGAGGAAAACAAGATGCAATTAGAGAAACAGGTATAACTAATTTTCCTGAAGCTTGTCCTTATTCTATCGAACAAACTTTAGATCGTAATTTTTTGCCAGAGAATTAGAATTTATTTAATAAGTGCGATCATATTTTTTAAAGATTAGTTTTTTTGTTTATTTTTTAAATTGTCTTTGGCAGCAGCACGAACAACTTTATTACCATCATTGAAGATATTTGATACGAGTAGCAGCACCCGAATATAAAGGGCGAATAGCTTTAATCTTATCTTCTATATGGGATGGAGTTTTAGGATTTTGAGCAATGGCTTCGAGTGTTTTATCATCTTTGAGTTTTTCTTTGATTGCATATTCTGCTCAAGAGTTACTTCAATATCTGCATGATGTGGCTCTGCATATTATTGCTACTAATAAATTGTCTTCAAGTCCTAATATCAGGTTCGCTTAAACAGTTAAATGTGATGATTGATAAGGGGACACGGGGACACGGAGAGAATTTATTTTAAGTGATTATCAGAACTTGATATAATAACTACTTTTAAATGCGATCGCCCACAACGGATGACTTCAAAAAGGTGTCGTTGACGAAGATTTTTTCCTCTGAATCGACAAAGCTTGTGAGATAATGAGCTACTTGCAAGGGGTTCATAAGCTCTCGAATCGAATTCGAGAAACGACCCCCGATCAAAGATGTTAGGTAACAGGAGAAGCAAGGGTGAAAGTTTTAGTAGTTGGTAATGGTGGTAGAGAACACGCGATCGCTTGGACTTTGTTACGCTCTCCTCAAGTTGAACAGGTTTTTTGTACTCCTGGTAATGGTGGTACGGCAACTACTCCCAATTGCCAAAATATGGCGATCGCACTTGATGATTTTGCAGGAATTGCCCGCGCAGTTAAAGAAAATCAAATAGATTTGGTGGTGGTTGGACCAGAACTACCTTTATCTTTAGGTATTACTGATTATCTTCAGCAAGAAAACATTTTGGTTTTTGGTCCAAATCGAACTGGGGCGCAAATTGAAGCTAGTAAGTCTTGGGCAAAGGATTTAATGATTGAAGCAGATATTCCGACGGCTAAATCTGAAACTTTTACTGACGCTCAATCTGCTCAAGATTACATTATTCAAGAAGGTGCGCCGATTGTGGTCAAAGCGGATGGGTTGGCAGCAGGTAAAGGGGTAATTGTTGCAACTACGGTAGAAGAAGCATTTACCGCCGTCAAAGAGTTGTTTGCAGAAGGCTTTTCTAAACTGGTAGTCGAAGAGTTTCTCACTGGAGAAGAGGTTTCTGTACTCGCTTTAACCGATGGCATTAGCATTCGTCCCCTAGCACCTGCTCAAGATCATAAACGCATTGGGGAAGGAGACACAGGCAAAAATACTGGAGGCATGGGAGCGTATGCACCAGCACCTTTGGTGACACCTGAATTAATGACCAAAATCGAACAAGAAATTTTACAACCTACCATCGCTACCTTAAACAAACGGGGGATTGATTATCGGGGTGTATTATATGCAGGTTTGATGATTACTCCTGGAGGAGAACCCAAAATTTTAGAATTTAACTGCCGTTTTGGAGATCCTGAAACTCAAGCCGTTTTACCTTTATTAGAAACTCCTTTAGAAGAATTACTCCTAGCTTGCGCCCAACAAAAATTAAGCCAGCAACCCCCAATTAAATGGAAATCAGCCAAAGCTGTTTGTGTTGTCGCTGCCTCTGGAGGTTATCCCGATACATATAACAAAGGCAAAACCATTACTGGGATCGAACAAGCAGAAGGTAAAAATGCAATCGTGTTTCATGCTGGGACAAAACTCGATGGCGAACAAGTTATTACCGATGGTGGTAGAGTTTTAGGAGTAACGGCTTTAGGTAATAATTTTGAAGATGCGATCGCTATTGCCTATCAAGCGATCAATTTAATTAAATTTGAAGATATGTATTATCGTCGTGATATCGGTAAGGGGCTGTCCCCCGAATTCGATTCGGGGCGGGGTTCACAAGCCCTTGAGCCAAGCTCAAGGGACGACCCCTCGGCTGGTACGCCCCGTCATCGTTTGTCTCACTCTTGAAGTTGTCTAACTAATTGATAAACTATAATGCAATACCCTAATTTTGCTAACCTTCAGCTTAAATTGTTTTGCTTAACCTATTTACTAAGCTCAGACAAATAATTGCCCTTTGGTGGTCGGAATTTACCCTCCAAACCAAACTCATGGCTGCTGCTACTCTAGTAGTTTCGCTACTAATGAGTGGTTTGACTTTTTGGGCAGTCAACACCATTCAACAAGACGCACGACTTAACGATACTCGCTTTGGTAGCGATTTAGGGTTACTACTCGCCACTAATGCTGCACCATTGGTGGCAGAAAATGACCTTCCCAATTTAGCTCGTTTTTCTGGGCGTTTTTTCCGCAGTACTGCTAGTGTCCGCTACATTCTTTATGCGGATCGAGAAGGCAAGATTTTTTTTGGTATTCCCTATTCTCAAGCTGAAGGTAGCAATTCCTTAACCATTGAGCGTCGCATTAAATTACCAGAAAATTACGTTCAAAACAGCGAACTTCCTTTTATTCGTCAGCATATTACGCCTAATGGCGAAGTTACAGATGTTTTTGTCCCACTACGTCATCAAGGAGAATATTTAGGAGTTTTAGCGATCGGAATTAATCCTAATCCTACCGTAGTTGCTTCTTCCAATTTAACTAGAGATGTAACCATTGCAGTGTTTATTTCGATCTGGGCAATGGTAATTTTAGGAGCAGTTTTTAATGCCCTGACTATCACTAAACCGATCAAAGAATTATTAGTTGGGGTAAAAAATATCGCAGCTAAAAATTTCAAACAAAGAATCGATTTACCTTTGGGCGGAGAATTAGGCGAATTAATTGCTAGTTTTAATGAAATGGCAGAAAGGTTAGAAAAATATGAAGAACAAAATATTGAAGAACTAACTGCCGAAAAAGCCAAATTAGAAACTCTAGTATCAACTATTGCTGATGGTGCAGTTTTAATTGATACTAATATGATCATAATTTTAGTCAATCCTACTGCTAGACGTATTTTTGGCTGGGAAGGTAAAAATGTCATCGGTGAAAATGTTCTGCATCATTTACCAACCGAATTAACTATTAAACTGACCAAACCTCTTTATCAAATTGTCGCGAGCGAAACTAACTCCGAATCAGAATCTCAACCAGAAACTTTAACCCAAGAAGAAATACCAATTTTAGCTGTTCATCATGAAGATCATTTAAGCAATGGAGATGAGTTTCGCATTGTTTTACATCAACCAAAAAGACGCACTGTACGCATACTTTTAACTCAAGTTCTTGACCGAGAACGAGAAAATGTCAAAGGTATTGCCATGACAGTACAGGATATTACTAGAGAAGCGGAATTAAATGAAGCCAAAAGTCAATTTATTAGTAATGTTTCCCACGAACTAAGAACGCCTTTATTTAATATCAAATCTTTTATTGAAACTCTCTCGGAATACGGAGAAGATTTAACCGAAGAACAACGTAAAGAGTTTTTAGAAACAGCTAATCATGAAACAGACCGTTTAACTCGTTTAGTTAATGATGTTTTAGATTTATCTCGTCTAGAATCTTCGCGGGTTTATAATTTCTGTGCCGTAGATCTGACTCAATTAATCGAACAAACTTTAAGAACTTATCAGCTTAATGCCAAAGACAAAGGAATTGAGTTAGCTCAAGCTCTTGAACCAAATTTACTGCCTGTTTTAGGACACTACGATTTGTTGTTACAGGTTATCACTAATTTAGTTGGCAACGCTTTGAAATTTACTAATTCTGGTGGTAAAGTAACCATTCGCGCCTACGAAGTTAAATCTCATCAGCAACCATCTCAAATTAGGGTCGAAGTTGCCGATACTGGGATTGGTATTGCACCAGAAGATCAAGAAGCTATCTTTGACCGCTTTTTCCGCGTTGAAAATCGAGTTCATACTCTAGAAGGAACGGGATTAGGTTTATCTATTGTTAAAAATATTATTGACAAACACCAAAGTAAAATTTATTTGAAAAGTGCCGTAGGCGAAGGGACAACTTTTTGGTTTGATTTGCCAATTTATCGCGAAGAACCTATCTCTGTAGAAACAACTCAAGAACCAGCAACTGATTCTCCAAATAGCAATTTATCCTCTCAGATGAATTAGAGAATAATAGTTTTTATCAAAGATGGGCAAATCTTCTAACCTGAAACGTTTTTTGCTCTTGAATTTTTGACAAATTGCCAGAAAAGCGAGTGGTTGTTTGGACAATAGCGATCTCTATTGTCATTCAAGAACTTGATTTCACTAAAATATAGGTACTGATTAAAGAAAAGGATCAAGCTATGACTCAAGAATTGAGCGATTTACGAGTCAGTATTGTTGAGGGAAGATACGATGAGGCGATCGCTATAATTGATGATTTAGAAGAGATGAGTAAAAAAGCTATCTTGCGGAATATTATGTCTTTTCTAATTAGATTAATGATTCATCTCATCAAAAATCAAATTGAATCACGTTTAACTAATTCTTGGATCGCTTCTATCTCTGATTCTGTTATTGAAATACAAGACTTAAATCTGAAGGATAATAAAAAGTCTGTTTATATTAAATTAGACGAATGGCAACCTTATTTAGAGGAAGCAATTGAGCGTGCAATTCGTCCTGCTAGTGTAGAAGTTATGAATGGTCAATTGAAACCTGCTCACATTTCACGGCAAATCGACCGAAATAAATTAATCGACATTACTCTACAATTATTGAATTTAACTTATCAATATTCTGCTAAAGAATTGCCAATAAAAATAGATCGAGTCTTAGTCGATCTTCCTGGTGGTAAAGAATGGTTTGATGAAGTATGATATATACTTTTTACTTTAATAGTTTGTAATTATCACTTCAGGAATTTTGCCTCGCTTGTTACCTTTAGAATTAATTGCTCTGCTTGCATAGACAAACTCAATTTTGTAATTAGAATAGAGGTCTAAAATCATAGGAGCATTAGAGTTAGAAACCATAAATCTAACGCCTTTAGCATTAAGGCGATCGCAAAGATTGCGTAGATTTAACTGCATAGATAGATCGAATCCATCCTGACTATATCCTGTAAAGTTAGATGTGGCATTTAATGGTGCATAGGGAGGATCGAAATAGACAAAATCTTCCAGGGTAATTTTTTCCTCAACTTCAAGGAATGAACCAGTGATAATCTGTGCTTTTTGAAGTGCTTTACTACAAGCTCTTAAATTAATCTCATCAACAATTTTGGGGTTTTGGTAAGATCCCATTGGAGTATTGAATTGACCTTTAGAGTTGACCCGATACAATCCATTAAAACAGGTTTTATTGAGGTAGATCAGTCGGCTTGCTCTTTGAACATCAGACCATAATTGATATTCTTTGCTTCGGTCAATATTTCTAATTTGATAGTAATAGTCTTGTTGGTGAATGTGTAGTTTTAAATCAGTAATTAGTTCTTCAACTTTATCCCTAATAACTTGATAAGTATTGGTCAGTTCCTGATTAATATCGATGAGAACAGACTTTTCTGGTTGTAAATAAAAAAATAATGCTCCACCGCCAACAAACGGTTCAAAGTATCGGGAGAAGTTTTGAGGAATTCTTGCTGTTATTTCTGACAGTAGTTGAGTTTTTCCACCAACCCATTTAATAAAAGGTTTTGCTTGAATATTAATATCTATTGCTTTACTTTTTACAGTCACTTAAATAATTAAAACTTAGAAGATTAAATCAAAAGCGATCGCTCTTGGAAGAGCGAACCTCTCGCTGTCAGTCAATCAATCAAGGCAAAAGCGCGATCGCTTTTAACAATAGCAAATTTTACTATTTAATAGTCGTAATTAATACGACGGTCTATGTCTTCATCATTGATCCGAGAAGGATTATAATTTCTATCTTCCTGTTCATCGCGATTCCAACTATTATCTGACTCTGTTTCAGTAGGGTCTAATGGTTGATAATCGACATAATCTGAAGCAAAACTGTCGTTGTCATCGACATAACTCCGCCCCAAATTGCTTGGATCTAGTTTTTTGGGTTTTGGTTGGCGGGGAGTTTCATCAACAAAATTATCCCTAGCAGCAGGACGAGAACGATTTGGTAATGGTGCTTCATTCCAAGCTTCTTCCTGTCCCCAATTGTCAGAACGATTTCCTCTTACTTCTCTATCGGGATAATAATCATTACGGGGTGGGGTATTGCCACGGCGAGGAGGACGATTATTAGTTTGAGCAGAATATCTCTCTCTTTCTGGACGAGAACGATTTGGTCTACTAGGATAATCTTCTCTAGGTACGCTAGTAGATCTACGGGAAGAACGAGGTGCGGGTTCTTCGTATCCACGCAATCTAGGACTATCGTAATTGGGAGTAGCGTCGTATTGGTCTGGTTCGATCTGGTCTAATTCTGCCTCTGTATATACTCTAGTACGACTCACAGGACGTTCGCGATCAACAATTGGAGTATTGCGTCTAGCTTGTTCTGTCGCTACACCACGCAAGCGAATACTTTCTACCGCAAAGAAAATTGCCGAACCTGTTAGGAGAAACTGACCAAATTGAAGAATTGGGTCTAACCGCCATCCTTGAAACAGTAAAATAAAACCGCAGAGTAAACCTACCGCAGCAAAGAAAATATCATGATCTCTTGATAGTTCTGGACGAACAGAACGTAAAAAATATAATGATGCTCCTGCTACTGCTAAAAATATTCCTAAGATACTGGCTGAATTCAGCCCAAAATTAACCATTACTGCTCTCCTAACTTGTTTTTAGCTGCCTTTAGATAAAATGTTAAATATACAAACTAAGCAATCTCAATTTATATTATTGTGTCTAAGATTAACAAAATCTGCCTCGATATTTTTGGCTAAAGTTAGTCATGCGACCTACTAAACTTTAATTGAGTTTTTAAATATTTAAGATCTTAGTACAAAGATTCAAATCTAGAGATAATCATTGCTTAACTAATGACTAAAAAAAACTGCTTGATTTAGCAGTCATCGAGTCTAATTGACGAAATAATTGAGCTACTTTGTTTAAATCTTTGTTCCCTGGAGATAATTCTACTCCACTAGACAAATCAATCCCATGAGGTTGAAGTTGACTCAAAGCAACTAAAATGTTATCTGGTGTTAATCCTCCTGCTAAAAACCAAGGCAAGGGAGAAGTCCATCGAGTTAATTCTTCCCAGTTTAAAGTATGTCCTGTTCCTCCTAATAAACGGGGATCGTAAGCATCTAATAATAAAGTATCGACAGCTTCAGCATAATCGATCACTTTAGCCAAAGATGCAGTAGTTTTAATCCGCAAAGCTTTAATCAATTCTACTTGTGGTGATAACAAAGTTCGTAACTGCTGACAAAATTCTGGTGATTCATTACCGTGAAGTTGTACTCCTGTTAAACCAGTTTCCGTAACAATTGCCACAATTGTCTTTAGATCGAGATTAGCAAATACTCCAATGGTATTAATTTGGTTAGGTAATTGTTGAACAATAGTTTTGATAGCTGAAACTTCTAGATAACGAGGAGATGCTGGGACACAGATAAAACCTAATTCTGTTGCACCCAACTGAGCGATCGCATTTCCTTGGTCTGGGTTAGTGATTCCGCATATTTTAACTCGCATTCTCAATTCAATTAATTAGAGTAGGTTTATTCTTAGTAAAACTTTTAATTACTGTAAATTATTAAGAAGAAAGTATATTTTCTTGAAACAGATTTTTATAATTCCTGTAAATTGATCAATCATAGTTTATCAAGACGGGAGTTCAAATATATAATGATCTCTACTTTGGTTCTGGCTGCTCATACTACTCCTTCAACCGTTGAGTGGAATACATCGGTAGCTTTAATCATGATTTTAAGTAATCTTTTTGCTGTAGCTATCGGTCGTTATGCGATCCAAAATTCAGGTCAAGGACCAGATTTACCTGTCCCTAAACCTGAGTTATGGGAAAAATTTGGGTTTCCCGAATTGTTAGCGACTACGAGTTTCGGTCATATCTTGGGTGCTGGGATAATTTTAGGACTGGGAAATGCTGGGGTCTTATAAAATCTAATACTTTTAAGATTAGAAGTAGAGGCAATTCATGCCACCTTTCGGTGCAGCGTAGCGATTGCCCCTACAAAATCTTGACTTTTAATTTTCTACTGAGGATTTAATTGTAAATTGAGCGATCGCACTAGACTTAAAGGCAATATACTACGGCTAATTTTGGCTGCATAAGCAGCATTGAGATAAGCTTGATAACTTGAGTGTTGCAAAATATAGATGTTAAAAAAGATTAAACTTAGTTGTTGAACGTAGTTTTGAGCGATTTGAGGATCGGGGCCAATTGCTTGAGAAGGCAAAGGGATACTACCAGAAGATTCTTGTAAAGTAGAAAAATGAGTAGCTCCTTCAAGTAAGACTAAATATTTTTCAGGCGTAGTCAACCAAGTAAAAGGTTCAATTTGCTCTGATAAAGCAGGAGTAACAGGGTCTGCGCTACTAGCCATTAACATAACAGGTATTTTAATTTCACTAATCCCCTCTTGTCCAAACACAGCACTAGTCAGAGGATTAATGGCGATCGCAGAAACAATTCGTTCATCTCGTAAATTATATTTTTGATTTGGTAATTCTAAAGCAATACATTGCAGTAAAAGAGAGAGATTAAGTGAATTATCAATGTCTTGACAGGCTTGGTTTAAACTTGCAAAATCTAATCTAGCACCAGCTAAAGCCAAAGCTGTGTAAGCACCAAAAGATTGACCAACAATTCCTACCCTTCTGACTTGTAATTGTTGTCCATAATTACGTTCCAAAAAATCTAATAAAAATTTAATATCTAAAGGACGGTCAATTAATTCTTCAGGCAGAGTAACTTTATTCGCAAAACCATTAAATAAAGCCTGAATTTGACCAGCATTGCTGCCTGGATGTTCGGGTACTGCTACGGCAAAACCATAAGAAGCTAAATGAATTGCCAAGTAACCAAAGGTAGTGCGATCTCCACCTAAACCATGAGAAATAATAATTAATGGTAAACGACCAAAAGTGTCGGGAAGATACAAATCAACAGGAAAACGGCGATCGCGAGAACCGTCTTCTAGGGTGAGAAGTTCTTTGCGATAAGAATAACTACCTGGTTGACTAAAATTTGGCAAAGGAACATTATTAAGATAATTATTAGTAGCAGTTTCTTGAAGAGCTTGTTGTTGGACTTGAGCGATCGCTTCTTCCGTTTCTTGAACAATTTCACTCAAATTTTCAATAATTTCAAAGCCTCGTTCCGAATTAAGGCGAATTCCATAGGTAGGAAATTGCTTAAGAATATTTAAAGGAGTTAAACCTTCTTGATCGGCTGTTGCCATAATTAAAGCTGAACGCAGGGCATAAAAACCAGATTGACCAGCTTTAGTTTGAATTACTTGAGCTACTTTAGCTAAAATCCTCTCGCCTTGAGGAGAATAAAGAAATTGAGTGACGGCTAAAGGCGTAATATCTGCTTTACTAACTAAAGCCTTTCTAAGTTGTTTTAGTTGTTCTGGAGATAAAAAACTAGCATAATTAGCCAAATTAGCATCGATAATACCTTTTTTGGCATAAGTTTCCAAAGATTCTACTGGGAGAGAAAATTGTAGAACCCCGTAATCGAGGTAAATTTTTTCTGCTGCTGAAGTTTTAGAAACTGAGGCAAGAGGAACACTCAAGCAAATACCCAAATTACAGATAGTTAAAACCAACTGCAATAAATAAGAGGATTTTAGCAAAGGAATACTCAAATATTGCCAAATATTAATTTTTGGTTGGTTCTGTTCGGCAGGCAATACGAACGTCATTAGGCAAATTAAACTAAGGGAGTTTAATACTGTTGTAACATTCCTCAATTTTATTTCACGGTTGAGAAAATTCTTTGTTTAGCTCATCTTCAAAATTTCGGACTCAAAAAACCTAAAAGTAAAATTAAGTTTAAAGTTGCGTTCACGACAAAAGCCCACAAATCGATTACCCTCGATCGTGGGAAATTAATTATGTCTTACGAGCGACAATGATCGGTAATAGGTTTTATTTTTCTAGACGACAACTAGCTAAATACTGTAGTTTATTTTTCCTTTGCTTTACCTTAGCAGTAGGTTGTAATAATCAATCAACTCAAACACCAAACCAAACTAATAATACTCCTGATAATAATCGGATTTCGATAGGTACAACTCTTAAACCCCGTACTCTAGATCCTGCCGACAGCTACGAATTAGCAGGATTAAATGTTATTTATAATGTGGGGGAAAGCCTTTATACTTACGAATTAGGCACTACTGAGATTAAGCCATTGCTAGCTACAGAAATGCCAAAAGTTAGTGAAGATGGTTTGACTTATACTATTCCTCTGCGTCAGGGAGTCAAGTTTCAAGATGGTACTCCTTTTGATGCCAAGGCAATGGAATTTTCCCTCAAACGTTTTATAGCTAATGGTGGTAAACCTGCTTTTTTACTAGCTGATGTGGTTGAAGGTGTAGTAGCGACAGGAGAAAACGAACTAACGATTAAATTAAAACAACCTTTTGCAGCTTTTCCTTCTCTGCTTGCCTTTCCTGGTGCTTGTGCTGTTTCTCCTCAAGCTTACAAAATTGGTGCAGGAGAATTTTTACCTAATCAATTGATTAGTACTGGTAAATATAAATTAGCTCAGTTTAATAGCGATTCGATTAGTTTGGATGTTAACGAAAATTATTGGGGGGAAAAACCAGTCAATCAAGGCATAAATATGCAGATTTATGCGGGAAATTCGGCTAATTTATTCAATAGTTTCCGTACTGCGGCAATAGATGTTGCTTATCAATCTTTAGAACCCAATCAGATTCAAAATCTACTTGATAATACCAAAAAGAATCAAGGAAAAGCGGGCTGCTCCGCAGAGCACTGCGTGATCGCGGGTTCGGGAACAGTAGTAAACTATTTAGTATTGAATTTAAATCAAGAACCTTTAAATAAACTAGAAGTAAGAAGTGCGATCGCATCAGTAATAGATCGTGGTTTAATTAATCAAAGAGTTTTACAAAATCAAGGCGAACCTGTTTATAGTTTAGTGGCAACAGCGTTTGATAGTTATCAACCTACCTTTAAAGATGCCTACGGCGAGGCAAATGTGGCTAAAGCCAAGGAATTATTAACTAAAGCTGGTTATTCAGTTCAAAATCCCGCTACTGTAGAAATTTGGTATCCTTCTGGTTCAATTACCCGCAGTATTGTGGCGGAAACCCTCCAAGCTTTTGTCAAACAAGAATTAGGAGGAATGCTGGAATTTGTGCCTCAAAGTGTCGAATCTGCTTCCTTTTTTGGCAATATCAGTAAAGGAGTCTATCAATCTGCTTTAGTCGATTGGTATCCCGATTTTCTCGATCCCGATAATTATCTGCAACCATTCATGAGTTGTAGTAAGGGTTCAGAAACTAATGGGTGTGAAGAAGGTGCTGCACAAAGTCGGGGTTCTTTTTATTATAGCGATCGCGCTAACGAATTAATTAACCAGGAAAGAAAAGAACAAAATCCCCAAAATCGTCAAGCAATTTTTGTTCAATTACAAGAACTTCTTGCCCAAGATGTACCATATATTCCTTTGTGGCAAACGAAAGACTATGCTTTTGCTCAAAATGGTATTACAGGCGTTACCATCAATCCCAGTCAGAATTTTCCTTTTTGGACGATTAAGCGAGGAGCATAATTGATTTTATCTTTAATGTGAGAGAAAACTATCAGTTTACTGATGAGATGAATCGAACATATTTTAGAACTCTCCAACAAGCACTTAGGAAATTAGATAGAGCATTTATTAATTTTGAATTGCTATAAAAGGGATAATGAAAATAACCTAGATTCTATTTAACTAGCAATGATGCTTCGCAATCTCTTTAAACCGACAGATAATAAATGGCAACCGATTATTAACCAATTAGAAGCTGCGATTGGCAAAGATGGGGTTGTGCGTCGTAAAGAAGAATTACTGACTTACGAATGTGATGGTTTAGCTAGTTACCGTCAACGCCCTGCTTTAGTCGTACTTCCTCGCACTACCGAACAAGTAGCAGCAGCAGTAAAAATTTGTCATGACAATGATATTCCTTGGGTGGCTAGAGGTGCAGGTACGGGTTTATCTGGCGGTGCTTTACCTGTAGAAGATTGCGTATTAATTGTTACTGCCAGGATGAAGCAAATTTTAGACATCGATTTAGAAAATCATCGCATCACCGTACAACCAGGCATTATTAATAATTGGGTAACTCAGGCTGTTAGCGGTGCTGGTTTTTATTACGCCCCCGATCCTTCTAGTCAAATTATCTGTTCGATTGGTGGGAATGTAGCGGAAAATTCTGGTGGCGTTCACTGTCTTAAATACGGTGTCACTACTAATCACGTAATTGGTTTAAAATTAGTTATTCCTGACGGTTCGATTATCGATGTCGGTGGAACAATCCCTGAAATGCCGGGATACGATTTAACTGGTTTATTTGTGGGTTCAGAAGGTACATTGGGTATCGCTACAGAAGTAACGCTACGTATTCTGAAAACTCCTGAATCGATTTGTGTGGTATTAGCCGATTTTCCTACCATTGAAGATGCTGGTGCAACCGTAGCTGGAATTATCAGTGCAGGTATTATTCCTGCGGGGATGGAAATTATGGATAATCTTAGTATTAATGCCGTCGAAGATGTAGTGGCAACTGGTTGTTATCCTCGCGATGCCGAAGCCATTTTACTAGTAGAATTGGATGGCTTAGAAGTAGAAGTTGCAGAAGGTAAAAAACGCATAGCGGAAATTTGTCGGCAAAATAATTCGCGCAATATTACGTCGGCGAATGATGCTGAAACTCGCTTAAAATTGTGGAAAGGTAGAAAAGCAGCCTTCGCAGCAGCAGGACATATTAGTGTTAATTATTTTGTTCAAGATGGTGTGATTCCACGCACTAAATTAGTGTCGGTACTGAAAGAAATTAATCGTCTCAGTGAAGAATCTGGTTATCGCATTGCTAACGTTTTCCATGCAGGTGATGGTAATTTACATCCTTTGATTCTCTACGATAATTCTGTACCAGGTGAATTTGAAGAAGTTGAAAAATTAGGAGGAGAAATTCTTAAACTTTGTGTGGAAGCTGGAGGAAGTCTTTCAGGGGAACACGGTATTGGTTCAGATAAAAATTGTTATATGCCTTATATGTTCAATGAAACTGACTTGGAAACAATGGGATATGTCCGCGATGCTTTTAATCTTAAGGGTTTAGCCAATCCAGGTAAAATGTTTCCTACTCCACGCACCTGTGGCGAAGTTGCCAATGCAGGGATGATTAAACAAATTAAAGATGCAAAATTATTTTGATTTTAATTGAAAGCGATCGCAAAAACTTTGGCTTAACTAAATATTTAATCTAAAGCATTTGTTTTGGCTTAGTAAGTATGTAGTCTCGCAGTTAGAATATTACAATTCAGTTACTTGTTCAACATAAAAAGCAATGTCTTCATTTCCTTCTAGTCTATACCAAGGTAACTAAAATTAAGTCAAATCTTAAACACAGATTGGTAATTAACCATCCTGAATTGCAAAGAAATTTAACCAATATTCTCCAGTTAACCTAAAGACTACGCTACTCTCATAGAGACGCTATTTTTAAGTGGGTGAGGAGATAATTTGATGCGAGTTTTGTTAATCTATCCCCTATTTCCGCAGACTTTTTGGTCTTATGACAAAATTTTAGAATTAGTTAACCGCAAAGTCTTATTACCGCCATTAGGATTAATTACCGTTGCAGCAATCTTACCTCAAACCTGGGAATTTAAACTGGTTGACCGCAATATCCGAGAGGTTAAGGAAGAGGAATGGGAATGGGCAGATTTAGTGCTTTTTTCTGCCATGATTGTCCAAAAAAATGATTTACTAGCACAAATTAAAGTAGCTAAACAACGAGGTAAGTTAGTCGCCGTTGGTGGTCCTTATGCTACTTCTTTACCCCACGAACCGCAAGAGGCAGGGGCAGATTTTCTCATTTTAGATGAGGGAGAAATTACTCTTCCAATGTTTGTCGAGGCTTTAGCAAAAGGGGAAAAAAATGGCACGTTTCGCACTACAGAAAAACCCGATGTCACTGTTACTCCCATCCCTCGCTACGATTTGCTAGAGTTGGATGCTTATGATTCTATGTCGGTACAATTTTCTCGTGGTTGTCCTTTTCAATGCGAGTTTTGTGACATTATCGTTCTTTATGGTCGCAAACCCCGAACTAAAATACCAGCCCAACTTCTGAAGGAACTAGATTATCTTTACCAATTAGGTTGGCGTAGAAGTATTTTCATGGTGGATGATAATTTTATTGGTAATAAACGCAATGTTAAATTGTTGCTGAAAGAACTTAAAGTTTGGCAAGCGGAACACCGATATCCTTTTGCTTTTAATACTGAAGCTTCGGTAGACTTAGCAGACGATGCAGAATTAATGGAATTAATGGTGCAATGTAATTTTAATGCCGTCTTTTTAGGGATTGAAACTCCTGACGAAGATAGCTTACAACTAACTAAAAAATTCCAAAATACAAGAAATTCTCTGGCAGATACAGTAGATAAAATAATTAGGGCGGGATTACGACCAATGGCAGGATTTATCATTGGTTTTGATGGTGAAAAACCCAATGCAGGTCAACGTATTATTCATTTTGTAGAAGAAGCAGCTATCCCTACGGCAATGTTTGGGATGTTACAAGCTTTACCTAATACAGCTTTGTGGAATCGTTTAGAAAAAGAACAACGTCTACGAGATGAGACAAGAAAGGATATCAATCAAACAACTTTAATGAATTTTGTGCCTACCCGTCCAATTGAAGAAATTGCTAGGGAATATATTGAAGCATTTTGGACGTTATATGAACCTAAAACTTATTTAGACCGAGTTTATCGTTGTTTCCTTAAGCTTGGTGCGCCTAAGTGTCAAATTCCTGCTAGTTTACCAAATTGGGTCGATCTCAAAGCTTTAATGATTATCATCTGGAGACAGGGTTTTAAACGAAATACTCGTTGGCAATTCTGGCATCATTTATTGGGAATTTTTAAACATAATCCTGCGGTTTGGGAACATTATTTGACTCTTTGTGCCCATAATGAGCATTTTCTGGAATATCGTCAAACTGTCCGCACTGAAATTGAAAAACAATTAGCACAATTTCAAGCCCAAGAAAGGCAAATAAAAGCACAAGTTGAGCAAGAAACTAAAATTTTAACTACTATTAATTCTGGAAGAATAGATTAATTAAAAATTAATGACAAATTGGGATTTTAGTCCACCACCAGAATCAGATTTAGCCGATAGGGAGGTACCATTAGAAGGAACTCATCTTCAAGGAAAAAGAATTGCATTATTAATTACTGGTAGCATTGCTGCCATGAAAGCACCCTTAGTTGTCCGTGCTTTACGTCGTCAGGGTGCTGATGTCGTTGCTTTTGCTTCTCCTGAAGCTCTTAGATATACTACTATTGATACTTTGGAATGGAGTACAACTAATCAGGTTGTTACGAAATTAACTGCTGCTGCGGAACATTTGAGTGATTCTCTTCCTTTTGCTGCCTATTTAGTTGCTCCAGCTACCTATAATACGATTAATAAAATGCGTTACGGCATCGCTGATGGAGTAATTAGTTCTACTTTAGGTTCAGCAATTGGCAGAATGGAAAAGGGAAAAACCCAAATTCTACTCACTCCAACGATGCATGGTAGTCTGCATAACTCAATTTTGACTGAATCGCTCCAGCAGCTACAAGTGATGGGAGTCAAAATTATACCACCTCGGATTGATTACGGAAAAAATAATCTTCCTGCTGAAGAGGAAATAGTTAGTGCGGTGTGTCGAGCAGTTAGTAATTCATCTCTTCAAGAAGTTAGAATTTTGGTTACAGGGGGAGCTACTCCCGTTCCGATTGATAATGTTCGCCTTCTAACTAATCGTTTTACAGGTCAACTTGGAATAGAAATCGCCAAAGAATTATATCTTAGAGGAGCAAATGTTAGATTAATCCACGGAAAAAGTAGTTTTTTGCCTCCTTCTTTTCTTCCACAGCAAATTATTAGTACATATACCCAATATCGAGAACAAGTTCTAGCCGAATTAGAAGGTGAACCTTATCGTTGCGGTATTTTCTCCGCAGCAGTAGCTGATTATCAACCAGAAACAGTTTTTCCTGGCAAAATTCCTAGTGGCTTATTAAAAACTATTAATCTTATTCCTACTGCTAAAGTAATTGCCGAAGTAAGAACCAAATTTCCTCATCTTGAAATGGTGACTTTTAAGTATCAGGAAAATATTAGTCATGAACAATTAATGGAGATAGCACGCGAGAGATTAAATCAAGGTTATCAGGTAGTAGTAGCTAATCGTGGTGAAGAAAAAGGTGACAATGGCGAACAAATTGCTTATTTAGTGACTAATCAAGGAAAGCCCCAAAAAATGATTTCCAAGCCAGGAATTGCTAAAGCGATCGCGGATTATTTAGAAATTAAATTAAACTCTTCTATCATAGATAGCAAAGAGTAAAAGCTTTTTTGATTCTAGTGACCAAGAAACTACTCATATCAAATCAAAATTAGCTCTCAAATGAGTTTTACAGGGTAGATATTCTTTAATCGTTTGTAACTCGTCAATGAATTGATGAATGTTGGGATGAGAAGATTAGAAAATTAATGGCTTTAACTTGGCACAGATTTCTTCAATTACTGAGATAGGTGCTGTTTCCACAAATTTAATTTCTCTAGTTTTCCAATCAACGCTTCTGAGGTGATGAATTAAAATGACTCCTTTAGTTTGCATCTGTTCAGTTAATAAAACTTCAAAGCTAAATCCCTTGATTTTGCTAGTAATCGGACAGACAAAAACTAGGGAAGACAAAGAATTAAACTGTTTCGGAGATATAACTATAGCAGGGCGATGTCCCGCTTGCTCGCGTCCGATCTGAGGATTGAAATCTAGCCAAATAATATCGCCTCTATGCGGAATATATTGTTTACTCCCAGATTTCTTCACCTACTGGCTCTCCCCAATCATATTCTCCTTCAAAGTCATCACTACTTGCTCCAGCGAGTAATTCTTCAAGGGTGTAGCTCGGTTGTTTGGGAGTAATAACAATATTGTTATCGGTAACATTAATAGAAATAGCAGTTCCTTCTCTTAAATTGATTTTGTCGGCAATATTTTTGGGAATGCGTATCGCAAGGCTATTTCCCCACTTGGCTACTGTTGACATATTTACTTTAACAATTAGTTTGTATCTACATTGTATCTATTTTAAATGAAAGATAGTTTAAGGCGATCGCGATCATTAACCCTCAATCAAAAACCCCTTGATGATTTTGCTAAAATTTCAGTAATACTGAAATACTGAAAATATGGAAAGAATTATCTCAATTAATGAACGGGGTACTATTACTCTTCCAAAAGACTTGAGAAAAAAATATGGTCTTGAAGCAGGAGGACAGGTAATTATCGAAGAAAGCGACGAAGGGCTTTTATTGCGACCTGGGGTAACGTTTTCAGTCGAAATATACTCTGATAAACGAGTAGAGGAGTTTCAACAGCAAAACGAAGATGAACTTGAGGCATTTGAACTTTAGTGAAAGTTTTTCTCGATGCCAATATTCTTTTTAGTGGTTCTGTTGCAGAAAGTCGAATTGCCAAACTGCTAGCAGTAATTAGAAAGCATGGAAATTGTGTTACTAATTCCTACGCCGTAGAAGAAGCAAGGAAAAATATAGAACTAAAAAAGTTTGGCTCGCTTCAAGGATTACAATTGCTTTTAGAAAATATTACCGTCAGTAATCAGCTATTGCTTAATTTACCAGTAAAACTTAAAGCAAAAGATATTCCGATTTTAGGAGGAGCGATCGCGCAAAAGTGTACCCATTTACTTACTGGAGATAAAAAAGATTTTGGCTTTCTGTTTGGCAAACGAGTAGAAAATGTCTTAGTTGTTTCTCCTAAATTGCTAGCTGAAGAAATGGTTGCTAAAGGAATACTGAATCAGAAGTAGCAATCTCGCGTACTCGAAGTGCCTCGCTTTAAATTCACCTCTTCAAAAATACCGTCATAATCAAAAATAGAATGACGTTCGCAACTAAATAATGAAAACACTACAGCTACCATCGGGAAGAGAAATACCCATACTCGGACAAGGTACATGGCGCATGGGAGAAACCGCCAGTCAGAAACAGGCGGAAATAGATGCGCTCAAACTAGGAATGGATTTAGGCATGACTCTGATCGATACTGCCGAGATGTATGGTGAAGGTGGTGCAGAAAAGGTAGTTGCAGAAGCAATTTCTGGTCGTCGAGATGAGGTATTTTTAGTTAGTAAGTTTTATCCTTATAATGCCAGTTATCAAGGTGTAATTAACGCTTGCGATCGCTCTTTATCCAGACTCAAAACAGACTATTTAGATTTATATTTACTCCACTTTAGAAAACATTAAAGGTGGGCAATGCCCACCCATCTGGTTTAAAGTCGAGCTATCTCCTCTGCTAGAGTATCCACTGTCAAATGAATTTGTGCTTCGGTGTGATTGCAAGTGACAAAAAACCGTAAACGCGCTTCATTTTGAGGTACAGAAGGATAAATCATAAAGGGAACGTTAATGCCCCGTTTAAATAAATTTTGAGAAAGCTGGATCGATTTTAAAGAATCTCCCACAATAATGGGAATAACAGGAGAGTTTTGGCTCATTCCTGTGTTTAATCCTCTTTCTTTGGCTAAATCGAGAAATAACTTGGCTTTAGCTTGGAGACGAGTAACTCTTTCAGGTTCGGCTTTTAAAACATTAATTGCTGCTAAACTAGCTGCTGCATTGGGAGGTGACATTCCCACACTAAAAACAAACCCAGGAGCAGTATATTTCAGATATTCCACTAAGGCGTGAGAACCAGCAATATAACCGCCACAACTAGCAAAAGATTTGCTTAAAGTACCCATCCAGAGATCGACATCGTGGGGATTGACATTAAAGTATTCTCCAATTCCACGCCCAGTTGTACCAATTGTGCCAATCGAATGGGCTTCATCTACCATTAAGAAAGTTTTATAGCGTTTTTTCAACTCAATAAATTTAGGTAGATTAGCAATATCACCATCAGTACTATAAACACCTTCGATCGCAATTAATACTCTTTGATAACGTTCTCGACGATCGCTTATTATTTCTTCTAAAGCTGCAAAGTCATTATGGGGAAAAGCAACTAAACTTGCTCCCGACAGAAAACAACCTTGAAGAATACTATTGTGGCTGAGGGAATCATACAAAATCAGATCGTTATTGCCAAATAAATGACCGATAGTAGTTACATTAGTAGCATGACCACCTACAAAAACAATACTGGATTCAGTACCAATAAACTCTGCGATTGCTTGTTCTAATTGACGATGAATTGGTTTTTCTCCAGCAATAAGACGACTAGCACAGGCAGAAGTACCATAGCGTTCAATAGCATCTTTGGCTGCTTGAGAAACAATGCGATCGCCACACATTCCGATGTAGTTATAAGTGGCAAAATTAATTAATTCTCGACCATCAATAATAGTTTTATCATTGACTACTTGTTCTTGAGGAATAAAGAAAGGATTGCCATTTCCTAATGCCTCAACTTGCTGAATTTGTAATTGTAGTTTTTGGTATTCGGGAAAAGATTCAAAGCGATAATATTCTGGAGGAATATTTAATTGCTCTTCTGGTTCTTTTTGAGCAAGAGAATCAAAAGTATTCCGCCCATTACTTGTTTGAACTTCCTCAATCGTGTTACTGAATTTAGCAGAATTAGATTTATTGCCAGTAGTAGTGTCAGCTAAATACTGAGCAAGAGTTTCAATATTAGGATAATCCCACAATAGAGTTGGCGAGAGACGACGGCCTAAATAATTCTCCAACTCACCAGAAAGATTAATCGCTTCTACTGAATCCAAACCATATTCACTAAAGTCTTGTTGAACATCGATTTGATTGGGTTCTAGAGTCAACATTTCCGCGATTTTATCAATTAACCAGCCTTCAATAGCTTCTGCACTAGGAACAGAACCAAGACCATTTAATCTACTATTACTAGTCAAAGATATATTTGTATTATTTTTTCCATTCCAGGTTTCATTTAATAGTGTCATTATCGACTCCTACACCACTTTTTAAATAATCTTCAGTCTAGCCGACACTTTTCTAGACAATATTAATTAAATATGAGGCTTATTGTGACACGAACCCCCGCTAAAATACTAGGACATTTAGCAGGGGTTGGTGTTGATTTTCTTAATTTTTAACCGATTTGTATCTACTTCCTGTCTAAAATATTGGTCAATCAGTCATTACAAATTGGCTCAGAATACAGTTAACTAGCGATATAATCGCGGACGTTGACTCTTCTTCTTCTAAGTTGAGCTAGTGCTTGATGTTCTAGCTGACGTACCCTCTCCCGGCTAAGATTCATTCTCTGACCAATTTTGGCAAGAGATAGTTCCTTACCATCTTCTAACCCAAAACGTAGAGCGATAACTTCTCGTTGTTGAGGGGTTAGATCTGCCATCAGATGTAAAAGATCTTGCCTTAATAATTCTTGAGTGGCATAGGTATCAGGAGAAGTGCCTTCGTCTTCGAGGAGTTCAGATAGTTCTGTATCCTGATTATCCCCAACTCTCACATCAAGAGAAATTGGTTGACGAGCCACACTTAAATACTCGCGAATTTGGGCAGTATCTAGTTCTAACTCTTGGGCAATTTCCGCAGGAGTAGCACTACGTCCTAGCTTTTGTGAAAGTTCCCGTTGAGTTTTCTTAATTTTATTAAGTTTCTCGGTAATGTGAATGGGTAAACGAATGGTTCGAGCTTGTTGTGCGATCGCTCTTGTGATCGCTTGGCGAATCCACCAATAAGCGTAGGTAGAGAACTTATAACCCTTGGTAGGGTCATATTTTTCTACTCCTCGCTCCAAACCCAAACTACCTTCTTGGATCAAATCGAGAAATTCCATATTGCGCTTTTGATATTTTTTCGCGATCGCGACTACTAAGCGCAAATTCGCCTCGATCATTTTTCTTTTTGCCCGTTGTCCTTGTTTTATTGCCCTGTCAAGTTCTGCTTCACTCAGATTGACTTGGTTTGCCCACTCCTTCAGACTCAGTTCTTTGTCTAGCTTGCGCTCTAATTTTTCTTTTTTAGTTAACAGGGTCATCATTTTTTGCACTTGTTTCCCATAAACAATTTCTTGTTCGTGGGTTAACAACGGTACTCTACCAATCTCATGCAGATAAGTTCTGACTAAATCTGCTGAGTAGTTGGCTTTATCATTTTTTTGATTGAGTTTAGCTGTGGGCATTGGTACCGTTATGACTCCTTAAAATAAATTAAAAGTCCTGTTAATTAAGTTGGAATAAAGACAATTTGGATTGTTAATGACGATTCGTGAATCAGTTTCAATGAAATCAGGTTAGTAATAACTTTGCTCTTTATTCAACTAATCTTTTAGACGTTAGTTATCAATAGAAAGTTCAAATTGTTTTTTGAAACAAGATTATGTCTACATTTAAATTACAGTTTCGGCTGTGGTAATTTTAAGCCGTAGCTTATAAGCTGCTATTTTCATGATGAAGCAAAAGCAGTTACAATGGAAGATTGGCTTAAGACGGATTGCCGAACTTATTATTAGTTATATTGGAGTATTTCCCCTACGAGAGAATCCTTTATTTTTTTATTAGAAATTTTTATTCTTAATCGAACCTTAATTAAAACTGAGTCTTGGCTAAATTATTCTGTTTCCTTGATAATAGTTCTAACGTCTTTATTTAGTTAGTTTCTTTCAAAATCGAGAATAAATAGGGAAGAACAAGCTAATTTATCTGAATTCGTTTGGATACTTACACTTTGAGTCAGAGGTCAGAAGGCAGAAGGCAGAAGGCAGAAGGGAAGAAAAATAAAGGTTTTGGATTTAATTCTATTAAGACAGAATTAATTATATCTCCAGTAAATGATTGAGCATGAGATATGCTGAGGTTTCCAAGGGGCTGTCTGTCGAGGTTTCCTCGACAGCTTGTACGCCCCGCTCAGTATATAGAATCATGCTGTTGAAAATTGGTATTAACATAACAAAATCTAAGATTTGCCCCAAAAAGTCGAGCTATTGAATTGGTAAGTAATCTTGATATCGATCCTGGTTGTAAAAATACAAAGTTCTGATTGGGTAAGGAAGATTAATTTTGGCAGTGTCAAAAGCGGTTTTAATTGCCAGAATTGCTTTTGTTTTAACTTGGCGCGCTTGTTTTTGTTGGGGCAAAGTCCAATAACGTACAACTAAATTGATCGAACTGTCACCAAATTCAACTAAATCTACTTCTGGGGAAGGTTCTGAGAAAACTCCAGAGACAGATGCGATCGCACCTAGCAAAACTTCCGATGCTTCCGCTAAAGAGGTATTGTAATCGACTCCTACTGCTAAATCGGTTCTTCTTGAGGTATAAGCTGTTTTCACTCTAACTGCATTTGTAAAAACAGTTGCATTGGGTAAGAGAATTTTTTCTCCTTCATAAGTCCGAATTTCAGTGGTACGAATACTAATTTGTTCTACTCTACCTTGATAATCATCAATGACAACTTCGTCTCCCATCCGAAACGGTTCTTCAACTAGAAGAATAATTCCTGCGAGAAAATTTTTGGCAATATCTTGAAAAGCAAACCCAATCGCTACTGTACCAATTCCTAGAGTAGCAATAATATCTCCTAGGGCTAAACCAGGAAAAGCGACTACACAGGCAAGTAAAATGCCTAAAGTCCAGACTCCTACTTGAGCCGTTTTAGTCAGTAAAATTTGTAGAGAAAGACTACGAAGAGCTTTTTTTCCTGCGCGATCAGCTATTTTTTTGACAAATTGAGCAGCATAACGAGTTAAACATAAAATAATGATCCCTGCCAGTAATCCTGGTAAGGCTTTGATCGCCTCACTCAATAACTCTTGTAAACTAGAGATCACTGTTTCTACAAGTCTACTCACAATCTCAACTCTCAAGTGGAAACTACAGCGATCTGTTGTAACATTACTTGAATCTTTTTAGCTGTCGTTCAATCGCAGCTACTACAGTTTTGATCACACTTAGTCTGGCATAGTATTTATCATTTCCCGCAATAACTGTCCAAGGTGCAGCAGGGGTACTGGTACGAGCGATCGCTTGATTAATCGCTACTTCGTACAAAGACCATTTTTCCCGATTGCGCCAATCTTCTTCAGTTAATTTGTAATGTTTAAAAGGATCGTTTTTCCTTTGTTCAAAACGTTGAAGTTGTTCTTCAGGACTAATATGTAACCAAAATTTGACTAAAACATAACCAGCACCAGTTACCATTGCTTCAAATTCATTAATTTCCTGGTAGGCTCTTTGCCATTCGCGATCGCTACAAAAACCTTCAATTCTTTCTACTAAAACTCGACCGTACCAACTGCGGTCAAAAATACCAATCGTGCCTCGTTGGGGTAGTTGTCGCCAAAAACGCCAAAGATAATGATACTGATATTCTTCTTTAGTTGGTGCAGCGAAGGTAGATACTTTGTAACTACGGGGGTCTAAGGTATCAGTCAGTCTTTTAATTGCACCTCCTTTACCCGCAGCATCCCAACCTTCAAACAAAACCAAGACGGGTATTTGGTGTTGATAAATTTGCAGTTGTAATTGATGCAGTTTGACTTGGATCTGACGCAGTTGTTGTTTGTATTTGTCCTTTTCTAAACGGAGATTTAAATCTACTTGAGCCAAAAAATCTGGTTCAGTGGGTAATAACTCACTCTGAGGGGGCGCATTAGAAATGAATACTTGATTAGTTGCTTGTCGAGATAAAACCGCCGAAATAGTTGCCACCAACTGAGATAAAACTTCTAAGTACAGGACAAAAACTGAAGTGTTAGACGAAAATCAGGTTGATACTGCTC
>CAZLUP010000017.1:0-18267 GCA_964562685.1 uncultured bacterium
CAGGGAAATTATACTGTTGAACGTTTGATGTTTAATTAAGTGGAGCTACTTAGTAAGAGCAACTGAACGATAGATTAGGACAACAAAATTTAATGTAGGGGCGATTGGTCAATCGCCCTAACAGGATTGATTGAAAGATGTTGACATTCTTCAGATGAACAAAGGGGAGTGCAATCATGAAAAGAATTAGCCACCTTTTCCTAAAAATTAGCACAATAGCTTTGATATTGACCAATATTGTTGAATATGATTGCCTCCCAACAGGTGTAATTAAGCTGTCAAACTCAATAATCATCAAGTAGATGACAATTCATTAGATGATATCCGTTCAACTATCTCTCAACAATCAATAGTTATTGTGATTAAATAAAAAAATAAGAACAAATTATTATTTACAAAATCTCTGCTAAATCTAAAACAAAACCAGGTAAAATATCTTCTCCTGATAAAGTTTGAGGATACTTAATTACTTCTACTTCTCGATCTACACGATAAACTTCTACTTGCTGATTTTTGCGATCGATTAACCAACCCAATTTAGTACCATTATCAAGATACTCTTTCATCTTTTCTTGTAAAGGTTTAAGAGCATCAGTTTTAGAACGTAATTCCACCACAAAATCAGGACAAATTGGTGCAAATCTTTCTTTTTCTTCCAAAGTTAATGATTCCCATTGTTCTTTTTTTACCCACGAAGCATCGGGTGAACGTTCCGCACCGTTAGGAAGTTTAAAACCTGTAGAAGAATCAAAAGCAACACCTAATTGAGTTTGTTTATTCCAATTTCCTAGCTGTACGATAATATCGAGATTCCGTCTACCTGTATCACTTCCCGTAGGCGACATAACAATTAAATCCCCTTGAGCATTTCTTTCAAAACGATAATCACGGTTACGCTGACAAAGTTGCCAAAACTGTTCGTCAGTTAAATCAATAGATAATTGCAAAGGAGAAGGTAGACTGATAGCAATTGTATCCATAACTAATTGAAAGGATGCGTAAGCAAACTTTTCTCATTTTGATTTGATTTTAGTATATTGATTTTTTAAGCAGTTCCTTTAAATAATCCTTGGGGACGAATAAACAAAATAATTACCATAATCAACAAAGCAACCCCTAATTTATATTGGGAATTGAGAACCGTCACACTTAATTCTTGAGCAACACCAATAATTAAAGCACCAACAATTGCTCCGTAAACATTACCAATTCCACCTAAGATAACCGAAGCAAACAGAGGCAAAATCAAAAACCAACCCATATTAGGACGTACTGCGGTGATTAAACCGTACATTCCTCCAGATATAGCTGTTAAAATACCAACAATAATCCAAGTCCAAAGTACTACTTGTTCGACATTAATCCCTGATACTCTAGCTAAATCGATATTATCGGCGACGGCACGCATAGCTTTACCGATTTTAGTTTTTTGTAATAAAAAGTGAAGGGCAACAATCGTCATAATGGCTAAGACAATCACAACAATACGATAATAAGCAATCCTAACCCCACCCACATCAAGAGCTTGTACTACAGGTAAATCGTAAGATTGATTACTAGCACCCCAAATTAATAAAATCCCACTGCGGAGAAATAAAGCTAATCCAATTGAGATAATAATAAGAGTAGTAGAAGTAGCTCTGCGATCGCGCATGGGTTTCCACAGCAGAAACTCACTAATAAGCATGGCAATTACTGTACCTATTGCTCCTAGTACCATTGCCAACCAAATATTGACACCATTAACATTAGCTAACCAAGTCAGGTATGCGCCTAAAGTTAAAAAGTCTCCATGGGCGAAGTTAGAGAGACGCAAAATACCATAAGTTAAAGTCAATCCAATTGCAGCTAAGGCAAGCACACTACCAACAGCAATACCATTAAAAATTAGTTGAAGATCCATCCCGTTTGTTTTCGCGTAGGACGAATATATTTTAATATCAAGTCGAAAAATTTATTAAATTAAAGAATAGTACTATTGCAACTAATGTCGTGTCAGAATCAGAAGTTAATTCTTTATCTAACCGCTATTTCGATTTAATTGATCGCATTGTCGATCTTACTCTTCAAGGTAAAATTCGCTCCAAAGCACAAGTATACAGAATGCTCCATGAAGGAATAGAGCGCGGTACAGGAGAAATTTTTGAACGCTGTTTGGCAAGTAGAATGGAAACTACGACAACACAATTAGAAAAGAAACTGAAAGCTACTCGGATCTTAAGAGCGTTAGAAACCATTGAGGGAGAATGGCAAAGATGGCAAACAGAAAACCAGTCAAATCAAGTAATTATTTCCGCTCAAACCCAAATTACTGCCAATGAAAGCGATCGCTATTTACTCGCTTTAATTGATATTATAGATCCAAATCAAAATCAAGCTTTAACTAGAAATCAACTACAACAGTTAGCTAAAGCTTTAAAATCAACCGCCGATAATCAAGAAAACCCACAATTAGCTCAATTATCGTTAGGTATCATTGATGGTTTAAAATCTTTTGCCGATTTAGAAGGAGATTTAGTTAGCTGGATCTATGAAGCAAGGAAAAGTTATATTGGTTTTGAACCAGAACCAAACAATCCCTGGCGTTTTTGGGCAAAAAAAGTTACTAGTCCGTTACCAAGGCAATTATTCGCAACTTTAGGACAAAATCAACCCCTAACAGAGTTTGTTCAGTTTGCCAGTCATGCCGAATTACGAGCTTGGGTAGAATTAATTATCATACTGCATTACTTAGAAAGAGGTTTAGTCAATTGGTTTGATCAACAACCTTACAACACTAAATTTGGAAAGCAACTTTCCTATAGCACTTTTCTTTCTTTTGCCATTATTTGGGGAGAGTTATCAAGTCTTTTTTCAGCGAGTAGTTGCCAATTAAGCGATGGTTGTTTTCAACTGATGTTACAAACTCTAAGAACCTTTGCAGTTAGAGATGATTTTCCTCTTTATAGTGGGGTTTTTGTTTCTTTTTCTGGCGAAAATTTACAAAACACTCTCGACTATTTTGACGAACCCCTCAAACAAGTAGCAGGTACGGGAGAAAAAGCTCGTATTCTAACTTTATTGGGTTATTCCCAACGCACTCTAGGAAGATACGCCAAAGCTAACGAATTTCACCAAGAAGCTGTAGTGATTGCCAGAGAAACTGAAGATCGTATTTGTGAAATTGCCAACTTTAATCATCTTAGTCGCATTTGTGTTCATCAACAAGATTATGAAACTGCCATCAACTATAGTCAGAGAGCTTTAATTTTAGCTCGTCAAGTTGGAGATCGATTAGGTGAAGCAAATGCTTTAGTTAATTTAGGCTACAGTAAAGTATTTTTTGCCCGACAACTAGATAGTTTAGATACAGAAGTTTATCAAGAAGCGATTCGTTATCTCGAACAAGGATTAAATCTCGCTGAGAAATTAGGAGATGTTTTTAGTCAGGCATTTGGTTATAACAGCTTAGGCATTGCTTATGTAATTTTATCTCAACCAGCAACCGCGATCGCATCTTTAGAAAAAGGGGTGCAATTAGCTCAGGTGGCTCAAAATATTTATTTACAAGGATTGAGTTTTGTTTATCTAGCCGAAGCTTATTATCAGTTAACCAATCTCTCTCAGACTGTCTATTCTAGTTGTCTAGGAATGTATTTACTCAAGCAAATTGAAGCGATTGAATGGCGACAACCTGCTGGTTTACTAACAATTTTAAAGGGACAAGTAGGAGAAGAAGGCTTTCAAAATTTGTTACAACAAGTTCGCTCTCTAATTATTCCTGTAATTGGAGTTGATGGTTACGATTATTTACCAACTTTATTGCAAGAGTATCAATAGCTCAATCGAATTTAGGTGCTAGGGTATAGGGAATAGGGGTGCAAGGATGCAACAGGTGCAGGGGAAAAATTTTTAACAATAATACTAATTTTCTCCTCTTCTTTCAATTGACAATAAATGATTTCAAACAATAGCGAAATAACTACTCATACAAAAAAAACACCACTTATTATTGCTCATCGAGGTGCTAGTGGTTTACGTCCAGAACACACTTTAGCAGCTTATCGATTAGCGATCGCACAAGGAGCAGATTTTATTGAACCAGACTTAGTACCTACTAAAGATGGGATTTTAGTCGCTCGCCACGAAAATGCGCTTGCGATACTTGATTCTGATGGTAGTATTAATCGTAGCAATACCACTACTGATGTCTTTAAATATCCTCAATTTCAAGACCGTTTGACTACTAAAATCATTGATAGTCAAACTATTACTGGTTGGTTTACAGAAGACTTTACTTTAGCAGAATTAAAAACTATTAATGCAATTCAACGTTTACCAGAACTTCGCGGAACAAAATACGATCATCATCAATTAAAAATTCCAACTTTAGTAGAAATTATTAACTTAGTTCAACAAGTAGAACAAGCTACAGGTAAAAAAATTGGCATTTATCCAGAAACAAAACATCCTACTTATTTTGCTAAGGAAGGAAAAAAAATAGACGGTACTTTAATTAATTTATCAATAGAAAAACTTTTAATAGATACTTTAATTGCTCAAAATTTTACTAATCCAAAACAAATTTTCATTCAATCTTTTGAAATAAATAATTTACAAGCTTTAAAATACTCAATTATGCCTGAAGCTGAGGTAGATTTACCTTTAATCCAGTTAATTAACAACACAGGTTCACCTTACGATCAACAAATTCTCAATAAAAATTTGACTTATCAAGAGCTGATAACTCCTCAAGGATTAACCCAAATTGCTAACTATGCAGTAGGAATAGGTGTAGATAAAAATCTCATTATGCCTGTAGACAAGCACAACAATTTATTATCTCCTACTTACTTAATTCAAGACACTCATCAAGCAGGTTTACTAGTTCATGCTTATACTTTTCGGAATGAAAATATTTTTCTAGCTAATGATTATCAAAACAAAGCAGAATTAGAATATCAACAATTAATTGAACTAGGTATTGATGGTTTCTTTACTGACTTTCCAGCCACAGCTAAAACAATTATCAGCTATCAGTGACCAATTATAAATTATGAAGGATGAATAATCAACAATTAACCATTAACACTACCAACTAATAACTTTATCTGTGTTAATCCGTGTGCATCTGTGGACAAACAATCAACAATTAACAATTAACAAAAAAATTAACATTAACGAAATTTCTGCTGATAAAGCCTGCCAATAGCCTTAAGTAATTTGTCAAAAGTTAATTGAGACGATTCATGAGTAGGAGCTAAAGACTGAAGTTCGGAAAGCAATTTAGCTTCTTCATTCGCAATCTCATCATCACTATAAACCAATGCCGCGATCGCTTCAAGTAAATTTTGATAATCTGATTCAGTTGGATGAGAACCCAAATAATCATTTAGCCACTGATAACATTGTTCAGAAAGATCAAAGAGGAAAAAATGTTTCATGTTAAAGGATTTGCCCACCTTACTTTTTACTTTATAACTAAAAGGGGCATCGATGCCCCCGTACTTCAATATAAAAGAAAGTTTAATTATTTATTATTAGTAAGGATAAGCAGGAATTCCATAACCATTTAAATCAACTTGAGTTTGATTAGCATTGTTGAAAACACCTTGGTTAGTCACGTTACCGATTCCATTGGTAAAGGATTGGTTTTGACCAGCTTGAACATTGCTTTGAATTTGAGGATCTACACCAAAACCATCTAAGCTAAATTGAGTTTGATTGGCATTGTTAACTACGCTTTGATTAGTAACGTTACCTGCGCCCACACTAACGGCAGTGTTAGAACCTGCTTGAACATTAGTTTGAACTTGTGGATTAGCAAATGCTGCAACGGGAGAAAGAGCTAAAGCGAGAGTGGAGATGATTAAAGCTGATTTTTTCATTTTTCTAGACCTCTAAAGTTTAATTTGGTTTGTTTTTCTCTTCACTCTCTAATTACGTTGAGGTCTATTTTTTTATGCAACTAAAATTATTTTTAAGTTTCCTCTCCTAGATTTTCTGAAGTTTGTTTTCTCGCTTGTAAATTGAGACGAATTTCGTCGTGAACTTCTTTAGTAATTGGGTAAAAATAAGCCAGAATTACACCACAAACTAAAGCAATAGTAGGTAAAGGACCAACCGCAATGCGGATCGCTAGTAATGCACTTTCTGGTTGAACAGGAATTTCTCCGCCTGGTGGTCTTTCAATAAATCCAGCTAAGTCTAAAGCTTGACCAACTAACAATAATGCTAAAGCCAAACCAAATTTTTGCAACAATACCATAAAGCTATAAAAAATCCCTTCACGACGTTGACCAGTATTAAGTTCATCTAGTTCAATTACATCAGGAATCATTGACCAGGGAATTAAATACGCTACCGACACACCAGAACCAGCCATAATAGCTAACAGATACATTAAACCGATTTGACCTGGTTGAATTAAAAATAAACCTGCTTGAGCGATAATCCAAATCCCACTACCTAAAAAATAAACTGTTTTTTTGCCTACTTTCTCGCTAACATACCTCCAAAAGAAGAGCATAATCAAAGCAGTCCCTTGAACTGCGATCGCAACTAAGGGAAAGGCAGCTTCTGTCATACCCATCCAACTGACGACAAAATAAATCAAAATCGAAGCAGTTAATTGTACTGCCAACCAGGAACATAAATAAATGCCAATGATGTAGAGGAAGGGTTTGTTGGTAAAGGCAATTCGTAACTGTTCTAAAATTGGGAGATTAGCACTACTATCTTCGGAAATTCGGTCGGAAACTGCTTGAGAATTAGACAAATGAGTCTCGGTTTTGCTCAACATTAAATTAATCCCAAACACAGCAAGTTCTAATCCAATTAGAATTGCAACCATACCATTAAAGATGGTTTTGAGATTAGCAAGACCATAAACAATTACGATTCCAGCTATTACCGTTACGACTATCCCAACCATTTTTTTCTGTGATTGACCCAGGATCGGATTCGCACCTCTTTCTTGAATTCCTAAAGTACACCAAAATAAAGCGATTACCGATACTGCTGTACTAACTAAACCCAACAACCAATATTGCTGAAGAGGATCGTCAGGATAAGCTTGAAAAATTACCGTTGCCAGAATCAGAGATAGAATACTCCCACCAATGGAAAAAGCAAAGCGAAAACTACTTAGATCTGTCCGCTCGTTATAATCTTGAGTTAATTCTGGAGTCAAAGCAGTATAAGGTAAATTTACTGCTGTATATGCCAAATTAAATAAAATTGCGATCGCGACATAATAAACATATAACCACTGATGATTAATTTTAGGATTGGGATCGAATTGAGGTACAATCCATTGCAAAAAAAAGAAAATCCCAAAAGGAATGATGCCTGCTAACATCCAAGGCAGACGACGACCCCAACGAGTTCTAGTGCGATCGCTCAAAATTCCTGTAATCGGGTCGTTAATGGCATCGGCAACTTTGCCAATTGCTAAAATACTTCCTGCCATACCAGCAGGTAAACCCGCTACATTAGTAAAAAAATACAACAAAAAAAATACTAAAATATTTGCCGTGATTGCAGGTCCCATGTCTCCTGCACCATAAGCAAGTTTAGTAGTAAAATTTAACTTTTCTCGATCCATTGAGTCCTGATTAATTACTGAAGTTGCTACTGTTATGACAGATCTATACGTTTCTTGGTCAGAATATCACCAAAAAATTGAAGCTTTGGCGGTCAAAATTTATCAATCAGGTTGGGAATTTAATCAAATTGTTTGTATTGCCAAAGGAGGACTACGGGTTGGAGATCTGCTTTGTCGTCTTTATCGTCAACCGTTAGCTATTCTATTTACTTCTTCTTACACTGGAAAAGATAATCGCACTAGAGGAAAAATAACTTTTTCTCAACATCTTGCTAGTATTAATTCCCAATTAGGCGATCGCATTTTATTAGTAGATGATTTAGTCGATTCAGGTGTTTCTTTGCAAGAATCGATCAATTGGTTACAAAAAAATTATAGTCAAAATATTGTAGAAATACGGACTGCTGTGATTTGGTATAAAAGTTGTTCGGTTGCTATACCAGATTATTATGTTGATTATTTATCAGATAATCCCTGGATTCATCAGCCTTTTGAACGTTACGAACAGCTTTCTTTGCCAGAATTAGCTAAGCTATATCATCATCTTGTTTAATTAAATTACTGTTAATAATCATTAAAAACACCTAATAAAATTAGTATATTTACGGAAGACATACCTAACAGTTTATCTTTATCCTAATAATGAATAAAAGAGGTATTGCTGGCAACAATACCCCCGAGACCGAATAGAACTGTGAAACAATATTATTATATCAATTGTGTCGTAAAAACAAGGGTTGATTAGCTTTGTGCTTAATGTCTCTCTTGTACTATATTGTAAAAGAAAATACTGTTTTTATCATATCTTTAAATTCTTGTTTGATCAACCTCCGCTAGTTTAAGCCTTATTTATAGGTAATTGGAGGTTTTGTAAATTTTTTTAAACCCATCGAGAAAGCGCGGTTTTATTTGTTAGAAAAGCTCAAGTTGAGTGGGTGGTAATTCCAATTCTTCCCAGGGTAAAACAGGAATTGTTAATTGTTGTCGCAAAAGACGATCAAAACTACGAGCCGTTTCAGGCGATCGCTCTTCGAGTGGACAGTGAACAAAAAAATAAATTTGCTTACTTTGAGGTAACCAATCAGTGAGACGATTAACCCATTCTGCTAAATAAATTTGGTTGTATTGAGTTTGAGGGTGAGAAATAAAGCGAATTAAACCCATATCATTGGTTAGGGTTGGTTGTAAGGGAAGTTTGGGTTTACGGCGCGAAGAATTGAGTTGGGGGTCATCAGGAGAGTTATAAATAGGACGAGTATCTAATAACACTCTAGTTATGCCTAATTGAGTAAGTAGGTCATTTAATTGCTCGTTAAAAGGTTCAATAAACCAATCAGGATGACGTACCTCTATCCCCAAGGAAATTTTGGATTGGGTTAAGTTACGACAAAATTTAGTTAAATCAGCAAAATAAACCGGACTGTAACTAGGGGGAAGTTGGGCAAAAACAACTCCTAAACGATCTTTTAATTCTGCAATAGTTGCAATAAAATCTGCTGCTGCTGGAATAAGTGAGGTAAGTAAACCCTGATGAGTAATGGTTTTGGGAAACTTTGGACAAAAACGAAAAAAGGCAGGAGTTTGTTCCCGCCACCTTTGAATAGTTGCTAAATTAGGAATAGCGTAGAAAGTAGTATTAGCTTCTACTGCGGTAAAACGCTGACTATACAAGCGTAAAAAATCAGAAGAACGAGTTTGGGAAGGATAAAAATTGCCTACCCAACCCTGATAAGACGGGGTTCACAAGCCCCTGCGTTCAACGCAGGGGACGACCCCTCACCATACTGCACAACCAAGATAAAAATTTATCAATGTTTTAGTTAATTTATTGAGCAGCTACTGTACCATTGTTACCAAAGACAGGTACAGGTGGAACGAGCATCGGTTCAATAGTAGGAGTTGCGATCGCATTAACTTCACCCATATCTTTGATCACAGCATCCCGTAACTGTTCTCTAAGATCGGGAACAACGGCTAAAGCTCTTGTCCAATCTGGAATTTGCGCCCCGGCGGGATCGGAAAAATATAATTCTCCAGCATCAATAATTACTTTTTCAAACATTTCCGTAATTACTTCTTCTTGATGACGGTCGTATTGTAAATTGTTAAAACGCGCATCAACAAAGTATTGACGGGTATAGTCTTGAGCTTCACGACGGAATTTTACTCGTAAAGCATGAATGTGATCGCGACTAATTACAACTTGTTCGGTTTCTGTCAAAGTCCGCAATAAAGAACGCAGAATATCCCGACACATTTTTTGTAATCCTTCTTGGGAAGAGTTACCAAGATTTTGATGTTTATGATCGAAAATTCCCAAATCAATCTGGGCAATTCTTTTTTCGGCAAGACTGCGATAAACTTCGGCTAACAAACCAATTTCTAAACCCCAATTCCCAGGAATACGGATATTTAGGGCGAGATCACTAGTAAGGGCAAACTCTCCAGAGAGAGGATAACGATAAGCACTTAAATAACGCAAATACTGACGATAACCAAACAATTCAGTTAAAGCCGTCAGTAAGGGAGTAACAAATAAACGGGCTACACGACCATTAAAATTGCGAGGAGAATCGCCTAGACGAGCATAATAGGCTTTATTGAAAGCAATCCCAAATTCTTTCTCTAATAAAGGGAATAGTAACTTAAGCGGATAAGAACGATTGTAAGTAACAATATCTGCATCATGAAGAGCGATCGCACTTGCTTGCAAAGATGCAATTCCTAAACCTAACCAAACTGCCCGACCCTTTCCTTTAAAATTGAGAATACTTAAACCGCGATCGTTGAGATGTTTGAGAATTTCAGTAACTCTAGCACCATTTTCCCAAATTACAAAGGTTTGTTGGGGTAATTCTGAAAAAAATTGTACGGCTTTAGTATATTGTGCTTGGGTATCGGCATAGACACAAACAACAACAGTTTTAACAAACGCGCAAGTTTTCAGATGTTCGCGAATACCAAAAATAGCTGGTCTTTCTAACTCTTCGTATAAAGCAGGAATCAAAACTGCGGTAGGAGAATCATCACTTAATTTAACTAATTGCTCTTCTAGAAATTCTAAGTCACAACCAAAATCATGAATCGTTGTAATTAATTCCTGTTTATAGTCCATAGCTATTCTAAAAGTTTTAATTATATATTGAATTATCTAATAAAACGTCAATAATTGAAGTTTACTAATATACAGAATTGTTTCAACTAAAATTAAAATGCAAAGCCGAGGGAAAGTATATTTAGTTGGTGCTGGAGTTGGTGAAATTAATTACCTTACCTTAAAGGGCAAACAATTACTCACTGAAGCCGAAGTCTTAATTTATGATGCCTTAGTCGATTCAGAGTTATTAACTCTAGTTTCACCGAACTGTCTCAAGCTTGATGTAGGTAAAAGAGGAGGTAAACCAAGTACTCCCCAAGCCAAAATCAATCAGTTATTAGTTGCTTATTGTCTACAAGGTAAACAAGTAGTTAGGCTAAAAAGTGGCGATCCGTTTATTTTTGGTCGAGTTAGAGAGGAAATAGAAGCACTGGTTGCTGCTGATTGTAAATTTGAAGTTGTGCCAGGAATTTCTTCAGTTTTAGCTGCACCCTTATTAGCAGGTATTCCCTTAACTGATAAATATTTAAGTAATTGTTTTGCAGTGTTAAGCGGACATCAACCAGAGTTACTAGATTGGGAAGCTTTAGGGAAAATCGATACTTTAGTAATTCTGATGGGAACGCGATATCTAGCAGAAATTATTACTCAATTATTAGCTTATGGCAGAGTTGCTGATGAACCAGTAGCAATTATTTGTAAATGTAGTCGTCCCGAACAAAAAATTTTTCAGGGTACTTTAACCGATATAGTAGATCGAACAAGAGGTATTTCTCTTGCTCCAGCCGTAATAGTTATAGGTAAAGTTGTGGATTTAGCTAGTCAGTTACAATCTTCCCCATCTTCAGCCATTTTAACAGGAAAAACCATTTTAGTTACTCGCGCAGCCGAACAATCTAGTCAATTTCGCAATTTATTGCAACAACATGGGGCAAAAGTATTAGAAATGCCAGCCTTAGAAATTATGCCTCCTTCTAGTTGGGAAGCTTTAGATAATGCGATCACTCATTTGAATCAATTTAATTGGTTGATTTTAACTTCTGCTAATGGTGTAGAGTATTTCTTTGAGCGTTTAGCAAGTTTGGGTCAGGATGCTCGTAGTTTAGCAGGAATTAAAATAGCCGTGGTAGGAAAAAAAACTGCTGCAACTTTACAACGAAAAAACCTCCAACCAGATTTTATTCCCCCAGATTTTGTAGCTGATTCTTTAGTTGCTCATTTTCCTGAAGCTTTAAAGAGGCAAAAAATTCTATTTCCTAGGGTTGAAACTGGTGGTAGAGAAGTTTTGGTTAAAGAATTAACCGCTCAAGGTGCAGAAGTTACAGAAGTACCAGCTTATCAGTCTGGTTGTCCTCAAAAAATTGCTCCTGAAATTTGGCAAGCACTACAAAAAAAACAAATAGATGCAATTACTTTTGCTAGTTCCAAAACCGTTAGAAATTTTTATAAATTAGTTCAACAAGAGTTGGATAATTCCGATACTTTGCTAACAGCTATACTAGAAAATATTTGTCTTGCTTCTATTGGTCCTCAAACTTCTCAAACCTGTCAAGAATTGTTTAATCGAGTAGATGTAGAGGCACAAGAATATACTTTAGAAGGATTAACCACTGCGCTAGTGAATTATTTTTCAGTTTGAAAATAAGCTTTTGTTGAGCAATTTGCTGATGAGCAAGGATGAAATTAAGAGTAATATTTGATATAGCTTTTAGCTCTTAGAGGTTATCTGAGAAGTGATTTTTGCTACTTCAAAATTCTTAGAAAAAGTAAAAATTAAGTTGAAATACCGATGATTTGGTTGAATAAATTAAAATTTTTGACTTTTGACTTTTTAGACATCCTCTTAGCTCTTAGTTTTGGGTAAGTCTGATAATACAATATTTTTCATTTTCATCATGAGGCAATACCCTGTTAATTATTTCAAGTTTTTAGTCTCAATTCCAGCTAGGATAATTCTTAACAAAACGAAACATTACAGTTAAATTGACTACCATCAATAGATTTAACAATTAAGTAATTAAAAAAAAAGCTTGAGTAAACAAAAACAACATAAGTTGAACAACAAGTTATACAAAACTCAAATTAACTTAAACACAAACTCAGATCTGCCACTGACATACTGAAATCAATAAGATTCCTTTTACGAATTAGTTTTCAAAGTCAGCCATGATTCTAGTTACAGTTAGCACTGAAAAATTTCCTTTCAACCGTTTGATGCAGTGGATTGATAACTTAATCGCTGAAGGCGTAATCTCCACTACAGAAGAAGTGGTAGTAAAGTATGGCTCTTGTCTTTTTATCGCTGGTCAAGACGATGGCTACGCTCTCTTACCTGAAATAAAAATTTCTAATTTAATTTCTAATGCTCGTTTAATCATATCTGATTGTGGGGAAGGAACTTTAAATTTACTTGTCAAAGTTACTAAACCTTTTATTTTGATTCTCGACAGCTATAACAAATATATAGACCAAAATCAAATTTTAGCAGAGCAATTGGCTCAAAAAGGAATTCCTACAGCACATAACCAAGAGGAATTAGCTAAATTTTTAACTACCTACAGCAATTAACCTAAAACCTAAGCTTGCCTGTATTTCATTCATTTTAAAGAATTTATACATAAATTTTAATTAGCTTTTTCTTGAGCTTCTTGTTGAATAAGATTGATAATTGAAGATTTTTCTATCAAACCAATTACTACACCATCTTCTTTAACCACAGCTAATTCTTTCATCTCTTTTGTTTCAATTAATTGAATTACTTCTAACAAAGATTGATTAGCGGGAACAGTAGTAATATTTTCTATCGGTTGTAGCAGTTCATTAACTAAAGTTTCTGTCCACTGAGAAGTAGCAATTTGTTTTAAATCATCTGTGGCAATTGTACCGATCAATTGTCCTGTTTCATTAGTGACTAAAAACTTCCGCCACTGATTTTTGCCAATTACGTAATCATTCACAAATTCTCTTAAAGTTAAATCACCAGAAACAATTGGACTATTAGGAATAATTGCATCTTCAGCTGTATACTTACTCAGTTTTTCTTGAACAGTTGCAGACTGTGCTGCAAATCCAGCATTTTGTAATAAAAACCAACCAATTAATAACGTCCAGAAACTACCTATTGGACTAATACCTAAAATTGCTAACGCACCAATAATTACCGCTAACCAACCAAAAAATTGACCAACTCTGCCAGCAAAAATAATTCCTTTATTAGGATTTCCTGTGATTTTCCAGACAATAGACTTAAGGACATTACCACCATCTAAGGGTAAACCAGGAATAAGATTAAATAAAGCCAAGATCAAGTTAATTGAAGCAAGTAACGAGACAATTGCTTCCAGTGGCGCATTTAAAGGTAAAGTAATTCCAATTACTGTAAACAGAGCAAACAGCAGTAAGCTAACTCCAGGTCCTGCAATGGCAACTAAAAAAGACTGTAGTGGTGTTTCTGATTCTTTTTCTAAAGTAGCTAAACCACCAAAAATAAACAAGGTAATTGATTTGACTTGAATACCTTGAGCGATCGCAACTAGACTATGACCAAGCTCATGGGCTAAAACTGAAGAAAATAAAAGTATGGCAGCAAAAAAGCCCAAAATCCAAGGTGTTATTCCTTGTAATTGCGGAAATTGCGTTAAATTAGCTCCGTAAGTTAAGGTTACCAATCCCAAAACAAAAAACCAAGAAGGATTGATATAGAAAGGGATGCCAAATAAACTCCCAATCCTAATATTGCCGTTCATGAGGTATTCCTCCTATTCTATGTGGCGAAAGTATATAAGTTTTCGCCTCGGTCTGAAAAAAATTGTAACTAAATGTAAAATCAAAAACATCCGACGCTAGATAGTAAAAACCGTCTTCTAAAGTACGGTCACATTTATCAGGTCTTGGGCATAATAAAAGTAAGAGGTATAATCATCAAGCTATGTCCAATTCTCCCCTGTCCTATCCAGAAAGTTATAGTCCAGAAGATATTCAGCAAATCTTACAAATTGCTCTTGCTCGTAAGGCAGAATGCGACGAATTAACCAGGCAACAACTCTGGGAAATAGCATCAGAGTTAGAGATCGATAGTCAATCTCTACAAGCAGCTGAACAAGATTGGTTTGAGCGCAAAGCTGTTCAAGCAAAACGTCAAGCTTTTAACTTGTATCGTCGCAGTCAATTTAAGCAAAAATTAACTAAATATTTAATTATTAATATATTTTTGGTTTCTTTCAACATTGTCATTGCAGGAACAATTACCTGGTCAATGTATATTTTATTATTTTGGGGTTTGGGTATTGCTCTCAATGGTTGGAAAGCTTATCAAACTCAAGGAGAAGAATATGAAAGAGCTTTTCAGCGTTGGGATTTTCAAAACGAAGTTAAACGTACTTTTGCCACTTTTTGGGAAAGATTGCAAAAATCTTGGCAAGTTTAATTCTCAATTAATGGTGTTTAACTAATCTTGTGAAACAAAAAATAAATCGCTCGGGTGTGTTCTGTTAAGGATTAACAGTTGTATTCAAGATAATCAATAGTGGAACGCACCTAATTAAAAAAGTTATTTAAATATCAGTTTAGCTCAAAATTAATCAACGCCTTAAATTAACTCCAGTCAAACAAAAGTTTTAAGCTTGTTTAACTTTCAATCAATTTCAAACACTCTGGAGTGTTATTGCGAGGATTGTTGACTAAAGTACTTACGGGGTAAACTTGGAGTTTGTCTGAGTTGTAAGGTTGCAAAAGTGATTGCAGCAATTCTGGTTGTTGTATAGTCGGATCTAGCCACAAATCGTAGTCGTCAGTTTCCAAGATAACTGGCATTCGCTTGTGAATTCGCTGCATAATTTCATTTGCCTCAGTAGTGATAATGGTACAAGTAGAAATAGTTTCTCCTGCTTGAGGCTGCCAAGTTGAGTATAGTCCAGCAAACGCAAACGGTAGACGATCATTTTTCTGAATATAAAATGGTTGTTTGCGATTCTCTTCCTGCTGCCATTCATAGAAGCCTGAAGCCATAATTAAACAGCGACAATGACGAAACGCGCTTCTAAACGAGGGTTTTTGGGCAACTGTTTCCGCTCTAGCATTGATTAATTTATTGCCAATAGTTCGATCTTTTGCCCAGTGAGGAATTAAACCCCAACGCAACCATCTAAATTCGCGTTCACTTTCAGGATCAGAGCGAAGAATTGTGGCTACTTGTTGGGTTGGAGCAATATTATATTGCGGTTCTAGCGGAGGAACGTCAGCTAGGTTAAAAGCTTTGGCGATTTCTGAACTAGAACTGGTCTGAGTAAATCTGCCACACATTGATTTTTAAATACTTTTGTACTAATTATAGTTATAAAGGCAATCCTGTCAATAGACTTCTTGCAAAAATAAATTTCAAATTAAAATTCATGGCTTCTGGAGGGGCTGTCACCTGAATCACATTCAGGAGGGGCTGCGGGCGGAACCTGAGTCCGCCCTTTAAAAGCCCCGTGTGTTTATACGCCCCGTCCTGCTGCCTCCTGCTTGTTGCCTCAATTCCACAGGGTTTTAGAGACTTATGTAAAAGGTCTAATAAAGCTCTTGCGTTACAGATATAAGCCTTAAACTGCTTTGATTAACTCTTCTTATAGATAATATATAAAATAATTTGTCAAGACATTGTTTACAAAATTCAATATTATTGTTACATTTATTTACATAAAGAATTAAATATAAGGAAATAGGTTATGTACACTACTCAATTAGATAACGGAACTCTTAACAACTACGCGGTTGAACCTAAAATGACTTATGCAGAATATCCAGCATTTTACGAACAACGTCGCTACATAATTCAAGGTGCTATTGCTGCTTTATTCGTTACAGCTATTATTCTGACTGCCTTTGCAGTGAGCTAAAATCTTTCGGCAAAGAACTAGACTAATGAATTGGGTTTGCTAGCATACGACTCTTGCATTACTTTAGTCCTGCCTTAACCTAAGTCTCTCATCAATCTTCATGAGATTTCTCCCTTTAACCTCGGTAAACCAGCCGAGGTTTTGCTTATGCAAGATTATTTAGCTCTTAATCGCTAAAGTATTTATCAGTTATCTATTTGCAGAGCCTAAAATAATTAGCTTGAGAATTAAATATAAATTCCTACTTTTGGTAGAGATAAAAATTTGCTTGATTAGCTATACATAGATGTAAGTTTTCGCACAATTAATTATTATGCAGAGCATTGTTTCTCAGTCTCTGACTCAACAAATAGCAACAGAAGCTATTAACCTTTATCAGAACCATGTTTCTCCTTATAAAGGCTTTAGTTGTCCTCATCGAATCTTACACCAGGGAGATTCTTGCTCAGAGTATGTTAAAAAATTAATAACAGAGCAAAGTTTAATCTCAGCTATTGAAGGTTCTTTACAAAGATTTCGTAATTGTGCCGAAGCTAGTAAAACGCTACAAAATCAATCTAGTGGTGGTTGTATAGTTATTCCTTGTTGTATCCCTATTTAATTCAATTAGAAATTAGCAATCATGAAAAATTGGAATTGGAAAAAAGGAATCGTCATAGGATTAAGTGCTTTTTTATTATTTTCTAGTGCTACTGTTTTAACAGGCTGTGAGTTTCCAGGAGCAGAAATAGAGGAAGAAGACGGTCAATTTGAAGAAGATGAAGATGATGATTAAATCTTGTCTTTAGAATTTATGGCGATGCACGTAGCGATCGCCAAAGACAAAACCGCAATATCTAAAGCTTAAGTTGAGTATAGGGACATTCATGCCCTTTTTTTGGGAGCAATTTTTTTAATTAAATGAAATAGAAAAAAGAATTCTACAAATAGTTTGATTTGAGTTGATGTTTAGCTAAAAGCCAAGAGCTAAAAACGATGCCAACTGCTAAGTATTTTATATTAAATGAAATAACGCAAACCTCTTGAGTTTTGGTTAATCGTCGATCATGGTAATAAAACTTGGGAACAAATTAGGAAATTTCGAGGAAAATTGAGATATTACTCTCTTTTTCACCCATGATCGTTAGAATACTCATCTTTAAACTAATTCTGATCCTGTTACTGACAGGTTGTTCTACTGGCACAAGCACAAAAAACATTCATCTCAAATACGGTAATCCCAGTCAAGCTAATGCTCAAGACTTCAACAACTATCTCCTAGAAAAATCTAGTTATGCTCTTTCTTACAACTGTAGTGCAGGAATACCAAATTGGGTAAGTTGGCAACTTAATCGTTCTTGGTTAGGAAGCGTAGATCGTTCTAATGATTTTAGACCAGATGCAGAGTTACCTGATGGTTGTTATGCTGTGCGTCCCTCCGATTATCGAGGTACAGGCTATGATAAAGGACATCTAATTCCTTCAGGTGATCGCACTATCTCCCAGGCAGATAATAGCACTACTTTTTTAATGACCAACATGATTCCCCAATCCCCAGCTAATAATCGGGAAGTATGGCGGGAACTAGAAGAATTTAGTAGGAAGTTAGCGAATGAAGGAAAGGAATTATATATTGTGGCTGGAGGAGAAGGAAAAAAGGATGTCATCGCTAAGGGGAAAGTCGCTGTTCCTTCTTATACTTGGAAAGTAATTTTAGTTTTAAATAA
>CAZLUP010000017.1:18367-69994 GCA_964562685.1 uncultured bacterium
AGGGGAAAGTCGCTGTTCCTTCTTATACTTGGAAAGTAATTTTAGTTTTAAATAACGGTAATGTTGAGCAAACTATTGCCGTAAGAATTCCCAATACCGAGGAAGTAGCTAGAACAGATTGGCGAGATTATCTAGTATCGGTAGATGAAATTGAGCAAAAGACTGGTTATGACTTCTTTTCTGCTCTTAACAAAAATATTCAACAGAAAATCGAAGCCAAAGTTTATCAATCAGCTTATGTTTCTACTACTTTGGTAGATAAACCAGCCAAAGAACCAGACTCAGTTTTACCTAAGATGTAAACATCAATCTCAACTTCTCCAACACGGTAAACTTTGATCTGTTTGAGATGAGTTTGCAATAAATTAACTAATGCTTGATAGCGTTGACATTCTGCTAATTCCTGAGCGTTGTACCAATCTTGTGCTTCTGTAGCTTGCTGAAAAAATTGTTTTAGTTGCTTAACTTCGACTTTGGTTGACAAATCATGACCGGTAATTTGTAATAATTTAGACGAGTCAAGACAGTTGAGATTTTCCCAATAAACAGTTTCAAAAGGATAATCTGATTCACTAAGCCAAAGTAAACCTTCTGATGCTTGTTTAAAATGGTCGATTAATTCACTGTCTTTCATCACATTCCCGAAGTAGTTTGTTGAAATAAAGCTGCAAAATCTTTTGTCACTTCAGCATTGGGAGCGTCTTGGGGTTTGGAGATCAAATCGAAAGCTTTGTTACGAGCATCGGGTTCTTTTAAAGCTTGAACAACTACCTCAGCAACATCTGCTCTAGGAATGGAAGTAGGAATGCCGTTAGGTGGATCATTTAGTAAAGTGTCATCTTTGCCTACTAACAACTCTCTCACACCACCCTCTTGATCGAGCAAACCACCAGCACGAATAATAGTATAGTCAATGCCCGATTCAATTAAATACTGTTCCGCTTTGCCTTTCCAAATCAGGATGTTACCGTTACCCATTTGATTTAGGGGATGATTGGGATTAGTTCCACCCATTGAACCTACTAAAACAATCTGTTCTACTCCTGCTTGTTTAGCAGCATCGATTTGATTTTTTTGACCGTAATAATCTACTATTTCAGGCATACCATCGGGTTCATAACCAAACTGAGGACGTTCTCCTGGTTGGGGTGGTGCTTTCATTTTAGGCACAGCACTGGTAAGAATAACTAAAGCAGAACAACCTGCTAAAGCAGTTTCTAGGCTGGATCTATCTTTGATATCTCCCAAGAAAAAACCTTCTGTTGAGCCAAATAGTTCTTCGATTTTAGAAAGCGATCGCGCAAAACCAAAGGCTTGAAATTGATCGCTTTGTTGACGTAGTTTTTTCAACACCAGTGAACCTGTTCTTCCTGTTGCACCTGTAACTAATACTCGTTTTGTCATCTTTTTTTATCTGAAATTTAAACATTGAGATCGCGCATTGCCAGACGAATTTGCTCTAAACGTCTACGATTAACTCCTAAGTCTGATTCTCCTACACGATAGGCTGAACGCATTTGAATGACTTGCTCATCACTAGGAAAATAAAATTCTACATCATCAATAAATTTAAAAATGCGACTTTTAGATAAAGCGTGAATATAATTGTCTGTTTGTTCAATGACTTCGGTACGAGGAACTACTGTTAGCACTTTTAGTAAGGTTTCCCGTGCCTCGTCAAGATCAGTGTGATAAGTAATCGGTGAGATATGATGCTTTTCATCAGCATTTTGACTGACAACACAGTTAGGCGTTTTAGGACAGGGAGATAACAAACTATCATTGACTTCTAAGCTAGAAGCAACCGCCCAAGTAGGTTGAGAAAAGATTAAACTGCTAAGAATAGTGATGAATATTCCTAAAATAATTGACCAAAGACGATGCACTTAAAGTTTGCTCCTATTTTTGATGGGTTTGATCGACTGTCCCGTAAAACAGCACAGGCGATCTTTTACTTTTGTTTATTGTCTTTTATTCTGGGTCAAAGGCTGAAGAAAATACTTCTTTAATACTTTGTGTTGATGATACTGGTTCACTTAAGTCATTCTCTTTATCAATTGCCCAAGCAATTTCTCCTCCTTTTCTGATTCCTACGCGAGTAAAAATAAACCCTGCATCGGTAAATTCCTGTCCATAACCTGTCACAGTTTTTTGAGATAATCCTAGTAAATCGGCAACCTCTGAGGTACTGAGTAACCAATCATTTTGATAAGCTTCTTCTAGCTCTCTTAAATAATTTAAACGACTTCTCGGCGTTGGCATCAAACGTTTAACCACTGCTTCGACGACGCTGACTAATGCAGAAGGTTGAAGAGCAACCATTGGTTCGTTGCGATTGTGCATCTCATAAAATGGATTGGTTGCCAATTCTGGAGTCGATACTGCTACTAGTTGATAATCAGATTGTTGTTCGATAAATTCGGAAGTTACTCCGCCTTGTTGAAGATGAGAGTGTAAGCGGTCTAATAACTGCAATTGAGCATTATTGATAAAGGCTTTTCGACCCTGTTTGATTGGTTCAATCTGTAAATCTTTAAGTCTGTTATACAGATTAGAACGAGCAATACCATAACGAGAAGGGAGTTGTGATAAGGGAATTAAGTCAACTTCCATCTTGATTCACGTCCAGGACAGTCCTGGACAAAAAACTTCTCTTAATTATTAGCACATTAATCAGTTATGAGCAGAGCAGAATTTTTGCAGAAATGATAATCTAAAAGCTGATTAATTCTGATTTGACCAGCCAATAGCCATTAAAAACCCTAAAATTATTGGATTTATCAAAAAAATAAATGAAATTCGTTAGTTAATTATTTATTTTTCTAAAGCCATTTCAAAGTCTCATAAAGAATTTGACAAAATGGTTAATCTTGCATAGTTCTTAACAATTATGGCATAAGCTAGAAATTTGCGACTTTTAAGCAGGATTTAACTATTGATGCTTCGGATTGCTCCATTTTTTAGCAAGATATTGTGGCAAATAATATTAATAACAGCCGTCCTTAGTTTGAGACTTCTGTTAGATTTCAATATGGGTGGTAGCGGTTGGAACGAGGTTGATGTGCTACCTCTGGCAAAACAGTATGCTGATCCCGCTTGGATACCTCAAGATTGGTATCTTAATCAAGCAGCCGGCTATAGATTATTATTTAACAATCTAGTGGGTTGGTTAATACTTAACTTTGGTTTTTTGGCTACTTCTATTATTGGTCGTTTGATTTGCTACAGTTTAGTTGCGACTGGATTGGTTTTAATTGGGCAAAAATTAAAGTTAAGCTTACCTTTTCTTTTATTAGCTACGATTGGCTGTACTTACCAAGGTTATAATCAAGGAGCGATCGCAGGGGAATGGTTTGTTGGTGGATTGGAAGCTAAAGCATTTGCCTATGGTTTAAGTTTAATCGCGATCGCATTTATGTTAAGAAGGCATTATCTGGTGATGACGCTTTTTTTAGGATTAGCTACTTCTTTTCATGTTTTAGTAGGTGGTTGGGCATTTCTCACTACTTTAGGATGGCTTTGTTTTCGTCCTAGTACTCGTTTATCTAAACTCAAAGAGATTGGTTTCTTATTATTATTGATTTATTGTGTTACTAGTGTTTTTGCTATTCCTGCTGTTGCACAACATTTATTAGAATCGGAATCTACATCGGCATCTACTGCTTCAATTTCTTTTTCACCATCATACATTTACGTTTTTCTCCGCCTTGCTCATCACCTCAACCCTTTATCTTGGAACATCATTTCTTGGATCAAACTAATTATCTATCTCCTACTGCTTGGTAGAAGTATGATGCTGCTTCATAATCAAAAAGATCAGCAAGAAATGACTAGAGTAAATGTGATTCGCTTGGAGTTAGGAGAATTTGCCCTAATTAGTTTAATTCCTTTTCTGGGAGGACTCGCGATCGCACTTTTTGATCATCAAGGAAATTGGTTACAGTATTATCCTTTTCGCTTCGGGGATGTAATGTTACCAATTATTGCTTGTTTACTAACTGCTTGTACACTCGAATCTTATTTGTCTAAATCTAAAAAATCTTTAAAAAGATTAGTACATCGGATTGTCATCGGAATTTTGCTCATTCAAACAGCAATTTTTACTTATCAAGTAGTCAGCTTACAACAGTTTCCTTCAGCACAACAAGATGTTAACCCTCAGTGGAAAACAATGAGTAATTGGATCCGCGAACATACACCAAAAGATGCAGTTATAGTTTCCCACCCAATTCAATTAGTTAATTTTTCCTGGTTAACCGAACGCGCTACAATTGCCAAAGTTAAACTGTTTCCTCAAACTGATCAAAAAATTCTAGAGTACTATCAACGCATCGATGATCTTAGTGGTAATTCTTCTCTAGAAGAATATATAACTCAAAACAAATTAAATAAAAGAGAGTTAATGCAATTTATCAGTGATGGATTTGAGGATTTGAGTACAGATCAAGCAAAGGCATTAATGAGCAAGTATCACTCTCAATATTTTCTCACTACAGTTAAACACCACCTGGAGCTTGAAGTAGCTTATCGCTACGCTCCTTATATTCTTTATTACAGAGCGATTAGTAGCGAATAAGTAGGAATATCTTTTACTATAAAAATATAAATCATCTTACTTTTAATTAATGGTTAGTAGAGAAACCTTACAACAAATTGCTAATTATGTACAAATATTTCCCGATGTAGAACAAAAAGAAAGATTTTTATTTGTGGTTGGAGCATTAGGAACTAGAGTGATTAGCCTCAAAAAAGCAGCCGAAATTATGGAACTTGAAGTCGAAGTTTTATTGCAACTATTAGAGTTAATGGGCATTGAATTTTCCTATCTAAGTAATGAAGATATCGCCCTAGAAAAAAGCTGGTAAAAAAGCGTGAAAATTGTTTTTAATTCTTCTCCCCTAATTTTCCTGTCTCGGTTAAATTTTCTTGAATTATTTCTGCAATATGACTATCAATTTTATGTGCCTGAAATAGTTATTAATGAAATTAATGCCAAACAAGACGAAGCTAGTAATTATATCAATAATTTAGTTACCAGTAAGAGTTTGATAGTCAAACAAATTAGTCTTTTTTCCCTAGCTAAAAGTATTAACGAACGTCTGGGTAGAGGAGAAGCAGAAGCGATCGCTTTAGGTACAGAATTACAATCTGACTATGTAATTTTAGATGATTTTGCTGCCCGACGCGAAGCGATTAGATTGGGCTTAAACGTCAAAGGAACACTAGCTATTATCAAAAAAATGATGGCGGACGAGCGAATAAAAATCGATGATTTAGACGAGTTTTATCAACAGTTATTACAGATTAAATTTCGGGTTAAACGCTCTATTTTTGAGGCAATTTTTGCTGATTAATATTTATCACGAGGTAAAGACTAGAATTTATCTTACCGTATTGGGCGACCCGCTTTGCGGTTGCCTTCGGCACCGTCTTCCCTCCCCAATCAAACTAAAATAAAAAGATGATTCTCTCTCTCAAACCCATGAGTATCATCAAAATAATCACAATCAAACAGTATATCTTAGCTGTCTATTACACCTCATCTTATTGCTACAAATACGCCATTATCGATGACTACGGCACAGTCTACGAACCTGATGATATATTCTATTCCCCGCATATCAGCAGAACGGGAAGGAGGAGAGGCAATTAACACTGTTTCTAATTAGTTTTTAAATAGTGCGATCGCTTTTAGTTTGGTTAGTCCTCAGATTATAGCTCCGTCTTCGACTGAGCAGATGGAAATTGATCTTCTTCGAGAACGAAGTAACGTGATCGCTTTACTGTCCTCAATCAATATCTTAAGATTCACTCAATTAGTCGATGAGAAATGATGATTGCTCTTAACGTTGAAACTCGACTGATCAATGCTAGTAGCATCTATAGCAATTGGTAGTTCTTTAGTTGTTTGAGGTAGTAAATCAATTGTAAAAAAACTACCCTTGTAAGGGCGAAGAAAGTAGCAGTGAGAGAAATTTTGGAGGTGTTGGGGGTTAAGCAGTAGGACGGAAAGTCTACGGTTGGCGTGTAGCTTTAAAGTTCTTTGAATAAAAGATCGGTTTTGGCTGCCATAATAAAATCATTATGATGAAGTCCTCCAATGGCGTGAGTCCACCAGGTAACGGTAACTTTCCCCCATTCCGTAAGTAACGCAGGATGATGTCCTTCTGCCTCAGCAATTTGTCCTACCAGATTAGTAAAAGCTAATGCCCTTTGAAAATCAGGAAACTGATAAACTCTTTGCAAATGTAATTCCCCGTGAGTCTCAATCACATTCCAGTCGGGAATTTGAGTTTTATATCTCTTAATTTCTTCTTCTGTAGCTGGAGGCAAACTTCCCGTACAGGGAACGCATTTTTGTTCTAGTAATTCCGTCATGATTCTTTTCCTTTTTGATTAACTATCTTTATTGATAGTATAAAAATCTCTTTGTCAAGATATTCTTTACAAAACTCAATATTATTGTTACATTAGTTTACATAGAGAAGTTAATGTTCTTTTTGAGGCAACCTCAAAAAGCTGCGTTGACTGCATAAATATAGGAAAAACAATTATGTATACCACTCAATTAGACAACGGAACTCTTAACAACTACGCTGTTGAGCCTAGAATGAGCTATCAAGAATATCCAACAGTGTGGGAACAAAAACGCTATCTCCAGCAAGGCGCGATCGCAGCTTTCTTCGTTACAGCCTTAGTTTTAGTTTCAGTAGCAGTCAGCTAAAAGTTTTTCAGCATCGATATCTCTCATTAATATTGGATTTCTCCTGATGAACCTTGGTATGAGTGCCGAGGTTTTTTGCTGTTTAAGGAGTAAAAAGTCTAAAACTAGAGCGAAAATAATTTTCAATCATTGACCTCGGTAACAGTGCCGAGGTTTTTGCTTACTGAAGCACGTCGAGTTTTAAAGCTTGAGGTTTTCCCATTTCTCTTTAGTTGGTTTGAATAGGGGCGATTCGCGAATCTCCCTTACTTTCTCTTTGATTTGACTCAAGGAGAGGGAGTTAGTTATGGCATCTCCGAGTAACTGTTGTCTGAGTTCTTCATTTTTAACAGATGCGATCGCTTTGGCTTTGGTGTATTCAATCTGACCACTTCTAAGAGCAGAGAGAACATCTTTGGGGAGATTAAGGAGAGGTAGACGATTGCCGATAAAAGAGTCTAATTCCATCTGCTACTATTGCTTTAACCAACGATTGAATTTTAGTAACTCATAACGTCCGAGAATTTAGCCGAGTTAGAGGATTGAAGTTAGAAGATTGGGAGAGCATTTGATTTTTAACCACTATTAGCGATCGCTTTTGTTTTCATTTCAGAGCCAAAAATGTACTAAAAAAGTACTATTGTAGAAAAAATTGCTAATATCATAACCAGTTGCCTTCCTTGGAATCGATCATGTCATTGGATTCGGATCGTCTTGCTTCTACTCTTGCTAATTTACCCTCAACTGATTTAGAACAATCTGCTTGGCTAGAATTAAAATTACAGCAACTACGTAGTAGTTTACGCCCAGGACAAGAAAGTCTAGCTAATTGGAATGGTGGGTTAATGGCTGTTTCTGCCGTACCTGGTGCAGGAAAGTCTCATAGTTTAGCCGTAGCAGCAGCGATCGCAATAGCTAAACATCAACTCCACAGTCGTAAGCAATTAGTTATTGTCACTTATACTCGTTCGGCAGCAGCAAGTATTAAAACTAAAATCCGTAATCTTTTAAAAGAGTTGTATTTACCACCAGGTGGTTTTATAGTTCAGACTCTCCACGGTTTAGCTTTAAATATTGCTAATTCTCAGCGAGAGTTATCAGGATTAAATTTGGATCGAGTTACTATTGCCGTACCTACGGTTGGTCATCGGGTAATTAAGGGTGCGGTCGATAAATGGATTGCAGGAAACCCTCGTCGTTACGCAATGCTGATCGAAGGAATTCAGTTTGATGGAGAAGAAACCGAAAGATTACGCCGACAATCGGTATTAAGAACCGAGATTTTGCCTAATTTAACTTATACAGTTGTAAGAGAAGCCAAAAGTTCTGGATTACTGCCAGAAGACTTACAGAAATTGAGTCAATTTGCCAGCGATGAATACGGAATTTTAGAGATTGCAGCAGGATTGTATCAACAATATCAACAACTAATGCGATCGCGTAATTTAATTGATTACGATGACATGATTCTGGCTGCTTTACGGGTATTGGAGTATGAACCGATGGGTCAGTTATGGCAAAATCAAGTTTATGCAGTATTTGAAGATGAAGCACAAGATTCTAGCCCCCTACAAGCCAAATTAATCTCTATTTTGGCTGAAAATGCCCTCGATCCCAATTTACCTGCTAATTTAGTGCGAGTGGGAGATCCGAATCAAGCAATTAATTCTACTTTTACTCCCGCAGATCCAATTTACTTCAATTGGTTTTGTCGTCGTTGTGAACAACAAGGCAACTTTGCCACCATGAATCAGGCAGGAAGAAGTAGTGAGATTATTATTAAAGCAGCTAATTTTGCTTTGAAATGGATGAATCAGCAGGAAAACAAAGAAAATAATTTGGATTTACCGTTTCGTTTACAAGATATCGCTCTTGTGGATCAACATGATCCTCAACCAGAAGCCAATCCCCAACCCGAAGGAGAAGGGTTAGAAATTTATCAACCTGATGATGTTTATCATACTGTTACCTTGATTGGGAAACGAGTCAAAAAATTACTGGAAGCAAATCCCTCAAGAAACGCTGCTATTTTAGTTCGGGAAAATCGTCAAGGACGTTTCCTCGCCGAACAACTCGCTTATTTACAAAGAGAACACCACATTAGAGTTTATGAAGTAGGGGAAGTAGATAGACATTCCCAAATCCCCGAAGAAATTCTCAAACTTCTCCAATTTATTTATCGTCCCCATTCACCAGATAACCTCAAAGCAGCTTTAGAAGTAATTGAACAACGAGGTTTAATTGCTACTCAAGATTTAAACGCCCTAGCTACCTTTCCCGAACAATTTCTCTATCCGACTCCCCTGCAACCTCAAGCTAAACCTCACATCGAACAAGCCCGTCGTTACTGCTGCAATATCTTACGCGCCCGCATCGAATTACCCCATTATCAGTTGATTCCTTTTTTGGGAATGACTTTGAAATATACTGGTTCAGAATTAGCTACGGTACAAAAATTATCCGAACGAGTCAATCAACAAATAACTGGACATAGTTCGCTGCCGAATACTATTCGCGCCCTCGAAGAAATAGTTAGTTCTGAAAAATTTGAAGCAGTCGAAGAAGATCATGACGATCAATATACTCGTCAAGGACAACTTACTATTATTACCATGCACAAAGCCAAAGGCTTAGATTGGGATTATGTCTTTATTCCTTTTTTACACGAAGATATTTTACCAGGTCAACCTTGGATTCCAACTTCAGGCAGGTTTCTCGGTAACTATACCTTAGCAGAAGTAGCTCGCGCCCAAATAAGAGCGATCGTTCACAATCAATATCAAGGAGAAATTGAATCACTTTTGATTCCTCAACCTCTAGAAGCTTGGCGAGAAGCAGGAAAATTGAAACAAGCTGAAGAATTTCGTTTGTTGTACGTCGCCATGACTAGGGCAAAACGATTATTGTGGATGTCCGCAGCAGCAATTGGTCCTTTTCGTTGGAATACTTTTCGCGGTGATAAACCAACCAATTTACAAAGTAAAAAACCCTGTCCTGTTTTACCTGCTTTAGCGCGTCAGTTTCCTGAGTCAGTTATGGAGTAAAAAATTTTGGTTAAGTGCGATCGCTTTATTTAAGCTTAAATTCTAAATCCTTTCTATAGAAGCGTCGTTTCTTTTATCGATCAAGATCAAACCTCTTGGCATCTTATCTTACGTCTGGTTCAGTTAAAAACCAAGAGTCGATCATTGAAAAATTGCGAAAAATTTAAATTAACTAATTAAAGCGATCGCTACTATTCTAAATTAATTAAAAATTATATCCCAGTCCTAACAGCAATCCTACATCTGTACTATCAATAAATTTAACATTCACACCTGCATTAGCAGTAAACACCGAAGATATAGGAATATCTAAACCACCGGTAGCTACTAACCCAACGGTATCATCTCCACCTGTTGAAAGTGATAATCCAGCACCTACATAAGGAGCTACACTAAATTCAGCATCTGGGACTTCTCTGCTGAAAAAATCGACTGTTACAGGCAAAATAAAAGTTGCATCTCCACTAATCAAAGCAGAAGGACGGAAAGATACGGTGTCAGTTAAACCTATTTTACTAATTACAGCAAATGAACTGTCTCCGATCGCAGTCTCGCCATCAATACCTATATTACCACCAATACCAAAATAACTAGAACCTGAACGAGTTGTTCTTCCTGGTTGAACCTCAAAATCTGTTTGTGCTATTTCAGTTGATGTAGAGGTATTGTTTAATCTAGAAGCAGAAGTTAATTGTTGAAAATTATTAGAATTAATGGCTGATATTCCTTGAAGAGAATCAGATTTTTTCTCAACGTTTTGGTTAGCTTTTGGTTGAATTTCCTTGATTTTTGTTTCAGCTTGAGATGGTTGTCCAGTTAAGAAAATATAAGAAGTAGCCAGTCCAATAATTGCCAAATTGTTTACTCCAAAAAATAAATTCATAGTCACCTATATCTTTAAAATTTATTTGAACAGAAATTAAGATTAATTCTTTACTTTTCTAATTTAAAGATTATTTGTGACAAAAAAATGACCAAGAAGTAAGATTTTGATTTTGAAATTTATTTTTAAACTATAATTTTTATTGCTTGAGAGGGATGTAATTTTTAGCCAATTGGAGCAATAGCTAACCCTAAGAAGAGTATATTTATTCAAAAATTTTATGCTCAATAGATTATCCTTACAAGCAATTTATTGATTTTGCTTTGTTATCTTCATATCGCTGTTTAATTAACCATTTCATCAAGCCGATAAAAATTCAAAAAAATCTCTTCCACTTTAGAGTAGAAGAGAAAAAAGAGACAATGAACAACTAAAAAACTGACAATCTTAATTAGGCTGCATCATCATGAGCAAAACGATTGTAGAGAAAATCGAGGGCATAATTACGCAAATCATAATATTCTGGTTGTTCCATGATTTGATCTCGGTTGCGTGGACGGGGAAAATCAATATTCATAATTTCCCCAATGCTAGCAGCAGGATCATTAGTCATCATAACTAACCTATCTGCCAAAAATAATGCCTCATCGATATCGTGAGTGATCATCAAAACAGTACAACGATGATCGTTCCAAATTTTCAGCAATTCTTCTTGTAGTTCCTCTTTAGTGATAGCATCTAAAGCTCCAAAAGGTTCGTCTAAAATTAAAACTTCTGGACGAATTGCTAATGCCCTGGCAATGGAAACTCTTTGTTTCATCCCACCAGAGATTTGAGTTGGTTTTTTTTCTGCTGCTTCAGTTAAACCTACTAAAGCTAGATGATCTCTAACAATAGCGCGTTTTTCCTGTTCGGGTTTGTTGGGATGAACCGAATCAACTGCTAGGTAAACATTATCAAATACTGTTAGCCAAGGTAATAAGGCATAGTTTTGAAATACTACCATGCGATCGGGTCCTGGTTCGGTAATAGTTTTTCCACCTACTGTTACTGAACCAGTTGTAGGATGAGCAAAACCAGAAACCATATTTAAAAGAGTAGATTTACCGCAACCGGAGTGACCAATAACACAGATAAATTCTCCTTCGTTAACAGTTAAATTGACGTTTTCTAAAACAGTATAAGGTCCTGTAGGAGTTGGGTAAACTTTCGAGACTCCTTCAATATTAAGGAAGGAAGCATTTTGAATCGGACGGGGTTGAAATTGTAATACTTGTTTATTGGAAGCTTGCATAATCTAGATAGGTAAAATTGAAAATAAAATTATTGGGGTTGTCATTTGTCTTTCGTCTTTTGTCTTTTGTAAGTTGCACTAGTATCTTTAGTTATCGATTAACCTAATGACTAATAACTAATGACCAATGACTAAGCTGCAACGGGAGTTTGAGAATCAAAATGGACTTCGGCGATGGTAAAGTTGCGTTCAATATCCAAGTGATTCAGATAACCAATGGGGTCTTCAGCATCAAAGACAATGCCATCAAATAACTGAATTGGGCTGCGACGATATTTAATATCTACTAATCCCAATTCTCTGGCAGCAGTACTAAAAGTACTAACTCGACAAACTCTTTCTAAAATTTCTACCCAGTTACGAGGAAAGGGAATATGTCCCCAACGTGCCATCTGAGTCATCATCCAGAGGTGTTCGGTACGACTGGGACGATTTAAACCATCACCAAAAAACATATGGTGGGCATATTCGACGTGTTGGTCGAGATTACAACTATAATTATTAGGACTTCCTAGTTGAATGTATTCTTCTTTGGTTGCTAGATAATTACGACTGGCTAATATTTCTCTAATCTCTTGATGATGTGCTTCGTCGGCACAATAGCGACCAGCTTCTAACAGGGCTTTTACTAAGGCTACATGGGTATTAGGATAGCGATTTGCCCAATCTTCCCTGACTCCTAACACTTTTCCTGGATGTCCCTGCCAAATTTCCATGTCTGTCGCAACGGTAAAACCATGTCCTTCCATTGCTGCGCGAAGATTCCAAGGTTCACCAACACAATAGCCATCAATTGTTCCTGCTTTTAAATCAGCTACCATTTGGGCTGGAGGAATAGTTTTAAGTTCCACATCTTGGTCAGGATCGATGCCTCCTGCTGCTAACCAGTAGCGTAATAGAATATTGTGCATTGAGGAAGGATGTACCATACCCAAAGTATGTTTTTCGCCATCCAAAGCCAGTAACTTCTGTTTGTATTCAGCAGCAGTGATTACACCTTGGTCATAAAATTTCTTGGCTAAAGTAATCCCATTACCATTGCGAGTCATGGTTAAAGCGGTGACTATGGGTAGCGGTCGATCTTGGTTTCCTCCTGCTGTTAACCAGGTGGGCATTCCTGCGGGCATTTGGGCTGCATCTAAATAACCCCCTGCAATACCATCGACAATCCCACGCCAACTAGTTTCTCTAACTAAACTAACTTCGTCTAAACCATGTTTGCTAAAGAAGCCTTTTTCTTGTGCTACTGCTAAAGGTGCGCAAGCAGTTAAGGGTACAAAACCAATTTCTAAATTGACTTTTTCTAAACCGTGACGGGCAACTACGGCAGTTTTCTTCGCACGTATTTTTTTGATGCGTTTTTGTTGATTGAGGAAGTAAATAATTTCGCTGCGGAGGCTGTAGTAACTAGGATGATTAACTACTTCCATGCGTTTGCGAGGACGGGGAATATCTACTTCTAAGATGCCACCAATTTTTGAACCAGGACCATTGGTAAGCATGACAATTTTGTCGGATAATAGAACTGCTTCATCGACATCGTGAGTTACCATGACAGAAGTAACGTGGTATTGTTCACAAATTCGCATCAACTGTTCTTGAAGATTACCTCTGGTTAGAGCATCTAAAGCTCCAAAAGGTTCGTCCAATAATAATAGTTTAGGACGAATTGCCAAAGCACGAGCGATCGGGACCAGGTTCTTTAATTTTTTGTCCTTCTAAGGTGACAATGCCATCAGTGGGTAAATCTAAACCTGCAATCATATTCAAAAGAGTTGATTTACCACAACCAGAGTGACCAATTAAGGATATAAATTCACCTTTTTTGATTTCTAGATCGATTCCTTTGAGGGCGACATATTCACCACCGCCACTGAGGGGAAAAACTTTTTCAATTTGATCTACTGCAACAAATACGCTCATGATTTTTACCATCAAATTAATATAGTAGGGGCATGGCAATGCCATGCCCCTACATAGTTTTACGATTGTGGTGCAATTAATTTTTGGATATAAGCGATCGCACGGTCTAAAATTAAACCTACTGCACCGATATAAATTACTGCCAAGATAATTTCACTGATATAGTTTTGTTGATAAGCATCCCAGATGAAGAAACCGATGCCAACAATACCTGACATAACAATTTCTGCTGCGATAATTGCTAACCAAGCTAAACCAATCCCAATTCTTAAACCAGTGAAAATGTAAGGTAAAGCGGAAGGTAAAAGAATTTTGAAGAAGAATTTGTAATTAGATAATTTTAAGACTCGACGAACATTAATATAGTCTTGAGGAATTTGTTTAACGCCTTCAGGAGTATTAATTAAAATCGGCCAAACTGAAGTAATAAAGATTACGAAAATAGCAGCAGGTTGGTTTTGTTGTAGAGCGACTAAAGCGATGGGAACCCATGCCAAAGGTGCAACCATTCTTAAGAATTGAAAAATCGGGTCTAAAGCTTTATCAAGTAAGGGCTGTGTTCCGACTAAAATACCAGTACTAATGCCAACCAAAGCAGCTAGAGAATAGCCCTGTGCCACCCTGCCTAAACTTGCCATGGTTTGCCAAAATAAACCTTTATCTAAACCACCGCGGTCGTAAAAAGGATAAAGTAATAAAGTTCGGGTTCTTTCATCTGTCCACAAACTGGTAGGACCTGGTAATCTCATTCCAGGAAGCATTGCTACAATCTCCCAAAGAATTAAGAATCCAAGAATTCCGATTAAAGGTGGCAAAATATTGTCTTTGTTTTTCTGCCAAAATCTGGCGATCGCATTACTATTTCTTGCACCATTTCTACGCATTCTCGGTGTACTTACAGCCATGATGTTCATTGCTCCTTTGATTAAAATTTGTTGTTTGTCTTTTGTCCTTTGTCCTTTGTCTTTCGTCTTGATAACCAATGACCAATAACCAATGACCAATGACCAATAACTAATGACCAATGACCAATGACCAATGACAAATAACTACACTTTTTTGATTTCCAGACTATTTAAATAAGCTTCGGGATTTTGAGGGTCAAATGTTTTACCATCAAAGAATTTTTCGACACCTCTGGATGTATCTGTTGGAATATCGGCAGCAGCAATTCCTGCTTCTTTAGCTGCTTCTTTCCATAAATCTTCCCGATTAACTCGGTCAATAATCTGTTTGGCGGTATCAATATCGGGAATAGCATCTTTATGGAAACCCCAACGAATACTTTCGGTTAAGAACCAAAGATCGTGGCTTTTGTAAGGATAAGAAACGCTACCAATACCATCCTTCCAATACAATGGACCCATATTTTTGTCTTGGATTTCCGCTTTCCCATCTCCCATTTTGTAGTTACCTTTATAGGGAGATTGAATAATATCTGCGGGAATATTAAAGTAGTTTCTACCAGAAACAATACTTACTACCGCTTCACGATTATTGGTTTCATCAATCCATTTTTGTGCCTCCATTAATCCTTTCAATAAAGCTTTAGTTGCTTTGGGATTCTTATCTACCCAATCTGCCCGAATTGCTAAATATTCTTCTGGGTGAAATTTCCAAATTTCAGAGGTTAAAGCTGCCATAAAACCGATATCTTCTGTAATAATGCGATAAGGCCAAGGATCTCCTGTACTAAAGGCATCCATCGTTCCATTACGCATACCCTGTACTGTTTCGGCGGGAGGTACGGCTAAGAGATCGATATCTTTGTCTGGATCGACACCACCGGCAGCAAACCAATAACGAATCCAAAAGTCTTGGTTAACATTAGGGAAAGTATGGGCAGCCTTGAATTTTCGCCCTTCAGTTTTGGCATAACCTTTAACAAAGTCGGCTGCATTAGAAATATCTAAACCCAGTCCCTTGCCTTGGTTTTTTCCTGCGATCGCAATACCATTACCATGAGTATTTAATTGTGCCAAAACATACATCGGGACTTTATTGCCATTAGTAATAATCCCTTCACTAATTAAATGAGGCATGGGCATTTGCCATTGTCCTCCATCAATACCACCACCTTGAGAACCGATGGTGACGTTATCTCTTGCCGATGCCCAGTTTGTCTGTTTGGAAACCTCGACATCAGTCATGCCATATTTAGCAAAGAAACCTTTTTCCTTGGCAATAATTAAAGGTGCAGATTCGACAATCGGAATGTAACCCAAAACAATCTTCGTAGTTTCAGGCATCTGTTCGGGACTGAGTTCGGCTGCTTCTACTTGTTGGGTAGCTGCTGTACCACCAGGTTCGGGGGGATTTCCCAAACAACCCTTCAAAAATACTGCACTAACGCCAGAAGCAGCAGCAGTTGTTAAAAATCTGCGACGTGAAAATCTAGGAAAATTAGACATAAAACCTCCTGACTGCCTATTCGATTAGGCAGATAAGTTAAATAAGAGTAAATGGTAATAAAAACCTGTAATATCTAACTTTTGTGGCTGAAACACTGCCAATTAAGCTAAATACTGGGGATAGTTAATTAGTTGATTTTTTTTGTGTAAATTGTGTTTGCTTGCTTTGATAACCAATAGTCTATCACAAACTAAAAATCATTTATTTAGTTCTATGATTAAAAAACTAATTTTAATTATAAATTTTAATTAATTGTCTCAAAATCCTTATTTCAGAAAAGACAGACAAAGATGCTGGTAATTTTGGAACTGATTTACCAGCCACGTGGTTTCCTAGTGTAGAGACGGAATATGTTAAATCTTTAGAGAGGTCAATGGTTTAAAGCGATTGCGAATAAAAAGAGATTCTATTCAACTGCCAATAGTTGTCAGACAAAAGCGATCGCTAATACTGCGTAGTCAGCATCGATAGTTACAGCAGTACAAGTGATGATTAGAACATTATATTTAAGTGTAGTTAAGGTAATGCTATATTTGTGGCGAAGAACAATTAGCGATCGCCAGTAGAAATATAATAAACACTTGTTGCCGAGATGATAGTCAATGTTCTACTATCTTAAGGCTACGAGTAGTTCACCTAGCCCAAGTTTTTAGTAACCAACCAATGACAATTCCTAAGCCAACAAACCGAACTACTTGCCAAAAAGGACTGAAATTAATTAACAGACGACTTTCTAAATTTAACTGAACTTCAGCTAATTTTTGTTGCAGATGTTTTAATTCTGTTTTGATCGGCTCTTTAGTAACATTATTTTTTTGTCGTTGGGTTAACTCTTGTTGTTCTTGCAACAATTGAGAATAGATTTGCCAATCTTGTTTAACCTGAGTATAACGTTCTTGTAGTTCATCAAGCGATCGCTCTACTTCAACTAAAACTTGGGCGATCTGCTCATCATCTTTAATCTGACTAGAATTGTTTGGAGACATCTTAAAATATAGTGAGGGGCTGTCTCTGGCGTTGCACGGCAGAGTTGATACGCCCCGTCAAAGTAAAAGACCTCTACGATATTAACCCATGTCTGAAATAACTCAACTATCTAAAACCGAGCTTCTTAAAGAAATAGATACAGTAGAATTAGCCCAAGCATTAGCCGAACGTCTTGCGATCGCTCCCCAAGATTGGCATCGTCTCAAAGCCAATCGTCAAGCGCAAGCTGGACAACAATTAGGTGCTGCTTTGGTTTTCCTTTTGAAAAATCAGCCCCAAGAAGCATTAATGCGTCTTAATCAAGCTACAGGTTGGTTAGATCGTTCTATTTCTGCACCGCCTTGCCCTACTCACGGTGAGAAAAAGTAAAAAGCAGGAATTGAGCATCTCAAGCAAATACAATCTAGAAATGTTTTGCTTTAAATAAACTTAATATAAATATAGGTTGTTCAGTATCATTACTCGATTGTTTCAAGTCTTATAAATTCTAGACTTACGAGCAACTTAATTTCATGAACGGCAAACAATTATTAACTGATGCCGTTTTTTTATTAGTAATTAACGCAAACATAACTACCAAATTTCTGCTCAAATTTCGTAAGAATACTGAAGTTGTATAAAGATATTTTGATTACACTAATAATTAATAACCCCAAAGATTTATTACTTTTTTATATTTAGCAAATCATATTAGTTAACATTGCACTCCTGAATTTATGGAGATTAAATCACAAGCGTTAACTATTAAAAAGCGATTATTAAACCGCTTGCTAGATATTTATTGTCTTAAACTCAGGAGAAATTACTCATGTATATCAAATCTTTTTTTAAACTTTGTTTAGTTATGTTTCTAACCTATGTAACTTTAGGGGACGAGTTTCTTCCTCAACCTTATAGTACTAATAGCCAGAAAGTCCGCAGCGAAATTAATCAATTTTTAATTAGCCTTTTACCCAACAAAGAGTTCGACACTCTTCAACATACTACTAACACGATTCAACAATTAGAAAAAGGAGAACTTTCTTCTTCTTTTTAAAGAAGACCATCACTCCAATAAAATTTTTTAACTCATGCTAAATACTCAAAATCAAACTGTAAGGGCGTAGCACTGCTATGCCCTTACTTTTAAGGCTCATTGTTAATTACCAACCAAATAACAACTCGATATCTTGAGGTAATTACTTATTTATTCTTCAACCAACTAAACATTGCTCGTAAATCTTTACCAACTTCCTCAATCGAATGTTCTGCTTCTTGACGACGCATAGCAGTAAAACCAGGTTTACCAGATTGATTTTCTAAAACAAATTCTCGGGCAAATTGACCAGATTGAATTTCTGATAAAATTTTACGCATTTCTGCTTTAGTTGCATCAGTTACTACACGGGGACCACGAGTATAATCTCCGTATTCAGCAGTATTAGAAATACTATCACGCATTTTAGCTAAACCGCCTTCCACAACCAGGTCGACGATTAATTTAACTTCATGAAGACATTCAAAATAAGCAAGTTCGGGTTGATAACCAGCTTCAACCAAGGTTTCAAATCCAGCTTTAATTAAAGCACTCAAACCGCCACAAAGAACTGCTTGTTCCCCAAACAAATCAGTTTCTGTTTCCTCTCTAAAAGTAGTTTCCAAAATACCTGCACGAGTACCACCAATACCTTTAGCATAAGCCATAGCGCGATCGCGTGCTTGTCCAGAAGCGTCTTGATAAACTGCAAATAAACAGGGGACACCTTGTCCTTGTTCGTAGGTACGTCTAACCAGATGTCCGGGACCTTTAGGTGCAACCATGACGACATCAACAAATTCTGGAGGAACAACTTGACCAAAATGAATATTAAAACCGTGAGCAAAAGCTAAAATCTTACCTTCGCTGAGATTTGGTTCAATTTCGTTTTTATAGATACTTTTTTGTGCTTCATCTGGTAGCAAAATCATAATCAGGTCTGCTGCTGCTGCTGCATCGGCAACATTTTTCACAGTTAGACCTGCTGCTTCTGCTTTGGCGATGGATTTACTACCAGGGTATAAACCAACAATAACGTTGATTCCGCTATCTTTTAAATTAAGAGCATGAGCGTGTCCTTGAGAACCATAACCAATAATCGCTACAGTTTTACTAGCCAATAAATCTAAATTGGCATCCTCATCATAGTACATCCGCGCCATAATAATCGATCTCCTATATACAAACCGCGTTTAGGCAACTTAGCAAAAAGTGCTGCAAACTTATAATTATACTTTTTTGGTTGTAGCTAAAAGATCATTATTTTTGAAATTATTTGATTGTAAGATATTTTGTCTGCCATTTGAGAAGGAAGATTACAGTGTAGAGAGTTGGGAAAGAGTATTTTTCTCAAACCCAAACTTCCATAATTTACATACGCGCTAGCGCAGATATTTTAGATACTGTTTTTGGATTTAGACCTCTTAATTCTTCGTGGTCTAACCACCCTTCTTTCAGTAATCTAGCCAAGACAAACACGAAATTAGAATGGTCATAATCATACTTGCCGTCTATTTCGTGTCTTTTGGTACTTAATAAATCATGTAAATACCATAGATCTTTAAGCTCTGTAATCTGACTAGCTTGCTCGCGAACAATCTTGATTAAGGCAAAGGTTTCTCTTTGATAAGCTTTCTCAAACGCTTGTTTCGCTATCTGTTCCTCGGTTTCAGACCATTGAATTTCACTCACTTGTAATATTGACGATAAACTGTAACATATATATACGTATCTCTATCTTAGTACGAGCCTTCCTGGCTCAAAGTCTAACTGGCAGTTTTGGTTAACTTTGAAGTAATAGGATTAGCTCGCACTAGGGTTTCTTCTAGCGAACTAGATTAAGCAACTCTTTAGGAGATGCTAGTAAGTCAATCGCCACAAAGAAAATTTTATTCTCGGAATTAAGCAAAAATCTCCAAGCCATATTCATACCTACACCTGCACCAAACCAAGGAGTTTGAACTTTACCAGTAACCTTGATTTGAGTAAAACCATCTTCAGCAGGTTCAGCAACGCCTCGTTCTGGCATTAACTTGAGGTTTTGACATTCTTCCCTAAAGAATCTTAACACCGCGTCTTTGCCAACAATTGGTTTTTGGAAAGGAGGTTGCAGCGCACCGTCGGGAGCAAAAAGTTTAATTAACTCATCAAAATCATTGGCATTCAATAAATTCATGTAGCTCAAAACAGTAGAATTATTAATTCCTTCGATTTTGACACTGGTGCGTTTTGCCATGTCTGTAGGAGGAACAACTGGTTCAGAAACTTTAGTATATTGACCCAGTTTGTTTTTATCAAAGCCCATATCAACTACAGCGTTACGCAGAACGGTGATTTGTTGACCAGATTCCATGTCTCTGAGTGCTTGCAACACCGCCGAAGCATTTGCAGAAAGTTTATAGCCTTTGGGAATTGGAGCGACAATACCTTCTTCCATCCATTGTCCTAGTCGGTACCAGAAACCGAGCTTAATATTAGGAGTCCAGGTAGCATAGGTACGACAAATAGCTGTATCAGCGTGATTTGCCAAGTCGCACATTACCTGAGATTGCTCTTGAAAACTCATTTGCCGAATTTCGTTTAACGTATTTTCAGCAAACTGCATATTAGCTGCGCCAGGGGCAGCAACGGTAACAGTTTTGCCCATTTCTAAATAAGCAAACCAAATCCATGCTAATTGATCTTCAGCACTAAGCTGATTAAATCTAGCGATTGTGGCTGGCACGGCATCAGCAGATAAAGTATTTGGAAAAATGCCACGGGCTGAATCGATAGTAAAAGGCATGAATGTTCCTCAGCTAAATTTCAATGTGAAGTCACAGATTACTTCGGTGTAACACAACGAAGTCTATTGTGAGCGTTGGTAAACATTACCCTGGTGAGATTCTTCGCTTTGCTCAGAACCAGGGCTTGCGTTCACTTCGTCAAAAAAACGCTTTTGTTTTTTGAACACTGTTACTATTGTAAACATATATTTCAAAAAAATAAGTTTTATTAAAAAAATTGAATTACTAGCTTTTTAATATTAAGCAAAAAAAACTCGACCAAAAGTCGAGGTTAGTTTTAAATATGTTCGCTCAATAGCGATCGCTTGTCACCAGACAAAAGTTAAGTTCAAAGCACTCTTAAAATACTAGGAATGCTATCAATTGCTTCTAAACTGCGAATTTCTGCTAAAGCCTGACGAAAATTACCTTCTTTAACGTCATGGGTAACTACCACAATTTCTGCTAATTTGTTTTGAAAACCAATTTGGACGACTGACTCCAAACTGACATTATGATTACCAAAAGCTGTCCCCAAGTGACCGATTACCCCTGGAATATCTTGAGATAAGAAACGAGCATAAAAACGGCTTTCGATTTCTTCCATTGGCGTTAGGCTACAAAAATGTTGATGAGAACAACCTAACAATGGGTCGAGATTTTTGGTTTTACCGCTACTCTTAAGCAGACCCACAATATTGACAATATCCGAAACAACCGCACTAGCTGTAGCACCAGCACCAGCACCGGGACCAAAAAACATTACCTGTCCCAAAGGTTCACCTTCTACCAAGATGGCATTATAGACATCATTAATATTGGCAAGAGGATGAGTTTTCGGTACAAGGGTAGGATGAACTCTTACTTCTAAAGAATCGTGTTGATTGTGGATTTTTGCGATCGCTAGTAATTTAATTACAAATCCTAATTTATCAGCGTAACTAATATCTGTAGCACTAACGTTGCGAATTCCTTCACAAGCAATTTCTTCGCGCTTTACCCTGTCTCCAAAGGCAATGGTGGCTAAAATACCAATTTTATCGGCTGCATCTAAGCCATCAACATCAGCAGTAGGATCGGCTTCCGCATAACCGAGTTGTTGTGCTTCGGCAAGTACTTCAGCAAAATCTGCCCCTGCGGTGGTCATTTTAGTCAAAATATAATTAGTTGTACCGTTAACTATCCCAATTACACTCTTAATTCGATTAACACCTAAAGACTGTTTGAGGGGTTTAATAATCGGAATACCACCACCGACAGCAGCTTCTAATAAAACATATACTCCTGCTTGATTAGCTGCGGTATAAATTTCATCGCCATAACGAGCAATCACAGCTTTATTCGCTGTAACAATGTGTTTACCTTCAGCAATGGCTTTAAGTGTTAGTGTTCGTGCTGGTTCTAATCCCCCGATTAATTCTACGACTATATCAATTTCGGGGTCAGTAACAATTTTTTCTAAATCTGTAGTGAATATTTCCGTAGGTAATTGTACATTTCTCGGTTTATCTAGCGATCGCACGCCGACTTGTTTAATTTCGATTTCTTGTAGGAGAGAATTACGTCCTTGAGGATCAAGGAGAATCTCTGCGGTACCTGTTCCTACTGTGCCTAATCCTAGTAAACCAATCTTAAAAGCCACGATTTTTGTTTAGACTTTAACTGTACTTTATCTAGATTAACTTCAAAGGGTCAGATCTAAAAGTCAAAAGTTAGAAGGCAAAAAGATAGAAACTTAATCTGCTTCCTTGCTCCCTATTCCCTATTCTTTAATAATTAAATTAATACTGATAACTGGTCACTGATTTAATTGGCTTGTGTAATTTTAACCCGATAATTATTAACAGAGTTTTCTTGATAAGAACCGATCCAAATTTTATAATTACCTGGTTGCCATTGACCTTCGATGGAAGGATTAGTGCTATCTGAATCATCATTGCACCAAATTCCACCGGGACCTTTAACTAAAATAGTTGTATCGACAGGGCTTTCTACTTCTATTTTGAGATAATTAAAAAAAGAATTGAGCGTCAAAGTATAGTTGGGTTCATGGTTAACGAAACCGTCACAGTAACCCGTAGCAGTTTCTTCAATTTTAGCGATCTCCCTGGCTGAAATCGAACCATGACTAACTCCTTCAAAAGTTAAAGGATTAGGGGCAAATTGACTACTTATGGTAATATTTTTGACTAAAGTTTGAGCGTAGATTGGGTTTATACTGAGAAAATTCACAATTAAGCCAATCCATACAGACAAAAGAATTTTGCTAACTTCTGTTAACTGTTTAACCATCCCATCCTGAGTTTTGCGAGAGCTTTAAAAGATTATCTTTTGAGCAGTTAGACTATTGATTCGACGTTATCATGATTACAGTTGTTCCTCGAGAAAACTTTGTTTCTTTTTATACTCATTAGTTACTGAGTCATCACAACTGAGGGAATGGGAATTAGATCAGACTTGATTGCTTTTTCCCGATTCCCTTCAATTAAATTTTGCTCAATGTCTGTTGTAGACGAATTCGATCTAGACCTTTTTGATTTAATAATAACCAGGATTGAATCAGATCGGGACCATGCAATTGTCCTGTCAAACCAGCCCGAAGCGATCGCATTACTAACCCTTTTTTAACTTTATGGGTTTTAGTGAGTTGATTAATAGTGCTTTTAGCGGTTTCTTCTGTCAAAGCAGAAGTTGAATTTGTCATTTCTAATAGTTCTTGCAGTAGCGGTTTAACTTCATCTTGTTTAAGAAAATCAAGAGCTTCTTCGCTATATTCAACAGACTGTCCAAATAATAACTGACTTTCTTTAACTGCATCAGTTAAACGAGTCAAACTAGGAGCAATCATTGCAGTTAAACTTTCTAACCAAGGACGATCTATATCAAGATTAATTTCGTATCCAGCTTCTTGCCAATAGGGAACTAATAATTCTACTAACTTATCAGGGGGCATTTGATGAAGATATTGGCTGTTAATCCAATCTAATTTTGCCCAATCAAATTTTGCACCTGCTTTATTGACTCGATCTAAACTGAATTTTTCGGCTGCTTGGGACAAAGTAAAAATCTCTTCGGTAGAATCTGGAGGAGTCCAACCTAATAAAGACATATAATTTGCCATAGCTTCGGGTAAAAAGCCCATTTTCCGAAAATCATCGATTGAAGTTACTCCATCCCGTTTAGATAGTTTACGTCCATCTTGATTAAGAATTAAGGGAGTATGAGCAAATTCTGGGACTTTGGCACCCATAGCCTCATAAAGCAAAATTTGTTTGGCTGTATTAGCAATGTGATCTTCACCACGAATGACATGGGTAATCTCCATATCGATATCATCGACCACTACTGCTAAGTTGTACAGAGGTTGTCCAAAAGCTCGATCACCTTCGGCTGCACGAGCAACTACCATATCACCACCGAGATCGCTACCTTTCCAAGTAACTTCATCCCTAATTAAATCGTGCCAAACAATTTCGCGATCGTCATCGATTTTAAATCTAATTACAGGTTTACGCCCTTGGGCTTCATAAGCTTCAATTTGCTCAGGGGTAAGATTGCGATGACGATTATCATAACGGGGTGCGAGTCCCTTGGCTTTTTGTTCTTCCCGCATTTGTTCTAATTCTTCGGGAGTACAATAGCAGCGATAAGCTAAATTTTTGTTTAACAAAGTTTGGATTGCTTGTTGATAACGATCTAAACGTTGAGTTTGAAAAAAAGGACCTTCATCCCAATTTAAACCAAGCCATTTTAGTCCTGATTGAATATTATCAGTATATTCCTGACGCGATCGCGCTTCATCTGTATCTTCAATTCGTAGGATAAACTTACCTTTTTGATTATGAGCAAATAACCAGTTAAAAACAGCAGTTCTAGCTGTCCCGATATGTAAATTTCCTGTTGGGGAAGGAGCGATCCTTACTCTAACCGTCACAAAACACCTCTGATTAAAAATTAATGGTTTATTATGTGCAGTTCTCTATTTTAGCGAGGGAACGTCTATAACACTTCTAAGTAGTAATGCAAAATTAAATACACTGGTGAAGAAAAAAAATAGGGAATAGGGAATAGGGAATAGGGAATAACCATCACTCACCAGTTATCAGTTTGATTTTGAACCATGAACTATTGTTTTGTATAATTGATTCTGCCTATGTACTTATAACCATTGCTTGAATCGTTGTTTGTAACATTTTCGGTATTCTGCAATACTGGTCGAATAAATGACAAAAAAAAACTCGTCGGAGTTTTTTTTATTCTCAAGCAACGAGCAAATAAGATTTATAGCAAACTTATTGAGCAGGAGCAGAATCAGAATTTAAATTTCCGTTGGGGTTAGAATCAGAATTGACATTGGAATCCTTATCATAAACACACTTGATCTCTCCGCCAACGCCGACAATAAAATCATCGAAGTCAACATCTTGTAGATTTTCTCGGACAAGCTTAGACCCTGTATCGTCCCAGCGTAACATTACACCACCATTAGCTAATTCAGACAAACCGCCAACAAATTTAGCTTGTCTGTTTTGACCAAGGTTTTCCAGATTAGTCGAGTAAACAATACCCGCAGGTTCATTGTTAAAAAACGATTCCAAATAAAAAGCATAGCGATTTCCTGCTAAAAAAGTAAAACTAGCAAGAGATTGGGGAACTGTATTGCCAGGAGTACCTATAAAGTCAGTAGCTTGTTTCGATTCAAAGTCATCTTGATATTTAGATTCACGGTAAATAGTATCTTCAGTGTCAGCCGATTTGACTTCAACTAGTAGTGGAGTTTTTTCTCCAGTATCCAAATTAATTACACCAAAAGTGGATTGGTATGCTCCATGAGATTGGATAAATTGAAAATCTATGATCGTATCTTCGTCGAATTGAATACCTTGATTGTCAAACATTTCGGCTGCCAATGTGGGACGAACTCCAGCACAAAGAATAGTTGTAAAAACTATAGTTGCAATCTTGGCATAATTAAGGCACAATGCGATCGCTTTAAATTTGAATTTAGCTAGTTTCATTTTTTTCCTCATCACCATGAACTGCGATTGACATTGTCAGTTTGTGTTTGATTAACTTGATTGACTTGATTGACAAAGTTTTGAGCTTCTTGTATCGTCTCGCTTAGTTCTTCGGCTGCTGGATTGATGCATTCCTCATCGTCTACTCTGGCAAAGTGACGAGGACCTTTGGGTGCTGCTTCTGAGGCAGTAAGTTGATCAATTGCCTGATTGAGTTGTTGTGATATGCTGCTAGCTTGATTAGAGATTTGTGTGGGAGTTATTCCACCACTACCAGTTGCACTAGCAGTTCCACCGCTACTAGATGTTCCACCACTACTAAAACCAAAATTAGGAGGCGCACTATAAATATTAGTTCCAGTAAGATCCGACTGATTAGTATTAGTCTGAGATTGAACGAGATCAGCTTTAACTATTGGAATTCCTGCTAGTATAGTGACTGCAAAAAGCCTTACAATCCATTTTCTTGCGTACATAATTTTTACTTCAAAATTCTCACGGTTAAAATCTGCCACCAAATCCAAAACCAATTGCGGTGCCAAGTACAAAGCGCGCACCATCACCTGCACCAGCAATATCTCGCAGTGCTGGAGTAAAAGTAATTGGTAAATTGGGAAAAGGAGAAATTGATAATCCAATTGCTAAATCTTGTCCTGTCCATTCAGTAATTACACTGACAGGTCTAGCTACTCGCAATGCTAACGAACCAAAAACATTAACAGTATCACGGTCTTCATCAATATCATCTTCACTGCGAAATTGCCCGTTACCAATGCCACCAGAGATAGCCATTCGACTGAAGGGAGAATCGATATCTTCTCTCAAACGAAAGATTTGTGTAGCAACACCATAAACAGAGTCTTGAAAGTCATTTTCCTCACCAATGTTTAAAAAACCATTCCAGCCAAAAGCTACTGCTGTATTTTCAGCTAGGCGACGATGTATTTTCATGTTAAAGCCACCAGTGCCGAAATCACGATTGTTACCAAAACTCGCCATACCGTAGCTTAGTTCCGCGCCTACAGCTTTACGAGCATTACCAAAAGCAACTCCCATGCCGAGAGTTGCATCTAAATCGTCACTGTTACCATAACGGGTATCTGATTGAAAACTGGGACTGATATACCATCTACCACCATCCCCACCAAAGCCATAGGGATTAGCAATAGTTAAAGCTGGCGACCCCGAATTTCTTCTGGGTGGTTTACGGTTTTTAATTTCATCTAATTCTGACTGTAATTTCTGAATTTCTTCATTATCGACCGAATTGGAGTCAGAGCTAGAATTGTCGACAATTGGTAAGTTATCCGTTTCCGAAGCCTCCATAACTTCGTCTGATGAAGGAGTTTGATTTTCTTCCATTGACTCGTCAACTTGAGCAAAAAGACGAGTTGGAGAAATTGAAAATAAAGGTTTTTGTGGTTCTGTATGTAGAAGAGAACTTGCTTGTTTAGAAACTCGATTAGATAAAATTTCTGCTGAATTATTGCTTGATTGCTCAGAAGAGAGATCGTTTGTTGGATTAGCCCAAGAACTCGTAGCAGAAATTGGCACTAAAACCAAAGTTAGCAAAGTAATATTTAGTTTATACATAAATTTATTGCAGTATTTTTACATATTTGCTGCAAAGAGTTTAGACGATACTCTGCTGTTATACTCCGATTTAATTCGAGCATCAACTATTAATAATAAATTTCGTTATTTTCACGGACAAATTTGCTATAATTACAATTTTTTTGTTGATTTTTCTTAAAATAAATGGCGATCGCTTTAATTGTTATTAGCACTTTTTGCTCACTCAATTTCTACTTAAGTAATCAGCTTTTAATTTATAACAACTTTATTTAGGATTTATATTTCCTTTAAAATTTTAAGTCTATTTCAGCCAAAAAATTGTCTAAAGTGTATCGAAAAGCTGTTTTTGCAAAAGATTCTGTAAAAACTCGGTAAGATTGACAATTCTCTCTAGTATTTTTCGGAGTAATTACTTAAACTACAAATAACTTAAGAGTTATTACTTAAAAGTAATTATTGTGAAAAGCAATTTTTTTAAATACACTTTATTATTACTACTATCATCTATTAGTTATTTTTCTTTTCTTAGGTTAGCTACAGCGAATACACAATTAAACTTAAAGTCTATTGAGCTATCAAGTCCAAATACTGAGCAATTAAATGTAGCTTATACAACCAGCTTAATAATAAATAGGACTTTAAACTCTAATCAAAATTTAATAGCTGCTATCTACGGACAAGATGACAGAGTTGCTGTTTTAAATCCAACTCAAACGCCTTGGGACAATATTGCTAAACTTAAAATCAAATTTCCTGACGGCAAAGCATTTATTGGCTCTGGAGCTGCAATTAATAGTACCCATATAATTACGGCTGCTCATAATGTTTTTTTAAAAAATAATGGAGGAAAAGCTGATCTAAATTCAATCAGCGTAAGTTTTAACAAATATAATGCGGTTAATGTTACTAAAGTCAGAATTTTAGAGGGATGGACTAACAAAACAAATTGGGAATTTAAAAACGACCAATGGCAACCTCTTAGTCATCAAGATGATATTGCTTTACTTACTTTAGATCGTCCTTTGGAAAACTTTGATCGATGTTTTAACTTACAAGCATTAGATAGTTCTTCATTGTTTAAAATTAAAATTAACATTTCTGGATATCCCGATAACCCAACCACTGCCTGGAAAAATCTTCCCATGAAAACTGCATCTGGAAAAATCAGTTTTGTTGATAACAATCAGTTTTTCTATAATGAAACCCTTGATACTCAAGGAGGACAAAGCGGTAGTCCTGTATGGTATTTTGATCGAGATACAAAAACTTATAATATTGTGGGCATTCACGTTCAAGGAAATAAGTGGATTAATGGGAATTTCTATAATGTAGCGTCACAAATTACTGAGGATAAATTAACTTTGATTCAGAGTTGGGTTAAAGAAGATTTGCAAGATTATGGGGAAGAAAAACTTGCTTCCACTAATTAAATATCTCAATTATTTAGCTTAGTTATGAATTGAAGTCTAAAGAATTATGTGTTTTTTCATTATGCCTGAGCTAAAAAATTTGATAGTTTGGAAAAAGCTAAATGAAATAAAATGAATTTTTTTAATTTGTGTATTATTTATGTTTACAGATAAATTAGTTTTACCTATCGATAGCGATCGCATTTCCCAATACGATCAGACCCTTATTATAGCTGGTCTGACTTGGGCTGATTATGAAAAGTTTGATTCAATTGAATATCCAGGTTATCGGGTTTCTTATTTTAATGGAGTAATTACCGTTGTGTCACCCAGTCTAAATCATGAAACTATTGCTGAGGTAATTAATTATTTAGTAGTCGCTTATTGTCGTCAGTATAACTTGCTATACTTTCCCATGCGTTCAACGACATTAAAAAATCCTCCCTTAGTGGGAAAAGAACCTGATGTTAGTTTTGCGTTTGGGACAAAGAAATCTTTTCCTGATCTAGCGATTGAGGTGGTTTACTCTAGTGGAGGTATTGCTGATTTAGAAAAGTATAAATATTTAGGAATTAAAGAAGTTTGGTTTTGGCAAAATGAGCAAATAAAATTTTATAAATTAGGAGATTCTGATTATATCGAAATTCAGATGAGTGACTGTTTATCTAAACTATCTTCTGATTTTTTAATTAGGTTTATTAATCGTGGGCTAGCGGAAAGTCCATTAATTATTGAAGCAGATTTCATCAAAGAATTGCAATAAACTCAATTGAGTGTCTAGAGCAAATTCTACCAGAAGCAACTCAACAGTTACTAGAAGATACTTTCAATTTAGCTATATCTGGCATTCATCCAGCACCGTAAGCTTGCTTCGGTGTCTGGATGAATGGCAGTCAAGGTTTAACGCTACATAAGTTATTTTAACAACAAAACAATATATGTTAAAATAACTTTGATGAGAAATTTTTTTCAGCATAATTACTGAAATTAATCAAAGTGCTTTTCTGAATCAAACTTCTTAGCACTCCTTGCCAAAATAGCATAATTTTTTTTTAATTTACAGGTAGGAAAATTCAGTAAGTTTACTCAAAATATATAACAAATATATAGTTTGTCTTTTTGTAATAAGTATTTATTGATTTTGACATTGATCTATTTTTTTTATTAGTAAAAATGAGGTTAAGAATCACTGACAAAAACTTCAGTAATTTCCCTGAATAAAACTATTTAAGATGCCTAAGTAGGTAGGTGTAATTAAATATAAAATGTCTGTGGCAGGGAATGGGGAATGGTAGGGTTTTATAAATTATTGTGGTTAGCTACTGATAGCAACCAAATTATAAGTTAGGACAAGGTATTGAACATAGAGAGTAACTGCCGTTAGCCCTTACAGAATTTATGTGTTTTTACCTTTACTTAGACAGTTATAAAGTTGAATTAAAAAAGGGTTTAATGAGCTTTGTTTTAGATGCAGGGAATTAATTCTTTGTCAACAAAAGCAAAATTATTGAATGTCATTTAATTTAGTAAAAGGTTAAAATCTGGTGGATGTTATGGCAAGTTTATTTTTTAATTAGACTCTTCTTTTTTTATGAAGCGATCTCGGCAGAGCCGAGGCACGGAGCGATCGCATTTGATTTTTAATTCTCTTCATCCAGGCGCGATCTGTTTTTTTCTGTTTTTTTTGATAAGTACCTAGGTAGGATTAGTTGTTCTGTTATCATTAAATTATGACCACATAATGACCACAATCTAAAAGAGAAATAATTATGAAAAGTGTCGGGATACGAGAGTTTAGAGATAAAGCATCTCAGTATCTAGCTAGTCGGGAAGTTGTAGCTGTCAAGCGTCATGGCAAATTAGTTGGATTTTATATACCCGTAGAACAATCGGATCGAATAGAAATTGAACAAGCATTACAAAGACTTTCTCAAACAGTAGAGACAGCTATAGCAGAAAGTGGGATGGACGAAGTTGCTCTTAGTCATGCTTTAGATTTATCTCAGAAAGAGTAATAAGCAATGCGCTTAGTTGTTGATGTTAATATTTTGGTCGCTGAATTAATTAGAGTAAGAGGCAGAAAATTAATTATTCATCCAGAATTAGAGCTTTACATGGCTGAAAAAGCTTGGGAAGAAACAACTTATGAATTAAATAAAAGAATAGAAAAGATGATAAACAAAGGTGTATTTTCTCAAGAAATTGGACAGAGTTTATTAAATGATGCAGTAACTTTGGCTGAAGCGAAGGTATCTATAGTTCCTCATGATATCTATTCATCATACGAAACCATTGCCAGAAATCGGATACCTCGCGATCCTAATGATTGGTTTACAGTAGCATTAGCATTAGCTTTAAAAGCAGCAATTTGGACTTCAGACAATGACTTTCTCGGATGTGGAATAGCAACTTGGACAACTGATACCTTGCTCGCTCATTTAACTGCACCAAATTAATTTCTAATCCAGTCTGAAAGCTTTTCTAAATCCATCGGTACATCCCACTATTTCCGCATTTCTGCTCTATGTTCGTAAATGTCTTAATCTTTACTTGTACTGCTATGCTTTTAATTGCGACTTACTGGCTTAGATAACAGTGACAATCGGGTTTTTCAAGTAGGGATTGAGCTAGAGCATTAAGAGATGTTGCTGCTAACAACCCACCGCCAATAGTGCTAAGGGTGGTAATAAAAGGAACGCCAGAGTGTATCAACAGACGCTTGGCTGCGGGAGCATGACTGAAACCAATCGGCATTCCAATTACTAAAGCAGGTTTAAATAATTCTTTTTCGATTCCCTGACAAACTGAGAGTAAAACTGAGGGGGTATAACCGATGACTACAATACATTCAGGAGTTAATTGGCTCAATTTTTGCTGCCAAGATTGATGCTGCCAAAATTCTTGTTCTGCTTCTACCGCATTAGTAATATGAGGGTTATCAATTAAGGTAGTTATCGAGCATCCTAAATGAGCAAGTCGGGGATGATCCAAAGCAGCAGCGATCGCATTAACGTCTGTTACTACCTGACAACCCATTTTAAGATGCTCGCGAGCAGCAGCAATGGCTTTGGGACTAATTTTGACGAAATTAACTAAACTGACATCACCACAAGCTAAGACCAACTTAGATAGTAGATCGACTTCTATTTCTGAGCGCTCGGATAAATCTGGTAAAAGCTGTTGCAAGGATTCTTGAAAGGCTTCGGGATGAGCGGGTACGGCAGCATCAAGGGCATTCCAGAGGGAGTCTATTTGTTCATTTTGTAGAGACTCCACGTAGTTACTTTCTACTTCTAATAATTTAAGTTGCGCGATCGCTTCTGCTTGGATACTCTGACACTGGCGATCGCGTCCTAATAATCCTTCTAATGCCGATGCGGTTTGGCGCAGTCTGGTAATTTGTTGAATAATTGAGCGATACTGTTGCTGAAGTTGGGGTATTAGAGTATCGGTTGCTAGATTGGTTTCGGTTTCAAGTAATTTGCGGATGTGTTCTAATTGAAATCCCTGCTGTTTGAGAGCGACAATTTTGCGTAGATGCTGGACGTGCTTTTCAGTGTAGAGACGATAATTACTGGGCGATCGCACTGCTTCTGGTAACAATCCTAACTGATGATAATGTCTTACCATACGCGGTGTGATGTTTCCGCCTACTGTTTCGGTTAATTTTTTGATGGTGATCAATTCAGTCACTTTTTTAGCACAAGAAATCAAGTTGGGTTTTCTATTTTCGGAATTGCTGAAATAATCGCTCGAAGCGCATGATTAACTGCTTCTGAAGTTTTAAATACTTCTGCCACATCTGGATCGAGAGTAATAACTCTAGAATTAGCTTGAGCAAAACGATTGGGACGTGCTTTTGCATAATCAAAGTTATATTCAGACAACATTTTCTTAGAATTTCAATTTTTTCTTGACTTTAACATTAATGTCAAGGTTTAGGCTAAGGAAGTAGTCTGATTTGCTCAAACGATGACTTCTTCTTCCCTCTCCAAATTTTCTTTCTCTTCACTGCTACAAAAATATCCAGAGGCTTTGGCTGCTGGAGTTTGTGTCATCCTAGTCTTGTTTGGTTGGCTGTGCCTTCATCTTGGCTGGATTGGTGTTGCCTTGTTAATTCTGCCAGTTGCTTATGTGATTGGAGGTTACGAAAGTACCAAGGAAGGATTGACAACTCTGATCGAAGAGAAAGAGTTAGATGTTGACTTATTGATGATTGTGGCAGCTTTAGGGGCAGCTAGTTTGGGTTTGTGGCAACGGAATTATTTTTTAATAATTGACGGTGCAGTACTAATACTCATCTTTGCTATAAGCGGTGCGCTAGAGAATTTTGCCATGCAGCACACGGAAAAAAATATTCGTTCCCTAATGGCATTTACTCCAGATACCGCCAGAGTTATTTTTAATGGTGGAGAACAGGAAATTGCGATCGCTAAGTTACAAATAGGGGATCTCGTCTTAGTTAAGCCAGGGGAATTAATTCCTGTAGATGGAATAATTGTAGAAGGGAATAGTAATATCAACCAAGCCACGATTACAGGAGAGTCTATTCCTGTAGATAAGAAGAAAGGGGATGAAGTCTTTGCAGGAACTCTGAATGGCAATGGCGTATTGAAACTGAAAGTACATCAGCCACCAGAAAGTAGTTTAATTCAAAGAATAATTCGCTTAGTCGAACAAGCGCAAACCGAAGCACCTCCATCACAGCAGTTTATCGAAAGATTCGAGCGGGGCTATGCTAAGGTGATTATCTTGACAGGATTACTTTTGATGATTCTGCCTCCTTTAATCTGGGGATGGAATTGGGAAACCACTATTTATCGGGCATTAATTTTTCTGGTAGTCGCTTCTCCCTGTGCATTGATGGCTTCAATTATGCCTACCTTACTTTCAGGAATTGCCAGAGGAGCAAAAGAAGGCATTTTATATAAAAATGGAGCGCAGTTAGAAAAAATGGGCAAAGTTAGAGCGATCGCTTTTGATAAAACTGGTACTCTAACTAAGGGAAAACTACAAGTTACCGAAATTATTCCTGTGGCAGGTTATTCGGAAGAGAAAGTATTACAATTGGCTGCTGCTTTAGAATCTCGTTCCGAACATCCTATCGGAGAAGCGATAGCTTTTGCAGCTAAAGAAAGAAATTTGTCTTGGCAAGAGGCTGTTAATGTCCAAGCCGAAGTAGGGCAGGGAATTAGCGGTGAAGTAGCAGGAAAAAGGGTTTTAGTTGGCAAAGCTGCTTTTATTCGTCAGGAAATTGCCGATTTTACCTCCAAAATGGTAAAAATAAGCGATCGCCTTGATGAAATTAATACTCTCGTCTGGGTAGCACAAGCTGACGAAGTTATTGGCGTAATTGCTGTAGCGGATACCATTCGACCAGAAGCGGTAGGATTGGTTAAACAATTAAAACAATTGAAGATCGAACAGATCGTTTTGCTTACAGGAGATAATCAACGCACGGCTCATAGTGTGGCTCAATCCCTTGGCATAGATAAAGTTTATGCCGAACTGCTGCCAGAAGATAAATTAACAGTCATCAAACAGCTAAAACAAAAATACCAAGATGTAGCTATGGTAGGAGATGGTATTAACGATGCACCTGCACTAGCTGCTGCTACAGTAGGAATAGCAATGGGTGGTGCTGGTAATGATGTCGCTTTGGAAACTGCCGATATCATTTTAATGAGCGATCGCTTAGAAAAATTAACTAGAGCAATTAGCCTGGGACGTAGATCTAATCGTATCGTCAAACAAAACATTACTTTTGCCCTTTCCTTTATTAGTATATTGTTGCTGGCTAATTTTGCAGGCAGTATCAATATGCCTTTAGGAGTTATCGGACACGAAGGCTCTACAGTTTTGGTTACTTTGAGTGGTCTGCGTCTGCTTAAGTAGAATGTTTATGAATTGGCTATTTCCTGCCATTCAAGAATAACTGGTAAAGGAACTTTAATAGTAGAAACTTGCTCATTTAAAGGCAACTTCAGGGTAATAGTTTGCTCAGTTAAGAGTTGAGGTAAAATTTCTTTAAGATCGAACTGACCGACGTTAAGACCAGGTGATTCTTCTGCAAAGCGATCGCTTGCCTGAAAAACTTTTTTACCAGTGATTATTTCTAAGTCTTGGGGATGATTAAACTCGACTGTCCCTGGAAATCCGACTAAACGCAGGTCTATTTCATTGATTTCGCCATTTTTCAAACGTTTAAACAGAACTACTTGCCAAGAATTACCCGCTTCATCCCTCAGGGTATGACGGGATTGATATAAAATCTGTTCGGGAGTTTCCTGTTGCTGTCTGATAATTGCCTCTGCTGGTTGAGAAATGGCAAGGGTTGTGGTGAAAAAGATAATAACTATTAACAGACAGGTAAATAGTTGGTTTAACTTCATGAGAGTTCTTTTATAGGTAATTGAATTAAATACGATCCACAGATGAACACAGATAAACACGGATAAAATTATTGAGACTGACTAGTTTCTTGCAAAGCTGACTGAATGTCAGGAATAAATGCAGCATACATCCCCCGTAAATCGTCAACGCGGAAATCAAAAGCCAAATCTTGAGGATACTTATCTTTGACAAACTGAGGACGGGCATTCTTAGCACCATGACAAGCTAGACAACTAGCTTCTAGATTAATACGGCGATAATAACGAGTTCCTGTTTGATTATTCAAGGTTTCTCTTTGCCAAAATCCCATTAACTCTGGTTCTCGTTCAAACTTAGCCAAAGCCATTTGAGCGTGTAGATTATCGGGTGCATGAAGTGGATTGCGGTATTTTTGAGCAATTTGTTTAACTTGCCAACCATTTTCTTGACTTAGATGTTTAATTCTCATTCCCACAGGTTGACAAACCTCTTTAAAAGTCTGAATTGTTGGCTCTTGAGGAGAATTTTTCAGAGTCGATGCTAATCCAGAACGCATAGCATCAATGTTTTCAATTGCTTCCACCGCTTTAGCCAATTGAGCGGGGTCTGTTTGGGCAATTGCTTGGGAGGAATTACAGCAAAATAGAGTCAAAGTAAGAATAAATCCGCAAAAAATCAGATTAACATAATTTTTCATGATTTTTACTTGAATTCGTCAGAAAATTAAATTAATAATTGATAATTAATTAGGCTGGCTAAAAACCAATAACCAATGACCAATGACCAATGACCAATAACCAATGACTAATAACTAATGTTGAACTAAAACAAAAACACCTATGGCTAGAACAAAATAACCAAAAGCTTTTTGTAGTTGTTTAGCCTCAATGAATCGAGTCAGATACGCACCAGTAAGAGTACCTATACTTGCTGCGATCGCAAAAGAAATCATCAAGTTCCAATCTAGATTTACTTGACCGAGATAGCCCATAAATCCAGTGATAGATTTAAAAGTAATAATAATTAGGGAAGTTCCGATCGCTTCTTTCATCGGAATACCACCCAATAATACTAAAGCGGGAATAATGGCAAAACCGCCTCCTACACCTACAAATCCTGTTAAGACACCTACCCCTAATCCTTCTAAAGCAATAGCAAGCCAGTGATGATTTTCCTGGTGCTTCAGACGATCTTTTTCTGTTAATAAGTCTTGATTTTTATGCTTCTGCCTTGCTTCCCGAATCATCATAAAGCTAGCCAATAACATAACAATGGCAAAGCAAATTAGTTGGATGGTTTCGGTGATAAAAGGAAGTCCTGCCAAACGTGCGCCGAGATAAGCACCCAACATGGCAGGGGGTGCAAACATAGCTGCTACCCGCAAATTAACATTACCTTGCAACCAATGAGGTACTGTACCAATTAAGCTAACCGTACCGACAATAACCAAACTCATCGCGATCGCAGCTTTTGCTCCCAGTCCCATGACGTAAACTAAGACAGGTACTGCTAAAATAGAACCCCCTCCACCAATTAAGCCGAGGCTGAGTCCGATACCAACTGCCAAAAAATGTCCGATAATCCAGATCATCTTTCACCTACAGCCTTTGATTGATAGGTAATTTCGCCAGCAACATTGTTAAGGCGCAGGTGTTAGTAACGCCAGCAAAGAATAATCCTGCGCCAACAAAACCGCTTAAAATTAAAAACGATGGAGAAACAAACGCTCCTAAAAATGTTCCTGTTAATACTAAAGAACCAGTCACAATTTGTACCTGACGGATTAGACTTAAAGGTGCATTGCGATTGACTATCGTAGGATATCCTTGATGTTTCCAAGCTTCGATGCCACCGCCCAGATGAGTTACTTCCTCAAAACCAGCAGCCAAGAGCTTTTGGGCAGCTTGAGCGGAGCGATTGCCACTTCGACAGTAAAGAACTAAGGTTTTATTTTTTTTAACAGGAATTTGATTTGGATCGAACTTAGATAGAGGAACAAGAATAGAATTAGGAAGATGTTCGCCAACATATTCGGCAGGTTCGCGAACGTCAACCAGTGTAACGATCTTGCGATCAAGCCATTCTTTTAACGTAGTCGCATCAATAGTTTGTAATACTTTGGGATTGAGAGTCTTCATCTTTGCAGTTATCAGTTATCAGTTTTTTGACCTATTCGTTTCACTTAGGGCAAGCTTTTGCCTTTTGCCTTTTGACTTTCGCTAAACTGTTGCTGTAACTTGACCACAGCGTTGGTTGGCGGGAACTGCTTCAGCTATTTTTTTAGGGTTGGGTAGATTGAGATTATTCATAAATTCGATGAAGCTATCCCGATTGTGTCCGACAAAACGGGGATTGTACTGCTTCTCTTCACCGATAGTAGAAACGGTTTGTCCATTGTAGTCGTGTCCTGGATAAACTAAAGTGCGATCGGGTAAAGTAAATAATCGTTGGGTGACGTGGTCGTACATTAGTCCTGGATCTCCACTTTGAAAATCTGTCCGTCCGCAACCTCTAATAAATAGAGAATCTCCCGTCAGAACTGCACTATCATTGACAAGATAGGACATATGGCTGTCTGTATGACCGAGAGTTGCGATCGCTTTAATGTTTATTTCACCTACTTTTAAGACTTCTCCATTACGGATCTGACGGTTGGCACAAGCAGCTTGAGCATTTTCTGGAACGATACCCTGACAACCCGTTAATTCTCGCAGTTTGCCCGTTCCCGTAACATGATCGGCATGAATGTGGGTTTCTAAGCAGTAAACTAGCGTCAATCCTAGTTCTTGAATTAGTTTCCTATCTCGTTCTACTTGTTCTAAAACTGGATCTATCAAAACGGCTTCTTTGGTATTGAGATCGGCAATTAAATAGGTGTAAGTCCAGGTATTGTAATCAAACAGTTGACGTAATAGCATTTTTTTCTTGTTTAAAGCTTAGTTGAATAATTTTTATGGAATTTCTCCACAATTAAGGATTTCCAGTTCATTCTTAGAAATCTCTATACCCATTATGTCAATTTTATAATTAAATGACCACTTAGTTATATAAATATATTTTACTGATTTAAGTAATAATCTTGTGGTTTAATCATTTAATGATATAAATAAATAAGTTTAAAGTTATATAATTATTAAAAATAGATACATAGTTTCTCGTTGTTGATGAGCAATAGCGAGGAGTTCGCTCCTTGCGTCGAATTCAGAAGAGCGATCGCTCAAAATTTTAAGTAACTAATTTTTTCTCTCAAAACTCTATAGAACTAATTCAAAATTTCTCAGGCGGCAATGCTATCTTCACCTATCCCGATACTCCGATTAAATGTGGAGGTGCGCCTCAAAAAATCATGTATATGAATGAGAACAGCAATCAATGAAGTTAATAATAGTGATTCAACTTTTAGTGATAGCAATTTTATGAGTAATATATTTCTAGGCGACAAAAATTTGGGAGTACTAAACCAAATCAAGAATCTGCTTATTAATATAAATAAAAAAAAGGCAAATGAGCTTAATATTTCAAACGAATAAAATTTTTTTTTTATTTACTACAATTTCGTTATGGAATTTTATACTTAAAGCGATCAATTTCAAAAGATTTAAGAGCAAAGAAAGATATGAGTTTTTAATTTGCTAATTGCGATCGCAGCAAGTAACAATTCAAATCATGAATAGCCGATTCTACAATTAACTGCGTTGATAACGCATTCCTGGCAACTGAGTAATTAATCCCATTAACTCCAATTGAGACAAAGAAGCTAAAACCGTACTAGTAGCTAAACCTGTTTGTTCGACTAACAAATCAAAAGAGATAGCTTCATGAGTCATCAAGTTAATAATTTGAGCTAATTCTGGTTCTAATTGGGGCAAAGATAACTGTTGTGACTGAAAATTATTAGATGTAGTTGTGGGTTGAGTTTTAGTTTGATTCAGTTTTAAATCGAACTTGGGTATAGTTCCGAGCATTTCTAATAAATGATCTTCACTTAAAATAACGTTTGCACCCCGATTTAATAAACCCAGACAACCAAGACATTGTTCGTTGTCTAAAGAACCAGGTAAAACATAAACATCTCGACCAAAATCATTAGCAAAATTAGCAGTAATTAAAGCACCAGATTTAATCGGAGCTTCCATAATAATAACTGCACGACACAAACCAGCAATAATACGGTTGCGAGCAGGAAAATTTCCGCGGTCTGGTGGAGTTTTGGCGGGATATTCGCTAATAATTAACCCTTGCTGTTGAATTTGTTGATAAAGCTGCTGATTGCTAGCAGGATAAACCGTATCTACCCCTGTACCTAACACAGCAACGGTTCTTCCTCCTGCTTCTAAACAGGCTCGATGGGCTTCGGTATCAATGCCAGCAGCCATTCCTGAAATGATGGTAAAACCATGTTTAACTAAAGTAGTACTAATTTTTCGCGTCCATCGCTTACCATATTCAGTAGGATAACGAGTGCCAACAATACCAATACAAGCGGTAAGTCCTTGATTTTCTTCTGGTTGAATTTGACCTCGATAATACAAAATTGAGGGAGGGCTAGGAATTTCTAATAGTAAACGTGGATATTCTAAGTCCGCTGGTGTCCAAAAATGAGAGTTATGAAGAGTATGTTCTGCTAATAATTTTTGAGGATCGATTTGGAGTCTAGATTTGCTAATTGTAGCGATTAATTTGGTGCCAAAACCTTCAATTTCAGAAAAATTAGTAATTGGTGCTGCCCAAGCTTGTTGTAGACTGCCAAAGTGCTGTTTTACTCTTTGTAGCAAAATTGGTCCAACACCAGTAATTTGCGACCAAGCTAACCAATATCCGCGTTCTTCGTTTAACAAGTTTTATCCTTAATTATTAATTGAGCAGCTTGATTAAATTTGGGGAAGTTAAATTAATTATTCCTAATATAGCCTTTCTCAAATATTTGAGGTACACCATTATCAATTATTAATTACTAATTACTAATTACTAATTACTAATTACTAATTATGAGGGATAAATAATCAACTATCAGAAAAACACTACTAACCGATAACTCCATCGGTGTTTATCTGTCCCTTCGCTTTGCTCAGGACAAGGTTTATCTGTGGACAAACAATTAACAATTAACAATTAATTAAATTATTAGTTAGATTTAATTAATAAAACTACTGATTATTTTGCTGTAAAAACTGAGCGATTTTTTGAGCAGCTAATTCTAAAATTTCAGGTTTCTTAACTAAAGCAAAACGGACATATCCTTCACCAGCTTTACCAAAACCTGCTCCTGGAGAAACTGCAACTCCTGTTTCTGCTACTAATTTAGTACAAAAATCTATGGAATTATTTTGCCAAGGTTCAGGTAACCTTGCCCAGACATACATAGTAGCTGATGGGGTAGGAACTTCCCAACCAATTTGCTTTAACGCATCAATAAAACAATCTCTGCGATGTTGAAAAATATTGACACTTTTTTGGACTGAACTTTGCGATCCCGATAAAGCTGCGATCGCACCATTTAAAATTCCTTGATATTGATTAAAATCGACTACGGCTTTGATCTGTCTTAAAGCTTTGATTAATTGGGCATTGCCAATCGCGTAACCAATCCGAAATCCTCCCATATTATAAGATTTAGATAGAGTAAAAAATTCAATAGCAACTTCTTTTTTGGGATCGGCTTGTAAGACAGAAGGCGGTTTTTCTTCTGCAAAAACTAAATCTACATAAGGAAAATCGTGTACTAAAACCAAGTCATGTTGCAGACAGAAAGCTACTGCTTCTTGAAAGAAATCTAGAGTGGCTGTGGCTGTGGTGGGGTTGTGAGGATAACTCAATACCATCATTTTGGTTTGAGCCAAAATAGTTTCGGGAACATCAGTAAAAACTGGCAAAAATTTATTTTCTGCGAGTAACGGCATGGTATAAATTTGCCCACCTGCCAAATAAACGCCTCCAGCATGGGAAGGATAGCCAGGATCAAGCAACAAAGCAAAATCACCTGGATTGAGTATAGCTAAAGGTAAATGAGCCGTTCCTTCCTGAGAGCCAATTAGGGGTAATACTTCCGTTTCTGGATCGATCTCTACAGAAAATCTTTCTGTGTACCATTGGGCTGCTGCTTGACGAAAAGCTTTTGTTCCATGAAACAATAAATAACCATGGGTATCGCAATTGCTTAAAGATTCGGCGATAGTATTTAAAACATGGTTGGCAGTAGGTAAATCGGAAGAACCTAACGATAAGTCAATAATTTCTTTCCCCGATGCTTTGGCTTGAGCTTTAGCTCTGTCCATATCAGCAAAAACATTGGTTGAAAGAGCTTGTAAACGCGTGGCAAATTGCATCATCCGCGATCGCTTAAAAAAGTATCTGATAGCTTTCTTAGTCTAATATAAATTTAATTTATTAATTACGAATCTTCCCTATTTTTAGGGAAAAATTAATCAAATATTAATACTTTTGTCTCACTCAAAAGCTTGTTGATTAATCTTCGTCATCAGTGTCAATCATAGCTGGATCGATCAGAGTAATATCAAAAGGATCGTCTGGTGGAATAGTGGGAAAAACATCATACTGGCGATGTTGGTAGATTGCCGATATTTGAGGCCCAAAAATTACCTTATCACCATCTTTCAAATCATGAAACAATACTTTGCGACCGTTAACTAACAAACCGTTAACGCTTACTTTGCCAGTCGAGTCTCCGTCAATAATACGGTAATAATCATTGCCATCATCTCGAACACGTTTAATTAAAGTTGCATGGTGACGAGAGACAAACTGAGAATTAATCCGAATATCACATTGTTGCCCTCTTCCTAGAGAATAAGCTTCATCTGTGAGAATAATCTCTTTTTGCCCTTTGCCGTCGATGATAATCAAAACATGGTCTTCATGGTGTTTTACCGGTTTTGCAGTCATTAGCAAGTTACAAATGCCAAATCCTTATCTTAAAAGTGGTTTACTGTTTTTGTTAATATTTTATATACAAAGTTACTGAATCAATTATGCTACTCCTTGTTTAATTTTGGCATATAAATTTACTGATAATTGTTAGCATAATCGGCTGAGGAGTTTTGATGCGAATGAGAACGCCTTAACAGTAATGAATTACTAACTACCAATAAAGAACTCGATGCCATTGCGATCGCAGCAACTACAGGACTGAGCATTAAACCAACACTAGGTAACAAAAGTCCCGCAGCTACAGGGATAGCAAAAATATTATAAGCCAAAGCCCAGATTAGGTTTTGCTTAATTTTGTTAACTGTCGCACGACTAAGAGCGATCGCCTGAACTAGCTCGGCAAGATTTCCAGACATTAAAACCAAATCGGCAGCTTGCAGGGCTACATCCGTACTACCTTGGAGCGTAATGCCTAAATCTGCTTGAGCTAAAGCTGGTGCATCATTAATTCCATCCCCTACCATCGCGATGATCTGATTGAGCTTTTCTGATTGAAGAGATTTAATTACGGAAGCTTTCTCGTCGGGTTTAACTTGGGCAATTACTCGTTCGATTCCTAATTGAGTAGCAATGTTTTGGGCAACTTCCTGGCGATCGCCAGTGAGCATAATTATTTCTAGTCCTAATTGATGGAGATTAGCAATAGTTTCTTGAGCTAAGGGGCGTAAACTATCTTTTAAAGCTAATAATCCAACTAATTCTGCTTCTTTAGCCAGATAAACTACTGTTTTGCCCTGAGCAAATAACTTTTCAACTTCTTTAGTCACTTCATGACCAATTTCAATCCCATTTTTACTCAACCAATCCCCATTACCTAGATAAATCCTAGCTCTCTCTACTATGGCAGATATACCCAACCCAGGTTGATTGACAATTTCGGTAGGTTTTAATAGAGATAACTCCTGTTGTCGAGCAAAGGTAAGGATTGCTGTTGCTAGAGGGTGATTACTCGCACTTTCTACTGTAGCAGCCAATTGTAAGAGAGATTCAGAATTCAAATCTCCAAAGGTAAGACAATCAGTAACTTGCAGACAACCTTGAGTTAAAGTACCAGTTTTATCAAAAACAATGGTATTCAACTGGTGAACCTTTTCTAAAACATCTCCTCCCTTGATCAAAATCCCTCGTTCCGCACCCAAACTAGTCCCCACCAAAATCGCGGTAGGAGTAGCCAAACCCAAGGCACAGGGACAAGCAATCACCAAAACTGCGATCGCCAGTTTTAAACTTAATAACAGAGGCGAAGTCGTCATCACCATGTGATGTCCCAAGGTATGACTAGTAGTAACTAAAACCTCTGGATAAAGTTGAGTCCCGATTAAATACCAAAACAGAAAAGTCAAACTAGCAACTGTCATTACTCCATAGGCAAAATATCCTGCTACTGTATCTGCCAATTTTTGGACGGGTGCTTTACGAGTCTGAGCTTGTTCTACTAATTTAATAATTTGGGCTAAAGTAGTCGCTTTACCAGTACGGGTTACTTGCAGCGTAATTACATCTGTTTGATTGATTGTTCCTCCATACACTGGTTCTCCTGGTTGTTTGACTACAGGAATAGCCTCCCCTGTTAACATCGATTCATCTACAGTAGTTGCACCTGCGATTACTTTGCCATCAACGGGTATTTTTTCTCCAGGTAATACTTTTAGCCACTCTCCTAACTTAACTTGTTCGACGGGAATTTCAATACCCATAGTTTCGGAATCTTGTTTACCGATTAAGCGAGCGATCCTTGGTTGTAGGGCAATTAAACTTTCTAGCGCACTTGAAGCACGATGTTTTGCTCTCGCTTCTAAAGTACGCCCTAAAAAAATAAAACCCAGTAACATGACTGGTTCATCAAAAAAACATTCCCAACCCAACTGAGGCAAAAATAAAGCAATGCAACTAGCTATATAAGCACTTACTGTCCCCAATCCTACTAAAGTATTCATATTGGGCATCTTGTGCCACAAACTTCGCCCACCATCAATCAACAAAGAACGCCCAGGGATTAATAAAGCTAAAGTTGCTAAACCAAAATGAAACCAAATATTACTAAGTAATGGAATAGCAGGCAATCCTAGATGATGAAGATGACCAATTGTAGAGAAAAATAACAGGGTTGCTGCGGTAACTAACTGCCAATATTGTTGCTGTTGCTGTTGTTTTCTTTTAATAGCTGTTTTTTCAACAACTTCGGCAATACTTTCGTCTTGAGATCTTAATTGGGTTGGAAATCCCGTCTTAGTTAATTGTTGAGCAAGTTTTTCTGGTTTAATCGTTTCTGCCTCATATTCAACCACTGCCACTTCGGTAATTAGGTTAACGCAAGCAGAGACTACTCCTTGATGTTGTTGTAACTGGCGTTCTACTGCTTTAACACAACCAGCACACTTCATGCCATTAACATCAAAAGCGATCGTTTTTAAGGAAGTTTGAACTTGATTTTCTTCTTGTCGAACAGAAACTTTAACCATAGATGATTTGGTCAGTAGTTAAGATTTATCTAGAAAGCACTAGCGTGCTAGAAGCTACATTATTGATACTAGCGTTAGAGCAAGGTCAAAAAACCAAGGCGAGAAATTTAAATTTTGTTAACAAAATATATTGCAAAATATTGAGAGTCGTGCAGAGCGTAAAAAAAAATCAACCAGTTTATGATAGCTTTGATTGCAGTAGTTCTATCAAGAGAAGGAGTACAATCTTGAAATCCCAGGCTAATGAGAATAACCAGCTTTTATTCCGCGAAGACATTAGCGAGTACGTTGCTCAACTACAACTTCATATGGCGTTACAAGCACGCAATCTCATCCCGCCTCTAACTGAAGTATGCGACAGTAGACAACAGCTACTTCAAGAAACTCAAGCTCAAATTGAAAAGCTTGTATCTCGTCAAAGAATTTAAACTAAATTTAATAATTTACGCCATGTACAACTTTCTTGTCATGCTGAACGTAGCAATAGCCCTTCACGTTGTTAAAGGGTAAACTTTGTAAAGCATCTCTCAAGATTCTTTGCTCCACTTGGTTACGCTCAGAATGACATTGTTACAAAAATTGCACATAAGGTTAATTGATTACTAGTAATTGTCCTCAACTTTCTTCAAACCAAGAGGACAACTAAAGTAGATTTTATATTTTTATTTTTTCTGATGATTAGCAATCATCAAATATGCTATTAACAAAACTGTTGCCATTGGGATGATTGTTTATTTTGGGATTTAACCAAGAATTTTTCAAAAGCAAAAGAAATTTTAAATGCACTCAACTTCACAGAGAGCGTGCGGTATTACTATTTTAAGTTTTCTATATCTCTATTCAAAAAATCAAGATTTTGATTCGTTGTAGCTGTTTCTAATACTAGTAACTCACTATTAATACAAGTTATAAATGTAACATTTGTAGAGGGAGAAATTTGATTAACCAGTTTATTATAGGAATCTTTTAACTGATTATAGTGATTTTATAGTTTATTACTTTCCTCAACAATCTCATTATATTTATTGACCAAAGTATTATAATTATTAATACTTTAGGTAGTATTGAAGTTAAAATACTAATGATTACAAAGATAGATTGTCTCAACATTGTTTTTCTGCTTGTTAATTAGTATAAAGTTTCAAACTTTATTGAAAAATTTAAATACGTAACGAAACTTAATATATTCAATACAATCAATCAAATTTTGATTATTAGTTTTAGTTTTATTCAGTAGGTAATCGCAAAATATACACTTGAACTTGACTACGATTTTGTTGATGCATCGTCTTTAAATCACTATCTGAATAAGTGCTAAACTCTGTAGCTTTCAATTCTGTCCAATCATTAATAAAATAAACATAATCACCTTCAATATGTTTTTTAAGAACGTGCATACAAACTGCTCGGTCTAAAATTGTTCCTTGCTTTTCACAAAAATTGTGCCATTGACTAGCTTGACTTCTAGTTGGTAGTGCAACTGCTGAGAAATTATTAGTTAAAGTAAGCAGTAAAATAGTGAATAATGAAGTTTTCATCTATTGGTTTTTCGTTGTGGCTTATTTAATTCTTGATAAATTTAGTGTCACTATTTTTATAAAAAATTGCTGTGAACAAGATCGCAACGAATTAATGTTTTTGCTCATTAAATAAAAAAACTAAGCTACTAACAATGAACTTAATCTCTCAACCAGATCCAGTTAAATTAGAAATATTTAATAACCTGTTTCGGTCTATAGCCGAGCAAATGGGAACAACGCTACAAAATACTAGTTATTCTGTCAATATTAAGGAACGTTTAGACTTTTCTTGTGCTATTTTTGATAGCCAAGGACAATTAGTAGCTAATGCGCCTCATATTCCTGTTCATTTGGGTTCGATGAGTGAAAGCGTTCGCAGTCTCATTGAATCAGGAAATAATTTGCAACCAGGTGATGTTTTTGTTCAAAATAATCCTTATAACGGTGGAACTCATTTACCAGATATTACTGTAATTACTCCAGTTTTTTCTCCTTCTCTTCCTTTCTCCTCCTCTCCTTTTCCCCTTTTCTATGTCGCTTCACGGGGACATCATGCTGATATTGGTGGAATTACTCCTGGTTCGATGCCTCCTGATAGTAAAAATATTACTGAAGAAGGGATTTTAATTGATAATTTGCAAATAGTAAAAGAAGGAAAATTTCAAGAACAAGAATTACTCAATTTACTTACTAATAATCAATATCCTGTTCGTAATCCTGTCCAAAATATTGCAGATTTGCAAGCACAAATTGCAGCCAATGAAAAAGGTGTTCAAGAATTACATAAAATGATCGAACATTATGGTTTAGACACAGTTCAGGCTTATATGCAATTTGTTCAGGATAATGCGGAAGAATCGGTTAGAAAAGTCATAAATGTTCTTCATGATGGTAATTTTACTGTTCATTTAGATAACGGAAGTCAAATCAACGTTACGATTACTATTAACCGAGAAGAACGAAATGCGACTATAGATTTTACTGGGACATCTCCCCAACTTGAGAATAATTTTAATGCGCCTTCAGCCGTTTGCAAAGCAGCAGTATTATATGTTTTTCGTACTTTAGTTCAGGATAATATTCCTCTTAATGCTGGTTGTCTCAAGCCTTTAAAAATAATTATTCCTGAAGGTTGTATGTTAAATCCTCGCTATCCAGCAGCAGTAGTAGCAGGAAATGTGGAAACTTCCCAAAATATTACTGACTGTTTGTATGCTGCTTTGGGAGTAATGGCAGCTTCACAAGGTACGATGAATAACTTTACTTTCGGTAATGAAAAATATCAGTATTACGAAACAATTTGTGGTGGTTCTGGTGCGGGAAAAAACTTTAATGGTACAGATGCAGTTCACACACACATGACTAATTCTAGATTGACAGATCCAGAAGTATTAGAATTGCGTTTTCCTGTTGTTTTAGAAAATTTTAGTATTCGTCCTGAAAGTGGTGGAAAAGGTCAATATTGTGGTGGTAATGGTGTGGTTAGAAAGATTCGTTTTCTTGAACCTATGAGTGCAGCAATTTTGTCTAGTCGTCGAGTAATTCCTCCTTTTGGTTTGGCTGGCGGAGAAGCAGGAAAGACGGGTAAAAATTATGTGGAATGTCAAGATGGAACTATTGAAGAATTAGCCAGTACTGCTACAGTAAAAATGCAACCAGGAGATGCTTTTGTGATTGAAACCCCTGGTGGTGGTGGTTATCTCAGTAAGCAGTAACCAGTTCCTAATAGTTTATAGATAATTTAGCGTTTTTCAAGTTTATTAAACAGGGGTTTATTAATAGTGATTTAAATCAGTTTCTTAAAACTGTTACTGCGGCAGTTTTAAAAAGATATGTTGGGCTAAAAAAAATGATTCAAATAATTGGAATAATGATTGCTTTCTATATTTTTGCTCGTTTAGCAGAAATGTTAGATGACAAAAAATTAGGAACTGCAACCAGGATTTTTGCTTGTATAAGCGCAGTAGTTACGGTATTTTTTTTTAATTGGTTTGCTTGATGCTCTCGTAAATTATTAATTATAAAAACACCCGAAATCTTTAACAAATAAAGCCTTGGGTATAATTATTGTAAAAAGATCTCTCTTCTGTCATTCTAGGCAGTTGAGCGATAGCAAATATCAGAAAAATAGTCTGTAAAATCACAAATATTAAATAAATTTATCAGGGCAATTAGTCTAGGAAAACCCAAAGATAGTTGAGGAATGGGGAAAACTTTTAACCAGCGTTTTATGAGATTAAAGTAAATAAAAGGCTGAATAATTAAATGAAGATTATTAAGTAAATTCTTCCAGCCTTGTTTGAAATCCCATAACTCATGTTCTTGAAATTTATCTGGTATAGATGAGAGAGATTTATTGAGGCGGTCGCTATGAAGACTTACCATTAAGTAAGAACTCATAACAATTTCCCACCATTTCTCAATTTGAGCATAATTAGTGACTCGAAAGTCTGCCCATCCTAATTCATTCTTGCTTTGCTTTAATCCATATTCAACCCATGTTCTTATTCCAAAGAGATTACCAATTTCCTAATATTTAACCCCTGGAATATAAGTCATCACATACCAGGTTGAATTATCAGGTAAGGTTTCAACATCTGTAGTTATTTGCCAAAATTGTTGTTGACGACGCTTGCCAAAAATAATTTCTCGAATGTATCTAGTTTCTGTTCTATCATCGCTAAAAACTCTCTCAAACTTTCGCCACTTATTACGACGTACTTTTTGTCCTTTGGAGAGCCAAACCCCATGATTACTGCGAATTGCAACAAGATAGTTTAGTTTGAACTTATGTAGAATACTGATAAAATTAACATCACTTTCACCATACAGGCTATCAGCAAGCACTAATTCAAACTTAAATCCTAGTTGCTGTAATTCTTCAATCATTTCTCCAGCAATTTGAGGTTTAGTTTTATATTTATCTAATTCTTTTAATCTTTCTTTTGGTTTAAAAACTTCAAAGGTTAAGGGAAAAGTTATTCCTTCTAAATAACCATCTCTCTGTAACTGCTACTATACCACTTTCTATTTTGCCAATGTTTCCGATATATTGCCGTTTAACATAGTCGGTACTTTTACCCTTCTTTTTATCTCCCGTTTCATCTATTATTAAAATAATAGAACGCCCTTGTAAAACGTTAAGAATTATTTCTAATCTTCTTGTTCTTAATTTTTGAGAACTCCAAGGTGACTTGGTTAAAAATATGGTGTAAACTTTTTTCGTTATCTAATCCTACTACTTTGGCGATCGCTGGCAAAGTCTTTCTTTTTATATCAGAAATTATTCCCAAATGTAAATATTTAAAACTTTCAAAACTTCGTACTTCTGGAAATAGGTTTTGGTATAGTTCGCATGGGAGAATCTAGAAATTGTACGGTAGGAACTGGTGGGCGGGGCTTAACCATTACTATGTCTGACTTTCAGGACTTACTGGTTGATTTTACCTCTCTTAGAGTGACAGAAGAGAGATATGAGCCAGCTTGTTTAATAAAAGTCCATTGACGATAACTTCTTGGTGCTGTTTTTAAAGCTTTTTTTAAATCAGCATTACTATCAAATTTAATTTGTGAAAGGTGAGAAACTTCAATTTTGACAGTAAATTTATCTTGATTAAAGGGCCAAGGATTAACAGTTACTAAACCGTTATTAAATTGCATCACATTATATTGTTTGTTATTAGGACCGATATCAATTTCTAAAGCTCTTTCATTTTCAGGCAATTGATTTTGACAAAGAATTAAAGAAAGGCGATCGCACCATTGCATAAAACGATACGCAGATTCAACTTGCTCTTTTTTAACTCCTAATTCTTTGCGCCATTGTGCTTGTAAATCTTGTTGTTCTTCAATGAATTTTTTAACTTCTGAAGAGTCGTTTTGACTATTAATAAAACATAGATGCATCGAGTTGAGAATTGCTACCCAACGTCCGCGATAGAGAGAATCTTCGATATGTTTACGCAGTTTTTCCACTGGTGTTTCTTGCTCTAGGGTAAAGTCCATTGGCGCACCTGCTGGTGTCAATAGATTTTCTTCCCATTCTTTTTCAAGATCGTCATGATGAGAAATTGCTGCAATGGTATCAACTATACTAGGGGCAGAATCTTCCAGATGCCAAGCTCCAGCTATTTGAGCAGCGAGTAAAGCATGAGCGCGATGATAAATAATTTCCCAACCATCGGATTGTAAATTGACAATCATGAATGTTTTAATCTCCTTTTATTAAAATAAGGTTTCTTTGTACGTATTCAATCACTAAAGGTGTGATTCGATGTGCGATCGCTGTAATTAGTTTTTGATCGGATTCTGTCCAGATGCGAGGTTGAGAAAAGATACAGGGTTGCAAAATCCCCCAAAGCTTACCGTTACAACACAAATGAGCATGAATTAAAGCTCGATGTCCAAAATTTTTTCGCTCAAATTCTGAATTAACTACTTCAGGTAAAGCAGTTTCAATATCTTCAACAAAAATAGTTGGTTGACAACGCAAAGCAGCAGCAAACATGGGATCTTCTTGTTCTAACTCGGGAGATTCCAATTGCCACTGCTCATTTGTCACATCAGGAATGGTAGCATCGCGACAGTAACAATAAGCTGCCTTACCCAAACGAGTATCAGGATCGCGAACATAAAGAAAAGAGCGATCGCAGTCTAATAGCCTTACTATTGTAGCCATTAAAGCTGCTAAAGTTGAGTCTAAATCTTTTTGTTCTTCAAAGATAGTGTTTAATGTTTCGGGTAAGGTTGAATTATTCATGACTTAGAGGGTTAAAAAAGTTTGCTAGACAAGAAAAACAAATTTAGATTGTTGAGCAAAGGTATTAAGCTTCGTCCAGAATGAATAATGAAGTTTTAAGGTTCAAAGTTCAAAATTTTTTGGATTTTGTTCCTTAAAAAAGATGATTAGAAAAACTCAAGTTTTTGAGAAAACGATGGAATACAGTGAATTTATTTCAGTTTTTTCCACCTTCAAAGTAGACGAAGTTTAATCTTAAATGTGAGTTTTTGTGGTTGCCAAAGTAAATTTATCTATAGCAAACATTTTCTGGCTTGATTTAATTTCCGTCAGGAAAATCTTCAATTCTAGCATCAGCTACCAAAATCATTTTGCCAGATTGTACCTCAAGCTTATTCAAGTTTAGAGATATTTCTTTGAGATCGAAATTCCGTAAATCTAAGATTTCGCTAACACTATCAAGTAAAGCAGATGTTAGTTCCGAGGCATAGTTTTGAGCTTCAGGATATTGAATTTCTTCCAAAGCGACGCTATAACCATCGGCACTTACACGAGGTACGGCACTAAAAGCAATTTTTTCAGTAGTTTCGGTTTCTGCGAGCGCTAGCTCTGCTTCCAA
>CAZLUP010000018.1:0-69745 GCA_964562685.1 uncultured bacterium
CGAGGACATCAAACCATCCTCTACTTGCTGGAGCGCGTCCTACTGCTATAGTCATGCAATAAATCTCCGAATAATTATGAGTACGTTAATTTAATTGGACTCAGACTGTTTTTTTGCTTCTATTTTTATTGAGAAGGTTAAACTAAATCTGAGAAAAATTTACTTTTCTTTACTTAAAATATATTAAAAGAAATTTGTCGAATTTGCCAGGTTAATCTGTGACAAAAGTTAAAATTATATTTTTACTTAAGAATTAAATTGACAAAATTCAGCAAAAGCTAAACACTAAACTATTGGGCTATTTCAAGGATTGCACCATGTACACAATTGACTTGACTCTCAAAACGACACCTTTACCTCTTTCAATTCAACGCAAAGAAGCCGAAGACGCAGAGGCAATATATCAAAAAATTTTAACAGCAATGCGTTCTGCTACTGCGGAAATTATTGAACTTACTTGTGAAAAAGAAGAAGGTAAAAAACTAGCGGTCTTGAGCGATCAAATTAGTGCTGTGATCGTCTCGCAAAAATCTGGTGCAGCAGCAGCAGGAAGAGTACCTGGATTTTTTGCTGCTACTTTAGCAGAATGACATCACTAAGTAACAATCACAATACTTTCAGTCATATACCAGCTATTGAAGTGGAAAACTTAAACTTTAGCTGGTCACCCGCTGCTCCTGTTATCAAATCCTGCTCCTTGGAAGTTCCTCAAGGAGAGTTTTGGATGTTGTTGGGTACTAATGGCAGTGGTAAATCTACTTTGTTACGTTTATTAGTAGGATTACTCAATCCTGATTCGGGAACGATCAAGGTTCGTCAACCTGTAGGTTTCGTGTTTCAAAATCCAGATCATCAGCTAGTCATGCCTACAGTGGCAGCAGATATAGCTTTTGGTTTGGTGTCAGAAAAAATTTCTACCATAGAGGTCAGAGAAAGAGTCAGAGAAGCTTTGGCAGCAGTCAATTTGCTTGAGTTAGAAAGAAGACCGATTTATGCCCTTAGTGGTGGACAAAAACAACGGATTGCCATTGCTGGTGCGCTCGCTCGTCATTGTGAAGTTTTACTTTTTGACGAACCAACCGCACTTTTAGACCCAGATACTCAATTAGAGTTAGTGGTACAAGTACAGCGTTTAGTCAAAAGTCGTGGTTTAACCGCTTTGTGGGTAACTCATCGTTTAGATGAATTAGATTATTGTGATGGGGCATTTTTACTGGAAAATGGTCAAGTAGTTGACCGTGGAAATCCTCAAATTCTCAAACAAAAAATCATGCATAGCGAAACCGATTGTTAAATTAAAGTAAAATTTTACTTAAAATAGTAAATTAAAGTAATGAGCTATAACTTAATTAATCAATATGTCCCCCCCTCCCTACCAGGCAAAATTACTGGTTGATGGCTACAATATCATCGGTGCGTGGTCTCAATTAAAAGAAAGTCGCGATCTCTATGGGTTAGAAACAGCCCGTCGAGAACTTATTGAATCTTTGATTAATTATGCTGCGGTTCGGACATATCAAACGCAGATCGTGTTTGATGCTCATTATCAAAAAACACCAAGTTATAGCGAAGAATATACTTCTTTTTTATCTGTATACTACACTGCCTTTGCAGAAACAGCAGATACATACATAGAAAGACTTTGCGCTGCCTTTCGTAGTAATAAGTATCAAGATAAATATGCTCGAATTATTGTAGCAACAAGCGATCGCGCTCAACAACTAACAGTAACAGGATACGGTGCGGAATGGCTCTCTGCTCAAAAATTAGCAGGAGAAGTAGAAATAACTGCGACAAAAATTAAAAACAAAAAAAGGTCTAATAAAAAATCATCGGGAAGACTTTTGTTTAATTCCCTCGATCCAGTTTCTCAACAAATTTTCCAACAATGGCGACAGGGAAACTAAGCAAGTCAAAGTTAAAAGCTTTCCCTGAGTGAAACGAATGGATCAAAAATTAAAAGTCAAAGAATCCAAATAAATCTTGATTATGATTCTAACTTTTTAAATTATGCAATTAAATTTGGGACAAAATAGCAAACTTTTTTTAATTCAACAGTATGGTCGATTACCAAAATCACCAGAAATAAAGTGATTTTTGCTTCTGTGACTTTTTAAATCTGATTGAGTTGATTTACTACCACTTTTAGGTTTAAAATTAATCCTTTCTAGACCAGCCTAAAGATGGAACAATTACAAGGAAGAGATTTCTTAGGGATAGCAGACTTAAGTGCAGAAGAAATTAAACACTTATTAGAACTTGCCCAGCAACTAAAAAGTGGCAAGCTTGCACCAAAATGTCAGAAAATCCTAGGATTGTTATTTTACAAAGCTTCGACACGAACACGAGTTTCTTTTACCGTAGCGATGTATCAATTAGGTGGTCAAGTCATAGACCTTAATCCTAGTGTGACTCAAGTAGGAAGAGGAGAACCAATTGAAGATACAGCTAGAGTTTTAGACCGTTATTTAGATATTTTAGCAATTCGGACTTTTGCTCAAAAAGATTTAGAAATTTTTGCTCAATATGCACAGATCCCAATTATTAATGCTCTGAGCGATTTAGAACATCCTTGTCAAATTTTGGCAGATTTATTAACAATTCAAGAGTGTTTTGGTGCGATAGAAGGTCTTACTCTAAGTTATGTTGGCGATGGCAATAATGTAGCTCATTCTCTTTTGATTGGAGGGGCTTTAATGGGAATGAATGTACATATTGCGACTCCTGCTAATCATCAACCAGATTCACAAATTCTGCAACAAGCCCAACAGCTAGCTCAGAATGGCTCAAAAATTGTCGTAACTCAAGACCCCATAGCAGCAGTAACAGGAGCGCAAGTAATTTATACTGATGTCTGGGCAAGTATGGGACAAGAAGATTTGGCAGATCAAAGAATTCCTTTATTTCAACCTTATCAAGTCAATCTAGAGCTTTTGAGTCATGCCGATTCAGAAGCAATTGTTTTACATTGTTTACCTGCACATCGAGGAGAAGAAATAACTGAAGAAGTTATTGAAGGGAAACAATCAAAAGTTTGGGATCAAGCAGAAAATAGAATGCACGCTCAGAAGGCTTTACTCCTCAGTTTGCTTGGTTTGAGTTAAAAAAAAATTTAGTTATTAGAGCCAATTGCTAAATTTATGTATGGTTTTGGCAGTGCCAAATCACTATTTAGCTAATTTATATTACTCTCCAATAGAATTACAAAAAAGTATTATAGCGTTTCTTATTCTTGTGAGGTATATTAGCTCCCTGGTTTTTGTTAATGGTTGATTGTTGATATTTGATTGTTAGTCCACAGCCTATAGCATCTAAACTTTTTACTTTTTACTTCCTGATAACTAATAACGGTGTATCTTATAAATTCGAGAATTGCTATATCTTTTGAAAGTCTAGCTGGTATAAAATAAAAAAATAATTCTACAAATATTTACTTTTAATTAAAAAATAATTTTATTTTGCGATTGTTTTTGAATAAATTGAAAGGCTCTCCAAATTAACATTTTCTGCTAATTTTTTTTCCCAAGCTAAAGCTGTACTAACAATTGTATCTAAAGAATTATATTTAGGTTGCCAACCTAAAACATCACGAATTTTATCAGCAGCAGCAACGACACAAGCAGGATCTCCAGGTCTTCTTGCTGTTTCAATTACGGGAAAATCTACACCAGAAATCTTTTTGATTTTAGTTAAAACTTCTCGAACACTATACCCTTGCCCATAACCGCAATTAAGAATTTGACTTTCATCATGAGTTTCTAAATAAGCTAAAGCATTGACATGAGCCATTGCCAAATCTTCTACATGAATATAATCACGAATTCCTGTTCCATCAGAAGTAGGATAATCAGTACCAAAAATATTTACTGAATCACAACGACCTAAAGCTGCATCGCAACCAACTTTAATTAAATGAGCAGCTTTTTTTCCTAATTGACCAATTTTACCAGAATGATCTGCTCCTGCTACGTTGAAATAACGTAGAATTACATATTTTAAATTTGAAGCTTGACTGTAATCTTGAATTATTTTTTCACTCATTAATTTGGAACATCCATAAGGATTTACTGGTACAGTAGGAGATGATTCTTTGACTAAATATTCTTTAGTGTCACCATAGACAGCAGCCGTACTAGAAAATATAAATTTATTTACTGCAAATTCTTGACAACATTGTAATAAATTTAGAGTATTACGAGTATTATTAGCATAATAATTAAGCGGATTTACAATAGATTCGGGGACTGAAATACTAGCTGCAAAATGTAAAACCGCATCAAAATTATTGGTTTTAAATACTTGAGATAAACTTTGTGTATCGTTAAGATCGCCAACAATTAATTGACCATAAAGTATTGCTGAGGGAGAACCAGTGGATAGATTATCATAAATGACAATATCATAACCAGATTCACCCAATTGTTTAACTGTATGAGAACCAATATATCCTGCACCACCAGTTACTAAAATTTTTTTATTCATTAGTTTTAATCTGATTAAATATATTAAAAAATATTTATATTTTACTGAAAATATCTTGCTGAAAAGTTTGTAATCTTGACTATTTAGTTAATTATAGTATTAGTATGTTAAGCGATCGCTTTAATTTATAATCAAGGCTAGAAACAGAATGAAGTTAATTTCTTCGATAAAAGGATAACTAAAATAAGTAGTGACTAAGATAAGATACTACAGTTAAACTGAAGCAGACAACTTTCTCCCGATTGGAGCAACAAATATGCAATGGCTGGGTAGAAATCATTTGAGTTTAAAAACACAGTCGTTAGTTGCTGTAACTGTTATTTTATTAAGTTTAAGCAATTTTTTAGTACAAGCTCAAGAAGTTCCTTCTGCTGAAGAAAAAACACCTGAAAATAAAGTAGAAACTATTCCTGACTCCAATATAATAACTAGTTCTCAATCTTGGCGCAAGGTCGAATTACTGCATACTTTACTACATCATCAAACGGCAGTTAATTCTTTACTTTTTACTCCTGATAATCAAACGCTAATTAGTGGTGGAGGTACAAACGATCCAGAAATGAGATTTTGGTCAGTCTCGACAGGAGAACAACTAACTCAAGTCCGCGCTCAACGTACTGCTATACTTACAATGGCAATGAGTCGAGATGGTAAAATTCTCATTAGTGGCGGAGAAGATGCGGGCATTAATTTCTGGGATTGGGAAACAGGTAAATATCAAACAACTTTGCTATCTCATCAAAATAGTGTCACTTCTCTAGCGATCGCACCTGATAATCAAATTTTAGTGAGTGGTGGCTTAGATGGGATTAAAGTTTGGAATTTAGCTTATTCTCCTCAACGACCAATTTATACTTTAGCTGAAATCGGTAATCCTACTAATGCGATCGCTTTGAGTCCCAATGGTTATCTTTTGGCTAGTGGCAATGGGGATGGCATAGTTAAATTTTGGAATTTGCGGACAGGAACTTTAGTCTCGGAGTTTTCTCCCCATCAAGCAACTATTAGCGGACTAGCTTTTACTGAGGATGGTAACAGTTTAATTACTGCTAGTCACGACCGTACAATTAAAATCTGGGATTTGGCTTCAGGACAACTCTTAAAAACATTCCAAGGACATACAGGCATGATTAGAGCGATCGCACTTCATCCTGATGGACAAATGTTAGCTAGTGGTGGCAATGATGGTATTTTCCTGTGGAATTTACAAAATGGAGAAGTAATTAAGCAACTTAAAGATCATCATAATTGGTTACAGTCCCTAGCTTTTAGTCCTAATGGAAAATATCTTGCCAGTGGTGGCTTTGATGCGACGGTCAAAATTTGGACTGGGGTGGCAGGTATTAATAATCAGTAATTGGTTCTAAAAACTATGTGCGATAAATAATTATTGTAGGGGCGAACGACGGTTCGCCCTTAAAAATAGTTGTCTGAAACAGATTAATATGAGTAATCAAGACCAAATTCATCCTAGAGCCAAAAGCGATCGCGTTGTGCTCGATAATTTATTAAATGCAGAACCGAATGATTATAATTTAGTAGAATTAGCACGTTTAAGAATTCGCTATCATAACTTTCCTGGCGCGCGTGAGATTCAGAAGGATTTAGATCGAGTTCTGCAACAATGGCAGTTAACTGAAACCGAATTATATGACAAAACTCGCCAAATCCATGCTTTAGGGCAAGTTTATCGTCGTCGTGTCAAAGATAAAGACCAACAAGATTGGACTTAAATTTTGAAAATAGTCTCTAAGACTAGTACATTAAACAGCATTGATCGATACAATAAGAAATTGCTTGTGCGAACCGAAAAAGAACACCTTCGGTCAACTTGGTTGACTTACAGCAGTTTTCAGAATGTTAGATTACACGATTAGTTTCTTTTGACTTTTGATTTTTAACTTCAAAGCCAAGCAATTGTGAATCTATTGAATTGAAAACGCAGTAGCTTAGATGTTCGTGCTGTTAACCCCAGGCTTGTTTATGACTGCAACTACACCAATCCTATCCGCTCAATACGATCCTACTGATACCGAAGCTAAATGGCAAAAATACTGGGAAGAACAAGAAGTCTTTAAAGCCGATCCCAATCATCCAGGCGCTCCCTATTGTATTGTCATTCCGCCACCGAATGTTACAGGTAGTCTTCACATGGGACACGCCTTTGAACATTCCCTGATTGATACGCTGATTCGCTATCACAGAATGATCGGACGCAATACCCTCTGGTTACCTGGTACGGATCACGCCAGTATTGCAGTGAGTGCCATTTTAGATAATCAGTTAAAAGCCGAAGGGACAACTCGCTACGAAATTGGGCGCGAAACCTATTTAGCTAAAGCTTGGCAGTGGAAAGAAGAGTCAGGCAGCACTATTCTCAATCAATTAAGAAGAATTGGGGTTTCAGTTGATTGGTCGCGATCGCGATTTACAATGGACGAGGGTTTATCTCATGCTGTCAAACGAGCTTTTATTCAACTCCATGAAGAAGGATTAATTTATCGGGGTAATTATTTAGTTAATTGGTGTCCTGCTAGTCAGTCGGCAGTTTCAGATGTAGAAGTAGAAAATCAGGAAGTAGACGGGCATCTCTGGCATTTTCGTTATCCCCTCAGCGATCGCAGTGGTTATGTTGAAGTAGCAACTACTCGTCCAGAAACGATGTTGGGGGATACAGGGGTAGCAGTTAATCCTAATGACGATCGCTATAAAAATTTAATCGGTAAGACTTTAACTCTACCAATTATAGGAAGAGAGATTCCGATTTTTGCGGATGAGCTGGTCGATCCTGAATTTGGAACGGGTTGTGTTAAAGTAACTCCCGCCCACGATCCGAATGATTTTGAAATGGGACAACGGCACAACTTGTCCTTCATCAATATCATGAACAAAGACGGTACTCTTAATGAAAATGCAGGAGAGTTTGAGGGGCAGGATCGCTTTGTAGCCCGTAAAAATGTAGTTAAGAAGTTAGAAGAATTAGGAGTACTCGTTAAAGTAGAAGATTATAAACATAGTGTTCCTTATAGCGATCGCGGTAAAGTTCCAGTTGAACCACTTCTTTCTACTCAGTGGTTTGTCAAAATTGAACCTCTAGCAACTAAAGCCTTAACTTTTCTAGATCAACAAGATTCTCCTCACTATGTACCCGATCGCTGGAAAAAAGTCTATCGTGATTGGTTAGTTAAACTAAAGGATTGGTGTATCTCCCGTCAGTTGTGGTGGGGTCATCAAATTCCTGCTTGGTATGTAGTTTCAGAAACAGGGGGAGAGATTACCGATACTACTCCTTATATTGTTGCTTACGACGAAGCAGAAGCCCGACAGAAAGCTATTGCCAAATATGGGGATAATATTCAACTAGAACAAGACCCCGATGTCCTCGATACCTGGTTTTCTTCTGGTTTGTGGCCCTTTTCTACGATGGGATGGCCTCAAGAAACCGTCGATCTCAAAACCTATTACCCTACTACTACCCTAGTTACTGGTTTTGATATTATCTTCTTCTGGGTAGCCAGAATGACAATGATGGCAGGTCATTTTACCAATCAAATGCCCTTTCGAGATGTTTATATTCACGGGTTGGTATTGGATGAAAAAGGACAAAAAATGTCCAAATCCAAAAACAATGGTATCGATCCGTTATTGATGATTGATAAATATGGTGCTGATGCCCTACGCTACACCTTAATTAAAAAAGTAGCGGGTGCGGGACAAAATATCAGCTTTGATTATGACCGCAAAACCGATGAATCTTCTTCTGTAGAAGCCTCTCGTAACTTCGCCAACAAGCTTTGGAATGCTGCTAGATTTGTGATGATGAATCTAGATGGTAAAACACCGCAACAATTAGGTGAACCAGATATAGACAATTTAGAATTGTGCGATTCCTGGATTTTATCTCGTTATCATCAAGTAGTTCAACAAACCAGAAACTACATTGAAGCTTACGGTTTGGGTGAAGCTGCTAACGGACTCTATGATTTTATCTGGGGTGATTTTTGTGACTGGTACATAGAGCTAGTTAAAACTCGACTCTGGCAAGAAAATACTTCTCAATCTCGTCAAGTTGCTCAACAAACCTTAGCTTATGTTTTAGAAGGTATTCTTAAACTCCTTCATCCTTTTATGCCTCATATCACTGAAGAGATTTGGCAAACTCTCACCCAAGTAGAGGGAAAAGCAGTCTTAGCTTTACAAACCTATCCTGTAATCCAAGAAAATCTAATCAATCCCGAATTAGAGCAAAATTTTGAGCTAATCTTCGGTATAATTCGCACTATCCGCAACTTAAGGGCAGAAGCAGGCATTAAACCAGGCACTAAAATTACAATAATCTTACAAACCGAAAATCCTCAAGAAATTCAAACAATTGAATCAGGGAAAACTTACATTCAAGATTTAGCCAAAGTTGAACGACTGAAACTAACTCAAAACTTAACAGAAGATTACGGACAAGCAATTGCTGGCGTAATTGGCACCATCCAAACCTTAATTCCTTTGACAGGTATTGTTGATATTGCTGCACTTCGTAGTAAATTAGAGAAAAATTTAGCTAAAGTAGAAGCAGAAGTGAAATCTTTATCTGGTCGTTTGAGCAACCCAGGCTTTGTTAACAAAGCACCAGCCGAAGTAGTCCAAGGAGCAAAAGAAGCTCTGGCAGAAGCAGAAAAACAAGCAGAGATTTTACGAGAACGACTAAACCGTCTGAAGTAATTAGGTAGATGGTCATTTTTTCCAATCTGTCAACTTTAATTCTAGTATTTCCCCATAACTCTAATGACCAGTGCTTAAAACAGCTATGTTACATTTAGCTCAAATTCAAAAAAATCTCATTTCAGGCGAGATGGAATTGCAGTTTCTTGCCCATCAATATTCAGAGCAAACTTGGGAAGTTGATGAGCCTTATACCTTGCCATTAACAGAGAAATTATCTTTGGGTGAAGGCGCATTAGTTTTGGTGGAGTATGGGGAAGAAAAACAAATAATTAGCATTTCCACCGCAACAGATTGGATTCTAAATCTAGTAAAACAATATCTTCATAAAAACTCAATTAATTCTCAGTTTTTAGAAGCAGAACAAGAAAAAATTGAGCAATGGCGACAAGAAATTACGGCTCAAAGTTTAGAGCTAAACCGTCGTTTTTTAGAAATCGAAACTCGTCGCGAACAACTACAAGAATTAGAGCAAACTCTTAAAGAAAATAGAGAAAGCCAATCTAGTAATTCTAGCTCTTAATCAAGTGATGATGGCTGGCTTTGGCTCTAGGTTAGAGCTAGTTTGTTTGAATACTTACACTTTAACTTTGATAGGTCAGAAGTCAGAAAAAATATTTTTAAACCAGGTAAAAAGTTTTTGTCTAATTAATTAGACGAACTTAAAATTTAGTGACAAATATTTACAAAAAATTTCAATATTTATTTTTTTAATGACAATTCCTTAAGTATTAGTTAGATTTAAAGAGAAATTTTAATATTAAGATACAAAATATAAAATAATCAATTAAATGAACGATTGTCCTTGTTGCTCCAATCGTTTGTTGCGCCATTGGAAAAATAACACCATAGCTTGGTATTGTCTTAATTGCCGTCAAGAAATGCCCAATTTTGACCTGATGATCAAGAAACAACAGGTTAAATTATTTTATAGCCGAGTCCCTTTGAATTTAGTTAGTTGTTATCAAAAAATACCTCAAGAAATTTTAGAACAACTGTGTTTCTATCAACAATTGAGCATCAAATAAATATAATTTTTGTTTGGCAATTAAATAATAAAAAAAATTTTGGAAGAAAACTACTTGATTTTTATAACATTGACTAAGATAACAATGTGATCAATTGAAAAAATGCTGAATTTCGTTAAATCTTTTTATCCTTTATTACTTTTTGCTGCTCAAAACGATCCAGAAACTTCTCACCGTCAACTTCTCGATTTACTCAATCAACTACAAAAATCTGAGCGTAGTACTTGGGGAAGATTAACTTTACAACAATTAGAAAAATCGTTTTGTCTTCAAGATTCTCGCTTAAAACAACAGCTTTGGGGACTAAATTTTAATAATCCCCTGGGTTTAGCTCCAGGATTCGACAAAGATGGAGTAGCAGCAGGGGTTTGGTCTAGTTTTGGCTTTGGTTTTGCTGAATTAGGAGCAGTTACTTTTCATGCTCAATCAGGTAATCCTCGTCCTCGTTTGTTTCGTTTACCATTAGACCGCGCTGCCTTAAATCGCATGGGAGCGAATAATTTGGGTGCAGCAGTGATGGCAGATACCCTAGAGCAAACTTGGCAAGCAAAACCACGACAAATTCCCATTGGCATCAATTTATGTAAATCCAAAATTACTCCTTTAGAAACAGCAGCAGGAGACTATTTAGAAAGTTTTCTACTGCTCAATGAGTTGGCAGATTATTTTGTGGTTAATGTCAGTTCGCCCAATACCCCTGGTTTGCGACAGTTACAGGCAGGTGAGCAACTAGAGCCGATCTTAGCTACTTTACAAACAGCTAATGAATCACAAAAACCGATTTTAATTAAAATTGCACCCGATTTAGATTGGGATGCGATCGCGAAAGTGATAGATTTAGTCAAAACCTATCGTTTAGCGGGAATTGTGGCTACTAATACGACTATTCGTCGTGATGGTTTAAAAACAACCATTCTTCCTGCCACAGGTAATCATATTAAAGATGAAGCAGGAGGAATTAGCGGTGCGCCAATTAAACAAAGATCTACAGAAATAATTAGGTTTATTTGGCAGCAAACTGGCGGATCGATTCCGATTATCGGTGTAGGTGGTATTTTTAATGCTGAAGATGCTTGGGAAAAGATTATTGCTGGTGCTAGTCTGCTACAAGTTTACACTGGTTGGGTTTATGAAGGTCCTTGGTTAGTACCAAATGTGTTAAATGGCTTGTTAGCTAAATTAGACCAATCTAATTTACCGAATATCTCAGCAGCAGTGGGATTAGAACATCAAGAAAAGTCAATCTGAAATAGAAAAAAGAATTTTTTACATTCTGTTTTAAAGCTAGTGTTTGACATGACAGATGAAGAATCTGAGTCTAAGCTGGAGCGAAATCCTAATTTATCCTAGTTTATGAAAGTTATTGGTTTAATAAGTGGTACATCCGTAGATGGGATTGATGCTGCTTTAGTAGAGGTTGAGGGAAGAGAAGAAGATTTACAGGTAAAACTTTTAGCAGGTCATACTTACCCGTATCCCCAAGAACTCAGAGAGCAAATTTTAGCGGTTTGTGGCGGAATATCTTTATCTGTAGCCCAATTAGCTCAATTAGACGATGAGATCGCGACTCAATTTGCCCTTGCTGCTCGATTAATTCAAAACGAACATCCCCAAGCTGAGTTAATTGGTTCTCACGGTCAAACTGTATTTCATCGACCTCCAATACCTGCAACTGCCCACGAACCATTTCAACTTGGTTATAGTGTACAACTCGGAAGAGGTGCAGTAATTGCTAATTTGACTGGTCTTCCTACGATAAGTAATTTTCGTCAAGCAGATTTGGCTGCGGGAGGACAAGGCGCACCGTTAGTTTCTAAAATTGATGCTTGTTTACTATCTCACCCAACTAAATCTAGAGCAATTCAGAATCTTGGTGGAATTGGTAATGTCACTTATCTACCAGCAAATCATGAGTTAAACTGGATTCAACAAGTCTGCGGTTGGGATACAGGTCCTGGTAATGCACTCTTGGATTTAGCAGTACAACGTTTAACTAATGGTCGTCAAACTTACGATCACAATGGTAGTTGGGCTGCTCAAGGTACTCCCTGTACTAAGTTAGTTTCTCAGTGGTTAAAACAAGATTTTTTTGCTCAACCACCACCGAAATCCACGGGAAGAGAACTATTTGGTGAAGTTTATCTAGACCAATGTTGGCACGAAGCTCAAAGCGAAAAGCTTGAGCCAGCGGACTGGTTAGCGACTTTAACTGAATTGACTGTTGCCTCAATCTCTTACAGTTATCGTCATTTCTTACCGCAAATACCTGATGAAGTTATTCTTTGTGGAGGTGGTAGCCGTAATTTTTATCTGAGACAAAGACTGCAAGCTGAGTTAACATCGACACAGGTATTAACTACTGATGAGTTAGGAATAAATGGAGATTTTAAAGAAGCGATCGCTTTTGCTGTCTTGGCTTATTGGCGATTCTGTTGCTTAGTCCCTGGTAATTTACCTCAAGTTACTGGAGCAGTTCAAGACACTTTATTAGGTGAGGTTAATTATCCAATTGCCAATCAGAATGCTCGTTTTGATTAGTGTATTTAATTTATAGTATCACTCAATGAAAAATTTTTAGTGTTCATCTCATAACAACAATTGTGACTCATCGTTTTTTATTAGAACCAGGAAGTTGGAGTTTTGATGGCTATTGGTTGGAAAAAAATCAAACACCTTCCCAAGTAAGAGGAATAACCATAATTACCTGGAAACAGGAAAACTGGTTCACTATGGTTAGTAAATTAGTATTAGACGATAACTATCAAGAGGAAATTGCTCTCAAATATAAAGGGCATCTCGATTCTGAGGGGAAATATTATACTTATGTGCTTCAGCATAGTCTTTGGGGCAGAGTAGAAGGAGAAGGCTGGATTGGACCAACTTCAATAGTTCAATGTTACTGGTTGATCGGAACGACACAACGACATACGGGGTTTGATACTTTTTATCGTTTGGATGAACATACTTATCATTTTTCTAGTGGAATTTTAGCCGGTCACCATCTTAAAAATACGATGGAAGTTACTCTTAAACGCCAAACTTAAATTGTAATTACATTTATATGAGTATTAATAATAAAGATCCTAACTATGGTCGTATATTAGCTAACCGTTACCAACTCGCCGAATTGGTAGGAGAAGGTGCAATGGGGAAGGTGTACCGTGCTAAAGATACTGTACTTGGGGGAGTAACCGTAGCAGTAAAATTTTTATCCCAGGCTTTATTAAATAATAATATGCGCGATCGCTTTGAGCGAGAAGCAACCATTTCGGCATTGTTAGGAGAAAAAAGTATTCATGTAGTTAGAGTTAAAGACTATGGCGTAGACGAACATAATATTCCTTTCTACGTGATGGAATTTTTATCGGGAGAAGATTTAGATAGTCTTCTTCGTTATCAACCGCTTTCTTTATCCCGATTTTTGACTGTTACTCGTCATATTTGTTTAGCGTTAGAATCTGCTCATCAAGGTATTCTTTTTAATGGAGAATTATGTACCATTATTCATCGAGATATTAAACCTAGTAATATTGTTATTATTCAAGACCCTACTTTAGGGGAAATCGCCAAAATTTTAGATTTTGGTATTGCTAAATTGGTTTTAGCGGATGCTTCTCAGACTCAATCTTTTATGGGAACTCTAGCTTATTGTTCTCCAGAACAAATGGAAGGCAAAGAGTTAGATCATCGCTCGGATATTTATAGTCTGGGCATCATGATGTATGAAATGTTGACTACAGATATGCCTATCTTGCCTCAAAATTCTTCTTTTGGGGGTTGGTATCAAGCGCATCATGATTTTCAGCCAGAACCTTTTGATCCTAGTTTAAATATTCCTCAAGAATTACAAGATTTAGTTATACGTTGTATGGCTAAAGCAAAAGACAAACGACCTCAAAATGTTCGAGAAATTTTAAATGTAATTGATTCACTTCAGCACAACAATAACGGCAATAAAATTCAATTTAATTCTTTTCCTGCCTCTAAACTTAATGCTGCTGATTTTCATGCAGATGAAACAATTAGTAATGTTCCCTTTGTAACTTTAAATTCTGAACAAGACCGCACTGTTGAAGCTTTACCTTCTTTAACAGAAATTTGTTTGCAAATTCCTTGGCCAAATAATAAACCCTTACAAAAGATTGTTTTTTCTGATTTAATTAATACTCCTTTAGGAGATGTTCCAAGTATTTTTGTGATGCTAGATTCTCAAGATATTAGTAAACGAATGTCTAGTATTCGCTACAATCAATTTTTATATTTAAATTATCCTCATCCGATGTTGTTATGGATCACTCTTTTATTTCACAGAGATGTAGGACCTCGTTGGCTACCTTGTTATATAGATCTTAAATCTTCTAAAGGACAAAAATTAGTTCGCACTTTATCAGATTTGGGTTCTTATCGAATTTTATTTTTTGCAATTGATCGCGGAAGTCAATGTCAAAATGCTTTGGCTTCAAAAGTTAATGGATATAATTGTAATATGCTCAAACAATGGGCTAATACTGCTCAACTAACTTCTAGTACTAGTAACCCGCAAAATTCTAAAGAGATTTTACGAAGAGAGTTAGAAAAAATTAAACCCAAAATCTTATTAAAAATGGAAACAAACTATACAAATATGGCTAAAGATATGTCATAGATTAATTGAGAGTTAAGCCACAATTTAGATTAATTATATTATTATTATTAAAAATTAACGATAATTCGACCATCTTCTAATTCAACAATTTGATCGGCAACATCCAAAATTCGATTATCATGGGTAACTATTAAAATAGTACAACCTTGTTCTTTGGCTAATTTTTGCATCAAATCGACCACATCCCGACCAGATTTACTATCTAAAGCTGCTGTGGGTTCATCAGCTAAAACTAATTTTGGACGAGAAACTAAAGCACGAGCGATCGCAACTCTTTGTTTTTGTCCGCCTGATAAATCATGGGGATAATAATCAACTCGTTCGCCTAATCCTACGGCTTCTAACATAGCAATAGATTTTGCCTTAATTTCTGATGCCGAAAAATGATTGTGTAATTCCACAGACATCTGGACATTTTGTCTAGCAGTTAAAGATTTTAAAAGATTATGTGCTTGAAAAATATAGCCAATGTTTCTTCTAATTTCGACTAATTGTTTTGGTTTAGCACCAACTAATTCTTGTCCTAAAACTTGGAGACTTCCCGATTGAGGCGATCGCAATCCGCCTATTAAAGTTAATAAAGTTGTTTTTCCTGAACCTGATGGTCCTTTTAAAATTACTACTTCTCCTGAATAAAGAGTTAAATTAATCTCAAATAATATTTGTTTTTTTAATGCACCTCTACCAAAAGAGTAGTCAAGATTTTTGATATTAATTACTGGATTTAGTGTTGATATTTGATGGTTAATTGTTAATAGTTGATTGTTCATTGTTGATCTTGATTTAAAAGAATTTAAATTAGGCATTAAGTCTAGGAGATAATTTATCAATTTGCTAAAAAATATCGGCTGGATCTGCTGCACTTAATTTTCTAACTGCGATCGTTCCCGAGGCACAACACATAATAATAGTCAAAATCAAAACAGTAATAGTTCTTCCTGTAGTCATATATAGAGGTAAAGCAGTAGCGTTAGCTGCTAAAAAATATAAACCTTTAGCAATAGCAAAACCAGGAATAAATCCTAATAAAGCCAGAATTACTGCTTCTTGAAATATTAAAATTATGAAATAAGAATCTTTGTAGCCCATAGCTTTGAGAGTGGCATATTCTGATAAGTGATCGGCAACATCGGTATAAAGAATTTGATAAACAATTACCGTTCCTACAATAAAACCGATCGCTGTACCTAAAGTAAATACAAAACCGATCGCGGTACTATTTTGCCAGTATTGAATTTCGTGTTGAATAAACTCTTCTTTGGAATATACACTCACATCTTGAGGTAATTTTTGTCGTAATTGTGCTAGGACTACATCTAAATTTGCTCCTGGTTTTAAGTTAATTACTCCTATATCAATTAAGCCTTCTTTTCGTTCAGGAAATAATCTCAAGAAATTAATATCACTAGTAATAATATTTCCATCCGCAGCAAAAGATGCCCCCAGAGAAAATAAACCATCAATTGTAACTTTATGTGCAGAAACTTCGGTAGTTACTGTTGGTTTTTGCGTTAAAAGTTGAGCTATATCTCCAAATTCTGGGCGAGATTTATCATCAAATAAAACATAGTCTTCTAATTTAGTTTTATCGAGATTGCCTTGAGTTACTCCAGGTAAATCTAAAATATTGTTGGCTGGATTAAAACCAATCACTAAAATATTACGAGTATTGCGATCAATGGGATTTTTCCAGGAACCAAAACTAAGATAGAGAGGAACTACTGATTCAACTCCATCTATTGCTAAAGATTCATATAAACGTCGGTCGGAAAAAGTTTCTGTAAAACCTAAAGCATCCGATTTTGGACTCATTAAAAAAACATCGCCATCTATGGCTTTATGAAGAGTAACGCTACTGTCGAATAAAGCATTTTGAAATCCTAGCTGCATAAACATCAACATATCGGCAAAACCGATGCCAGCTAGGGCGACAAGTAAACGGATTTTTTCGTGACTTAACTGTAACCAAGCCAAAGGTGTTTTCATAATATTGTTGTTTGTTGTTTGTCCTTTGTCTTTTGTTCTAATAACTAATGACCAATGACTAATGTACGGGCGAACGGCTGTTCGCCCCTACTGACTAATATCAATTTTTACGATCGCTTTAGAATTGGTTAAACCCGCAACGCGATCGCTATAATTAGGATCGAGGAGAATTTTTACTTCCACTACTCGACTATCAACATCCGCAGCAGGATCGGTATCAAAAACTTCTTGTTTTCCGATTCTTAAACCAATTTGCTCAACTTTTCCCGTGATTTCGCCTGGAAATGCCCCTGTCTCGCTCCGAATCGTTGCCGTTTGTCCTACTTTGACTTTACTAATATCGCTTTCGTAAACTTCTGCAACTACCATCATGCGGTTGGTTTGCCCAAATTCCACTACCCCATCTTCTTGATCGACTAATTCTCCAGGATAAGCATTAATTTTTAAAATTTGACCGTCTGTAGGAGCTTTAACATAAGTTTGAGCAAAGTCTGCTTTGGCTTGTTGCAGTTGTGCGATCGCTTTATCTAATTGCGCTTGGGCTTGAATGACATCAACATCTCTTACTTCAGCTATGCTATCTAAAGTAGCTTCTGCTTCTGCTATTTGTTGTTGAAGAGTTTGTCTGTCTTGTTGAGCAATGGCTTGAGCTTGTTTAATTTGTTCTTGGAGAGTAGTTAAGGTTCTGTTATAGGTAGCTTGAGCTTCGGTTAAACTTTTTTGAGCCGTATCTACTTTTAAACGACGGGAATCTAGTTCAGAATCAGAAATTACTCCGTCTTGTGCTAATTTTTGATATCTTTGGAAGTCACTTTGGGCGTTGTTTAATTCTGCTTGTAAACGGTCAATAGTGGCTTGTTTTTCGGCGGTTTCGGTTCGCAGTTGTGCCTGAAGACGAGCCACTTCAGCATCGTTAGTAACTAATTTACCTTGTAGTTCCGCTTTGACTCGGTTTACCTGTGCTGCTTGAGCAGTAATTTCTCCTTGTTTTGCTCCCGCTTTAACTACAGCTAAATTTGCCTCTGCTACCTTTACCTCTTGTTCGGCTACGGCTACGGCTGCCTGAGAACGGTCATAATTATCTAAAATAGCAATTGTTTGTCCCTGTTTAACGCGATCGCCTTCTTGAACGAGTAATTGAGCTATTTTTGTTCCGCCTAAATCGGGAGAGGGTGCTAATTTAATCATTTCTCCCTGGGGTTCAATTCTACCAATTGCTGTAACCGCTTGAATTTCTGGTGCTTCTGTTTGGATAGAAGCAGATTGAGCAGACTCTCGTTTTGCTGTTTGATTAATAGTGTAGATGGCTGTAGCCGAGACTAGAATCAATCCAGCCAAGGATAAAGGTAAAATCAATTGTTTGCTTGGCTTCAACGAGAGCATTTTTTCAAGATATTTTGGTTCGCCCATAGTTGTTCGTTAAAAGTAGATTAGATTTATAATTTGCTTTGAAGTTGTACGAAGTGAACGCAAGCCCTGGCTTTTCAAGCCAGAGTACTGTTCACATCAGCTAGAGGAGACAATAATAAAAAGAGTAAAAATTGGCTAAACTCGCCTAAATTCCCTTCAAAGTTACTGTCTCGTTCTTGGCGATCTGCAAAACCCATTAAAGCAAGATAAGCAACTTCTGCTCTTTGCCTGGCTTCTGTTGTTTCAAAACCGTAATCAGTCAACAACTCGGCTAAATAGTTAACTCGTTTATTTTCTAGAGCGTGTACTCGTTTTTGTACTGCTGGAACTTTTTTTGCCCATAGAAAAATTGCTGGTTCAGGATCTGGTTGTTGACAAACTTCTTCGACTAAAGCAAATAGTTTGAATAAACGTTCTTGAGGAGTTGCTTCTAATTGAGACTGTTCTATGAACCACTTGGTTTGCTCTTCCCACCTCTGCAAGATCGCCTCAAGTAATTCGTCACGGTTTTTAAAATGCCAATAAAAACTACCTTTACTAACTTCTAGTTGGCGAGCTAGTACCTCTACTTTGACTGCTTCAACTCCTTTAGCTGCCATAAGTACCCAACCTGCTTTAATCCAGTCCTCTTTGTGTAGAGCCAAGTTTAGTTTCCATACGGTAACGTATGTTTATAGTTTACATTTCTTAAACTAAATTTGTCAATACGGTAGCGTATGTTTTGGTTGACATGACATCGGGCTGCCTTCCAAAACAGTTTGATTTTGTCAATTAATAAAATAGATTGATAATTTAATTAATTCTTAAATCATCACAGTAACTAAAGAAAAATCAATGCTGCGTTTTCAATACTCTAGTTTAATTGAGGCAGAACAAGAAGTTGTCTGGCAATTTCACGAAAGACCCGATCTTCTTGCTCTTCTGACTCCACCTTGGCAACCAGTTAAAGTGATTCGTCGCGAAGGAGGATTGGGCATAGGTGCAATTACTGAGTTTCGTTTGCTACTAAGTATTTTCCCCATTCGTTGGATAGCCCAACATATTCAATGTGAACCAAATCATTTATTTGTTGACACTCAGGTAGTTGGTCCTATGAAATCTTGGGTACATCGTCATCAATTCACTACAGAAGGTAGAAAAACTAGACTAACCGATACAATCGAATACGAATTACCAGGAGGATGGTTAGCAGAGTTTTTGTTGGGTTGGTGGGTAAATTCTCGGCTTCAGGAAATGTTTCGTTATCGTCATCAAGTAACTCAACGGGAATGCCAACCAAAACAAGATTAGAAATTAGAAGTTTGCTGATTTTAGGGTCTGAAACCGCTAATAATAAGATTTGTAGCTGTTGTGGTATATTAAGGTGAGCTTGAAGCGTTAAACTTGATAATAACTACCGAAAAGTAGACCGATCTGTTTGAGCAATGCCGAAATTAGATTTGCAGTAATATGCACATTCAATTCGCTTAAATCAGTATTATTGATCACATCCAAACTCCATAAATATGAAATTTTAATTAAGATATTAGAGTATTAAGTAAGAATTTTCGTATATAATACATAAGTGAAATTACGGATTTGTTTTTTTGCCAACCGAGTTGCATTCCTTGCCAAAGATTGTAACTGCCAAAATACTTAATAATATATTTTAATAATTTAGGGCTGCTTCTATAAAATTTTTTGAGAGTTCAATCAATGGACACACAAGGTTTTTTGGAGCAGTTTCCAGCCGGTAAGTTAACAGAAAATAATTTAGCTAAACAGTGGTTATTTAAGCAAATCAAAGATATTTACGTTCACTCCTCGCTACCAAAACCAGACCGTAATATCGTTACAAGTTTTATCCAGGATTGGGAACTGGGAGAGTTCGAGTTAGGAGATGATTTACTTAATTCCAATTCATCTTCAACAGAAAGTCCCCACGGAACTCAATATTTTTATTGGATTATTCAAGGTCAAGTTAGATTGCTGGTGTTTGACCGCGATCGCCAGAGACAAGTTTCTACCGCCAAACTTTCTGAAGGAGATTGTTTTGGTGGAGATTTGCTATTTGGCAAACAGTATCTTGCTTCAGAAGAGTATATTTCCTATCAAGCTAAAGCTGCCACAACAAAAGTTAAGGTAGCCAAAATCAAACTAGAAAAACTTAGACGTTGGTTAGAGAAACTACCTCATTTGCGCAATCAATGGGGAATAGCAACTCAACAAAATCACCGCTTATTTTTTTTCAAAACCAAAACTAATCTTAGTTTTCTTCCCAGTCATCGACTAGAACCATTAATACCTTTTATTAAAGAATTAATTATTCCTTCAAAAAAATCTATCGCAGACATAACTAAAAGTCAATCAGGTAGATTTTGGTTACGTCGAGGAGAAATTGAGGGACAATCTGGTCAAGTTGGTTTTTCTTGGGGTTATCCTGAAGAAACTCCTGCTGATCTTCAAAGCAAAACAGAATTATTAGTATATTACTTACCTCAAGAGCATTTGCAAACTGCATTAACTAATATTCCTGAATTAGGCAAAATCTTTGGCATTCCTTCTTTACTCGCTAAAAGTCCGACTAAAAATATTCAATCATCAGAAACAGTATTACAACTTAATACTCAAATTCAAAGCAACGTACCAGTTCCTACTCCTCAACAACAAGCTTTAATTAATCCACAAAAAGATTCTCCAGTTGTTGATTTTCCTGCGACGAAAAAATTACGACGCGGTTGGCAATTAGGCTACCCTTTTATGCAACAACAAAGTGCTGCTGATTGCGGACCTACTTGTTTGGCAATGATTAGTCAATATTGGGGTAAAAGTTTTAGTCTGAATTGGTTAAGAGAATTAGCTCAAGTTGAACGTAGTGGTACTTCTCTCAAACATTTAGCTAAAGCAGCAGAAAGCCTAGGTTATGAAGCTCGTCCTGTGCGAGCTAGTTTAAGTAGTTTAGTAGATTGCCAAAATCCTTGGATTGCCCATTGGGAAGGAGATCATTATGTAGTAGTTTATCGCATTAAAGGCGATCGCCTGTTAGTTGCTAATCCTGCTACAGGATTGAAGTGGCTACCTCGACAAGATTTTCTCAACAGTTGGACAGGATATGCTTTATTAATTGATCCGACTGAGTCTTTATTTGCCATTCCTAATCAAAAAAGGTCGATAGGGCAGTTTTTTCGGCTACTTGTACCTTATCGCTCTCTAGCAATACAAATTATTGGTGCTTCCTTATTGATTCAACTATTTGGGTTAATTACTCCTTTATTTACTCAAATTATTCTTGACCAAGTAGTAGTCAACAAGAGTTTCAGCACACTAAATGTTTTTGCGGTGGGATTGTTTCTCTTTGGAGTGTGGGCAATTGGATTGACAGCAATTCGGCAATATCTCCTCATTTATTTATCCAACCGACTCGATTTGACTATGATTGGCGGTTTTATTAGGCATACATTAATGCTACCGCTAGAGTTTTTTGAGTTGCGCCATGTGGGAGATATTATTACCAGAGTCCAAGAAAACCAAAAAATTCAGAGATTTTTAATCAGTCAAGTAATTTTGGCTTGGTTGGATTTTCTGATGGGTTTTGTCTATCTGGCGTTGATGTTTTATTACAATTGGCGATTAACTCTTTTGATTCTCGGTTTAATTCCTCCAATTATAATTTTGACTTTGGCAGCTACTCCTTTACTTCGTCAGGTTTCTCGCGAAATTTTTAATCAGGCAGCAGAACAAAATTCGGCTTTAGTCGAAACTATTACAGGTATCGATACAGTTAAAGCTACGGCTGCGGAAAAAGAGTTACGTTGGCGTTGGGAAGAACGATTAACTAATTTTTTGAATGCTCGCTTTCGTGGTCAAAAATTGGGGATCAATTTACAAGCTGCTAATGGTTTGATTCAATCGATTGGCAGTACAGCATTGTTATGGTACGGTGCAACTTTAGTCATTCAAGACCAGTTAACCATTGGTCAGTTTGTCGCGTTTAATATGTTGCTAGGTAGAGTACTTGAACCAATCATGTCTCTAGCTAATCTATGGGACGAACTGCAAGAAGTGTTAATTTCTGTAGAACGACTTAACGATGTTTTTGAAGAAAAACCAGAAGAAAGTCCGAATGATTCTTTGATAACTCTGCCTAGAATTAAGGGTGAGGTAAAGTTAGAAAACGTTACTTTCCGCTATAACCAAGATGAAGAGAGAAATACCCTGCAAAATCTCAACTTGACTGTTAGTCCTGGTCAAACTATTGCTATTGTCGGTCGCAGTGGTTCAGGTAAAACTACTTTGGTTAAATTATTAGAGGGTCTTTATCACCCTAATAACGGTAGTATTTGGCTTGATGGACATGAGCTTAAACATATTTCTCCCGCTTCATTACGATCGCAAATTGGTGTAGTTCCCCAAGAGTGTTTCTTATTTTCTGGCACGATTTTAGAGAATATTACCCTGTATCGTTCGGGATTTTCTCTAGAACAGGTGATTGAAGCAGCCAAGCTTGCAGAAGCTCATGGTTTTATCCATGCAATGCCTTTAGGTTACAAAACTAAAGTTGGAGAACGAGGCGCAAATCTATCTGGTGGACAAAGACAGCGAATCGCGATCGCTAGAGCTTTACTAGGTGACCCTCGTATTTTAATCTTGGATGAAGCTACTAGTTCTTTAGATACTGAATCGGAACGTCGCTTTCAACAAAACTTAACCAGAATGTCTCGCGATCGGACTACTTTTATTATTGCCCATCGTCTTTCGACTGTACGTAATGCCGATTGTATCTTAGTCTTAGATCGAGGCGTATTGGTTCAACAAGGTACTCACGAAGCATTAATGCAAGATAAACAAGGAATTTACTATTATTTAGCCCAACAACAATTGTCTCTTTAAAAATCAATCAAATTGTGGATTTTTTAAAATTTTTGATGGCATAAAATTGTTTTGAATCTTGTTGAATTGAGGTTAGATGTTAATTAATTGAGCATTAGTGTATTAGAAATTACATTGATAAAACTGATTAAACCTCACTTATGTGATTGAAAAAAGCAATTTTGTTAAAAAACTGCCAGTTTGGCATTGACTAACATACAGGCAATCTTGTAGAGAATTTGTTAGGGAAGCAATATTTAAAAAACTAAACAACAATCAGGCAAATTATTTGCTAGGCTTAATTTGAATTGAAGATTAAAAATAGCAAACTATTAGAAAAATAAGCAAAGAGGTTTCTTTGAAGTAATTTTTTTTTTACTTAACTTTAATATCAACAATTTTCCGTAAAGATATTTAAATAAAAAATAAATACTGCATAAATCAAGGCAAAAAAAACGTAGTAATCATTGGCAGCCCTAAAAACAAAAAAACACGTATTTTGGCAAAACGATTTCAGGCACAAATAAGCTCAAAAAAATAAACTCCTGATTGTCTTTCTTAAACGATAGAAAGCAGTTAGCTGTTTACTGTAATTCTTGAGATAAAACCAATGATTAAATCAAATTCTTACTCGCCTGAATCTCAGGAAAATCAATTGTTAGAAGCTAACAAGCCGAGGGACGAAGTATCTCTTTATTCAAAAAATACCTCGACTTCAATTACGCCAGTTTCTGCTCATGAAGAAACCCATCTCAATTCTTGGTCACCAGCAATTCATAGCTTTCTCGAACAACCGCCAGCCACTTTTCCCTTCCGAGTCTTAATAGGAGGATTAATATTTACTGTGGCTTTTGTCTTGTGGGCTTGGCTAGGTCAAGTAGAAGATGTGGGTCAAGCTAGGGGTAAACTTGTACCCGAAGGAAAAACCTACAAAGTTCAACCAATAGAAGCTGGTAAAGCAGTTCAAGTCTTAGTTGAAGAAGGACAAACAGTTCAAGCAGGAGATATTTTAGTCAAACTAGATGCTAAAGTCGCTCAACAGGAAGTTGATCGACTAAAAGCAACTTTAAGATTATCACAACAAGAATTATTACAAAAAAAAGCTTTAAAAGACAGAATTTTATCAGAAGTCAAAACCCATGAAGCGATCGCATCTGCTAATCTCCTGGCACAACAACAAGCGATCGCTATTGCTCAAGAAAAAGCTTTAACAACTCGTCAACTTTTAGAACAACAAGAAACAGAAGCCCTAGCCTATCAAGACAGGCAAGCTAAAATGCAGCCACTCTCAGGAATGGCACAGCAACGACTCGATCAACTCTATGCTGAAATGAAAGCTCATCAACAGCGGATGAAGCGTTTAACACCTTTGGCAGAAAGAGGAGCGGTTTCTCAAGAATATATTTTTCAAGCTGAACAAGCTTTAAGAGACACCCAACAAAGAATTACTCAGAGTCAGTTGCAAGAAATGACAAATGCTAGCGAGCAAGTTTTTCAAGCCAATCAATCACTCAGAGATTTAGAAGCTAAAATAACTCAAAATAAAGGAGAATTGGCAACTAATCTTGAAGAAATCAAGCAATTACAGGCTGAACTTACTCAAAAACAAGCCGAACGGGAACAAACTCGTTTAGAAGCTCAACAAAAAGTACAACAGTTAGATCTAGAAATTATTCAACTAGAGAGTAAAGTCGCCGAAACAAAAAACTTGCTAGCAACGGCGCGTACCAAATTAGGTCAGTTTAATCTCAAAGCTCCAGTAGATGGAACTATTTTAACTCTTAACTTGCAGAATACTGGCGAAGTAGTCAAACCAGGAGACACCGTAATTGAAATTGCTCCTCAAGGAGCGCAATTAATGTTGTCAGCCACTCTTCCCAATGAAGAAGCTGGTTTTGTCACGAAAGGAATGCCGGTCAGAATTAAACTTGATGCTTATCCTTATCAAGACTATGGGGTAATTAATGGGACAGTTGAGTCTGTTTCCGCCGATGCCAAATCCGATGAAAAATTAGGAGAAATTTATCAACTAGATATTGCTCTCGACAAGGATTATATCGAAGACCGAGGAAAACAAGTCGAGTTTAAAGCTGGTCAAACTGCTACGGCAGATATTATTATCCGTCATCGTCGCATTGCCGATATCCTAATCGATCCGATTCGACAGTTACAAAAAGATGGCGTGAAGTTATAACCATCCTCACTATTTACCTAGTTTTTGTTATTGGTTAAAATTGCATTCAATTAAATACCAATAAGCGATTTCTCATGAATCTGTTCACCAACTTAACGGAGTTTTTAAACAATGAATTCCTATAGCTCTAAACCTCAAAGTAAACTAGACAGAAATATGACTAATGAACAATTTGAACAAATTGTTGATGCCATTTTAGTAGGTAAATATTCCTGGGCTTGTGTTCTCATCCTGCGTTTTGCTGGTTATAATCCTCTACACTACATTCCTTATCGCACCTATAACCGTTTAATTAAAGAGCATAATCATAATACCAGAGGCAACCGAACAACTTTATCTCCTGCTCAATCAAATGCTACAAAAATTAAAGATCTTAATTATCAAGAATTAGCTCAACCCCAAGAACTCAACTTAAGAGGAGGAAAAGGTTGGTTCTTTCCCTGGTAAAGATGCTCACCAAGTTCGATGGGATAATTTCAATTTAATCATAACTGGATAAGTAAAACTTAAAATATTCCAACTTTGTTTAACCTAACTGTGATGTAACTGTTGAGGGGGTAAACAGTACCCTGGCTTGAAAAGCCAGGGCTTGCGTTCACTTCGTCAAGATGAGAAAATCACCTAAGAAATTGGGTAATTTGTACTAGTCAAGAAGATTACCTCTACACTAGCGATGTGTACACTATATTTAATCAAGAGTCTGCAATAGTGAGATAATTTTGATTACTCTAGATGTAGTCGCTCATATAAATCATGCCAACAGATTGAGGTAATCTCTCATGAAACGCAAACATTCTCAAATAGTTTCTTTAACGTCATCAACTAGCATGATGTTGACAGCTTTATTATTATCTGTTGGCGTGGCTAATGCAAAAGATTTTTATGCAGCTAATTCTCAACCAATTTTGGCTCAGGCTAATATAGAAACGCCTACTACACCAAATTCAGAGATTCAACAACAAATTCAAGCAGAAGCTAATCGGATTTTTAACCGAACTCTGACTCAATTTAATTTAGTTATTTTAGTATCTTTAGCGGTTTTATTAACAGGTATTTTAGCTTCTTTATGGTTACTTAGAAGATCGGTAGCTAGGGAAGTTGCCCATCTGGTTAGTAAAAATCTTCAAGAATTAACTACTGCTAAACAACAACTCCAACAAGTTACGGAACAAGTTCAAGCAATTTTGCAAAGTAATTTAGATTTGAATCACAAAATTGCCCAACAAACCGAAGTTTTTCAGCAAGAATTAAACGGAAAAAAAGCCGAGGTATCTAAACTTTTATCGGAATTAGCTCAACTACAACAACAAAGTCTTATAACTATCGACAATCAGACTAAAGAAGCCCAACAAAATCTCGCCAAACTTACGAATCATTTTAGTGAAGAAATAGAAGAATTAACTATTCAAGCTCAACAAAAACAAGACCAAGTTATTCAAAATCTTCAACAACTAAGTCAAGAATTTCCTGGTCGACTAGATGCGATCGCTTTAACAGTTACTCAGCATCAAGATTCAATTTTTCAACAAATTAATCAATCTACCAATCAATTTGATGAACTTCTTAATCAAATCCAAACAGAGGTTCAACAACGACAAATATCTCACGATCAAAATTTAAAACAATTAACTACTGAATTTCAAACTTTACTTTCTAAACTCCAAACTGAAATTGAAGAACAAAAAACTTCTGCTTCGGGCGATTTAGAACAATTAACTGCGGAATTTAAGGCTTTATTAACAGGACTTAAAACTGAAGTTCAACAACGACAAACATCTCATTATCAAAATTTAGAACAATTAACTTCTGAATTTACTCCTCAATTAGATCAACTGAAACAAGAGCTACAACAACAAAAAGATACGATCGCACAAAATTGGCAACAGGCAGAGAAAAAAATCATTCAAAAGTTAATGAACATTCAAGCAGAAGTTCAGAAAGAAAAAGATGCTATCATTACCAATTTAAATCAATCAAGTTCTCAATTTAAGCCTCAACTTGCTCAAATTAAAACGGAAATTAATAATCAAAAACAAGGTTTATTAACCTCTTTTCAACAATCTGCTTCAGACTTAAATCAAGAGTTGACAAGAATCAAAGCTGACGCTACAAAACGTCAAGAAAGTTGGGGTCAAGGTTTGCAAAAATTAGAATCTCAGTTAACCGAAAAGCTCACTAAAATTTATCAAGAAATCGAACAGCAAGCCCAACAACAAAAAGATTTATATCTACAACAATTAAATCAGTTAACTACAGAACTTACAGCCCAATTAACCAAAGCTCAAACTGATAGTAAACAACAGCTAAAACAAATTGAAGCCAACGTTAAACAATTAGAAAATCAATTTAAACAACAGTTAAATCAACAGCGATCGCAATTGGAAGAGCGATCGAGTCAAACTCAACAAAATTGGTCACAATTACAACAAGAAATTCTCACTCAATTTTCCCAACTCCAAGCACAATTACAACAACGTCAAGAACAAACTATTACTACTTTTAAACAATTAGAAACTGATTTCGCTCAACAATTAAGTCAGTTAGAAAGTAACGCTACTAGTCAAAAAGAACAAATTCTACAACAATTAGCTCAAATTACCCCAACAGAAATAGCTGAACAAGCTGTAGCTGAACTAAAAACTAACTTACAAACTCTCAGCAAACAGTTAGAAACAGCCAAAATTAATCAACCTCAATTATTCTTCGATCCTGCCGAATTAATTCAACAAGGTAATGATTTATTAGCCAAAGGAAAAGCCGAAGAAGCGATCGCTTTTTATGATAAAATCCTAGAAATACAACCAAATTATGAACAAGCTTGGTATCAAAGAGGTTTAGCTCTGAAAGAATTACAACGTTATGAAGGTGCGATCGCAGCATTTAATAACACAATTAAAAATAATCCTAACAATACAGACGCTTGGTTACAAAAAGGAATTAGTTTTAGCAGACTCAAACGCTATGAAGATGCAGTAATTGCCTACGATAAAGTAATCGAACTCAAACCAGATTATCATCAAGCTTGGGTGGATCGCGGTGTAGCTTTAGGAATGCTACTGCAAAACGAACCCGCTTTTCAATCCTTTGATCGCGCTGTGCAAATTAAACCTGAAGATGCCGTTGCTTGGATGAATCGCGGTATGGCATTAGATATGCTAGAAAGATATCAAGATGCGGTTGCTTCCTACGACAAAGCACTTCAATTACAACCAGAACTAATCAAAGCTTGGCAATATCGAGCCAAAAGCTTACGTCAATTAGAACAATACGAAGAAGCTATCAACAGTTGCGATCGCGCCATTGCCATCAAACCCGATTATGCGATCGCTTATTATCTTAAAGCTACTTGTTATGCGCTCCAAAGTCAAGCTGAATTAGCAGTAGAAAATCTCAAACAAGCAATTACGTTAGATCCTAAATATCGCAACGAAGCCAGAATCGATCTTAGCTTTGATGGTATCGCTCAAAACGATCTTTTCTGGGAATTAATTGAAGGAAAAGACGCTCACTAAGAACAAATTTATTGTTCAGTAAGTATTAGCTCTAGATTAAGCAAAAATTAGTTATGGTTTATTAGCAAAAAACCTTATTTTATTTTTCAGAGTAGGAAAACCAAACAAGCCTAAGCTCACAATGATTCCCAAACTGGGCGAAAATTCAAAAGGCACTTCTGCAAATTGTGCGTAGCATATAAATTAAGTTGGGAATTTAAAAATATCAGTTTGATTATAGTTAATGAATTTACTTTTACCCCCCCCCAAATTTACTTAATTTATCTTTAATAAAAAAATATCCTGAAAAACCTTAAGTAAATTCACGAAGAAATAAAAAAACTTATTCTACTAATTAATTGTTTTAAAGCCAAAGTTAAACCATCAGCAAGAGAAATCCAACTAATAGTTAATGGTCACTGATAACTGATAACTGGTCCTGATGGGGGTACAGCCACCATAATTCATATACGACAAGCAGTTGAGCAAATTTAGTAACTCAGTTGAATCTTTATATCAGATTCGCTTAAACAGTTAAATGTGATGATTGATACGGGGACACGGGGATAAGGGGATACAGAGACGCGGAGAGAATTTATTTTAAGTGATTATTTGTTTTAATCAATTCTACTTAGTTGACATTAATCTTCTCAGCATTATTCAGAAAATCATAAAAATTTATTGTGTTAGATCAGTATAATTGTTGTTTTTACTGATGTGGCTGACAAGATATTTCTTTAACATGGCAGATAGATTTTGATATTGAGCAAAATCTTATACTAATTGTGATCTAAAAAGTAAACTTGTTGAGAATCTAATCATGAAAAACAATCAATTCCTTTTATCTCTGAATTTTTGAGTCTTTAAAACAATTTAATATTTAAATATCTTGTTTTTTTCTAGGTATTTTATCTCATTTATATTGCTCCTCATTTATAAATTTTCGCAAGCAAATTTGCACCTTACTAATTTCAAAAATTAGATAAAAGGTTATTGCAACCAAAATACATCAATTGTATTCAGTTCAAGAACGGCAATAAACTAACTAACTTATTAATTATTAAAACTTATATGACTCAACCAACAAGAGACAATTCTTCTGATCAAAAAAATTTAGTTTTGATTGATTCCAATCTTGGTGATGCTTCATCTTTTCTGACAGGAGAAATTCCAGGCGCAGAAGTCATTGAACTTGAAAACGGCGATTTGTTAAAAAATGTCCTCTCTGAAGCCGAAATCCAGGCAGTCGATTTAACTGAAGCTAATCTTGATGACCTTAGCCAAATTCTCTCGTCATCTCAAGATATTACTAATTTACATTTAATTACCGCTCTTGAGTTAGATGAGCTTCAACCCTATCTTCAAGTCTTAACCCAATCAGACAAAACTTTTAGTAACGACGCGACTGTCTATCTATACCAATATTTACCAGAAAATAAAACTCTTAACCTTCAAGAAAGATTACTGCTAGACAATTCAATTCCCGTTAAAACCGAAGATAATTTAGTTGTTAATATCGAACCCGCTACAGTTACGACAGACAAAGATGACTATCCACCAGGTGCTACAGCAATTATTACTGGCGAAAACTTTGATCCTGGGGAAATCATTGAGTTACAAGTTTTACATACCGACGGTATACCCAATACAGGTGGTGGACACGAACCTTGGCAAGTTACCGATGGTGGCGAGGGAGATTTAGACGGAATAGTCGATGGTAATTTTGAAACTACCTGGTACGTCAACCCCGATGACTCGGCTAATTCTGCCTTTGAATTAACAGCTACTGGCTTGAGTTCTGGAGAGATAGCGACTCATAATTTTACTGATTCGACTATTTTTGCCGAAAACTTTGATCCAACTACTAATACTTGGACAGTCAACCCTAATGGCACTGACAATGCTACTACAAGTGCTACTGGTAGATGGGATATCGGCGATCCCGTTGGACATAGTCGCTTTGGTAGTACTGCTTTTGAAGAACTAGAAGCTTATAACGGTACAAATGCTTTAGTAACAGGAATATCAGGTAGTTCTTCAGAGGTCGCTCGTACTAGCGGTAGTGCAACAGATGCAGTCACTACAATTAAATCTTCTAACTTTACTCTATCTAACTCTCCTAACTTCAATACCCTAGATTTCCGTTATTATTTATCTACGAATGATACTAGCTCTGTCACAGGAACAGATAGCTTCAAAGTAGAATTAGTTAGAGCTTCAGACAATACCGTTTTATCAACCCTCCTCAATGCAGTTCATGCCCATAAAGCAAGTTCTACCCTGACTCGAACTGGTGCTTGGGGTTTAGCTAGTACTTCTCTAGATGCTTATGCAGGTCAAACTGCCTACCTACGTCTCACTGCCACAGATGCCAACAACAATAGTATTCTAGAGGCAGGTATTGACGCTGTTAATGTTACCTCCCTTGACAAAAGCACTCTTTATACTGCTAATGAAAAGTACAGTTTAGGCAATCGCATTTGGAATGATGCCAACAACAACGGTTCATTTGATACAGGGGAAGCTGGCATTAATAGCGTTGTTGTCAACCTATACAAAGACAGCAATAACGATGGCACTCCCGACGGAGGAATTATTGCCACTGATACAACTTCCAATGGAGGTTATTATCGTTTCGATAATCTGCTTGCCGATAATTATATTGTTGAAGTAGCAGCCTCTAACTTTAATACTGGCAACCCTTTAGCAGGTTTAATCAGTTCCAGTATTGATGAAGCAGACCCAGACAGTAATGTTGATAAAAACGACAATGGTGTTGGTACGGCATCAAGTCCAACTAATGGCATTCGGAGTCGTACAGTAACACTAGGTTCTAGCTATGTTGAACCTACAGGAGAAACCGAACTAGAACCATTGTCTTTTAGTACGGTTAGTGTTACTGCTGCCGATACGGTAGCATCATCTCCAAGTATTTATGTTAACGCGATCGATGGTGCAAATCGTGGTCGTGTTGTCGAAGCTGGAACTTACTTTGATGCTTTTAATGTAGACGTTACTGGCTATGGTAATGACTTTACAGGATTTTGTATCGAATTTGCTGAGTTTGTTACTCCTGGGACTTTTACTCCTGTAAACGCTACTGCTTCTGGACCATACTACAATAGCTCCTACAACGACTCAAGCGACATTAGTAACTTTTTTGGGGTCGACCCTAATGCAAGCAATTACGGTATTGTCACTCAGGCTGAATTAAATTTAATTTCTACTGTTTGGTACAACAAACAAAGTACCTTAAAAACCAATGTTAATGACGCTGCTGCTATGCAAGCTCTCATTTGGGAGTTGCAAAACGATCAAATTTTCGATCTTAGTAGTGGAAACTTCTATTTAGACCCTAATGCTGGAACAAATAGTACAACCCTCACTAATACCAACAACACCAAAACTACTGTTGAAACCTGGGTTAATAATTTTAATACTGGTACTTGGACTGGCAGTCTTCCCCTAGCAATTCTTACTGTAGAAGATAATCAAGATATTATTGTCAATTTAGACCTTGGCGTAGGTTCAACTGATAGTCAGTCCAATTTAACCGCAGACTTTGGTTTTACAAATCAGATTGATTACGGTGATGCACCCGATACATCTGCTGGTACAGGTGCAGGAAATTACACCACCACTGCTGCTAATGGTGGTCCAAGTCACGGCATTATTACTGGCTTGAGTCTTGGTAGCACTATAGACGAAGACAACGGTACACTACAAAACACCGCAGCAACTGCTGACGATACCACTAATAATGGCGCAACCGATGACGAAGATGGGATTACCTCTTTCTCTACCCTCAGAACCGATGACGGCAGCTATAGCGTTACCGTTAACGTCAATAACACTTTAGGTTCTAATGCCAAACTCGTCGGTTGGATTGACTTCGATCAATCTGGCACGTTTGATGCAGACGAAGCACAAATTATTTCTAATATTAATACTTCTGGCAATCAAACCCTCACTTGGAATGGTCTTCCTTCAGATATCAAAGCAGGAACTACCTATGCTCGTTTCCGCTTATCAACTGATGCTGCATTAACTACCAGTTACTCCACGGGTGCAGCTAGTAACGGTGAGGTGGAAGACTATCAACTAACAGTGACTGGTGTTGACTATGGTGACGCACCCGATACTGGTGCAGGTACTGGTACTGGTAACTATGAAACTACCAACAAAACTGGAACAGCTAATGATGGTGCTTCCCATACTATTGTTTCGGGTTTAAGTCTTGGCAGTACTGTAGATGCAGATTTAGGTACTCTTCAAAATTCTACGGCGACTGCTGATGACACTAACGGTACCGATGATGAAGATGGTGTCACACTCACTTCAATTAGAACTGACAATGGAACATACAGCGTTACAGTTGATGTCAATAACACCACCGCAATTGCTGCCAATTTACTAGGGTGGATTGACTTTAACCAAGATGGTATCTTCCAAACTACAGAAGCAGCTAGCACAATCGAAACAGTGGCTGCTAATAGTGGTGCAACCACCAAAACTTTAACTTGGAGTAGTCTTCCTTCGGACATCAAAGCAGGAACTACTTATGCTCGTTTCCGCCTCTCTACCGACACTTTAACCACAAGTAGTTCTACTGGTGCATTGGGTAATGGTGAGGTTGAAGATTATCAACTAACAGTGACTGGTGTTGACTACGGTGACGCACCCGATACTGGTCCAGGAACAGAGGCAGGAAATTATGAAACCACCAACAAAACTGGAACAGCTAATGATGGCCCATCCCATACTATTGTTTCAGGTTTAAGTCTTGGTAGTACTGTAGACGGTGATACTGGTAGTTTACAAGATCCTACCGCAACGGCTGACGATACTACTAATAATGGTTCAACCGATGACGAAGATGGGATTACCTCTTTCTCTACCCTCAGAACCGATGACGGCAGCTATAGCGTTACCGTTAACGTCAATAACACTTTAGGTTCTAATGCCAAACTCGTCGGTTGGATTGACTTCGATCAATCTGGCACGTTTGATGCAGACGAAGCACAAATTATTTCTAATATTAATACTTCTGGCAATCAAACCCTCACTTGGAATGGTCTTCCTTCAGATATCAAAGCAGGAACTACCTATGCTCGTTTCCGCTTATCAACTGATGCTGCATTAACTACCAGTTACTCCACGGGTGCAGCTAGTAACGGTGAGGTGGAAGACTATCAACTAACAGTGACTGGTGTTGACTATGGTGACGCACCCGATACGACTGCTGGTAATGGTTCAGGAGATTACACTACTACTGCTGCTAATGGAGGTGCTTCCCACACCATTGTTTCTGGATTGAGTATCGGTGGCACAATCGACGGAGATAATAGCATATTACAAAATACTGGTGCTACTGCTGATGATACCACCAATAACGGTGCGACAGATGATGAAGATGGTATTAGTTCCTTTAATACTCTCAGAACTGATGATAGTACTTACACCGTTACGGTTAATGTCAATAACACTACAGGAACTGATGCTAACCTACTTGGTTGGATTGACTTCAACCAAGATGGTATCTTCCAGACTACAGAAGCTGCTGGCACGGTCGAAACAGTGGCTGCTAATAGCGGTGCGACCACTCAAACTCTGACTTGGAATACCATCCCTTCTAATATCAAAGCAGGAGCTACCTATGCTCGCTTCCGCTTGAGTACCGACACTTTAACCGATGCTGATTCGACTGGTGCGTTGGGTAATGGCGAAGTTGAAGATCATCAATTTACAGTCACAGGTGTTGACTATGGCGATGCACCCGATACTACTGGTGGTAATGGTTCAGGAGATTACACTACTACTGCTGCTAATGGAGGTGCTTCCCATTTCATCGTCTCTGGTTTAAGTCTCGGTAGTACTGTAGATGGAGATACTGGTAGTTTACAAAATACTGGTGCTACTGCTGATGATACCACCAATAACGGTGCGACAGATGATGAAGATGGTATTAGTTCCTTTAATACTCTCAGAACTGATGATAGTACTTACACCGTTACGGTTAATGTCAATAACACTACAGGAACTGATGCTAACCTACTTGGTTGGATTGACTTCAACCAAGATGGTATCTTCCAGACTACAGAAGCTGCTGGCACGGTCGAAACAGTGGCTGCTAATAGCGGTGCGACCACTCAAACTCTGACTTGGAATACCATCCCTTCTAATATCAAAGCAGGAGCTACCTATGCTCGCTTCCGCTTGAGTACCGACACTTTAACCGATGCTGATTCGACTGGTGCGTTGGGTAACGGTGAAGTTGAAGATTATCAACTCACCGTTATTAATTCGATCAACGGTAATGAATATTCTGAAGTGCTTACAGGAACTAGTAATGATGATATTATCACTGGTGATGAAGGGCAAGATACTCTTACAGGTGGTGCTGGAGAAGATCAATTTTTCTACAGCAAAACCAGTGAAGGCTTAGATATCATTACAGACTTCGATACTAACGGCGATTTACTTGATTTTCGAGGCATTGTAACTAATGAACTTGGTGGTGCTTCTAATCCCTTTGGCGACGGTTATGTCAAAGCAGTTAGCTTTGGTTCTCACACGATGATTCAAGTTGATTTTGATGCTTCAGGCAGTTTACTTCCCAAAGATGTCGTTCTGCTTGAAAATGTTGATTCTACTACTATCAACGCCAGCGATTTTATTTTTAGTTAAACTCGTTCATCTTTTTTTATTCCTCACCTTTTCTATTTACACATCAAACTAATATTTTTAGTCCTATGTCTTTATCTCATTTGATTAAATCAAGTTGTTGGATTACTGGTAGTTTAGTTATCAGTAGTATTTTGTTGCCTAATTCGGCTTCTGCTTTTTCTGTAACTTTTCAGAATGGTGGCTTTGAAAGTAATTATAATAACTGGTCGCAAACTGGCGATACTTCTATTCAAGGAACTTTCCAAGCTATTAATCCAATTAATGGTGATTATCAAGCTTTAATTACCAATGGACACAATACTAGAATTGACGATAATGCTACTTCTGCTAGTACTTTTAATTATTCAGGAACAAGTCCAGTAAGTTCAACTACCGATACTAATGCTGATGAATTACAAAATTTTCTTGGTTTGTCTACTAATAGTTTGAGTATTCCTAGACAAAGCTCTGCTGATAATAGTGCTTTTCGTACTCCCAAAGAAGGTTCAGGAATTCTTCAAGAGTTCACTTTTAATATTACTCAAGCAGATGTTGATAGTGGCAAGAATCAACTTAGGCTTAAATTTAATTGGAGTTATTTAACCAATGACTCTACCGATTCAATCTTAGGTGACCAAGATTTTGCCTTTTTTACGCTTTATGATGCTAATTCTGACATCAGCACCCGTAGTATTAACGTTTTAGATGATAGTAGCGGTAATATTTCTTATCCATTAGGTTCGGAAGTTACAAATTTCCAAGGTACTAATACAACTTACTACAACACTGGTAATCAATACATTTATGAATCTTCATCTTTGGCAGCAGGAGATTACACATATAAAGTTGGATTTGGTGTAGTAGATGTCGATGGAGTTGATCGCACTTCGGCTTTATTGGTTGACAATATAAATGTTGAGCAAATTCCTTTTGAATTTTCTCCTACTCTAGGTTTGTTGATTGTAGGTGCTTTATTTGGAGGTTCTCGCCTGCGCTCTAGATTTAAATCAAATAATCCTATAGAGATCAAAAAAAATTGATAACTGGTCACTGGTCACTGGTCACTGGTCACTGTAAGGGCAGTTCGCGAACTGCCGGGTCACTGTCAAAACATCCATTCCAAATTGATTCCTACTCGACTATCGTGATCTTGACGAGAATTTTGTTTTTCAATCTCAGTGGACAAACGAAGTTGAGGTGCAACAGCATAGCCAACGGAAAGATTCGTAATTCCTACTTCTTCGTTACTCCCAGGAGAGATAAAACTTTGGGAAACAGAAAAATCGGCTGCACCACTGCGGGATAAAGCCAAAATCAAACGTAAACCTAGATTAACACCATCAGTAAAATAATCATTGCTTTGAATGTAACGATAGCCAACTAGAGGAGCAAGATTAATATAACTACCAAGGGGAAACAGAAAATAATGGGCATTTGCTCCAACCGCAGTGCGATTTCCGTTAAACGAAGTTTGATAATCAGTACTAATAGTTAAACCACTACGCCCCAAAAAAATATCTTCAATGGCGAAATTGATTCCTGCTGTATCATCTGTAGAGGGAAATAACACAAAACCAAACTGTAAACGAGTACGAAAACTAGGCTCTTGACGGATATCTTCTAGTACATTGGGAATTTGTTTTAACCAGCGTTGTAACACAGGGCTATCTTTGATAATTTCTGGAGGTACGTCAATTCTTGGTGTTTGAGGCTTAGAGTCTGGTTGTGAATTCTGGGCAGCTAACGGGGTGTTGATTCCCCAAATCAATAGGCTGACACTCAGAAATTTTAGCCAATGTGCCACTCGTTTTGCTCTCCATTAAGAATTAATCAAAAACTTATCGATCTTAACTCTTAATTGTTTCAATAGACCTCTTGCATAAGTCTAATTAAACTCGGTTGAATTTAGGGAATAGGGAATAGGGAATAGTAGTTATTTTTTATTTCTGATTTATTTTTGCAGGAGGTCTAATATATGCTAGGAAGCAACCAGCTTAAGCCACTGCATGATATTTTCTGGTAAAGGAATTTTGATTCTGGTTTTAGGATTAATACAAATGTGACGAGTGCTACCTTGTGCTAATTTGGTTTCAGAAGCAATAATTTGATATGTGATCGCAAATTCTTGTTCGTTTAATTGTTCTGCTGTTAAATTAATTGTTATTTTATCTCCACAAAAAATCGGGCGAAAAAAACTGATTTCACTATGAACAATTGGAATAGCTACAGAAGAGTCTACCAAAAACTCTTGTAAATTAATTCCTACGGTTGCCAAAGATTCTTCATAAGCTTGGTGACAAATACTCATGAGACTAGCAAAATAAACTACTCCAGCAGCATCTGTATCAGCTAGGTAAATCCTACGAGAGTAAGTAAAAACCATTAATTTTGTTATTTTTAGTTTTAGAATCCTATCTCTAATTTAAGATTTAATGTTTCCTGATTTTCTTCCCACTCAAGTCAATCAGCTTACCGAAGCAACCTCGATTGAATTTGCTCAACAAATTCAACGACAGTCAATTTTAACGCCTTTAAGCCCTCTCAAAATTCCTACTGCTTATGTTCAAGCTGGTAACGGAGATACACCTATTGTACTTTTGCATGGTTTTGATAGTTCTTTATTAGAATTTCGCCGTCTTCTTCCTTTACTTGCACAACAACAAGAGACTTGGGCATTAGATTTATTAGGATTTGGTTTTACTGAAAGACCAACCGATTTAAACTTTAGTAGCACCGAAATTAGAACTCATCTCTACTATTTTTGGAAAACTCTAATTGAAAAACCAATCATTCTGGTAGGTGCTTCGATGGGAGGTGCAGTTGCGATTGATTTTACTCTTAACTATCCAGAAATAGTCAGCCAATTAATTTTAATCGACAGTGCAGGCTTAACAAATCCTCCTGCAATTGGGAAGTTTATGTTTTCACCAGTCGATTATTTTGCTGCTGAATTTCTCCGCAGTCCCAGAATTCGTCAAAATATCAGTAGATCAGCTTATTATGACAAAAGCTATGCTTCTGTAGATGCTCAAATTTGCGCTGCTTTACATCTGCAATCTGTTAATTGGCATCAAGCTTTAATTAAATTTACCAAAAGTGGTGGTTATGGCTCTTTTGCAACTCAACTCAATCAAATTAAGCAACCAACGCTCATTATTTGGGGAGAAAATGACCGAATTCTTGGGACTAAAGATGCTTCTAAATTTAAGCAACTACTTCCTAACAACGAATTAGTTTGGATTCCTAATTGTGGTCATGTTCCCCATCTAGAACAGCCGAAAATCACAGCAGAAGCAATTGCTAATTTTGTTTAACTATTCTGTCAATGGTCACTTGTCTTTTGTCATTTGTTGTTTGTTTTTCGTCCTTTGTCCTTCGTTTTTTATTCGCTAGTATTTTTAGTAATTAAATAACTTAACGAATAATCTAATGACTAATGACCAATAACTAATAACTAATGACTAATAACCGATGACCAATGACCAATTTTATTTTTTAGGAGAGAGCAACATCATCATGTTACGACCTTCCCGTTTTGGTGCTTGTTGCACCTCTGCTACTGATTCCAAATCAGTTGCCATGCGTTTCAGTAGTTCTTCGGCTAAATCCGCGTGTTGAATTTCTCTGCCTCGGAAACTAACGGTTGCTTTGACTTTATCCCCTGATTTTAGGAAACGTTCCGCATTTTTGACGCGCACATTATAATCATGTTCTTCAATTTTGTAACGCATCTTTACTTCTTTAACATCAGCATTATGCTGTTTTTTCTTGGCTTCTTTTAATTTTTTATCCTGTTCGTATTTATATTTGCCATAATCCATGATTTTGCAGACAGGAGGATCTGCTGTTTCGCTGACGAGAACAAGATCTAAGTTTTGCTCTTCAGCTCTGGTTAAGGCTTCTTGAGGCGTAATAATTCCCAGTTGAGAACCATCACTGTCAATGACACGAATTTTAGGAAAACGTATTCTTTCGTTGATTTTAGCTAGATCGCGATCGTTGCGTCTTTTTTCTCTCACAGGCGTATGTCGATTGTTTCTTTTGGTTTAGTTAACTAAAAAATAGATAAAATATATTTACTTGACATTGTACTAATTTTGTCAAAAATCAAATTATTAATTTAGGTTTAATTTTCAATTTAGTCTAGTATCTGTTCAAGCATCAATCTATGAGTAGATAGAGTTTGGGCGATAAAATTACAATAATGTAAATAATTTTAAATTAAAGTTTACTTTGACGACAACTATTAACTGGCAACAAAGGATCGGAAATCAAAGAGACTGGGTTTGGCGTGGTTGGCAAACTCGCTATTCTTATCTTAAAAATCGTGATAGCAAGACACCTTTGATTTTGATTCATGGTTTTGGTGCTAGTATCGAACACTGGCGATTTAATCTTCCTATTTTGAGTCAACATCAAACAGTTTATGCTTTAGATCTGTTAGGTTTTGGTGCATCTCGTAAGGCTTCAGTTGACTACAGTATTAATCTTTGGGTAGAACAACTTCATGATTTTTGGCAAACTTTTATCGCTCAACCTGTAGTTTTAGTTGGTAATTCAATTGGTTCATTGGTTTGTTTGACGGCAGCAGCTACTTATCCCGAAATGGTTAAGGGTTTGGTAATGCTCAGTTTACCAGATGTATCTCTTCGTCAAGCAGCAATTCCTCGTCTGCTGCAACCTTTAGTTACGGGATTAGAAAATTTGGTAGCTTCGCCTCTTCTGGTCAACACTATATTTAAATTTGTGAGAAGACCTGCTACAATTCGTCGTTGGGCTGGAGTTGCTTATTGCGATCGCAGTGCAATTGATGATGAATTAGTCGCTATTTTATCTAATCCCGCTTATGATGAGGGTGCTGCTCAAACTTTTTACAAGCTTTTTCAGCGAATTAGAAGACCTCAATTTGCACCTTCGGTTACCAAGCTTTTGCCTCAACTAACCATTCCTATTCTCTTAGTTTGGGGTCGTCAAGACCGTATGATTCCTTTTGCTTTAGCTGCTAATATTGCACCTCTCAATGAAAATCTCAAGTTAATCGCTTTAGAACAAGTTGGTCATTGTCCTCACGATGAGTGTCCTGAGCAATTTAATCAGATTTTATTAGATTGGTTAAATCAGCATTTTTCAGTGGCTAAGAAAAGAAATTAAATAATTTCTAGAGGAGTCTTTTCTTAAATTAAGATAGATAGAGCGGAGCGATTAATTTTTAGTTTGATTTTCAGATGAAACATACAATCTCAGTTTTAGTAGAAGACGAAGCAGGAGTTTTAACTCGGATTGCAGGTTTATTTGCCCGTCGTGGTTTTAATATTGAAAGTTTAGCAGTTGGGCCAGCAGAACAAGTAGGTATCTCTCGGATTACTATGGTAGTACCTGGAGACGATCGCATTATTGAACAATTAATTAAACAATTATATAAACTGATTAACGTTCTTAAAGTACAAGATATTACTCAAGTTCCGAGTGTCGAACGCGAGTTAATGTTAGTTAAAGTTAATGCTACTGCTTCTGGAAGAGCAGAAGTTATTCAAATTGCTCATATTTTCCGCGCTCGCATTGTCGATATGTCTGAAGATACCGTTACGGTAGAGGTTGTGGGTGACCCAGGTAAAATGGTAGCTATCATCCAAATGCTCAATAAATTCGGCATCCGTGAAGTTGCTCGCACTGGAAAAATAGCTTTGGTGAGAGAGTCGGGAGTTAATACGGAATATCTTAAATCTTTGGCAGCTAAAGTCTATTGAATTTTGGCAGTTTTTGGGAATTTTAGCCAATTAATTGGAACTAAAACTTGATTTTTACCAATTTACTCAGCAACTTAACATTTCTTTAGCAAAAGCTCCTTAATTTTTCTCTATTAATCAACTTATGTCCTATGTAATTAAATAAAATGTCCGAAATTAGTTTGGGCTGTTTATCTTAACCGCTTAAGATATAGTTATAGTTGTGATCAAATTTAAAAAATTAAGTTTAATTACTTATTAACCCTATTTGAATAATTTTGAGAGCGCAGTAGACCTTCATTGAATGGCAAAACTTCGCTCACTCGGTTTGAGTACTTCAGATTTCCGTGCGAAATTAAGTTCTGCGAAACCTTACTTGTTTCATCTTCGTAAGGGTCGTTCTCACTCTCAAAGGATAAATTGGGACTACGAGAGAAGGAGGCAGTGACGGAATTGAATTTCATAATTCCAGACTTCGATGCGGAATTAAATTTTGTCCTCATTCCCTCAGCTTGTAAACCCCATCAAATTTTAATTGGTTGTAGGCTAAATCAAAGTAGCTAAAGTTACCTTTAATCATCAAAGAGAGTGTAATTCGTCGAGAAGTTATCTTCTTTCCTTGAATCGAGATTCATCACATTCAGTCCAATGTTTTTTGGCAAATGGAAGAAGAAATAAAAAAAATAGTTAATTTAGCAGAAGTACTGGTTAAAACCAAAACTGGTGATTCTTTTTCCGAAATTCAAAAAATTGTGCTTTGGGAATCTCTATCAGATTCGACCAAGACTTACGATCAAATTGCTCAAGATTATTATTATGCCCCTAGCTATATCAAACGGTTTGTTGCTCCTCGGTTATGGAATTTACTTTCTGAGGCTTTAGAAACAAAAGTTAATCGAGCCAATTGTCGAAGGTTATTCTTACAAGCGATCGCTGATTATCCTGCTTTACCCATCTTGCTAGAATCACCTCAAGGAGTAGTTCCTCTCACTTCTAATTTTTATGTGGAGCGTCCTCCTGTTGAAGAAATTTGCTACCAAGAAATCCTGAAAACCAGTGCTTTAATCAGAATCAAAGCTCCTCAAAAAATGGGAAAAACTTCTTTAATTTTGAGAATGATGGAGCAAGGAAAAATTTACCATTATCATTGCGTATATTTAACCTTAAATTTAGCTGACAGCGAGCTTTTTAGCTCAGGTAGGAAATTTTTTCGTTGGTTTTGTGCCAATATTGTCAAGCAATTACCCATTGAATCTCAATTAGATAATTACTGGGATGATGATTTAGGGTACTTGATGAGTTGTACTTTTTATTTCCAATCTTATTTAATTCCTGCTCTCAATGCTCCCATAATTTTAGTTTTAGATGAGGTCAATCGTTTGTTTGACTATCCTAAATTAGCAGGAGATTTCTTTTCCATGCTACGTTCTTGGCATGAGGAAAGTAAAAATTTTGGGGTTTGGCAAAAACTGCGTTTAGTATTAAGTCATTCAACAGAAATTTATGTCAAGTTAGATGCCAAGCGTTCTCCTTTTAATGTAGGACTAGCGATAGAATTACCACCATTTAATTCTTTACAAGTTTTAGAATTATCTCAACGTCATGGATTGAACTTGTCTTCTCAACAACTGAGTCAGATTATGGAATTATTAGGCGGATTTCCTTCTCTAGTCAGACAATTATTTTATGAAATGGGGTGTTGTCACTTTTCTTGGGAAGTGTTGATGGAAACAGTCACTACAGATAAAGGAATTTTCCATCGGGAGATGCAAGCGAAATGCGACTATCTCCAACAAAATCTTGATTTAACAGTTGTTTATCAACAGTTGTTAAACAATCAAAATGCAATTCAATTAGAGCGAGAACAATTATTTAAACTAAAAAGCTTAGGACTAATTTACGGAAATGGTAAGTTAGCTAGAGTAAGTTGTGATTTGTATCGACAATATTTTAAAAATTATCTTTGATATCAAGTACGGATATTCAGTTGAAATAAAAAGGCAGATTGCAATTACCAGTGATGATTGGTCGCTATTTTTTCTGCTACTTATACCAAATAGAAAAAAGAATGCGACACATCTCGTAAGGGCGATTGACCAATCGCCCCTACAAAAACATCATCTGTAGCAAACATTATTTGATTTGGTATTACAACTTCAGACTTCAGACTTAACCTCCAGATCGAATGTAAGTATTCAACCGAACTTGATATGAAACTCTTCATGGAGTAAATTAAGTCCCGTTAGATTCTTTTTCCACAATTTTATCGCATAGATATCTTTCTTCCTTGATGCTGTTAGTCCTGAGATAATCTTGCACCCAATTGCAAGCATATTCTAATTCGTTAAGAGAGCAAATTTTTTGTAAATCCCACCTAATTAAAGTGCTGTCGTCTCCACCTGAGAGAAGAAATTTACCATCAGGAGTAAAAGCAAGACTAATTACTATTCCTTGATGTCCTGGTAAAATTTTGAGCAGCTTACCGTTGATATTCCACAATTTCACCGTATTATCAACACCACCAGTAGCAATGGTTTGACCGTCAGGGCTAAATGCTACTCTAGTTAAACCCTGACTTTGTCCTGGAATGATTTTTATTAAAGTTCCGTCTTTATGCCAAAGTCGGAGAGTATCATCCCTACTGGTAGAAGCAATCAAATTTCCTTGAGGATTAATGGCTACCCCCCACACTGCACCTTCATGTCTAAGTATGGCAAGAGGTTTTCTTTGCTTTGTCCAGAGTTTAACTGTACCGTCTTCACTGGCAGAGACGAGGATTTGACCATCGGGAGTAAAAGCTAGCTTCCAGATTCTTTCCTGGTGGGCAAACCAACTATGTAGTAATTTCCCAGACTGATCCCAAAGTTTAATTTTATGATCGTCTCCCGCTGATGCGATCGCGAGGAGCGAACCTCTCTCTGCGCAGCCGAGGCACGGAGTGAGGAGTTCACTCCCTTCGGTCGTGATGGCTGTTCCTGAAGAGTTAATGGCAACAGCAAAAATAGCAGCTTGATGTGCTTGGAAGCTTTTGATTAATTTGAGAGTTGGTTGTTTGTTTCCCAATTGCCAAATTTGAATACTGTTATTATTCGTTGCTGCTGTGATCAGATGCTTACTATCTGCACTAAAAGTAACAGCCCGAAAGGAAAATTGATTGTCTTTAAAACTCTGCCAAAGTTTACCATTGATTTGCCATAATTTCAGGCTATTATCTACACTCACCGAAGCGATTAGCTGATTATTTCCACTGGTAGCAAGTTCCCAAATTGTATCTTGATGCCCATAAAAATGTTTTAATAAATATTGATTCCGCTGCCAAAGTTTAACAGTTCCATCATCACTAGCAGAAATTGCCATTGTACCTTGAGAATTTAAAGCTACATCTCGAATCACGGCACGATGTCCTTTGAGATTTCTAATAAAAGTCCCATCTAAACGCCAAATTTTAACTTGATTGTCCCTACCACTAGTTGCTATGTATTGACCTTGACAATCAACTCCTAAAATTGCCTTATCACTGTGAAGTGTTTTAACTATTGTTCCGTTCAAGTTTGATAGTTGAGCAGTACGATCCGAACTGACTGAAACTAACAGATTATTTTCTCGACAAAATGCCACATCCCAGACGGGAGCTTGATGATTTGGCAAGGTTTTAAGTTGTTTGCCATTAAGCTGCCATAATTTGACTTGATGATCTAGCCCTGCCGAAGCAATGATTTGACCATCATTACTAAAAGCAACACTCCAAACACTTGTAGAATGTCCTGTCAATGTGTTTAGCAACTTACCATCCATTTGCCACAATTTGATGGTTTGATCCCCACTGGCGGAAGCAATTATTTTGCCATCAGGACTCACTGCAACTCCCCAAATCGGGGCTTGATGAGCCTGAATTTTTTTAATTAAAGTACCGTCAATGTTCCAAAGACTAAGTGTCCCATCTAAACTACCAGAAACAATTTGGCGACTATCGGGACTAAAAGCAAGACGATGTATTGTTGCGCTATGTTGTAAAGTTTGCAGTAACGTACCATCTCGTTTCCAGATTTTAACTGTTTTGTCGTTACTCCCCGTCGCAATTAACTGATTGTTGGGACTGATATCAACAGTTAAGACACTGCCTTGATGCCCAATTAAACGGTTAAATTCATTGTTGCCATAAACTGTTTGCCTTAAGGCTGCTTCTACTTTGTTAGTAATTTCAGAATCGACACCACGAAGCTTTTGAAGTTGAATTTTCGCTTTAATCGCCTCAATCATCGCATCTAATTGATGATTAGAAACAAATAAACCTTGAGAAGAAGAAGCTAAGGCTTTAATTTCGCTGATCCTGGCTTGCCGATATTGCCATAAAGCAACTATTCCCAACCCAGAAGAAATAAGAAAAGCACAACTAACTACAATCAAAACACATTGTTGCAATTTAGCATTTTTTTGTACTTGCAACCGTTGTTGTTGTTCGGCTTTTAATTGGGCAGCGATCGCTTTGGCTCGTTCAACTTTCAAAACCAATTGTATTTCTTGACGATCATGTTCTTCGGAAGCAGCTAAAAACTGATAATCTAAATCACTTAAACTTTTGCCTTTTGCCCAATTTTGAGCTTCTTTTAAAGCTTTTCCTCTTAATAACCGTGAACAATCTTGGCGGTCGGAATCTAACCAAGTTTGTAAAGATTCAGCATAAGGTCGTAGTGTTTGTAATTGTTGTTTAACCCATTGGAGATTAAAAATTTCTTCGTAAATACGATTTTTAATTTTTAAATAACCATTCTGTTTAACGACCAAACCAGAGATCAACAATTCCGTTTGTGCTGGAGTCCCATCACTTTTAATTGCTATTCCTTGAACTATTTGCTGATAAATTCCCAAAATTCTACTGGTTTGTTTTCCGTAGGATTCAATTTGATTTTGAATTGTTCTTAAATGTTCTGGTTCATCTTGAAATTCCCATTCATTAAGAATGCTTTCCTTGACTAATTTTTCCAACCAAATAGCTTCTGTATCAGGCTCAATTACTATCTGTTGTGCTAATTGACAAACATGGTTACATAGTTTTTGAGTTAAAAATGGTTGTCCTCCAGTCCAAGCCAAAATTTCTTGAAGCAGTTTCAGGGGATCGCTTCCTTTCAGGTTCAATCCTTTAGCTAAGGGTAAGGCTTCTTCAAAGGTAAAACCATTTAGTTTGATCGCTTTACCAATATTAAAAGGAGTTCGAGTTGGATCTTGAATTAATTCTGATGGAGTGGTCACTCCAAATAAGGCAAAAGTAATATAATTGTACCTAGGGTCAATTGCTCTTTGGTTGTAGCAATAGCGAATTAAAACGAATAAATCGTCAACGGGAAAATTTAAACTGAGAATACTATCAACTTCATCAATCAAGATAAATAGTCTTTGCTGAGGAAATTTGGCTAAAAGTACTTCAGAAATAAACCGACGTACTCGTTGTAATAAGGAAAGATCTTCTTGTTCTTGCCACCACTTTTTGAAGTTAAATTGATTTACTAAACCAAACTCTTGCCATAAATCTAAAACTAAACCTTTATACCACTGAGTCGGTGTCACTTGATCGTTGCCGATAATGCTGAGATCGAGGCTGGCACATTTAAAATTTTCCTCTAGCAGTCTGTTTTTAGTTTGCAATAGCAGAGAAGACTTGCCCATCTGTCGGCAGTTGAATACATAACAAAATTGTCCTTGCTTCAAAGCTTGATAAAGTTGGGAATCTGCTTGTCTAGGGATATAACTAGGCGCATTCGGAGCTAGAGTACCGCCTACTTGATAATGATAATTTTCGATTTGATGCGGAAAGACAGTCATGAAACTAGTCCAGAAAGTCAGTTGAATTGTCGTTAACTAAAAAAAAATTAAATATTCAATTAATGCGACTACACAATCTCAGCTAAAAACTGACCACACTTATATTTCAGCTATATTGCTAGTCAATAATTTGCGCTAAAAACATATCTACTTTAATGAAACAAACATATCTATGTTCATGCCTTTACAAAAATACTATATTGTGCATTCAAGAGTTAAATCAAGAGAAATCTTTAAATTAATCTAGCTTTATCAACATTTTCTAAAGATTGTTGCCAAAATTATTAGGAAAAAATATGAACTTTATCCCAATAAAAATAATCATAAATCAGGCTTACAATTAATCTGTTGAGAAATTCAATAATTTTATTTGTAATCAAGAATTCAAGGGGAATTATAAATCAAAGGTAAGATAAAAAATTGATAGTAAATTTAAATACTTGTTTTAATGAAATTAGATAATATTTACCAACTAATTCTCAACTCGTTGAACCAAATAAATATTAATGAACTAATAAACTGGAGTTTAGCAGCGTGGTTGTTGCTAATACTTGTTGGAATCAGTTTGTGGCAATACCATTTTCTTCACCAACTTAATTATCTTCAGCAGAATCATGCAAAATTAAAAAAAGCTAACCAATCTTTGCAAGAAAATCAAGAATTACTAGATTTATTTTTTTCCCAATCGTTAGACGGGATTTTTCTAATGATGTTGGATGAGCCAATCCAGTGGGATGATACAGTTGATAAAGAAAAAGTTCTGGATTACGTTTTTGATCATCAACGCATTACTAGAGTTAACCAGACCATGCTAGACCAGTATGGTGCTAGTCAAGAACAGCTCTTAAATTTAACTCCTCGTGATTTTTTTGCTCACGATTTAGTAGAAGGCAAACAAATATGGCGACGCTTTTTTGATGCTGGTCGATTACGTTGTGAAACCTTCGAGCGTAAGTTAGATCGTACCTCGATGTGGATTGAAGGAGACTATATCTGTATTTATGATGCTCAAGGCAGAATTAAAGGACACTTTGGCATTCAGAGAGATGTTAGCGATCGCAAGCAACGTGAAATCGAGAGGAAAAAAACTCAACAAGAGATCGAACAACTGAATCAAAAATTAATCACGGAAATTCAACAGCAAACTACAGCATTAAATCAAGCTAATCAACAATTACAAGAAGAAATCACTAAATATCAACAAGCACAAGAACAATTAAGGTACGATGCACTTCACGATCATCTAACAGGTTTACCTAATCGTAATTTATTGATAGATCGCTTAGAACATTTAATTGAACGTAATCAAAATCACCCCCAACAAAAATTTGCTGTACTTTTTTTAGATGTAGACCGTTTTAAAGTTATTAATGATAGTTTAGGTCATTTAGTTGGAGACCAATTACTTATTGCTTTAGCCCATCGACTACAACAATGTCCAAGACTCGGTGATACAATTGCTCGAATTGGTGGCGATGAATTTGTAATTTTACTAGAAGAGCTAACTTGCATTAATGATGCCATCCAAGTTGCTCAAAGAATTCAGCAAGAATTAACCTTCCCCTTCAAACTAGAAAACTATGAAATTTTTATTTCAGTTAGTATTGGCATTAGTTTTAATTCAGAACTCTATACCGAACCAATCTATCTTTTACGAAATGCTGATTTAGCTATGTATTCTGCCAAAACTAAAGGCAAAGCGTGCTACGAAATTTTTAGTCCGATCATGCATAATGTTGCCATGAAAAAATTGGCTTTGGAGAATCAGTTAAAAAGAGTACTGAGTAAAAAAGAGTTGGTTGTTTATTATCAACCAATTGTTGCTTTAGAAACTAATTCTTTAGTAGGCTTTGAAGCATTAGTTCGATGGCAAACTTCAGAACAAAATTTAATTAGCCCTCAAGATTTTATTCCTTTAGCTGAACACATTGGCATAATTATTGACATCGATTTGTGGGTCTTAAGAGAAGCTTGTTTACAGTTGCGTTGTTGGCAAGAACAAGGTCTTGTCAATACTCCCTTGACTGTAGCTGTTAATCTTTCTGCCAAGCAATTTTCTCAACCTAATTTCATTGAACAAATTGATTGTATTCTGGCTGAAACTGGACTAGAAGGACAATATTTAAAGCTAGAAATTACTGAAAATGTTTTAATTGAAGATGCTGAATCAACTATAGAGATTTTTCTGCAATTACAACAGAGAAAAATTCAAATTTGCCTTGATGATTTTGGCACAGGTTACTCGTCATTAAGTTATTTACAATATTTTCCCATTAATAAAATCAAAATTGACCGTTCTTTTGTTAGTCAGATGAATAATAATAGTTTAAATCATGCAATTGTTCGCGCGATGATGATGATTGCTCATGAATTAAACATAGAAGTAATTGCTGAAGGAATAGAAACGGTAGAACAATTAAAATGTCTCAATTTATTAGGTTGTCAGTATGTACAAGGCTACTGGTTTTCTCCTCCTCAAAACAGTAAAAAGATCGAATTGTGGTTAGAAAATTTTATCCAGGATAATTTACTCAATTCTAATAACTGTTTAATTGCTAGCCAAGAAAATCAAAGCAATCTTGTCGCTTAAACTTGCTATTTTTATTAGGTTTTGTGCAACGACTTAGATGTTAGTTGTTTATGAGATTGATCGAGACGGTCTAAAAAACAATTCTTTGCTAAAATCGCATAAAGATCGGTTTGTGTCTCCAATAAACAAGCGTGTCCGCTATAAGGTAGCACTACCATATTTGCCTTGGGAATAAGATTGACTAATCGCTGCGCTTCTTCCAAGGAAGGTAATAAGCGATCGCTACCACCAGCTAGAATTAAGGTTGGTTGAGTTAAACGAGTTAACTGTTGTTCGTGACTACCAAAGTTTTGTAATAAAGATAAACGCCAACCAACTACCGAACGTGGGATCGATCTCATCGCCTTAAGTAAAGCGAGGCGTTCTGATTGAGCCATTCGGCTTAATTCAGCTAAAAAAGGCAAAAAACCTAGAGCAGAATAGCGATGAATTAAATCTGGAATTAAATTAGTTAAAATTCCCCCTAATCCTAACCAAGAACGTTGATAAAAAGAAGAAGCTGGATTAACTAAAATTAATTTGTGAATTAACTCTGGTGCAGCTAAAATTGTTTTGATTGCTAAACAACCGCCAAAAGATTCTCCACAAAGATAAACAGTCCGTTGAGGATTTCTAATTAATTCTTTTTGAATGAGCTTAATAGTTGCTTCGGTAAGTTTTTCCCAGCTACTCAAATCAGTGGGAGAAATATACAAACAACGCAAATCGAAAACTTTAGCTAATTTTTCTGCTTGAACTGTTAATAATTCCCCCGTACAGTCCATGCCTGGTAAATAAACAAACAAAGGTAATTCAGGTTGAATTGGTTTTGGAGTTAAAAAACCGATATTTGAGCGATTGGTCATTAGGTACTAGAAGAGGAAAAATTAAGTATCAATACTTATTATCCTGTTGATTGCTATTTTTTTAGCTCTATCCTACTCTAAGTTAATCAAATAAACCAATGACCGTTGCTGAATTGAAGGTATCTCTCAAAGTACCGCGATCGCTATAAATTAAACTGCTAGTTCCAATAAAAATATGCACCGCTCTCCATTAAAACATTGCTAGTAAAATTAAGTTATTTTTACTGTATTTCGTTACAATTCAACTAATCAAAATCTTTCCCGAGCTTCTAAAGCTTCTGTGAGTTCAAGATTTTAAGATAATTTTAATATTTGTAAATTTTCTCAAGTCTATTTTGAGGCTAGAACCATCAGTTTAACAAAATCAATGGTTTTTTCCAGAGATTGTGTTAAATAAATCAACAAAGTATTAAGTATTTCTCCCAGCTTATTCAGGCGATAGCTGTTGTAATTAATACTGTTAAGAATAAAGCCAGAAACTGGGAGGCTAACTATGTCAGCTTACATCTAGAATAATTATTCGAGTCCAATTAGACTGTAACATTACTTTTTGGACTAAAGCACTGATTCAAGCATAAATTTCAATGAAAGATCGTTTTAAATTTGCTTTAACTACTCCTCTTTATTACGTTAACGATGTTCCTCACATTGGTAGTGCTTACACTACGATGATTGCTGATGTAATTGCTCGCTATCAACGTTTACAAGGGAACTCTGTCCTACTAATTACAGGAACAGATGAACACGGGCAAAAAATCCAGCGAACAGCAGCCGAACAGGGATTAGAGCCTCAAGTACATTGCGATCGCATTGTAGCTAGTTTTCAGTCTCTTTGGGAAAAACTCAATATTCAATACGATCGCTTTAGTCGGACTACTTCCGTGCGTCATCAAGCGATCGTCAAGGAGTTTTTTGAGCGAGTTTGGCAGAAAGGAGATATTTATCTAGACCGACAACAGGGTTGGTACTGTGTCTCTTGTGAAGAGTTTAAAGAAGAAAGAGAGCTACTCGAAGGAGGTTTTTGTCCTCTTCATCCCAACAAACAAGTAGAATGGCGTGATGAAGAAAATTATTTTTTCAAACTATCTCAATATCAAACTCAACTAGAAACTCTCTATGCAGACAAACCTGAGTTTATCCAACCAGAAAGTCGTCGCAACGAAGTATTAAACTTTGTTAGTCAAGGATTAAAAGATTTTTCCATTTCCCGTGTTAATTTAGATTGGGGTTTTCCTCTACCCAGCGATCCCAACCATACGATTTATGTGTGGTTCGATGCTTTGTTGGGTTATGTGACGGCTTTATTAGAGCCAGAACAAGAACCTACTTTAGCTAACGCTTTATCTCAATGGTGGCCCATTAACCTGCATCTAATTGGTAAAGATATTTTGCGTTTTCATGCAGTTTATTGGCCCGCAATGTTGATGTCTGCCGAATTACCTTTACCAAAACAAGTATTCGGTCATGGTTTTCTCACCAAAGACGGCAAAAAAATGAGTAAAACTCTTGGCAATACGGTCGACCCATTTGCCTTAGTTAATAAATATAGTTCGGATGCTGTCCGCTATTACTTTGTCAAAGGAATTGATTTTGGCAAAGATGGGGATTTTAATGAAACTCGGTTTGTAGAACTGCTTAATGCTGATTTAGCAGATAATTTGGGTAATTTACTCAATCGTACTTTGGGTATGTTGAAAAAGTACTGTCAAAGTAATGGTCCTCAACTTACCGAAGCTGACTTAGACTTAGAACATCCCTTAAAAAAAATTGGTACGGGTTTAAGCGATCGCGTTTGTCAAGCCTACGAAGCCTTGCAGTTTAGTCAAGCTTGTGAAGAAATCTTTAATTTAATTAGAGCAAGTAACAAACATATTGATGAGTCTGCACCTTGGAGTTTATATAAACAAGGTAAACAAAACGAAGTAGAACAGATCTTGTATGCTGTTCTAGAATCAGTTAGACTATCAGCTTATTTATTATCCCCAATTATTCCGAATCTTAGTAACGATATTTATCAACAATTAGGATTTTCCTTTGATTTTAATCATAAAACACCCAATTTATCGGCTGACATTTTAAAACAGCATTCTCAGTGGGGAAAGCTTACTGCAAATCAAAATTTAAGTAAAGCTCGTCCCATTTTTTCCAAGCTAGAATTACCGTCATAAAATTGATTGTAACCAACCAATCAATTCAACGAAACATCGTTATCAAGGGGGGTAATTCAACTAATAAAATAACTATTTTCATAAAAAAGAGGCATTAAAAAAATGTTAGATAATTTCGAGAGCGACCCAATTTTTACCCCGGAACAAATATTAGAAAATCGGGGTCGCGTTGCCATCTTTATTGATGGTTCAAATTTATTTTATGCAGCACTACAGTTAGGCATTGAGATTGATTACAGTAAATTACTCTTTCGTTTAACTGGAGGTTCGAGGTTATTACGTTCTTTTTTCTATACAGGTGTAGATCGAACTAATGAAAAGCAACAAGGGTTTTTACTCTGGATGCGTCGCAATGGTTATCGAGTTATTGCTAAAGACTTAGTTCAGCTTCCCGATGGCTCGAAAAAAGCCAATTTAGATGTAGAAATTGCAGTCGATATGATGGCATTAGTAGGAGCGTATGATACCGCAATTTTAGTAAGTGGGGATGGAGATCTCGCCTATGCCGTCGATGCGGTCAGTTATCGAGGTGCTAGAGTAGAAGTAGTCAGTTTACGTTCAATGACTAGCGATAGTTTAATTAATGTGGCTGATCGCTATATCGATCTAGACCAAATTAAAGAAGATATTCAAAAAAATACTAAACTTCATGAACCATTACGTAGTTTTTCTGGCTTTAGTCTCTTAGATGAGGAAAAATCCGCTCAATAATCGGCAAATAATCGGGGGAAAAACTTTTCGTCTGGGTTTTTGGCTCGTTGGTGTTTTGTTATTATATTTGACTGGTTGTCGATCACACTCTCCGCCAAAGACTCAGCAATCAATAGAAACTAAATCCCCCGTTTCTGCTCATTCTGAGACTCGTCTGGTTTTAAATAATGCCGTCTTGGAACAATCTAATGTCGAAGGTGGCACTTTATGGAAACTAAAAGCAGAAAATACGGTTTACAGTGACGACCAGAAAATTGCTTATTTAGACCAAGTAACTGGTAATTTACTCCAAAATAACCAGCTTATTTTGCAGTTGAGTGGTAAAAAAGCCGAAGTTCAAGATAATGGCGCAATTATTTTTCTTCGAGATGAAGTAATTGTTACGGATCCTCGGAATGGTGCAATTTTGAGAAGTGATGAGATCGAATGGCGACCAAAAGAAAATCTTTTGATTGTCCGTAAGAATTTGACCGGGACTCATCCTCAATTGTCTATTACGGCTGAAGAGGGCAAGTATTATACTGATACTTCAACTTTGGAACTACAACGTAATATCATTGCAAATACTCAAGAGCCTCCTTTGCAATTAAAAACTGAGCATCTTAAGTGGCAAATTCCTCAGCAACAAATTTTTAGCGACCGCAATTTAGAGATCGTTTGTTATCAAGGAGAAAATGTAACGGATCGCCTAGTTGCAGACAAAGGGGAAGTAGATTTAGCCAAAAAGACGATTACTTTACATAACAATATTGAATTATTTTCGCTCAAACCCCAATTACAAATTGCTACTAATTTTATTAGTTGGAATTATAAAACTCGAATTATTAATACCAATCAACCAATTCAAATTCTTGAACGTCAACGTCAATTAACTGTAACGGGAAATCAAGGGGAAATCGATCTACAACAGCAAGTTGCTCGTTTAGATAATGGTGTTAAAGGAATTAATCCTAGCAAACAATCTGAGTTGTATGCTCGTCAATTAATCTGGAATATTGCTACAGAAACAGTTGAAGCAATTGGCAATGTTATTTATGAACAAACCAACCCTCAAATGAATTTAACTGGAGATCGTGCAGTAGGGAAACTAACCGAAAATAAAATAGTTGTTAGTAGTGATAACCAAACCAAAAAACAAGTAACTTCAGTTATTAGCGATCGCTAATATTTTGAGGGATTAATTTATAGTTATCCTTAAATTGATGAACTAAATTTTATTTAACATCAATAAAAAAAACGAGGTCTTGATTGTACCTCATTAAGCGTAAAAACCGCTACAGCATTTCTATTTGAGTTGGAAAATCGAACAGAAATGCTTGTCGACTTTTGTAATTTATTATTCTTCCAAATCAGATTTATTAGGAGAAGAATTATAAATCGAATCTAGTTGCTGACGAGCATCTTCTACCGAAACAGAACGCATTACTAATAAAGGTTCGTTAATAACTTTACCTTGTTCGTCCAACAATTCTGGATGAAGTGGCTTTTTAGTAACTTGATTAGTTTTGGCTCGACTTCTGTTTTGAGAATTATGAGCAGAAACATGATTAGGATACATTCTTTGACTTTCTGCACTCAAATTAATTAAACTACGAATTAAATTCGCAATTGCCAAAAAAGCTACGATTGTAAAAGCAAAAATGTATATTAGTTGTAACATAACACTTTCCCCCCAAAAATAAACAAATTACTCTACTTTTTAACTACATTTTTTAACTAAATTGATGACTAAAAATGAGAATCTTGAGCTTTAAGTTCGCGCCATCTTCTCGCTACATCCCAACATTGAGCAACTAGATGATGCCAAGGAACTAGCATACGAGACTCTATTCCAGCTTGACCTCCAGTAGCTTTAAATAACATTTGGGCAGTACTAACCTCTTGTTGACATTTCTTGACTTGTTCCAGTAATTGGGCTTGTTCTTGAACTGTAAAAAAAGATAATCTCTCTGATTCTAATAAAGAACGCGATCGCGCAAACCAATATTGAAAATCTTCTAGAAGAGGTTCGAGAACTGTTTTGAGCAATTCTTGTTCTGAAGACATAGATTTTAAAATAGCTTGTTATCTCACTACATATATTAGCGTTTTTTACATATCTTAATAAAATGTTTGATTATCTTAATTATTAAGTTCACAATTCAAAGGCTTAGTAACACCAGTATCATAGAAAGAAATAAGACTTATAGCTGTTAGTAAAATCAAAAGAGTTAATTTGCATGGTTAAACAGCCGATGCCCACCGCAGAAGAATCCAATCTCATTAAATTACCGCGTACGAGCGAATCAGAAAATCTCAAGAAAATCCGCCACACAACCTCTCACATCATGGCAATGGCGGTGCAGAAGCTGTTTCCGAAAACCCAAGTAACCATTGGTCCTTGGACAGAAAATGGTTTTTATTACGATTTTGATAGTCCCGAACCTTTTACGGATCAAGATTTAAAAGCAATTAAGAAAGAGATGATCAAGATCATCAATCAAAAATTGCCAGTCATTCGGGAAGAAGTAAGTAGAGAAGAAGCCAAAAGGCGCATTGAAGAGTTAGGCGAACCCTATAAACTAGAAATCCTGGAAGGCATTCAAGAACCGATTATCCTTTACCATTTAGGCAATAGATGGTGGGATTTGTGTGCTGGCCCTCATGTGGAAAGTACTGCCGAGATCAATCCTAAAGCGATTGACTTAGAAAGTGTAGCGGGTGCTTATTGGCGTGGAGATGAAACCAAAGCCCAACTACAACGGATTTATGGTACAGCTTGGGAAACTCCCGAACAGTTAGCCGAATACAAAAGGCGTAAAGAAGAAGCCTTACGCAGGGATCATCGTAAGTTAGGTAAAGAATTAGGACTATTTATTTTTGCTGATTCTGTTGGTCCCGGTTTACCTTTATGGACTCCTAAAGGAACAATATTGCGATCGCAGTTGGAAGATTTTCTCAAACAAGAACAAATTAAACGGGGTTATCTTCCTGTAGTAACACCCCATATTGGTCGAGTAGAGTTATTTAAAACCTCTGGACATTGGCAAAAATACAGAGAAGACTTGTTTCCGATGATGGCAGAAAATGAGGAAGCAGCCAAGCTTGAACAGGGATTTGTTCTTAAAGCAATGAATTGTCCTTTTCACGTTCAGATTTACAAAAGTCAATTGCGTTCTTATCGGGAATTGCCTATGCGACTAGCTGAATTTGGTACAGTTTATCGTTATGAACAATCAGGAGAATTAGGCGGATTAACAAGAGTCAGAGGTTTTACTCAAGATGATGCTCATTTATTTGTTACTCCAACCCAATTAGAGGAAGAATTTCTCAAGGTTGTAGATTTGATCTTATCAACGATTAAAGCTTTAAAACTAGATAAGAATTTTAGAGCAAGATTGAGCTTCCGCGATCGAGAGTCAGATAAATATATCGGTTCTGACGAGGCTTGGAATAAAGCAGAAAATGCGATCCGACGTGCGGTTGAAACTTTGGGAATGAAGTATTTTGAAGCACCAGGAGAAGCTGCTTTTTATGGACCAAAACTTGATTTTATCGTTCACGATGCCTTAGAAAGAGAATGGCAATTAGGAACGGTACAGGTAGATTATAATTTGCCTGAAAGATTCGATTTAGAATACATTGCGGAAGATGGCTCTCGTCAACGTCCAGTCATGATTCACCGCGCACCTTTTGGTTCTTTAGAAAGGTTGATTGGTATTCTGATTGAAGAGTATGCTGGTGACTTTCCTTTATGGTTAGCACCAACTCAAATTCGTTTACTACCTGTAAGCGATAGTCACATGGACTTCGTACAACAAGTAACAGCTAAAATGCTAGCAGCAGGAATCAGGGCAGAAGCCGATACTAGTAGAGAACGCTTGGGTAAAATGATCCGTAATGCCGAAACTCAAAAAATTCCTGTGATGGCAGTAATCGGAGATAAAGAAGTAGAAGGAAACGCTTTAAATATCCGTACTCGTGCGTCGGGAGAACTAGGAGCAATTCCGGTGGCAGAAGTAATCAATAAGTTAACTGAAGCTATTTCTTCGCACGATAATTTTTAATATTTACTCAATTTTAATTTTTAATTATTAACCCGTCTCTTTGATTTAAAAAATCTGGATGGGTTTTTTTGTTTAATTTTGCACCACTACTTAAGCCTGTTGCGATCTTGGCGCAGCCAAGGCGCGGAGCGATCGCTCCGCTTCAATCCGTTTTAGAAGAAGCAACTTGTTTCATGTCAGTTGTTAATTGGTCGGAAGTTGCCCGAAAATTAGTCAAACTAGTAGCTGAAAGTTTGCAGGCTGTTGGGTTAGAGTTCAAAAGTTTTGATTACAGTTTAGCTGTAGCAACGGCTCAAATTGAAGCTCCACCGCTTTCGTTAGGAGACAGAGCTTGTTTGTCTTTAGCTGCTAAGTTGGGAGCAATAGCACTAAGCGCAGATCAAATTTGGTTAACTTTTAATACTGGCGTGACTGTCGAGTTAATTCGCTAAATCCTTGTCAATACAAGAGTTTTACACATTTTTAGTCAACCAGAATGTCGCGACCGCTTTTTCTAAACTAGAATTACTAAATTTAATTGAGATTTAAAGCCGAATATTGCCAAAGATGGCATTTATTTAAGAAATTTGAGCATTATTTCTCGTTAAAATAGAATTGTGAGAGCAAGGAGGTGTAGCCATGTCTACTTTTGTTGGCACACCAGTTAATAACAATCTCCAGAACAGTTTTTTTCAAAATAAAGAAGGTGAAGAACTAATTCCAGTTTTTCGCTATGAAAACCGACTTTATCGGAATTATTTTTTGTGGTTTTTAAAACACACCGACGAAAAGAAAAGAACATGGAAATGGTTTAGCCGAGAGCTTTTACCGCGCCTCAAAACTCGTGATGTCTTGATTGATGCTGGAGCAGGCAATGGAGAGCTTTTGTCTCACTTTTTGCATCAATTTAATCAATGTATTGCGATTGAACCCAATCCAGCTTTTTCCAGCGAACTCTTAAGACTAATTCCCAAGCAATCCCTTTATCAAACAACGATTCTCGGCGTTCCACCAATCCTTCCTAAAGCAAATTTAGTGATCGAGTCTCACGTCAAATATTATATTCCAACTGAAGAATGGGAAATTAATACTGACCGCTTGATTTCATGGTTAGCACCTGGTGGATGCTTAGTTGAGGTACTGGAAAGCGAACATTCTGATTTTCAACGGATGAGAGCGGAATTCCTAGGACAAGAGTATGTCAAAGAACTTCAGCATTTTGCCTGGCAATATAGTCACCAAAAAGATATTTCAGTTGAAGTAGATACCCGAGAAGCATGGGTAACTTGTACATCTTTAGAAATGATGTTAGGAATAGCTATTTTCATGATGAATGATGTTCCTCCTGACGTATTAGAACAACATCCTGGTATACCTACTCACGAACAATTAGCAAAATGGATTCACCACAACTATTATTCTTCTGGTGTTTATCGGATGTCTTGCGTGCAAGATTTTGTTAAGTATTTTTTGAGCTAATACCTGAAATAAAAATGAGGCTAAAAACTGCACTCAATCAGAGTCCAGATAGCCTCTAAAAATTTAAAATATTTAACCAATGATTTAGCTATTATCGATAATTCTCGCCTAGAAACCCGCAAAAGCCAGTTAGAAAGTAATATTGAGCAAGCCAACTTACAACTCAAACAAATTCAAGCTCAAATAACCTCACAGGAGCATCGTATCTCGGCAGAAACTGAACGCCTCAATCGCACGATTGCTTCAGCAGAGGCGGAACTAAATCGTCGTCGTCGAGAATATCAAGACCGATTAATTACTACTAGTGCCGAAGTTACAGAATCTGAAGCCAATTTAAAATCTGTTCAAGCTGCCTTAAACGCTGCTATCTCCAAACGAAATCGCTATCAAATAGTAGCTCATGCAGGAGCTTTGTCAAAAAATCAATTAGAAGAAGCACAAGTAGCCGTCGAACAACAAGAACAAGCCGTTCAAGCTGCTCAAGCCAGACTAAAAACCGTACAAGCAGCACTCAATCCCAGTAATGCCGAAGTTGCGATCGCCCAAGAGAATATTGCTCAAGAAAAAGCGAGTGGTCAATCTAATCTAGCTAACTTACAACGAGAAAAAGAAGCTCTGATTCAACAACAAATTGAAATTCAACAACAGCAATCTCGCGATCGCCAAGAACTCCAACAACTAGAAAAAGATCTTTATCAAACTGCTATTAAAGCTACTGCTGATGGCATTCTGTTTCAACTCAATTTAAGGAATACAGGTCAAAGAGTAGTATCAGGCGAAGAAATTGCTCAAATTGCCCCTAGTAATACTCCTTTACTCGTCAAAGCTTCCGTTCCTGCCCAAAATATTAGTCAAGTAAAACCTGGTCAATTAGCACAGTTAAGAGTATCTGCTTGTCCCTATCCAGATTACGGAATTATTCAAGGTGTCGTGAATAAAATTTCTCCAGATACCATAAATACGACTGTTGCCTCAGCTACTACTCAAACTAAAATTCAGCCTGGAAAAACGGCTCTCTATCAAGTAACTATTGAACCAGAAAGCCTTACTTTAGGTCATGGGGATAATCAGTGTTCGCTTCAACTGGGAATGGAAGGCAGAGTTGACATCATTGCGAATCAAGAAACCGTGTTGAAATTTTTACTCAGGAAAGCAAGATTACTGACAGATTTATAATCTTTGATTTTAGCTAAGAGCTAAAAGCTTTTTCAGGATCAAATTCTCAAATCTCAGTTTTGTGACGTACTCCCAACGCTGAATCAAAGATTATAGCGCGATGCTCCTCAACTCACATTGAGAACTTGGTGTTTCATCGGGAGTCCTACGACTCTTCCTCCGCACTCAGCTTCACCGCCAGACCTTCGACGGCTGCAATACCTCTATTTACTATGATTTTCCCACTAGCCAGATCGCGAGGCATGACAACATGACATTCTGGGCAATTATGTATTCTGACACCCAAGTCTTTAGGCACATCTGCACCACATTCTGGGCAAAGTTGACTACTGCCTTTGGCATCAACTTTTTGATGGTAAGTCCCTGTTTTACGACAAACCCATTCCAAGATACTGAGGAATTGACCAGGCGCGCCGTCGAGAACGTGCTTGGCAAGCATCCCTTTACTCAAACCCAAGATATTCAAGTCTTCAGCAAATATCATTCCTGCTTGACGATAAAGATGATGACTGGTTTTGTAGTGAAAATCTTTTCGCTGATTGCCAATCTTTTCATGCAGCAAAGCTATCTTGTGAGCCAACGCTTGATCAGACTTACTTCCTCTTTGTTTCTTGCTCAATCTACGTTGCAGCCATTTAAGCTTGCTTTGAGATTGGAGGTAGAATCGAGGGTTGTCTATCAATTCCCCACTAGATGTAGCTACAAAACTGGAGATTCCCCAGTCGATTCCCAACGGCTCACCATGAGGGACTACTTCTGGGATAGATTCTTCGGACTGAAGTATCAATTGAGCGTACCAACCCGAAGCTCTCAGCAAAACTCTAACCTGGCTGCGTGCTGAATTCAATTCAGCATTTTAAAAGCCCCGTCCCAACGCCAAATCAAAGATTTCGCGCGCGGACTTATAGCCCCCCAAACCCCCCCAACAGTTAACAAGCCCTAATTAAACAGACTTGACAGTAGGAAATAACGTTACTTGCTTCTCTTTGATGCTAACGGTAACCGCAGCAGAAGTTTCATTGACTTCATAATTGAAATTTACTCCTGGTGCAAAATAACGACCTTCCGAAGAACATCTTAAGGGAATGGTTTCCTGCTGTCGGTCATTTTTTAATAGGTATTTAATGCCTAAGAGGATGGCAAAGTACAGATGAGGATTGCGATCTAAGATACCGAGCGATCGCTCTTCAGGAGAAAATGCCGTTTGATAAAGAGAATTGTGATGCCACTGGGATAGTGGAGGTAAGCTGAGAATATCGGCAGTACTGTTTACATTAGGAGAGTCTGCTCCCAATAGAAAATTATCTTGTTTGTTTTCATTTGTAATAGCTTCTAGATCTTCAATCAATAACTTAAAAATTTCCGCAGCACTAGGATGAACCGAACAACTCAACCAGCGAGAATCGGTTACGGGTAGTTCAATTAATACCGAAGCTAAAGCAATTAACTCTGAAGCATCTCGATGACAAATATGAATTGCCTCGACTTTTTGCTCTGAGGAGTTATATAAATACCAAAGTTTACCAGTTTCATTGTGAACTGCCGACCAACCTAAAACTTTGAAATCAAGCGATCGCCATTGGGGAGATAGAAGTGTCCAGGGAGATCCGACTAATGCTAAAGATTTACGAGCGTGCAATCTAAAAGGTAAGCGTTCAAAATCGTTTATTTTAATTGTTTCACCACTAGACCAAGCACGAGCTAATTTTTTTCCCTGTAATTCTGCTTCTGTCGCGGAAAGAAAACCAGAAGCATCACCTAATACATAGATATCCGGACGACCAATTACATTAGCTTGTTGGAGATCGAGGTCTAAAATTGTTTTAGTTTTGCCGTCTATCTGAGGTAAATTTAACTCTGGCGCGCCGTCGTACAACAGATGATCGAAGGAAATATTTTCTAATTTACCTTGAACTTTAATAGTTAAATTATTCGTTTGACAGTCTTGAATTTTGGCAGAAACGATAATTTTAATCCCCCGTTTTTCTAATTCTCGGCGGAAATACTGCCAGGAGGGTAAATGAGTAAGTGGAGGGTTAGAGGTAAGGACAACTGTAGTATCGATGTCGCGATCGCAAGCGATATCTGCATAGGATAAAGAGGCAAGATTTCCTTCTGAAATAATCACTAATTTACCATCAGTAATTGACCAAAAATCTTGTAAAGAACAAGTGTTTTCAAGCCAAGGAAATTTGCTAATTTGATTGCCTGTAGCTAAAACTAACCTGTCAAAACTTATTTTTTTCCCCGTCTTTAAGAGGATTTCTTTATTTTTTACTTCCGTGACTTCTCCTGAAATGATAGGATAGCCTAGTTCCTGGAAACTTTGTTGAGTAATCTGACGCAGAGAAGTGATAAATTGCTGTCCTTGCTCAACTATTGCTGTTGGTGTTCGATCTCGATAGGCACTGTAATATTCTGAAGGCATACATCCGTTATTAACACATTTACCACCAAAAAAGTTATCGCGAGCAATAATTTTAACCTGTCGATAACCAAGACGATTTAAACAGCGTAGGAAAGAAAAAGCAGCAATGCCAATACCAACTACGATAATTAATTCCTCTTTGCCTACCTGAAGATTTGATGAGGGATTAGTTTTAACCAGTTTTAGGGGATTGGGTAAACTGCCTTTACTCAAGTTAAATCTGAGTTTGTAAAATAAACCCCGTTCCCAGATATTTGATAAGGAACAATAAATTTTTTTGGTTATACCAATGCCAATGTCAGCTATTTTGGCTACGGCTGAATTATTAAAATTTGAATTATTAAAATTATTGGTTAATAGATTTTTCATTTTGATTAATTTAATTTAATCGCCAGAATAGTTGCCACAGCGTAGCTAGAAGAATGACTGATACTTATTTGAAAATTAAAAGTAGAATTAAGAGTGCGATCGCTTGTTGTAATTAAAGGTCTACCTTGTTGATGAGTAACTCTAATTTCCTCCATCCGTAGATTAATTAATTCGGGTGCAGTTTTTTTGAGAGCTTCCTTGGCACAAAAGATCCCGCAAAGATGCAATTTTGGTTCTTTTTTGAGTAAAGCATAGGAAATTTCTTCGGGACTAAAAAGGGTTTGATAAAATTCGTGGGTGCGATAATTGGAAGTGTCGGGTAAGTTATTTATCTCTTCAATATCTATGCCAATTGATATTCCTGAGAAGCTAGTAGGTTTTATTTGAGCAGTATTGCCATTAAAACTAGTCGGAGTGTTGGGTTGAGAAATAACATCTTTCGTTTTGGTAGGAAAAGAAGCTTCACCAACTTGAGCAGCAATGCGTTCTACCGTCCAACTATCGCCTAAAAATGGTAATTTTTGCTGATATTGTCGTTCTAAAGCACTTTGAATTTTTAAAATTTGAATTGAAGAAGTAATCCCCAAAGAACCCAAACTAGTTTCAGGTAATACTTTACTTGCAGATTTCCCAGCAATTTTAGCGACAATTTCTACTACTTTTTCCATTTTTAGAATCCTCCCAAACAAACATGACAGATATAATCGGTTTCTCCTTGTTCGTTGATGTAAACTTGCATTAAAGCTTCCGAACTAAATTTTTGGTACAAGGAATGTAGATCGATTAAACACTTACTACACTGAATCTTTTTCGTTTTTGCCAGCTTTTGAGTTTGCGGTAAGTTAGATAAAGCGTAGCTTAAGAGACGTTTTTCCAATTCATTAAGGAAAGAAGCTACTTCTCTTCCAGCAGAAAGACGATGGTCGAATACGATAGTTAAAGTGATTGGATAACCGTCAATACTACTATCTCCACCAATACCGAGAATGATTGACTGATTTTGATTCAGCAAAGGTTGAAAATGCAGAATTCCTTCATTGGAAAGATCGGTTACGGTAACAGTTCCTCCTATCAAATCCGCAGGATCGAGTCGATTATCGAGGTACTGAGTAGCATAGTCAGTAACTTTCTCTTGTATTTCTACGGGCGATAATAGGTTAGCATTGCGGAGGATGGGAACTTTTAAACCTTTGCCTAAATCCATTGCCAAACCAATATCGATGCGATCATAGTAATAAACTCTGCCTGCCTCATAATAGGCATTAAAAACGGGATATTCTTCTAACAGACGAGAAAATTCAAACAGAATTAAAGACAAAATTTGACCATTAAGAGAGCCAGTTTCAGCTAAAGTTTGTCTGATACCTTCTGAATTGAAATGCACTGTCAGAGAACTATTAATTCCTCCTGCTTGCCCTGCACTGAGTAAATTAATTTCGATTTGCTTGGCTTTACTAATTTTTTCAGAGCGGAGATTGGTATTAGTAGGAGTAACTGTAGGAGTTGAATGATTGCCGTTATTAGGAGATATAGGTGGGGACTTTTTGCCCAAAATTTGTTCAATTGTCTCGACAGAAACTAAACCCATACCCTCAAACTGACTGACATCGAGATTATTTTGCTGGAGATATTCTTTAGCTGAAGGAGAAAAACGGGTAAAACCAAAAGATGGTTTAGCTGTGGTAGTTACTAAATCCCGTTCGGGTTTTCTGTTGTCTGCTAAATCTAACTCAGTTGAAACACCACCATTATTAACAACTGGTTCAGAAATGGGTTCGCTAACAGAAGGAGAGGATTCTCCCAAATTTGCTTCTAATTCAGCTAGTTCGGTATAAAGAACCGCTATTGGTGTCCCAACCTCGATACTATCTCCCACCTGGGCAGAAGTTAGGATATAGCCAGAAGCTTCCGATTCAATGTTCATTACTGCTTTAGACGATTCGACATCGGCAATTTCCTGTCCGACTTCAACGAATTGCTTATCCTCTACATACCAGTGGACAAGTTCGACTTCATTATCATTGGTATTAACTCGTGGAACTAATATTGCTTGTTTCATAGTTTATAGGAAAAATAGTGTTTACCTGCATGAAGTAAGGGCGAAAGACCGTGCGCCCCTACCTTGCAACGATCGCAGCAATTATCTTGTCGACATTGGGTAAAATGGCTGTTTCTACTGGACCAGAAGCAGGAATCGAGGTAGCTGGAGGCACGATTCTCGTTACTTTAGGTAACAGAGATGCATCTGCTTCGGCTAGTTGAGCGACGATTTCGGCACCAAATCCAGCAAATCCTTGTCCTTCTTCAACGATCGCGAGTATTTTACTTTGGCTAATAACTTTTAAGAAAGGTTTGATGTTAAAAGGATCAATCTGCGTTGGACAGATTATTTGGGCAATTAAGTCGTGTTCTTCAAACAGGCGATCGCATACTTTGACTAAAGTTTCACTCATGCCACCATAACCGATGAGGGTAACATCTACGGCAATGGTTTCTGGTTTAATCCAAACTGTGGGAAAGGGTTCATTACTAACCAAACGCTTGAAGCCTTCTGGTAATTCCTCCCGCAAATATTGGGAATAAAGTAATTTATTTTCGATGACTAGGGTGGGGTCTAAGCTGGTTTCTAAAATAGTTTGATAGATTGGTTTGGGTTCGAGTAAGTTGTTGATGGCAATAACTCTTAAGCCTGGAATGCCTAAAAAGTGACGGTCTAAGGTTTGGCTGTGGGTAGGTCCATAACCTCTACCTCCTCCCATCGGTGTGCGGATGACGACATTTGCTGTAACTTTCTCGTCGTACATATAGCGGAACTTACTGGCATGGTTGAGAATCTGATCCAAAACTAAAGTAGTAAAGTCACCAAACATAATTTCGACGAAAGGATAGTAACCTTCCATTGCTAAACCAGTAGCCAGTCCAACAATTGCTGCTTCGGAAATTGGCGTATTGAATACTCGTTCGGCAAATAAATCAGAAAGTTCCTGGGCTACTTTAAATGCACCACCATAAGGAGATTTCACATCTTCCCCGATAAACAGCATTTTGGGATGCTCGTTCATTAAATCCTTAAAAGTTTGGTTGAGAGCTTTAACTAATCGCTGTTTGCTCACATTTACTTCTTGCCACTCGATTTTCTGCTCTTGAATGTTTGCCAGGTTTACCTCTGGATAGGGGGAAGCTCCTGCATCTGCTACTGCTTTGTCGATTAGCTGTTCGATTTCCTGTCCTAAAGTGAGTAATTCTGGCTGAGATTGAGCTAGTAAAAGATTGAGGGGGTCTTTTGCTTCATAAGGTTCAACTACACTCCGAGGACGGTTATCATCTCCTTTTGAATGTGCCTTGAGACGGAAAGTATCTATTTGCAAGAAAGCAGGTTTACCTTCATCTCTAACATAATTAACTACTTCATCTGCGATCGCATAAAGTTGTTCCCAATTCCAAGTATCTCCCTTGGCGGTACGAATACCAAAAGCATTAGCTCGACTACAGATATCTCCTGCCAGCGTTTCTGTTTGGCAAGTAGACTGGGCATAACCGTTATTTTCCAGCACCACTAACAGGGGTAATTCCCATTTAGCTGCTAGGTTAAATGCCTCATAAATAACTCCCTCCCCCAATGTGCCGTCACCGATAAACACGGTAGCGATTTTACCTTTACCATCTAACTTACGGGCAAAAGCTAACCCTGTGGCAACGGGAACGATTCCACCTTGAATTCCATTAGAATAAAAGCCATCCTGACACAAATGCTGACTGCCACCCCTGCCACTACAAACTCCTGCCTGTTTGCCCATAATCTCTGCGATCAAACCCGTAACATTCTCCGTCCAAGAGAGAAAATGCCCGTGACAGCGATGATTGGAAAAAATAGAGTCTCCTGGTTGCAAAAATTCTGTAATTACTGCGCCAGAAAATTCCTGTCCGATGCAAGTATGAACCGTACCAAATAATTTGCCCTGACTGTATAGTTCTAACAATTTTTCTTCTAGACGACGGGCAAGCAGAGCTTTACGAATAATTCTATTTTTTATTTCTGGTTTTAATTGTTGGGCTAAAGGTGTTTTTAATTCTTTTAATAGTGATTCCATAAAAAGTCTGTTTTACTTAGTTTAAATTTGTGAAAGTAGAGAATGGGGAACAGCTACTACTTGTGAACCTTGAACTTTTAAACTTGAACCTAAAACTGTAGTTTAAACGACACTCAATTCCTTAGCTTCCCTTTTAGCAACTATCTTGGTAGGAACTCCAGCAGCAATTGAATAGGGTGGAATATCTTTCATGACTACCGAGCCTGCTGCAATCACACTACCCTTACCAATAGTCACACCATCTACAACTCTGACTCCACTACCAAGCCAGCAATCATCTTCAATCGTAACGCCTTTAAAGTTAAATCCCTGTTTTGCAATGAGTTTGTCAGGGTCGGAAAAATTATGATTGTGAGCATAAATAGAGCAATGAGAAGCAATTAAGCAGTTTTTGCCAATTTTTAGCTTGCCATAAGCACTGATACAGGTATAAGGTCCAATATAAGTACCTTCGTTGATCGAAATTTGACCAGTATCAAAAACGGTGAGATGAACACCACGACCTAAACTGACTAGATTAGCAAGATGAATGTTACTTTTTGCCCCAGCAAGAATCAAACAAACGTCTCTAGCTAGATTAACGCGATCGCAAATTTTGAGTTCATTCTCTGAATTTAGATCGATTTCGACCCCTTGATGAAGAACAACTCCAAATCCTATTTCAATATTTTGAGCATTTTTTAGCCTCACATCAGGATAAATCTTGACCGAACGACCCATTTTTTTGAAGATCAAGGGATAAAACAGATACCTTAATCCTAAACCAGGTAAAGAAGGAATCCAACCAAATAAAGTTGTTAATATAGGCGTTTTATACTTAGACCCGTTCAAAACTAATTGAGTGATTTTTAAATTATTCATAAACAAAAAAAATGATTAAATAATTCTGCAATTAAGCAAAATTATAATTAGGTTTTTAAAAAACTTATTAGTAACAAAATATCTATCTATAGATAGATTAATTTTCAGGAGCTATGTATAAAGAGTGAATTAATCTTAGAGCTAAAAATCAAAAAACTAATTCACTGAGCTACCTCATTTTTGTTGCTAAAGTTAAATATTGACTGGTCTTATTTCGATATTTTGAAGCTAGAAAAAAATTAAAGTTATATCAACTAAAAACGAATCAAAAAATTTATGGGGGACACTGACCTGGTACTCTGGGACATTGGACAGATTTCCCAATTACACTGTAAATCTTATTGCAATAAGCGATAGCTTTTTTAAGCCATAAAGATTGAATGGCTGTAAAACAGTTTACTAATTTAAGTTTTTTGACTAAGAATTTTTTCACGTCAAGTCAACTACTTAAACATTCTTTTTGAATATAAGGAATAATAGCATAAAACAACTGAAATTATTTTTGTGTTGTAATTAACATTTGTGTTTAAATAGCAAAAGCTAATTTTGAAAGGGAATAAGCTTGATAAATCATTATTAATTTATAAATTATTTAAAATATTTCATGTTCGATTCCATTTTTACCTCTTTGTTTGACTAAATACATTAAAGAATCTGCTTTCTCAAGAAGGTCATCAATCGATCTGGGGACATCTAAAAAAGTTGCTACGCCAATACTAAGACTTACAGATGAAAATTTAATTTGTATTTTCTTATTAATTGAAGTTTGAATTCGCTCGATTATTTGCTGAGTATTATTATAATTACTTTCGGGTAATACTAATAATAATTCATCTCCACCCAAGCGAATTAACAAATCATAGTAACGAATAGATTCTTGAATAGTTTTAATTATTATTTTTAATAAGCGATCGCCAGCTTGATGACCCAGGTGATCGTTAACTTGTTTAAAATTATCTAAATCGAAATAAGCTACACTAAAAGAATGTTTAAATCGACGAGAGCGATTAATTTCTGTAGCTAATAACTGAAGACCAAATCGACGATTGTAAATACCTGTCAAACCATCATATCTTGCCCAATATTTTTCTTGCTCATAAGATAATTTTAATTGAGAAAATATATAAGTAATAAGGATAAAAATGCTTAAATTAACAAACCCATTCCAAGTAGTAATACTATAGGCATGCTCTTTAGTTGCTAATTCAGCAAATAGCCATAAACAGGCTGCTAAAATTGATACGATAAAACCATAAAATCTATTAGTAAACCAAGTAGTGGAAATTATTGGTAACAAATAAACATTAGAAAGAGACATATCTAATTTTATTAGATAGTCAATATAACCAATTAATAATGTCCCGATTAGATTTATTATTAAGCAAACTTGGGGATGCTGAAGGAATTTAAAATATTTTTTTAATCGAGAATTCATAGATTTGTTACCAATAAAATGAGAGCTAACCCACACTCATCAGCGAAACAGTAAAACGGGAATATGACTGCTACGTAACATTTGAGCCGTGGTACTACCAATTACTAAATGGCGAATTCTGCTATGTCCATAAGCTCCCATCAGTAATAAACTGATATTTTGCTCGGTAATATATTGAGCGATCGCTTTTGACGTTATTGGAGATGTTTAATTTAAGCGAATTAAACTCAGACAGTCTTGCTGGTGAACTAATTGTTTAAGCAACTGTGAAGCGATTGCCTATAGTCCAAACTCAAGCAATATTATGGTGGACACTGACAGCCAACACTAAAGCTAGATTGACGAATTGTGATGGCGAAACAGTGATACATAGTCGAACTTAAAATTTGTTGTTGTTAATTTTGAACTATAGTAAATCGATTTAGGGAAATCTGGCAAGTTTTCTGCTCAAAGTAAGTAACTCTATTTTAAAAAATTAGTTTCTTCTACACTGATAGAGATTCTGGCAAGTACAATCGCTCTTCAGTAGCATCATACTCGAATAACTCCCCATAG
>CAZLUP010000019.1:0-66443 GCA_964562685.1 uncultured bacterium
GACAAAAGCGTTCCCAAGTGCCTTGGGTTTGGCTTTGTTGTAGTGTGGTTGTCATGGTATTTATGATTGCGTTTGTTTTTTATGTATATTGTTACTTTAAATCAAATGTAACGATATGTAAAGCAATTTAATATTTTCTTAATATATTGTTGAGTCAGACAAAGCCAATACGCCACGTAGATACAACTCAATGAGCATAGTTTAGGTAAATAATTGTAAATTTTATTTTTCCACTTCGTAACACAAAAATATTCGCTCCCAGTGTCACCTCATTTCAGGTTGAGCAACTTAATGAATCGTGCTTACACTAGATAAAAAAGAGCAGCAATTTAAGCAAATATTAAAATCTAGTGGTGATGACAACTACTTTAGGAAAAACTGGTATTGAAGTTACGGGTTTAGGAATTGGCACTTGGGCATGGGGAGATAAGTTATTTTGGAATTATGGCAAAGATTATGGAGCAGAAGAAGTACAAGAGGCTTTTAATACAGCAGTGCAAGCAGGGATTACTTTCTTTGATACAGCGGAAGTATATGGTGTAGGGAAGTCAGAATCTCTGTTAGGCAAATTTATTCAACAAACCGAACAACCAATTCAGATTGCAACGAAATATGCTCCCTTACCTTGGCGTTTTAATGGGGAAGCTGTGTCTGAAGCAATTACTGCTAGTTTAAAGCGTTTACAATTACCACAAATTACTCTTTATCAAGTTCATTGGCCTTTTAGTTTTTTGCTTAGTCAAACAACTTTGCTTAATACTTTAGCTAACGAAGTAGAAAAAGGTCGTATTCAAACGATTGGTGTGAGTAATTATTCTGCAACTCAAATGCGAGAAGCTCATGAAATCTTAGCTCAACGAGGTATTCCTTTAGCAGTTAATCAAGTACAGTATTCTTTACTGTCTCGGAAAATTGAAACTCAAAATATTTTGTCTACCGCGCAGGATTTGGGAGTTACAATTTTAGCTTATAGTCCTTTAGCACAAGGATTATTGACTGGTAAATACATACCAGAAAAAGCAGCTAGTTTGACAGGTGCGCGTCGTCTCGATCCTCGTTTTAGTTCTCAAGGTTTAGAGAAAATATTGCCTGTTTTAAATGTTTTACAAAGCCTGGGGGCAAAATATCAAAAAACTTCGGCACAAATTGCTCTCAATTGGTTGATTGCTCAAAAAAATGTCATACCTATCCCTGGAGCTAAAAATGCTAAACAAGCTCTAGAAAATGCAGGCGCGTTAGGTTGGACTCTTACTGAAGAAGAAGTAAAGCAATTAGAGGAAATATCTCGCCTTTTGCTATAAAATAGGATTTTGAAGCGATTTTTTTCTAAAAATATCAAGAATTAAAATTGGTAAAATCAAAAAAATATTTTATCTTTTTGGAGATTATTAAATAAGATCAAGTCTGCTTGAATAGTTATCAATAAGGTTGAAGCACAGACACGAAGATTTTTTATAACTACGGGTTAACTAATTTCCTACAAATTTTTGTTGTTAGTGTTTTTTGTTAATTGTAGATAGTTAATTGTAGATAGTTAATTGTTAATTGGAAACTGGTCACTAGTCACTGAATAGTGGTTTACCATACAATATGAAAAATGCTGTAAATATATGATTTTAACTGAGTTGTTATTGGCAAAGTTAAATTATTTTATAAAAAATGATTCTTAATATAATGTTAATTATCAACTATTTTTTATACTCATTTTTATTTGATATAAATTATAGTTTGACTCACTTAATCAATAATCTTAAGCTTCATTTTATTTAAATAATTAGTTACTAATTAACTTACTCCACTTATCTACTAGAAACATTAAGATAGAGAACAGCAATAGTAAAATAATCAAAATCTAATCAAAAAATGACATCAACTCTCCTTAAAACATCAATAATTAATCAACCTACAATTCACAAACTTACTAATGGCTTAACCATTATTGCCGAACAAATGCCAGTAGAAGCTGTTAATCTTAATGTTTGGCTTAATGTAGGTTCGGCTAGAGAAACTGATGATATTAATGGTATGGCGCATTTTTTAGAACATATGGTGTTTAAAGGTACGCCAAACCTAAGAATGGGAGAATTTGAATATTTAATTGAAGAAAAAGGAGCAGTTACTAATGCTGCTACAAGTCAGGATTATACACACTATTACATTACTACCGCGCCAAAAGATTTTGCCGAGTTAGCTCCATTACAACTAGATGTGGTACTTAATCCCAGTATTCCTGATGATGCTTTTGAGAGAGAAAGATTAGTCGTTCTAGAAGAAATTCGTCGTTCGGAAGATAATCCTCGTCGCCGTACTTTCTATCGTGCGATGGAAACTTGTTTTAATAATTTACCTTATCGTCGTCGTGTTTTAGGACCTGCTGAAGTAATTGAGAATTTACTTCCTCAACAGATGCGAGATTTTCATGGTACTTGGTATCAACCTAGTTCGATGACAGCAGCAGTGGTAGGTAATTTACCGACAGAGGAATTAATTGAGATTGTTACAGAAGGATTTGAGCGACAATTTCAATCCTACAATTCTCAATTAGATGATCAAGTAAATAAGCATCTTACTCCAGAATCTCCTTTTACTGAAATAGTTCGTCAAGAATACATTGATGAAACGCTGCAACAAGCTAGATTGGTTATGATGTGGCGTGTACCAGGAATGGTTGAGCTAGAAAAAACATACGCTTTAGATATTTTGGCGGTAATTTTGGGACAAGGAAAAGTATCAAGATTGTATCGAGATTTAAGAGAAGAAAGAGGTTTGGTTACGCAAATTGGTGTTAGCAATATGACTCAAACCCATCAAGGCGTATTTTATATTTCTGTCCAATTACCAACAGAAAATCTGGAAATAGTCGAAGGAAAGATCGCGGGACATATCAATCAATTGCACACTGAACCTATTGCTGCCAAGGATTTAGCTCGCATCCGTACTCAAATAGCTAATCGATTTGTTTTTGCTAACGAACGACCAAGCGATCGCGCAGATCTTTATGGTTATTATTATTCTCAACTACAAGATCTACAACCAGCCTTAAATTATCCTCAACATATTCAAGCTATAGACGTTTCCGATCTCCAGTTAGCAGCACAAAAATATCTTTCACCGAATGCTTATGGCGTAGTGGTGATTAAACCTGCTAATCAATAGATTTAATTTATAAAGAAGTCCAAAAATCTCCTGATTGATTTAATTCATCGGATTTTTGATGATAAAAATCATTAATAGCTTGAATTACTTCAGTTAAATCTCGAAAATCTTGTCCATTATCCCTAATTTGCCAATAACATTCGTCTAAACTATGCCAATCCTGACATTGAGCCAGCAACTTCAGACAGTTTTCTTGCCACTTGAGAGCCTCCTTTTGCCTAGCTAATTGCAACAACAAACGTGAGGCTTCGGTTTGAAATTGAGGTGATTGTTGCTGCCAAGCTTCTTGTAACCGCGTTAGGCGATCGCAAGAATAGTATTTGGCGTGATGTTTTAATTCGTAGCGAAACATTGCGCCCAACTGTTCAAAGAAAACCACGTCTTGACAAGTTTTAATCAACCATAAAGCATCTTCAAACCAAAAAGATAAAGAACGATAACTGACAAATTTACTACCTTTACCCACCAATTTGACCCAAATCTGGTTCAGCCAGTAATTAATCGCTTCAATTTCTTCAATCTTTACTTCTATAATTGAGGCAATTTCAGCTTTGACGCGATCGCTTTGCCAATGATTGGGATTAATTGCCCCTCCTTCAATTAAACTGAACTCCTTCAGCATAATTTATGATCCCCCCCGTTCGATGATCTTAGGATAAGGTAAAAAATTAAAGACAACTAAATCTTAATGTAATCAAACAATATGGCAGTTCGTCAGGATACTCTTTGGCAAAAATTTTTACAACCAATTTTTAACGTTTTAATCAATCGAGAATCTTTACAGCAGTTAGCGGAAAGTATTGACTGGCAAACCGCAAGTAATCGCTTAACTAATTCTGATTTAGTTTATCCCCAGTATTATAGTTCGCAAAATTTCCATGGCATTAAAAATGGATATCTGACTTATGGTGCAGCAGTAACCTACGATCCAGTTACTCAGTATGTCTTACCTCCTAATGAAACTTGGGTTAGACAAGAATTGATTCAAGTCATTGCGGGGCGACCGCGCAGAATTCTGGATCTTGGTTGTGGTACAGGTTCGACTACGATCATGCTCAAACAAGCTTTTCCTAATGCTGAAGTGATTGGCTTAGATTTATCTCCTTATATGCTAGTAATGGCAGAGTATAAAGCCAAACAAGCAGGATTAAACATTCAATGGCAACACGGCAAAGCAGAAGCAACCAACTTTGCCAACCAGCAATTTGATTTGGTTACCGCCTCTTTATTGTTTCACGAAACTCCTCCTGCGATTTCTCAAGCAATTTTAGAAGAATGTTTTCGTCTCTTAGTACCAGGAGGACAAGTAATTATTCTTGATGGCAACCAAAAAACTCTTCGTCATACCGAATGGTTAACTAATATATTTGAAGAACCCTATATTCAAGCTTATGCTGCTGGTAGTGTTGATGCTTGGTTGGCTGCAGCAGGTTTTGACAACATTCGTACCGAAGAAGTTTGGTGGACAAATCAAGTTAGTTGGGGACAAAAACCAATACCCAGCAACAATCCTAATCAAACATCTCAAGTAGATTTCCAGCCAATAGAAAATGGAGAAATGCCATCCCCAGCTTGGTGAGTTGGGTAAATTAATGGTTAATTGTTAACTAAGTTGGGCAAAATATTACCAAATAACAATTAACCATAACCAATTACAAATGACTTTAAAAGCAATTTTATTTGACTTCAATGGCGTAATTATTAACGATGAAGCTATTCATCAAGAACTAATTAATGATATTCTGCTTGGTGAAAATTTACGTCCAGAAGAATCGGAATATCGAGAAATCTGTTTAGGCAGGAGCGATCGCGTTTGTCTTAAAAATATTCTGGCTCATCGTGGTAGATTTGTGACTGATGAATATCTTGATAAATTAGTAGCTACCAAAAGCGTAGCTTATCAAGAAAAATTAGCACAGTTAGAAACCTTACCTATTTATCCCGGATTATCAGAATTTCTGGCTCAAATTCAACAACAAGGATTAATGATTGGTTTAGTCACGGGAGCATTAAAAGCAGAAGTACAATTAGTTTTACAACGTGCCAAACTAGAATCTTATTTTTCTGTAATTGTGGCTGGCGATGATATCAATCACAGTAAACCCGAACCTGATAGCTATCTACTAGCAGTTCAATTAATTAATCAAAACAATCCCAACCTCAATTTACAACCATCCGAATGTTTAGCGATCGAAGATACTTATGCTGGAATTGAAGCTGCCAAAAAAGCTGGTATCCAAGTAGTAGGAATTGCCAATACCCATCCTTTTCATATGTTGCAACGTAAAGCTAATTGGACAGTAGATTATTTATCTGATATTGAACTTGATCGAGTTAATCAAGTTTGTTTATCTCTCTAACGCTAATCAGGAATACAAAGGAGGATGTTAAAATACTTTTTAATCGGGGAATTAGCTCAGTTGGTAGAGTGCTGCGATCGCACCGCAGAGGTCAGGGGTTCGACCCCCCTATTCTCCATGTCAGCACAATAATGTTGGTTTTTTTCATAAAAACTGACTAATCGCTGCCGTAACTTCTTGAGGATATTCTTCGTAAATCCCTAAAGTCCCTGTTAATCTTGCTGTTTCAACTTGAGGTAATCCTTGGATTACTTCCATTTCTGCCTTTGATTTTGGAGGTGCATTTTCAGCCATAATTACTAAAACAGGAACAGACAAAGATGAAAAATAGTCCAGAAATTCTTCTCTTGTAGTTACAGGATCGAGCTTACCAGTAACAAACGCAGCGGGGGCGTATCTTGCACCTGGTTTGCTGGTAATTTGATGTTTTTGACTGATAAATTCCTTAGTTAATTTAGTTTCGTCAACATATACGTGCCTTTTGTACATCAAACGTAAAAAAGATGGAGTTGTGTTCAAATAATAAAGAGTTTGTCCGACAATTGGCGATCGCACTAAATTCCTGACCCCACTTCTGACTACTGATGGTAATCCCATGGCTCGTAATGGTCCTTGCCAAGTAGGAGCAATTAAAATGACTTTAGATATTGTTTCTGGTTGATTCTTAGTTAGCTCTAAAGCGTATCCAGCAGTATGCCCAGCAGCAATGATAATAATTGGTTGATCAAACAGTGATTTAACAAAATCTTGTAGTAATTGATGAAATAAAACAGGACTGTAATCTACAAATGGACATTCAGACTCACCAAATCCCAACCAATCTAAAACGGTAACTCGATACTGAGAAGATAGTATCTGAGCAATACCTTTCATTTCTGTGCGACTAGAAACGGTACTAAAAGCAGGAAGTATTAAGACGGGATTTCCTTGTCCAATGGTTTCATAAACAATTTGATACTCTTTTGCTTGCCAATTCCAGCTATATCTTTGAACTGTACCGTCAATACCAATACCAGCGTTAGTATTTGTTTGAGGAGAAGTTACAGTGGTCATAGTTATTTGTATTAGTAAAAAGTGACTAGCAATTATTAATTGATCACTGTTGGTTAAAAGCAATAAATCTATCTTAACAAAATTAGGTTTTATGCTTTAGTCATTAAATATTGACCATTGCCTAAAACTTCGCCATGACAAGCCTCAAAATAAGCAATACACCACAGTAAATAAAGTCGCCAAATGCGGCGAAATTTAGCATAATCTATCCCAAAATTTAAAGTTTTGAGCTTGTCTTGATGGGCATCAAAGTTTTCTAACCAACTGCTCAAAGTTTTAGCGTAATTAGAGCCATTGAGATACCATCTGTCGATTGTTTTTAAGTCGTTATTGTGAATAGGGATTTGGTCAAAATGCCATACCCTTGCTCTAGGAAAGATGTATTTATCGATAAAAGGGTTCCAAATATTTTGAGGCAAACGAGTTGAGATGATGTGAATAAATACTCGTCCATTTTCTTTGAGTAGTTCGGCTATTTTTTGAAATGATTTTGTTAAATTGCCTATATGTTCAAAAAAACCAATGGTAATAATTTTATCGAACTTATGTTCAAAAGTAGCTTTGTTAAAGTCTTCTTCTATTAAAGTAAATCTTTTTGAACTTAAAAAACTCTTCGGCTCTCCAATTTTTTTGCGTATATATTCACATTGCTTATGGCTGAAATTGAGTCCTGTTAATTTAGCATTGGGAAACCTGGAAAGTATATAGTTTGCTGCACTTCCCCAGCCACATCCCAAGTCTAAAATTTCATCTCCATCTCGGATCTCTACTTTGTCGATCAAATCTTCAAACATATGCATTTCCGCTTGCTTAAGAGTAGTAGCACCTTTTGTCCACAAAGCCATACTATACTTGGGATATAGGAGGTCGTCCTCTCCTAACATAAGAGCGAACATTTCTTCAGGCAGATCGTACTGAATAGTGATCATCTCATGGGCTTTTTCTGCAAGAAAATCGCTTTCTTCTAACACCCACTCGTAAGGAACGAGCAGAGAAGGAAAATATTGATAGAAGATAGGCAAAAAAGTATCAAAAATCCCTTTTAGTAGAAGATCGGGAATTTCCAGTCCCTGAATATAAGTTTCTGCTAATGCCATCTGACCCATATTTGCGATCGCAGTTATTCCGCGAGTTAGTTTATAGGCTAATCCACTTTTGCTATCAAGAGTTCCTACCGCAGGTAAATATTTTTGAAAATCATGAAATGTGATAGTAGAAGTCATGACTTTTACCTCAATTTAAATTAAATTTAATTAAATTTTTAGAGTGAGCTAGTTATTTTTGAGTTTTTTTTATTGAAAAGGTGTACTCTAATTGTATAATTAGCTAATTTAAACAAAACAAATTTTTTTTCAATCGAAAGTCGTTTGGTTACAAAAAGCAAACACAATTATAAAAAAAATAATAAATATTTCAATATATCAATTAAATTCTTAAATTTTTAACAATAAAAAAAATAGCTAAATAAAAGCATTTATAGAATAATCACTAAAAAGCTTAAAAAACTATCTTTTGTGAAAAAAATCACTAAATTTTTGGAGAAATTTAAGATGCATTTACTAATCAATATTTATTTATTATTAGTATTCTTGCTAGTTGGAGGAGCTTTATTGCTTCATCTGATTCCCCGATTGGGAAAACCAGGTAAACAATTATCAGATACTCTTTGCTATGCGCCAGCTATTGACTTAGTCTTGGCTTATTTCATGCTGATGCCGTTAATTGTCGGTTTAATTGTTGCTGGATGGAGTGGAGTTGGAATTGCTCTAGCTGCTGAATTTACTTCGCTTTGGATTTGGATTGTCTTTCACGAGCTTCTCCACTACAACAGATGGAAACAAGCCAAAATTGCTCGAACTATGAGCAGACTTGTTGGTGGTTGGCGTAACCATTTAGCAATGTGGATTACTATCTTAGCAGTACCTTGTTTTTGGACAGTTAGATTTGCTCAACTAGTAGCCTATCCCCCGTTAACCTGGTTGATTAAATTCCCAAAGTATCAAACCAAAGACTGGATCAACGTTTCGCGACAAAAATTTGAAGGATTAGTTGGCTACGATTTGATTTGGTGTTTGTATTGCGACTGGATGACTGGTGTATGGTCCTTAGGAACTGAAATGCTACGTAACGTAGAGTCATTTTGGTGTCCCATTCGTTTTTATGATGGTAAAAAATGTGCCAATTGCCAATTAGATTTCCCCGACATCGAAAATGGTTGGGTTGCTGCTGACGGAAAGATGGATGATGTAGTGCAACTCCTTCAACAGAAGTATAGCGATCGCAATAACTCCTGGTTTGGACATCCTGATCGAGAATCAAATCCTGGAAACTGAAATTTCTGTATTCTACTGTTAATTTTTAATTCCCGTTGTACCAATGCCTTGAATAAATTGACGCTGACCGAGTAAAAATAATAAAACTACTGGAATAGTTGCAATTACTACTGCTGCCATTAACAAAGGCCAACTATTAGTAAACTCTTCTTGAAATTCTGCTAAAGCTAATTGTACTGTTCTTAATTCTGGACGAGTAGTAAATACTAAGGGTTTAAATAAATCATTCCACTCGCCAATAAAAGTAAACAAAAAAAGTGTTATTAAGGCAGGACGAGATAAAGGCAACATAATCTTAGTTAAAATTTGCCAGCGATTTGCACCATCTAGCATGGCTGCTTCTTCTAATTCAACAGGAATGGTTGCAAAATACTGTCGCATTAAAAAAATCCCAAAACCATTCGCGGCAGTAGGTAAGATTAATGCCCAATAAGTATTAATTAAATGTCCCCATTTCAATACAACGAAAACAGGAATTACTAATAATTGAAACGGAATCACTAAAGTAGCCAAAATTAGTAATAAAATTCCTTCTCTGCCTTTAAACTTTAATCTTGCTAAAGCATAACCAGCTAAAGCCGAAGTAAAAATTTGGCAGGCAGTAACGGCTAAAGCCACAATAGTTGAATTAGTAAAAGCTAATAAAAACCTACCTCGTTGCCAAGCTTCTTGATAATTAGCCCAAGTGTAACTATTAGAAGCTGTTCCTGGAATTACGTCAGAGGAAGCAAAGGAAGTTCTTAAGACTATGCCTAAAGGCAATAAAACTATAATTGCGCCTAGAATTAATAGCAATAAAATTATTAGCTTGTGCCAAGAATACGTTCGCAATTTGTGATCACCTTTCTATTTATGACAATTTATACAAAATCCTATTGATATACAATACTTAGAAGCAAGACTAAGGTAGTAGTTTTTCGCCTCACTCAGGAGGAGAATGAAGGCAGAAGTATTCAGTTACAATCCCGCCTAAGAAACTGACCTGCTTGATAGGTTGATTTCATCTTACTAAAGTCTAAAAATTTCTAAAGAAAGTGATTTACTCAAATTTTACAAAGATTTTGAAAAAAAATTTGTCAAGAGTTTGTTGTGTGGTTGAATTGATTTTACTTTTAAATAGATTACAACAATCTATTGATTGAGATAAAAAGCAATCGCAATATTTTTTTATTTAATTTAAATTATTGTAATAATTATTTTTGTTTAATTTTTTTTGTTAAAATAACATTTAAAACTACTATTTTAAAGTAAATATTAATTAGCCTCAGCCCAAAAAACATTGCATTCTTAAAACCTTTTTACTTAAATAGTTAAATTAGATTGATTCAAGGAAGTTGTCTAAATCAAGCTATTTTTTGTCGATATAAAATCCTAAAAAAGCAAATCAAGTACCTCAATTTTTGGGAAAATTTTATTCGCATTTGGCTATTTTGGGGTTTAAAAAATTAATGAGCTAGAAAATACAGCTTATTTTGCTTGATTTTCATAAAACTAAATCAATTTTTAGAGATTTTTATGTCGTTTGATAGAGATATTGAAAACCCCAATATCTATAAAATTATCGATCATTACTTGATTAATTACAAAAAATCAACCTAACTAAAAAAAGAGAGCAAAATAATTATGTCTTATGCAGAACCTTTAGGAGATCGAGCAGTTGAACCTACAATTGCTACAGTAGTTAATGACCGCGATCGCGTTAGATGGGGTCCGATCTTTGCTGGAATTGTGGTTGCGATCGCCATACAACTTATTTTCAGTGCTTTAGGTGTAGCGATTGGTTTATCAGCTAGAGCGGATGGAAGTGACCCTAATTCAGTTGGTTGGGGTGTTGGTATTTGGTCGATTATTAGTTTATTAATCGCCTTATTCTTAGGAAGTTGGGTGGCAGCCAATACTTGTAGTCCCATGAATAGTAAAACAGCCCTTTTACACGGGTTAATTCTTTGGGCAACTACTTTAGCTATTAGTGCTTGGTTACTTGCTAGTGGGGTTACAGGTGCATTTGGTGTCTTAGCTTCTAATGCTGGCGAACTATTAAACCAAGTTCAACAACCAGGTGGAGTCGATCTTCCTAATAAACCTCCAAATCTTTCTCCTAATCAAGCTCGTGAGCTTGCTGGATATTCCGCAAGAGCAGCTTGGTCATTTATTATTGGTTCCTTGCTTGGTTTAGCTGCTGCTTTAATTGGAGCTTCTGTAGGGGCAAGAAAATCTAGAGTAGTTCGTACTACTACCGTACCTCCTCACCGACCAGATAATCCAGTTGGAATGGGAAGATAATTAACAGTTCTCACTTATATTTAGTACATTCGTTCGATACTGATTGAGGGTTAATGGTTGATTATTCATCCCTCATAATTAGTAATTACTAATTAGTAACTGGTAACTGATATTATTTGCTTTCAATAGTTGTTACTTCCTCTGAAGGTGGCAAAACATAAATCAGTCCAGAAATCAAAGTCAAACCCACACATAGCCAAAAAGCAGCCAAGGAAGGAACTCGCCAAATTTCAGACCAAGGTGAAATTAGCAAAGCGATCGCAATTATTTGACTGACAGTTTTTAATTTTCCCCACAGATTAGCTCCTTGAATAGTACTACTACCTGTTAGGTTGGGGTTAATTCGCCATCCTGCGATCGCTAATTCTCTAGCTAAGATTAAACAGACTCCCCAAGCTGGTATTTGTTGTAGCTCGATTAAAGCCAACATTGTGCCTAAAACCAGCAGCTTATCGACTAGGGGATCGAGAAACTTGCCTAATTCTGTAACTAAATCTAATTTACGAGCCAGGTAACCATCAACCCAATCTGTCCCTGCTGCCACCAAAAAAATCAACATTGCATAAACTCGTTGCTCTGAAGAAGGGTGTTGCAACAAATACAGCAGCAAAGGTAATCCCAATAAACGGGATAAAGTAATCCAAGTAGGAAGATTCAATTTAAAAGTATAAAATAAAAACTTATTTTTTTATATGCTAGCTAGCGTTATTTATCAAATCTAAGATAACGAATTATTACAAAACTTTTTGTATTGTAAATAACACTGAAACAAAAAAAGGCAGGTCATTAACCCACCTTACTGTTACGGAATAATTAAACTGTAAGAAAAATCATTTAGCCTCCAGCCACTGCTGGAACGATACTTACTTCATCACCATCAGTTAAAGTGGTATTAGTTCCTTCTAAGAAACGAATATCTTCGCTGTTGACATAAAGGTTTAAGAAGCGTCTAGGTTGACCAGTTTCATCGCAAATACGAGCTTTGATTCCTGGACAGTTACTTTCTAGCACATCAATTAGTTCGCTAATACTGCTACCACCACATTCAATAGTAGCTTGATTGTTAGTGAATTTTTGTAAGGGAGTGGGGATTAATACTTTTACAGCCATAGTTAACTACAAAACAAATCAGAAAAAAGACAATAGAGACATTTAAAATTAAACATTAACTTGTTGCCATTCGAGGCGTTCAAGAGTACGAGAACGTTCTAGCGCGCGCTCAAAACTATCTAGTTTGGGTTCGATCAGTAAAGGTTCGCCAATATAACCTTGGACTGCTTCTTGAGTCTTGAGTCCATTACCAGTAATATAAACTACCGTAGTTTCTTCGGAGTCAATTTTACCCACTTCTACCAATTTTTTCAGTACAGCAATGGTAGTACCCCCAGCAGTTTCAGTAAAGATGCCTTCGGTTTCCGCTAATAGTTTGATTCCTTCAATAATTTCAGCATCGTTAACCGATTCAATATTACCGTTGGTTTTGCGAGCAACTTCTAAAGCGTAAATACCATCAGCAGGATTACCAATTGCAATTGATTTAGCAATTGTATTAGGTCTTACTGGTGCTACAAAATCTCTTTCTTCTTTAAAAGCTTGAGCGATAGGAGAACAACCTTCTGCTTGTGCGCCACTGAAACGAACTGGTTTATCTTCAACCAACCCAACTTTAACAAATTCTTGGAAACCTTTATAAATTTTGGTATACAAAGAACCAGAAGCTAAAGGTGCAACAATATGATCGGGTAACTTCCAACCTAATTGTTCGGCAACTTCAAAACCTAGAGTTTTAGAACCTTCTGAATAGTAAGGACGAAGATTGATATTTACAAAACCCCAACCATAGGTATTACCAACTTCAGAACAAAGACGGTTTACTTGATCGTAGTTACCTTTGACTGCCATTACGGTAGGGTTGTAAATGAGCGTACCTAAAACTTTACCTGCTTCCAAATCCGCAGGAATAAAAACGCAGCAGTCTAAACCAGCATGAGCAGCGATCGCAGCAGTGGAATTTGCTAGATTTCCAGTACTAGCACAAGAAACGGTGGTAAAACCTAATTCTTTGGCACGAGTCAAAGCAACTGAGACTACCCTATCTTTAAAGCTAAGGGTAGGCATATTGACGGCATCATTTTTAATGTAGAGATTTTTTAGACCCAGGCGACGAGCTAAACGATTGGACTTAACTAAAGGAGTCATCCCTGTGCCAACATCGATGGGGTTTTCGCTGGCTACAGGTAAGAAAGCTTTATAACGCCAAATTGAATTTGGACCAGCTTGAATGCTTTCTCGGCTGACTTGACGGCGAATTGCATCATAGTCGTAAGCGACTTCTAAAGGAGAAAAAGTTTCTTCACAGACATTCAAAGCTTCTAGCGGATATTCAACCCCACCTTCTTTAGAAACTAACTTGGTGAAGGTGGGTGTAAAACATGAGGGTTTGGTATCGATCACCTGAGTCATGACTAAATATTCCTAATTTAATTAATTCCGTCAACAGTGGCTTCGATAGTATCACAGGTAAAAATACTAGTCAAACATACCCGACTATTTTTGTCGGGATTGATTTAGTTACTAAAAAACGTTCTGCTACTCATCATTTCTTCTGGGTCTGTATGATTAATTGTTCGATTGAGATGTTGTCTGACGGGATAAAAAAAATCTCGTTCTCCCTCAAATTCAAATCCTAAAAATTTTAATTTGGTTATTAACTGTACAAAAAACAGTTAAGATAGAAAGGCTGGCACCTTGTTTTCCTTTACCTATTCAATACGAAAGCCAACGTTTAACTAATTTAATTTTACTGATTGCTTTGGCTTACACTACTTCAGTTATTAAGGGAAAGTCAATTAAAATTTTAGGTAAGCAAAAATACATTGCTCGACTCAATGAAGCTCGCCGAACTTCAAACCGACATAGTAATTTCTGGATAGGTATTTATGGTAATCTGTGGGTTATTGCTTGGGAATTTTTAATAGATATTGTTCAAGATATGATGAAGATAAATAGTCATAAATTAGCTGATTATCAAAGTGGATTAAGGGTTATTAATTTGATACAAACAGCTTAGATATTTAGTTAGATTGTTCTTTTTTATTTATTATTAAAAACTTTTTTAGATTAATTATCAGAATTTTCTTGTGCCTTAATTATTAAATATTTAATCAACTTGATTGGGGAGGAACAGCAAAAGCTGTTCCTCCCACTATTAATGATTATCATTTTTATTTATTGAGACAATTTCTAGGCTATTCTTATCTTTTCTATTCCATGCTGTGAAAGCTTTATAGGTATCTTGTCACCCCGTGAAGTGAAAGTTAATCTTCTACAAGAAGAAGCTGCTGAATAATCTGACAAGGGTGACGAACCAATAGTCATTGATTAATGGTAAATCCCAGTTGCGAACAATCGTGACTGGGTTTTTTGTTGTCTGGCGATCGCTCCTGCCAATCAATTTAAATCTTTTTCAACTCCGTAACTTTTAATTTTGTATAGAGTTTGATTGACGAAATATAGCCAATGTTGTTTGTCTTTGCCAAATGCAGCTTCTATTTCACAACAAAGCTCAGAAATCTGCGGTAAACAAGCGGTTGGGACGAATATTACTATTTCGGTTTAGTCCGCCATTGCTAAAGTCTGCGTTGGTAACTGCTGTAGCATAACTATCTGACACTGCCTGACTGGTAATTTGACAGAGAATTAAATCGTCTCCTGTTAACTTGGCAACAACCAAGGCTGGACGACGTTTAGCTTGGCTCAAGTCAGAAAAACGAAAGGGAACGATAACCACATCTCCCTTTACAAATGTTGCCACGCTTCATCCTCCTCTGGAGTTGACCAATCTTTGGCTAATGCAGATTCACTCAAGATAGCAGTTTCTAGTTTTTCCTGTTGATGTTTATATTTGAGATATTGAACAAAGTTTAATACGAATGGTATAAGTGATTCTGGGATTTGTTCGATTTCAGTTAAGAGAGATTCTTTGGCATTCATAGCTTTAGCTAATCTATAAAAATTACGGTATCTTTATTGAGTTTATATAATTTATATAACTATAAACCTAGTTTCAGAAAGTACGTTCTGCTCCGCAGCTAGCTTTTGCTGACCGCATTTTCTCGACTACCGAAGTCTCGCGCAGATGCTCCTGTAACAACGGAAAGTGCAACCAGTTTCAGTCCAACAAGTCCTAATAGGATGAAATGCTGAGGGGATTTTCTGAAACTCGCGATCGCGAATCTGATGGTTTTTTGCCTCATTTTTAATCAATTTTAAATTATATATTACCAGACTATCTATGGATGAAGTGAAACAGAGCCAAAGCTTGACTGATTGGCAAAAAGTTAAAAAAATGACCGAGGAAGAGATAGAAACCCTAGCTAAAGCAGCTCCTGATTGTCAGCCGACAGATGATGATTTTTGGGAGGACACGGTTGGCGAGGCTTCCTCGCCAACGTGAGATGTCCGTGATGATGCTACGGTGGTTAAGTCAAACAATCATAGGGTTAGTCAATAATATATCTTTTCTGCTTGAGATGATTGTAGCCCCCTAAATCCCATCTCGCGCATTCCCTTGCGTCTTACGCCGACGCGGGGTCGCTCGCCAATTCTGGGGGACTTTTAATCGATTTCTTGATAAATGATAGGATTGGATATTTTATTGCATCCATGCGAAATATCATTTGTTATTTCCATTGTTACTGAAGGCGGAAACGACGAAAGCAATGCTGCCAGCACTCATGGAAGTTGTGACTAATGCCCTGATGTCTTTAATACCAGATACTAACGCAAAAGCGATCGCCGTACCGATCACAGATGCCAACCAAGTTTTAAGTAGCGATCTCCTCTCAGCGATGGCAACCTGGGAGTAAGTAATACCAAATCAAATAATGTTTGCTACAGATGATGTTTTTGTAGGGGCGATTGGTCAATCGCCCTTACGAGATGTGTCGCATTCTTTTTTCTATTTGGTATAAGTTGAGGGGTGGGCTGGGAACTGATGGGGGTACAGCCACCATAATTCATATACGACAAGCAGTTGAGCAAATTTACTGGCAGGAATACAACTGCGTTAAACTAGACTTTGTATATGTTTCATAGCTTTGAGACCTCTAAGATAAAATGGCAGCTTATTGATAGCTGTTTTCATTAATTTTTCGACCCAGTCCCAACATATGTCCATACTTAATACCCAAGTTGTACCGTATAATCATATAATTTTCTAAAACAGAAAAATCTGCTCGCAGGATCGGAAGTAGTATTTCCATTAATTCATCATTATTTAATACTTCTTCTGGTGTACCATTAAGTTGGCGTAATTCTCGAATCAAATCTGCTTTAGGTAAATTATTAATCACAGTTTTTAAATTATTAATTTGAGGAGCGCGACGACCAGAAATAAATAGATGAACTGGTTCTAAATTATATTGACGACGAATCAAACGAGCCAATTCAAAACTAATTAATCCTCCCATACTATGACCAAAAAAAACAAAAGGTCGATCTAAATAAGGTAAAATTTCTAAAGTGATCGCTTTTACTAAAGGCTCGATGCGATTGAAAGGAGTTAATTGGATTTGACTTCCTCTGCCTGGAAGTTCTACAGGACAGATTTCAATAGTTTTAGGTAAATAATCAATCCAGGACGGAAAGAGTAAGAACTGCCACCTGCATAGGGAAAACAAAATATACGCAAGGAAGCAGAAAGATTAGATTTCGGCAAAGTAATCCAAGAATTAATAGTAGGAGTAAGAGACATGGTTTTAAAGTAGAGGCAAGGCACTGCCTTGCCCGTACAAAAGTAAAAAGTTATGAACGATGAGGGATGAATAATCAACCCCGATGATGACGCGTCATCATCAGCTGCGGAGCGACTAACCATTAACTATCAACAAAAACGAGGGAAATCAACTGTATTTCATTAATCTGACAATCGCTATAAAAACTATATTTACGGTAAAAATTCGCCTTCTCTTAATTCAGAAATACTATCTTGAACAGCTTGAATAATATAATTAAGATCTGCTTCTGTATGGGCTGTGGATAAAAATCCGCCGTTACCTCTGAGCATGATTCCTTTAGCTAAAAGGTGATAATAAAGCAAGTCAAAAACCAATGATAATTCTGAATTATCTTCCGTAGATTCATCATTTTCTAAATCAGAAGAACCGAATAACGAGCCAAAATTAGCCAGATAAATTGGTAATTCTTCTTGCTCAAAATAATCATTGAGTGTGGCTACAAAATTAGATGTGCGTTGGTTTAATTTTTCTTGTAAAGTAGCACCTTGGGCTTTTAAATATTGTAATACTGCATGAGCAGAAGCGATCGCTAGAGGATGTTTACAATGAGTTCCTGCAAAAAAGGTTGTTTTGCTTTGAGGAGATGATAAGTCTCCATAATACCAGATTCCTCCATCGATCGCATCTAAATATTGAGCTTTTCCTGCAATAATTCCAATGGGTAAACCACCACCGACAATTTTGCCATAAGTAACTAGATCTGCTTCGATTTCAAACCAAGCTTGTGCGCCACCTGGATGAATACGAAAGCCTGTTACCATTTCATCAAAAATTAAAGCTATTTTTAAGTCTTGAGTAACTTGTCTTAATTGTTGAAGAAAGGTTTTTGGTTGTAAATTTAATTGGCTTGATTGAACTGGTTCGACTAAGATCGCAGCTATTTCTTGAGAGTGTTGTTTGATTATTTCTAAAGATTGTTCGTGATCGTATTTTAAAACTAAAATATCTTGGAGATAACTAGTAGGAATTCCAGGCGATATAGCAACAGTTTTGAGTTGATTATTGATGGTTTTTACTTTACCAAGAGTGCCATCAAAATGACCATGATAAGAGTTAGAAAACATGACAATTTTATTGCGTCCTGTTACAGTTCTTGCCAGCCGAATTGCTGTCATTACTGCTTCTGTTCCTGTATTGCTAAAAGCAATTCTTTCTACTCCTGTCAGTTCGCTAATTAAGTTGGCAACTTCGCCAATTAATTCTGGTTGAGAACCTAATTGAATTCCTTTATTTAGTTGTTCTACAATTGCTGATTTGATAAAATTAGGGTTATGACCGAAAAGATTGACACCATATCCCATGACTAAATCTATGTATTCGTTGCCATCGACATCTTGGATTTTTGAACCGTAAGATTGTTGTGTAACTAGAGGGTAATATAGTTCTTTAAGAGGTAGTTGAAAGTCTACAAAACTTTTATTGTCTGCTAAAATTGCACGATTTGATTGAGAAATTTTTTTGGATTTTTTGGTTTTTTGGTTATAGCGGGTAATAAAGTCTGTTAAATATTCTTGTTGGCGACGAGTTAAGTCGATTTGGGAGAAAATTGTGGCGAGATTTTCTAAGTTGTTTAGTGGGGTGGTTGTAATCATGTTTTTAGTTTTTAAATGAAGATTGATGGTAAAAAAGTGTCCACGGATGAACGCTGATAAACACGGATAATTTAGTATAGTAGCCCTTGTCTTTCTTACATTTTTTGACAAACAAAGTAAAGTATATTGGCTTCTTTTGTGTGATTTGAAATGTCTTCTTGGTTATAATAATTGATGTTTGTAAATCCGACAGTTTGTAGAGCGGAAATTATTTCTTCTAGATCATATCCTTTGACTGACCAAGTAAGATCGGAACGTTTCCAGTTGCTGTTAGTTAATTCAAAGATAGTAATGTAAATATCGCCTATTTTTTCTTCGGGATTGTAGATACGTTTTAATGCCCAAGCATACTCTTCTTGCACGTCTCCCAGTAGGGAATTATTCCAGTCGCCTTGATAGCGTCGATCTAAACTCAGATCGAACATGAATAAACCGTTTGTTTTTAAGGCAGTGTAAACGTTGTCAAAGACACACGTTAATTCTTCTATTGTGGTTATATGATTAAGACCATAATCGGTAGAAATAACTCCGTCAAAAGAGTCTGGTAGTTTAAAGTAACGGGCATCGTCTAAAATAAATTTACTGTTGGGAGCGTTTTGACAAGCATAACGTAATAGTTCGCTTGAACCATCAATTCCAGTAACTTGATATCCTCGATTTTGTAACTTTTGTGCTAAATGCCCTGCACCACAACAAAGATCGAGAATGGAAGCTGATTGGGGAAGATGTTTAAGTAATAATTGTTCGAGATCAGGAAATAAAGTTTCACTAACTTCTGGACCCCAATTTTCGTTAATAATGCGAGCAAAAGAATCGTATGCTGAATAAGTAATAGTTGTAGTCATATTTTTTTGAATTTTGGAACTTAATTGCTAATTGATTCTGATAACAAGCCTTGATTGACTAAATAGGAAAGATAAGTATTTATTAAATTACGATCGCATGGTGGACAGATAATTGAAGTTCCTGTTAATCCAGAGTTAGTATTGTGAGCGTCTAGTTTCTGGTTAATGCTTTCTTCTGGATTGGTGGTTTCGTTTTGAGTAAATGTACTAATCAGTGGAGATAAAGGATGATCTGAGTGTCTTTCTACTGCGGTTAGTAGTTGTTTGCGCCACTGTTGATAGTCGAGTTGTTGCAGTGGATAACCCAAAGAAATAACGGAGTTAACTACTTCCTGCCAAGGGGTGGGTTGAGGGTTGAAGAGATGGAAAGTTTTACCTAATGATTCTGGTTGACTGGATAAATGAGCGATCGCACTTACGGCATAATCTACAGGAGTTAAATTCACCATTGAGTCGTCTTGGAAAACACTACCAAGTTGAATACAACCGCGAATCATTCTGAAGGTATGATCGTCTGGGCTACAAACACCTGTTTGACTATGTCCTGAAATTCGTCCTGGTCGATATATACTGATAGGTATACCGCGATCGCGAGCAATGGTAACTAGTTTTTCTGCTACCCATTTACTTTGAGTGTAACCACTGTCAATCTGTTCACTGCGATCGATGGGAGTATCTTCTTGAATAATTGGTAATTGGCGATCGGCAGCACTAACTACACCAATGGTAGAAATAAAGTGGACTGGTTTGAGTTTATTTTGGACTGCTAATCTTAAAACTTCTTGAGTGCCTAAAACGTTAGCAGCTTTGAGTTGAGAGTAAGGGTAGGTAAAATTAACCCAAGCACCGTTATGATAAATGACATCAACCAAAGAGGCGAGTTTAGCAAAGTAATCGTTTGATAGTCCAAGCAGTGGTTGAGATAAATCCCCAACTACGGGAATAATACGTTGACTGAAACTGTCATCCCATAATAAATAGGATTTTAATTTGTTTTCGATCCGCTCTTGAGCCAGATTAATGTTTTCGGCACGAATTAAACAATAGATGTCTGCGGAGGTTTGTTGTAAAAGTTCATTTAATAAGAATGCCCCTAAAAAACCAGTTGCACCTGTTAATAAAAACGTATCATTTTTTGTAGGGTCGAATGGCCATTCGCCCCTACTACCAGGAACAATATCAGCGTCTAAAATTACTTCAGAGTTGAGATCAATACCAGTCTCCGTGTCTCCGTGTTTCCCCTTCTCCGTGTCCCTCAGTCTCTCCGCTAAATCGGCAATAGTAGGTGCATTGAATAAATCTTTGAGAGGTAAGTCAACATTAAAAGCATTTCTTACTTTTGCCAGCAGTTGAGTAATTAAAAGAGAATGCCCCCCCAACTCAAAGAAGTCATCATGAATGCCAATTTTTTCTAAACCTAATACTTCTTGCCAAATTTCGGCTAGTTGTTTTTCTAAAAGCGATCGCGGTGCAAGATAGACTTGTTTTAATTCTGGACGATTTTGTTCTGGAGTTGGTAATGCTTGATAATCAATTTTACCATTAGCAGTTAAAGGCAATGCTTTCAACACCACGAAAGCGGAAGGAATCATGTATTCTGGAAAGTGATCAATACAAAAACTTCTTAATTCACTAGCGATCGCTGTTGCTTGATTTTGATGGCGCAGACGAAACTCAGGATTAGTAATTACATAAGCAATTAAACGTTGATGATTAAGTGAGTTTTCAGTTGCAGTAACTACTACTGACTGAATATCTGGGTGTTGTCGTAATTTACTTTCAATTTCCTCTAATTCTATGCGAAAACCCCTGATTTTGACTTGGCGATCAATTCTTCCTAGAAATTCAAGATTACCATCGGGTAAATAACGTACCTTATCTCCAGTTTTGTACAGTATTGGTGTCAGGATGCAAGGGCGTAAAGGTGCAGAAGAGCTAATACTGATAACTGATAACTGATGACTGGTAACTGTAAAAGGGTTAGGAATAAATTTCTCTTTAGTTAATTCTGGGCGATTGAAATAACCTTGACTGACTTGTGCGCCACCGATATACAATTCTCCTGGTACGCCGATGGGAACTGGTTGCAATTTTTTATCTAAGACATAAACTTGAGTATTGGGTAAAGGTTTGCCAATGGGAACTGTTTTTGAAATGCTACTACTGTATCTGTACGGACTAATTTTTTGATTTGAAGCAAAAATATTCTCCTCTTCTCCCTGTCTCTTCTTCGGTGGACGTTCCCTTGCGTCTTGCGGAGGGGCTGACTCTGGAACTTGATTCCAGAGCTTGTACGCCCCGTCCGACGCGGGCTTCCACCGCTCCCCATCAACCTCATGTATTTGGTAAGTTAGTACTCCTATGGTTGTTTCTGTCGGGCCATAATGATTAAAAATCTGACAATTTGTTTGGTAGTGTTGAATTTTGGCGATTAATTCCCAATTACTAGCTTCTCCACCCAAAATTAGCTGCTTTCGTGGTAAAAAGCCTACTTCTGAAGAAGTTAACAAGGCAGATAGATGAGAGGGAACAATTTTGAGATAGTCTATGGGATGCTTTTGACAATAATTGGTCAAAGCTTGAGGATCGGAAGCTGTTTCTTGGGAAATGATATGCAGACATCCACCAGTACACAAAGCAGGAAATAACATCGTATTGCCTAAATCTGCTGCAAAACTAGAGACGGTGGCAAAGGTAGCATTTTCAGATAGATTTAATCTCTCTACAATTGAGTAGAAATAGTTAACCAATTGTCTGTGTTGGATAGCAACAGCTTTAGGCGTACCAGTTGAACCCGATGTATAGATCGCATATACTAAATTATCTAGTTTTACAGTAGTGGGTAGATTGTCTGGTTTAGCTTGAGCAATAGTTTCCCAATCTGTATCTAAGCAAATTATGTGTTTGGTGTTTGAGGAAATTTTAGCTAATAGCGATCGCTGAGTTAAGAGGATCGATACGCCAGCATCTTGTAAACGAAAAGTTAATCCTTCTGTAGGTAAAGCAGAATCTAGAGGTAAATAAGCTGCCCCTGCTTTAAGGATACCAAGTAAACCAATAATTGCTAAATGCGATCGCTCTAGATATAAACCCACTAGGGTATCTGGTTTGACTCCTTGTTGTTTTAAATAATTAGCTAATTGTTCGGCTTTTTGATTTAATTCTGTATAGGTTAATTGCTTTCCTTCCCATATTAAAGCAATATTATTGGGTGTTTTAGTTACTTGGGTTTCAAATAACTGATGAATACATCGATCTTGAGGATAGTTAGTTTGGTTGTTGTTAAATTGTATTAATAATTGCTCAAGTTGCCCTCGATCCAGAATGGTGAATTCTTCTACTGTTGCTGCTGGATTAGTAATGATACTTTCTATTAAAGTGTGATATTGTCGCGCTAATCTAGTAATAGTTTCTGAATCAAATTTATTAGTATCGTAGTGAAATTCTGTAATTAAATCATTTTGGTTCTGCCAACAAGTAAGTTTAAGTTTAAAGTTTTCTAGCTGGGTATTTTTTTTATAGAGAGAGAAAGATACATCATCAGCATGATATGAATTAGGTAATGTTTCAAATTCAAAGCCGACGGAGAAGTTTGACTCTACTTGCTGATTATTTTCTGCTAGATAATATTCTTGGTATTGTTCTGCTTGATATAAATTATTTTCTAGAGTAGATAAAATTTCTGAAAAAGTAAATTGGCGAGCGATCGCGGAAGTTACAGGTAAAAATTGAGCTAATAATCCAAAGGTATTTTCTAATTCTTGATATTTTCTGCCAGTAAATAAATTTGCAATGGTGATTTCTGATTGATTAGTTAATTTCCAAATTAATATATACCAGCAAGCTGAAAGCCAGGTGAAAAGATTGGTATTGAATTGAGTAATAGTTAAATTAATTTGATTGAGTAGTTTAGAATCTATTTTTAAAGAAATTGTATCTATTTTTGGGTATTGGTTTAAATCAATTTCCCCAAGTAAACTGATATTTTTTGCATTTTTAAATTGCTGTTGTTGCCAATAACTTAGTCCAGCCTCGGCATCTTCTGCTAATAATTCATTTTGCCATTCTGAAAATTGAATATATTGTAATGGTTCTTCAAAAAAATCTTTTCCTTGTAAGCAAAAAGAATAGTTTTGGCTAATTTCTCTAACTAAATTATTAATTGTCCAGCTATCAGCACATAGGGAAGGCAGAGTTACATTTAAATAACAGCTTTCTTCACTTAATTTTATTAGCAATAGACGGACAAGAGAATCACATTCTAAATTGAAAGTCGCCGTTTTTTCTAATTGCAATAACTCAATCAGTTTTGATTCAATTTCTTGTTTTTTGAGATGACTTAAATCGATATTTTTCCATAAAGGCTTACTCGTTTCATTGATAACTTGAAAAGGAATAGCAATACCTGATCGCCGATAAAAATTAGTCCGCAGGATTTCCTGAAGTTCAATAATTTTATCAACAGCTTCTTGTAAAACTTTTAAGTCAACTTTTCCTTCAATTAAAATTACAGCTTGAGATAAATAAACCTGGTTATTTTGTTGTAATAACCACAAATGTTTTTGCTGAGGAGATAATTGAAATCCCTGTAAAGTTTCCGTTCTCATTTTAACCTATTACCTATTTTATGGAGGGTGCAAGCCTTGCGCCACTACAGTTCTGAATTCATCATTTCGCCCATCGCTACCACAATTTTTCGTTCACCTTTGTAGGGGTTGCGACTATGAGCAGTTAGTAAATTGTCCAACATCAACACATCAGTTTTTTGCCAAGGAAAACTAATAGTAGCTGCTTGATAAGCTCGATTAATTTCAGCAATATCTTCTGGTTCTAGGGGAGAACCATCACCATAATAAACATTACGTGGTAAATTTTCTTCGCCAAATACTGATAGTAAAGACTCTCTAACTTGAGGATCGAGATAAGAAATATGATGCAATTGAATTTGATTAAAAAATACCTTTTCTTGAGTGATAGGATGTAAAGCGATCGCAGGTCTTTTTTTAGAAGTTTTTAAACCATTATTGGGCAGCCATTCAAACTCCATTTCTGATTGGCGACAATGCTCTTCAACTACTGCTTTATCTTCGGTGTGAAAGAAATTTTGCCAACTTACATCTAAACCTTCAATATAGTTACGAACATACATTAATTGTTTTTGTTCTAATTTTTCTCTCACTTTAGAATCGAGAATTCGATAAACTTCACGACAATCGACAATCGGAGTTTCTCCTCCTTCTTGCGCTGGTTGGACACAATAGAACCAAATTTTTTGAGGATAACAATGCAGGTGAGAACTTTCGTTATGAAATAAGATAGTTTTATTGGCAGGATAAGGAGTTGAACCATAAACTTTGTCGCTTACTCCAGTACGAGGTAAATCGCCATAATTACCAAATAAATTTGGGCAAATAGTTTGAGCTAGATTTTCAAAATCAGTAATGGAATTAAGTTGGCAATTCCGAAATAAAATTGCACCATGTTGAAGTAATTTCTTTTCTAAAAACTTTTTCTCATTTTTGACCCAATCAATAAGATCTAAATCTTTGACTGCAGGAGTAATTACTAAAGGTAAAGTTTGTCCAGACCGTAAAAAATCTGTTTTAATTAATTCCTCAGAAGATGGTAAGGTAATTGCTTTAGGTTTAACTTTTAAAAACTTATTAAACTTACTTTTTGCTTGGGTTACTTCTGCCATTGTTTGTACCTCTTGTTCTGTTTGCGTAATGATTGCTAGATTGTTAATTCGAGTATCAGGTTGGGAAACGATATTTTGTAGTAAAGTTACGTAATGTTCTGACAATTTACTGATGGTATTACCGTCAAAAAGATCGCTATTATATGTCCAAGTCCCAACAATTCCTGATGGTGTTTCAGAAATAAATAAAACGAGATCGAATTTGGCTTGGCTATCTATTTCTTTGAGCGTTGAAATAGTTAAACCAGGAAGTTCTAATGTTTGTGTGGGAACATTATCCATAACTAATAGCACCTGAAATAAAGATGTTTGATTTAGTTGTCTGGATGGTTGTAATTCTTGAACGAGTCGCTCAAAAGGTAAGTCTTGATGAGCATAAGCTGATAAAGTTACTTGTTTGACTCTGCTTAATAATTCCCTAAAACTCGGATAACCTGATAAATCAGTGCGCAAAAGCAGTAAATTTACAAAAAATCCAATTAATCCTTCTGTTTCAGCCCGATTGCGATTAGCAATGTCTGCTCCAACGACAATATCATCCTGTTGGGTATAGCGATATAGTAAAACTTTCAGTGCCGACAAAATAACCATAAACAAAGTGGCATCATGCTGACGAGATAGTTGCTGTATAGCAAGGGTTAACTCTTGAGACAGTTCAAATTTATGACTCAGACTGCGATTAGTTTTAACTAGGGGTGGTTGTTGATATGGCAGTTTCAACACAGGTAATTTACCACCCAGTTTTTGTTTCCAATAGTGGAGTTGTTTTTCTAACACCTCTCCTTGTAACCATTCCCGTTGCCAAACAGCGTAATCTGCATATTGAATAGGTAATTCTGGCAAAGGTGAGGGTTGTTGTTGAGCAAAAGCTTGATAAAGGGTGGCAACTTCTGCAACTAAAATTGCGATTGACCAAGCATCGGAGATAATATGATGCATGGTAAAGAGGATGACGTGTTCTAAATCATCCAACCGAATTAAGGTAACTCTGAGTAAAGAGTCTGTTTCTAAGTCAAATGGTTGTAATGCTTCTTGTTCGGTGAGTTTGATTACTTCTGGTTCTTGTTTTGTCTTAGATAAACTAGTTAAATCAACTGTTGTTAGTTGAAACTTGCTCTGGGAATGAATAACCTGTATCGGTTCATCAGTAACTACTTTAAAGTTGGTGCGGAGGATTTCGTGTCGCTCAATAATTGCTTGAAGAGTTTGAATTAAAACTTCTACATCTAGTTTTCCTCGCACGCGTAAAGCTTCAGGGATATTGTAAGCTGGGTTATCTGGTTCTAATTGAGCCAAAAACCATAGACGTTGTTGAGCAAAGGATAAGGGTAAATCCCTATCTCTCGCAACAGGTTTAATTGGAGGTATTTCTTGGGTAACACTGCTTGCTATTTGCTCAGCTAATTGAGCGACGGTTGGATACTCAAACAAACACCGTAGAGGTAACTCAATCGATAAACTCTGACGTATCTTAGAGACAACTTGAGTCGCTAGTAGAGAATGTCCCCCCAATTCAAAAAAATTATCATCAATACCTACCTGGGGAAGATTCAGCACTTCTTGCCAGACCCCAACTAAAGTTTTCTCTGTAGCATTACGAGGAGCAAGATATTGGGTAGTAGTTGAAGTAAAATCAGGTATAGGTAAAGAATTGCGATCGCATTTACCATTAGGAGTTAGAGGAAATGCCTTTAATTCCACCAAGGTAGAAGGAATCATATACTCTGGTAGTTTGGATTTGAGGAAATCTCTTAGTTGTTTAATGTCTAGTTTGTCTTCAGAAATATAATAAGCAACTAATCTTTTATTTCCAGTAGCATCCTGATGAACAACAACGACACAATCTTTAACTAAAGGGTAACTGGCTATAACTACCTCAATTTCCCCTAATTCAATCCGAAATCCCCGAATTTTAACTTGATGATCAATGCGTCCGAGATATTCAATTGTGCCATCAGCATGATAACGAGCTAAATCGCCAGTTTTATATAATGTTGAATTCTGTAGGGATACTTCATGAAATATCTCTACGTCCAATAAAGGGTTAGGGATAAATTTCTCTTTGGTTAATTCTGACCGATTGAGATAACCTCGTGCTACTCCCGCTCCACCAATATATAATTCTCCTGTGATACCGATAGGAACTGGTTGTAAATGCGAATCTAAAATATATAATTGTGTATTGGCAAACGGTTTACCAATTGGAACTAACTGTTCAGATGATAATTGCTGTGCTTGCTGTTCAAAATAACAACTATCGATAGTAGCTTCAGTTACGCCAAAAGAATTAATTAGTCTGGTTTTTTTGTCTAAAAATTGTTGGAATTTTTGATATTCTCGACCATACCAACTATCCGAACCGCAAATAACTAGTTTTAGCTCTAATTTTTGGTTACTCTTTTCTAAATACTCGATCAAATTTCGCAAGACTACAGGCACAAATTCACCGCAGTCGATCTGATATTGCTTGATTAATGAATAAAGTTGCTCTGCATCAAGCAAAAACTCCTGGGGACACAGAACTAATTTTCCTCCCGAACATAAAGCGCGAACTAAATCCCCAGTAAAAACATCAAAGGCAAAGTTAGCCATCTGGAGATGAGTTTTAAGCGAGTTTAATTGATAAACATCTCTCCAAGCAAAGTAATTATTAACCAAACTAGAATGTTCTACCATCACCCCTTTTGGTTTACCTGTTGAACCAGAGGTATAGATCACATAAGCTAGATTGTTAGTTGTAACTTCACTGATGGGGTTTTGATCGTTTTGTTGAGCAATTAATTCCCAATCTGAATCTAAACAAACTAAATTCGCTTGATATTTATCAAAAGATTTTACTAAAAGCTGTTGAGTTACCAAGATTGAAATTTGGGCATCTGATAACATCTCAGCTAAACGTTCCAAGGGATGAGTTGGATTTAGCGGTAAATAAGCTCCACCTGCTTTAAGAATGCCTAATATGCCAACAACCACTTCTACTGAACGTTCAACACAAATACCCACCAAACTCTCTGGTTTGACTCCCAATGTTTGTAGATAGTGTGCTAGTTGATTAGCTTTGGTATTTAATTCTTGATAGGTTAATTGTTGATCTTGATAAACAACTGCTACTGCATTCGGTGTTTTAGTTACCTGTGCTTCAAATAAGGAATGAATACATTGATTTAAAGGATATTCAATTTTAGTATCATTCCAATGGAATAAGATTTGGTTTCTTTCCGCTTCAGTTAATAAAGGTAATTCTGACAGCTTAGTTTCTGGATGAGTAACTATTGCCTTCAATAACACCTGAAAATGCCCGATCATTCTTTCAATGGTGCTAGCTTCAAATAAGTCGGTGCTGTACTCAAACGCTCCTGTTAAACCGAAAGACGACTCAAATAGATCTAGGCTGAGATCGAATTTGGCTGTGTTACTATCTTCGTCAATTGAACTTAAACTTAATCCTGGTAATTTTAGTTCTGACTCTGGCGCATTTTGTAGCGCAAACATCACATCAAACAAAGGATTGCGATTGAGATGACGCTCTGGTTTTAATTCTTCAACGAGCTTTTCAAAGGGTAAATCCTGATGGCTATATGCTTCTAGGGTGATTTGTTTGACTCGTTGTAATAATTCCGTAAAACGGAGCTTGCCTTCTAGGTTAGTTCGCAACACCAAGGTATTGACAAAGAAACCAATCAAGCCTTCAATTTCAGCACGGTTGCGATTGGCGATGGGAGTACCGACTACCAAATCTTCTTGATGGCTGTAGCGATACAGTAACACTTTAAAAGCTGCCAGCAATAGCATAAAGAGGGTAACTCCTTGCTGCTGACAAAGAGCTTTGAGAGCCTTAGTTAAAGATGGGGAGAGGGTGAAAGATTGAGTAGCTCCTTGATAGGTTAATTTAGTTGGTCGAGGATAATCGGTGGGTAGGTTTAAGATTGGTAAATTATTTCCTAGTTGCTTTTTCCAGTAATTGAGTTGAGTTTGCTGTGCTTTTCCCTGTAACCATTGACGTTGCCAGACGGCAAAATCGGCATATTGAATCGATAATTCTGGTAGAGGTGATGGTTTACCTTCCAAAAAGACTTGATAAAGAGTAGCTATTTCTTGAATTAAAATTCCTGTAGACCAATCGTCAGAAACAATATGGTGGGTAGTAAATAAAATAATATGTTCCTGGCAACTGCATTTGATCAGAGTAACTCGCAGTAATAAATCCCGTTCTAAGTTGAAGGGAGATTGAGCTTCTTGTTGAGCAAGTTTTTTAATTTCTCGTTCTTTTTCGGCAGGGGATAAAGTTGTTAAATCAATGACTGGAAGCTGAAAATCTACTGTGGGTGAGATAACTTGAACAGGATGTTCTGCAACTGTGGTAAATGTAGTTCTTAAAATTTCATGTCTTTTAATAATTTCTTGTAAACTCTTTTCCAAGATGACAACTTGAAGCTCACCAGTTAAACGAAAAGCTGAGGGTTGATTGTAAAACGGATTGCCAGGTTCTAAACGATCAAGAAACCATAACCTTTGTTGGGCAAAGGATAACGGGATTGTACCAGTTCGGGCAACGGGTTGAATAGCAGCCGAAGTTTGGTTAATTTCTTGCAAAAACTCTAAAATTTCTGCTTTCCGTTGTGCCAGTTCTGTTTTTAAGGCTGGTGTGAGTACGTCTTTAGGAGCATTACAGCGTAAGCGAATCTCCGAAGTAGCTCCTGGGGTAGTTTCAGTCCAGAGTTTGACATCTAAACTATTAAGATAGGATAAGAACTCATTAATAGTTTTCATAATTCAATTTCCTCGCGATCGCACCGCGCCTCGCCTTTGGCGAGATCGCTGTTTGTTTCTGAGGGGATAGTTTGTAAGTCTTGTAGGGCTTTCATGCTGTCAAGGTAGTTAGCTAATTGAGCTACGGTTGGCTGTTCAAATAAACTACGCAGAGGTATTTCTTGTTGATATTGCTCTCTTAATCTGGAAATAACTTGAGTCGCTAAGAGAGAATGTCCCCCTAATTCAAAGAAGTTGTCGTCATTACTAATTTGTTCTTGTTTTAAGACTTCTGTCCAAATTGCTGCTACTGTCTTCTCTGTTTCTGTCTGGGGTGGTAGGAATTCCTTGGGAGTTGCTTCAATTGCTGGTAATGCCCGTCGATCTATCTTGCCACTGGGTGTTAAAGGAAAAGATGGTAAAGCCATCAAAGCAGAGGGAATCATCTGTTTGGGTAATCTTGCTTCCAGAAACTGACGTAGTTGTGGAATCAGTTCGCGATTATTTACTAAGTTGGGATGGTGCGGAACAACATAGGCAACTAATTTTTTATCTTCTGAATTATCCTCTACAACTAGGGCAACTGCTTCTTTAATCTCTGGATGTTGACTTAAAATAGTCTCAATTTCCCCTAATTCAATCCGATATCCCCGTATTTTGACCTGATGATCGATTCTCCCTAGATATTCAATCCTGCCATCGGGTAACCATCGCCCCTGATCTCCTGTTTTATAAAGTAAATCTGTCTCTACTCCTGGTAATGGTTTAGCTGTTTCAGGAAACGGATTGGGAACAAAACTAGCTGCGGTTTTCTCTTCATTGCGCCAATATCCGATTCCTACTCCATAACCTGAGACACAAATTTCTCCTGCTACTCCAATTGGTAATAGTTGTAAGTTTCGGTCTAAGATGTAGAGGTTTAAGTTGGCTAGAGGTTTTCCAATTGAAACACTTCTTTGATTTGTTGGTAGGGGTTGAGTAATAATCTCTTGAGTAATGTCATCAGAAGCTTCTGATGGGCCATAGGCATTGACTACTGGTATGTTGGGATATAATTGCAGCCAATGATTGACTAGTTCTACGGATACTGATTCTCCTGTTACCATCATCCATTCTAGAGATGGTAGTTGTCTAGCTTGGGGAGGTAAATCTGTTAGGTATTGCAGTAAGTTTTTGAGTACTTGGGGTACTAATTCAATTAAGGTAATCTTGCTTTGTTGAATGGTTTGAAATAGTTTGTGAGGATCGCAGACGGTTTCGGTATCGATGATGATGGTTTTGCCACCGATTAGAAGGGGTGCTAAGAACTGCCAGACGGAAATATCGGATGAGGCGGGCGCACTTTGTAGAAAGGTTAAATCTGAATTTAATTGAAGGGCATCGTATTGAGCATAGATATGATTAATTGCGCCACCATGTCTAATCATTGCTCCTTTGGGCATTCCTGTTGAACCAGAGGTATAGATTGTATAAGCTAAATCTCTTCCTTTTCCTTCAAAATCAAGGTTATCTGAAGAAAATTGGGCAATTGAATTGCGATTTTTTATTTTTATAGAAGTATTGTAATTGTCTTCGTTGATTTCACCATCCAAACAAACCAAATGATTGACTTCAGGGCAATCGCTCAGAAATTCGGTTAGCGATTCTAAACTAACTTTATCGGTTAAAATAGTCCTTGCTTGACTATTAGTAACCATATATTTAATTCTTTCAGGTGGAGAGGTGCGATCAATCGGTACATAAACTCCCCCGACTTTAAAAATTGCCAGAATTGCAATTAAAAAGTTAATATCTCTGGCTTTAACAACAGCAATAAATTCCCCTGGTTGTATATTTAAATTTTGAAGTAATTTAGCTAATTGATTTGCTTTTTGATTAAGTTCTTGATAAGTCAAACGAATATCTCGATCAATTACAGCAATGCTATCCTTTGTTCTTTCTACTTGTTCCTCAAATAAACAAGCAATGGTTTTATTAACAGGATATTTTTGATTATTTTGATTAAATTCTTGCAAAACTTTCAAGCGTTCTTGTCCGTCAATTATCTCTATTTCTGATAACTGGCAATTATTAATTTTATTAATACTTTTAATTAAGAATTTGAGATAATATTGCTTAAATAATTCAATAGTTTCTGCTTTAAAAAGAGAACTTTTATAAAATATTTTTCCTTTAATGAGGTTTTGTTCAATCGAAAAAGTAATGGTAATGTCGTTGTTGATTTCTTCAGGAATTGAGTGATGAATATTTTCTAAAGCAATAACCAGATCGAAAATCGGACATTTATTAATTGATTGAGGAAGTTGTAATTGCTGAACTAAATCTAAAACTGGATAATTTTGATAACTATAAGATTTAATCGTCTTATTTTTAACTAGTTCTAATATCTCTTTAAAAGTAAGCTTTGAATTAAGTTTAAAACGCAAAGGAATAACCTGGTCTAATTCACGGGGTTCACAAGCCCTGCCGTTCGACGGCAGGGACGATCCCTCACTTTGATAACTAGGTGAACCAACAATTATTTCCTCGCGGGCAAGATATCGATGGAGAAAAATAACTGAGCTTGTTAAAAGTAATAAATAAATTGAAAAATGAGAACCTTGAGTAATTTGCAGAATCTTTTGTGATATTTTTTGAGAAAGTTCAAAACAAACTTCTTGGTCTTTTTTTGTAGAAAATGTTGGTCTAAGATAATCGAGAATTAAGTTTGTCTCTGGTAGTTCTCCAGCTAATTGGTTTGACCAATAAACTTTATGAAAAAATAATTCTTCGTGAGTCAGTAGATTAGGACTATCCTTAGTAGCAATCATTTGTTTAAATTGAATCAAATTCTTATTACTTGTTTTTTAAATGGGTAATTCCCTAGAAAGAAATTGTTAAACACTAACTTCTTCAAGCTGAGAATTGCTATAGATATTTTTAGTTAAACAATCACTCAAAGACTGTTGAATGATCGAACAACCTTTTTGAAGAACCGACATTTCTATATTTAAAGGAGGTAAAATTTTTAGAACGGTATCATTTCTACCAACTCTTTCAATAATTAATCCTAAATCAAAACAGCGATCGCTTATCTTTTTAACTAAAGTAGGATCGTTAAATTTACTAACATCAATTCCCCAAATCATTCCAATTCCGCGTATTTCTATTTTCTCATCAATTGGTTGAATTTTTTTATTTAAGAAACTTTTTAAGAAAAATTCTTTGAGTCTTACTTCCTTCTCAAGCTCAACATTTTCTCGATATTCAAGAGCAGCAGTTGCACCAACAAATGCTAATTGATTTCCCCGAAAAGTACCTGTATGTTCCCCTGCTTTCCAGATGTCTAATTCTGGTTTAATTAATAATAGTGACATGGGTAAACCATAACCACTAATTGATTTAGAAAGAACAACTAAATCAGGAACTATATTAGCTCTTTCAAAGGAGAAAAAAGGACCCGTACGACCACAACCTACTTGAATATCATCACAGATTAATAAAATGTCATGGCGATCGCATAAATCTCTTAATCGCTGCATCCATTCGATTGGTGCGACAACAATTCCTCCTTCTGCTTGTACGGTTTCAAAAATAATTGCTGCTGGTTTATCGATACCTGAATGAGTGTCAGTTAGTACTAATTCTAAATATTCTAAAGTATCAAATTTTGCCATGTTTCCATAAGGATAAGGCATAAAAGTAACGTCGTTATTCAGACCATATATACCAGCCTTTAATTCTTTATTTCCTGTAATTGATAAACTACCTGCGGTCATGCCATGAAATGCTCCCATAAAAGAAAAGATGCCTGTTCTTTGTTTAATTTTTCTGGCTAGTTTTAAGGCAGCTTCAACCGCATTTGTTCCAGTTGGACCACAAAATTGTAGGCGATAGTTGAGGTTTTTTGGATTGAGAATTGAATGTTGAAATTTGCTAATAAATTCTTCTTTAGCAGAAGTATGAAAGTCTAAACCATGAGCGATCGCGTCTTCGTTTAGATAGGCAATGATTTGTTGTTTGATGTAATCGTTATTATGACCGTAGTTTAAAGCACCAGCACCAGCTAAAAAATCAATATATTCGCGATCGCTTGAGTAAATGATTGAGTTTTTGGCTTTATTAAATACGGTGGGGAAACTTCGACAGTAGCTTCTTACGTTTGATTCGTATTGTTCAAAAATTTTCATGGTTTGACAATGATGAATGGTTGAGTTTTCTGTATGGTTAATTCGCCCTTAAAAAATTTAAAAATTAAAAATCACTTGTTGTTCTAACCTCGCGATAGTTTGTTTTTGTTTTTCTGTTAAGAGCGAGATATCTTTCAAACAACGATCAGGATGATTGACAATAAAGTCGAGTAAAATTTCAAAATGAGTTAAAATCGCGTCAATTGTGCTGCGAGCAACGACATTAAAGTCATAGTTTATTCCTACTAATAAAGGAAAAACGGGAACGACAACGACAGTAATGGGATAATTAATTTTATAAAAAGTGTTGAAATCAGTAATTTCTATTTCTCTTTTATCTTCCCGTAAACTCTCAGGTTCTGGTAAATTTTCAAAGACAACAATACTTTCAAATAAAGATGAATTTGGTGGAATTTCACTCCAAGCTTTTACTTCTACTAAGGGACTATATTCGTATTGACGGATTTCCACTAATAAGTTTTGGAGTTGTTTGAGCCAAGGTAAAATAGTCTCGTTGGGATCAACTTTCACTCTGACAGGTAAAGTATTAAGTAACATCCCTGCAATCGATTCCACACCATCTAATTCGGGCGGACGACCAGAAACAGTACAGCCATAGACTACTTCTGTCTGACTACTGTAATAGCTTAGTAAGATTGCCCAAGTTGCTTGGATTAAAGTATTTAAAGTTAAGTGATTTTGTTTGGCAAACTCATTGAGCGCGTTGCTCATGTCTGGAGATAAAGCAATTTGTCGATCTTCGTATTCTGGCTCTGGCTGATCACAACCATATAAATTATCTAAAGGGGTAGGAGTTTTAATTCCTTTGAGCATCGTGCGCCAAAACTGCTCTGCTTTAGATGGATTTTGTTTTTGAAACCAGTTAATGTAACTGCGGAAGGGAGTGCTAGGAGCTAAAGATAATTCTCGTTTGTTACAGATAGATAAATAAATTTGAACTACTTCATTGAGCAGTAGCGGAGCAGACCAACCATCTGCGACAATAAAATGTCTAGTCCAAACCAGTTCGTAAATGTCCTCCGCCAAACGGAATAAAGTCAAACGCATTGGACAAGGTTGAGCGAGATCGAAGCTATCAGAGCGATCGCTTTCTAGAAAAGAGTTCATTTGTTCTGGTTGCTGTTCGACTCCTCGCCAATCATGATATTCAAAGGGGACTGTTACCTGTTTGTAGACAACTTGTAAGGGTCGTTCCACATCTTCCCAATAAAAGCCTGTGCGTAAGATTGTGTGTCTTTGAACTACTTGTTGCCAAGCTTGTTCAAAAGCATTGCGATCAAGTAAGGTTTTTAAAGTAAAGGTAGCTTGGAATAAATAAAGTCCGTTTTCTGAATCATATAAACTGTGGAACAGGATACCTTTTTGGATGGGTGTCAGTTCGTAGATGTCTTCAATGGACTCTAATAAATTCGGTGCAATCTTATCTTTTAATTCAAGTAAAAGAGGTTCATAATTATTTTCCTCTTGAGGAGTTACCTCAATTTCTTGCTCGGTTTTCTTGGTCGTTATTTGGGCTGCTAAACTAGCGACGGTAGGATATTCAAAGATTTGTTTTGGAGTAGCTTGTAACCCTGCTTGGTTAACTTTGGCAACAATTTGAATACTTAAAATTGAGTCTCCCCCTAACTCGAAGAAATTATCATGAATGCTGACTCGTTCGATTTCTAAAACAGTTGCCCAAATATCCGCCAAAATTGCTTCTGTGGGGTTACGAGGAGGAACAAACTCTTTTTCTGACTGGGATGTAACTCGTTCTGGTTCGGGTAATGCTTGCCTATCTATCTTGCCATTGGGGGTTAAAGGTAAAGTCTTTAACTGAACAAATATCCCAGGCACCATATAGTCTGGTAATCTTTGTTGAAGGAAATCGTGTATGTCGGCATCGCTTAATTGTTGCTGTGGTTGGGGAACAACATAAGCAACCAGACGTTTAGTTCCAGATTTGTCAGTTGTAACTGTAGCAATTCCATCTTTAATATTAGGATGTTGTTGTAATGTGGCTTCTATTTCCCCTAATTCGATGCGATAACCCCGAATTTTAACTTGATGGTCGATTCTACCTAAAAATTCTAAATTACCATCGGGTAGATATCGGGCTTTGTCTCCAGTTTTGTAAAGCAATTCGCGAATTGCCCCTACCCCCAACAATGGATTAGGAATAAATTTCTCTTTGGTTAATTGAGGCTGATTTAAATAACCTCGACTCACTTGTAAACCACCGATATAAATTTCTCCTGGTACGCCGATAGGTACTGGTTGTAAATTACGATCAAGAAGATAAATTTGAGTATTAGCGATCGCTTTACCTAACGGAACTGTTTCAGATGGTGAGACAGTGGTTTCGTTGGTAACTGCAAAAGTACAAACGCCAACAGTGGTTTCTGTAGGGCCATAATGGTTGAAAATTTGGCAATCGGGCTGATATTGGCGGATTTTATCAACTAATTGCCAGCTTAAAGCTTCTCCACCTAAAATTAAGCATTGTTTCGGTAAGATTTTCTGCAGTTCAGCAGCACTGAGTAAAGCATTGAGGTGAGAAGGAACAATTTTCAGGCAATCTATAGAGAAGCGATCGCAATAATCTGCAAAAGCTTCGGGATTGGTTGCTATTTCTGGAGAAATGATATGCAGACATCCCCCAGTTAACAAAGCAGGAAAGATCATTGTATTGCCTAAATCAGCAGTCAGGGAGGAAACCAAGGCAAAACTCTGATGTTCGGCTAAATTGATTCTCTCTGAGATGGCGTAGTAATAATTAAGGAGTTGTTGGTGTTCGATAGCGACTCCTTTTGGTTTTCCCGTCGAACCAGAAGTAAACAACACATAAGCTAGATTTTCTCTGTTTGTTTCGTTGGGAAGATTGGCATTACTTTGATTCTCAATCTTTTCCCAGTCTGCATCGAGACATATTATTTCTTTGGTAAATTGAGTTAAATTAGAAGCTAATGTTTGATCAGTTACAACTATCTCAGTCGCTTCCAAGCGATCGCTCAAGGCTGTGGCAGGGAAGTTAGGATCTAAAGGTAAGTATGCTCCTCCTGCTTTAAGAATTCCTAACAGCGCGACAATTGCTAGATGAGATTTTTCTAAGTACAAGCCTACTAAAACTTCAGGTTTAACACCTCGTTGGCGTAGATAGGAAGCTAGCTGATTGGCTTGTTGGTTGAGTTGAGCATAAGTTAACTGTTTCTCTTCAAAGATAATAGCGATGTGATCGGGTGTTTTTTCTACCTGCGCTTCAAACAGTTGGTGAATACATCGATCTTGAGGATAGTCTTGTTGAGTTTGATTGAATTCGTAGAGTAGCTTATGGCGATCGCTTGAAGTAAGGAGATTTAATCGATCTATTCTGGTAGTAGGAGTTTGAACTGCATCTGCTAACAGGGTTTGAAATTGTTGAGCAATTGCCGCAATGCTTTGTGGAGAGAAATAGTTGCGATCGTAATTAATTTCTAGCCGTAATGTATCGTGAAGAATAGCGGATAGTTTAAGTTTAAATTTTTCAATACAACTGCATTGTTTTACCAGAGTAAATGATACTTCTCCTGTATTTCTGGGAGTGAGAAATTCTTGAAACTCAAAACCGATAGGAAAAGCGAATTCCTCTTCTGGTACAAAATAATCTTGCCATTCTCGAACTGATTCTAAAGTCTGTTTAGTTAGTTCTAAAACTTCAGTAAAAGTTAGCTCTGGTGTGAAATCACTCTTAATTGGCAGCCAGGTAGCCAATAATCCCATAATTAAGTGCATTTCTTCATATTCTCGGCGATCGCATTCCATCCCAATTACTAAATTTTGTGCTTCTGTAATCCGCCAGATCAATATTTGCCAACAGGCTAATAAAATTAATTCAGTGGAAGTTTGATACTTTTGAGCAATTGTTTCTAGTTGAGTGGTTAACTCTGAAGAAATCGCTAATTCTAAACTCTTAATCACCATTGGTGATGAGTTGTCAGACTGATGCTCTCCAGGTAATCTTACGAAGGGAAGTTGTTGTTGCTGCCAAAATTGTTGTGCTGTTTCAGCATCTTCATCTGTCAGTAATTCATTTTGCCATTCAGAAAATTGAACGTACTGTACAACTTCATCCTCTGAGAGATCTAGAGAGTTAGAATAACCATCAACAATCTCGTTAAACAGATTCTTCAACGTCCAGCGATCGCCACATAAAGTAGGTAAAGAAATTAGTAAGATGTAGCTATTTGTTGCCACTTGGCATAAAACTAACCGTAAGATTGGCTCGCTTTCTAGGTTATATTCTTGCTTTCTAGCTAACTCAAACAACTCCTCAAGATTGAATTCGCGATCGCTCAACTGTTTTTCTTTCCAACCAAAGGAATTGCGCTCGCTGATAGTCATTACTGGCAATTTAACACCAGATAAACGACAAAAGTTTGTCCGCAAAATTTGATGACGAGCGACAATTTGTTCAACAACTTGCTTTAATCTAGTTGGCTGTAAATTACCTTCAATCGCGATCGCAGCTTGAGTTACATAGCTCCCATCATTTTGTTGTAACAACCACAGTCTTTGTTGTTGAGGTGAAAGCTGAAAGCTTTGAAGAGTTGGAGTTGGCATAAAGTTAAAATCCTAGATAGTCAGTAAAGAGTAGGCAGAAAGTAGAGACGTAACATGTTACGTCTGTACAAAAGTAAAAAGTTAATAGTTTTGTTTTATTGCTTTAAATTTATTTAATTTAGAAAGTTTTTTCCGTTGTTTTGCTTGATTTAATTCTTCTAGCTCCTGATCGCTCAACATTTTGAGGGTATTGATGCGAGCATCCGGTGTTTCTGTCACGCTGTTGAGTAAATTTTGGAAGTGAGTAGACAAACTGGTAATCGTAGTTTGGGCAAACAAATCCGCGTTGTATTGCCATTCCCCTTCAATTCCAACTTCAGTTTCTTTCAAAAACAAAGCCAAATCGAATCTGGTGGTGGTATCTTCTACTTCCCTCAGTGTTAAACTCAATCCTGGTAGCTCAAACACAGGCATCGGAGTATTTTGCATTACCAATAACACCTGAAACAGAGGCGGAGTATAACTTAAATATCTTTGGGGTTGTAAAGCTTTAACCAAGCGATCAAAAGGTAAATCTTGATGAGCATAAGCTCCTAAAGTTACTTGGCGTACTCTTTGTAATAACTCTGTAAAAGAAGGATTACCGCTTAAATCTGTTCTTAAAACCAATAAATTGACAAAGAAACCAATTAAAGGTTCGATTTCCGAGCAGTTACGATTGGCTACATCCGTACCGACTACAATGTCATCCTGATTGGTGTAGCGTTGAAGTAACACCTGTAAAACTGCTAACACAGTCATAAACAAACTCACTCCTTCCCGACGAGATAATTGCCCCACTGCTTGGGATAACTCGACAGGAATTAAAAAAGTTTCTAGCGCACTGGGGTTAGTAGTAACTTCTTGTCTAGGACGAGTAGTAGGTAAGTTTAAGACAGAAAGATTATGGCTTAATTGTCTCTCCCAATAATTCAACTGAGTTGCTAAAAACTCTCCCTGTAATAATTGCCGTTGCCACACAGCAAAATCTGCATACTGAATTGCTAACTCTGGTAGGGGATTTGGTTGATTATTAACAAAAGCTGTATAAAGTGCCGAAAGTTCTTGAATAAATACCCCTGTTGACCAAGCATCGGAGATAATATGATGCATGGTAAGTAACAACAGATGTTGATTAGTCTCCAGTCGGAAGAGATTAAGTCTAAATAAAGGAGCTTGGCTTAAATCAAATACTTGTTGGGTATAAACTTGGATTAGTTGTTTGATTTCCGTATCCTGTTCCGTTGGCGATAACTTTTGTAAAGGTGAGATCGCTAAATTAATCTTTAACTCAGAAGTAATTTTTTGTTTTGGTTGCCCATCAACCACAGTAAAACTTGTTCGTAATACCTCATGTCTTTTGACAATTTCGTTGATGCTTGCTGTAAGTGCCTCTAGGTTGAGTTCACCTTTAAGTTCTAAAATACTAGAGCCATTATAGGCATAGGATTCTGGTTCTAATTGAGCCAAAAACCACAGTCTTTGTTGGGCAAAAGATAAAGGTAAATCTTGATCTCTAGCTACAGGTTGAATGGGTGGTATTTCTTGAGCAACACTATTTTCTAGTTGATTAGCTAATTGAGCAACAGTTGGATACTCAAACAAATAACGTAGAGGTAACTCAACCGATAAACTTTGACGAATTTTAGAAACAACTTGAGTAGCTAGTAGAGAATGTCCCCCCAATTCAAAGAAATTATCATCAATACCTACTTGGGGAACGTTCAGAATTTCTTGCCAAATTTTAGCTAAAGTTTCCTCTGTAGCATTACGAGGAGCAAGATATTGAGTGGTAGTGGAAGCAAAATCAGGTATGGGTAAAGAATTGCGATCAATCTTGCCATTGGGAGTTAAAGGAAACGCCTTCAATTGTACCCAAGCAGAAGGAATCATATATTCTGGTAATTTAGATTTGAGGAAATCCCTTAGTTTTATTGGTTCTAATTTTTCTTCAGCAAGATAATAAGCAACTAATTTTTTATCTCCAGTGGTATCCTCGTGAGCAATTACTACACAATCTTTAATAGCTGGATGTCTGGCGATAACCGCATCTATTTCCCCTAATTCCAGCCTAAAACCTCTGATTTTAACTTGATTGTCAATTCTGCCGAGATATTCGATACTGCCATCGGGCAACCATCGCCCCTGATCTCCTGTTTTATAAAGTAAATCTGTCTCTACTCCTGGTAATGGTTTAGCTGTTTCAGGAAACGGATTGGGAACAAAACTAGCTGCGGTTTTCTCTTCATTGCGCCAATATCCGATTCCTACTCCATAACCTGAGACACAAATTTCTCCTGCTACTCCAATTGGTAATAGTTGTAAGTTTCGGTCTAAGATGTAGAGGTTTAAGTTGGCTAGAGGTTTACCAATTGAAACACTTCTTTGATTTGCTGGTAGGGGTTGAGTAATAATTTCTTGAGTAATGTCATCCGAAGCTTCCGAAGGACCATAGGCATTAACTACAGGAATGTTAGGGTATAAGTTGAGCCATTCATTGACTAAATCGACTGAAACTGATTCTCCTGTTACCATCAGCCATTGCAGAGATGATAATTGTCTTTGATTTGGAGATAAATCAGCTAGATAATTGATTAAACTTCTAAGTACTATTGGTACTAATTCCACCAGGGTAATCTGGCTTTGTTGAATGATTTGAAATAAGAATTCTGGATTACAAACAGTTTCAGTATTGATGATGACGGTTTTACCACCAATGAGAATCGGCGCGAGGAATTGCCAAACGGAAATATCGGATGAGGCGGGCGCACTTTGTAGGAAGGTTAAATCTGAATTTAATTGAAGGGCATCGTATTGGGCATAGATATGATTAATTGCGCCACCATGTCTAATCATCGCTCCTTTGGGCATTCCTGTTGAACCAGAGGTATAAATCGTGTATGCTGGTTCAACTCCTGTAAGAAGAAGTTCTAAATTGTCGGTCGGTAATGTTTGAAAATTTTCTGTAGTGTAGATTGTAGCTGTTTGAGGGATGGAAACGTCAGAACAATTCCAACTATTTACCGAGACAACATATTTTAAATCAGGACAATTTTCTAAAATACTAGCAGAATTCTTGAGACATAAATCATCACTCAGTACAATCCTACTTGCACTATTGCTAAGTAGATAGGCAATTCTTTCTGGTGGATAAGTGTGATCGATGGGAACATAAACTCCACCTGCTTTTAATATTGCTAGGATAGCGATCGCAAAATGAACACTTTTTTCCTGCCAAATACTAACCAATTCTCCTGGTTGTAAATTTAAACTTTGCAGTAATCTTGCTAGTTGGTTGGCTTTAGCATTCAGTTCGCGATAAGTTAATTGAGACTGCCGATCAATTACTGCAATTGCTTCGGGAGTTTTGGCTACTTGAGCCTCAAATAATTGATCTATGGTTTGGTTGACAGGATAATCTCGATTATTATCATTAAATTCAAACAATAATTGCTGTTTTTCTGCTTCAGTTAACAGATTAATTTGAGATAGATGCAAATCGGGATTGACAACCGCATTTTCCAACAGGGTTTGATAATGAAGTAACATTTTATTGATCTGCTCAACCCCAAAGCGGTCACAATTATATTCACAGCAAACCTCTAAACCACTTTCTCTATCTTTAATTTCTAGGGTAAGATCGAATAGTGCCATGCCATTATCGATCGCGACTTCTTTTACAGTTAACCCTGGTAGTTCTAAATCGGCACTTGGCAAATTATGCAAAATAAACATCACCTGAAATAAAGGCGACTGACTAGTATTTCTTTCGGGATGTAAATGAGCAACTAATTTTTCAAAGGGTAAATCTTGATTAGAATAAGCTTCAAGAGCTACTCGTTTAACTTGTTGGAGTAACTCAACAAAAGTTGGATCGCCTGATAAATCGCTTCTTAGTACTAACGTATTGATAAAAAGACCGATCACATCTTCTAATTCTGGGCGGTTTCGATTAGCGGTCACAGAACCGACTAAAATATCTTCTAAAGCGGTATAGCGAGATAACAGAACTTTAAATGCTGCTAACAACAACATAAACAAAGTTACATTTTGTTGTTGACTTAAAGTTTTCAGTGCCTGACTTAGTTGTGGCAATAATAAAATTGATTCCCTTGCACCTCGGCAAGAATTTACTTTGCTGGTTTTGATTTGCTGATTAAGAGTAGGAAGTTCTAGGTTAAGCAAACTACCACTTAATTGTTTCTCCCAGTAATTCAGTTGAGTTGCATATATCTGATCTGGTAACTGTTTTTCCCACCAAGCAAAGTCTGCATATTGAATCGATAATTCTGGTAGAGGTGATGGTTTTCCTTCCAGGAAAGCTTGATAAAGAGTAACTACTTCGCGGATAAAAATACCCATAGACCAACCATCACAGATGATATGATTAACTACCAGTAGCAAAAGATATTCTTGTTGCGATATCTGATACAATTTCAGGCGAAATAACGGAAAATCGGATAAATTAAAAGGTATTTGCGCATCTTGAGTAGCTAAAGCGATCGCTCTAGCTTCAGGGTTTGATTGCTCCTCGATTTCTACAACAGGCAAAGTTACCCATTGAAGAGGAACAATTTGAGCAACTGGTTTTCCATCTTTGGTGATAAACTTACTACGCAGAACTTGATGACGTTGAAGAACTTGATTAAAGCTTTTTTCTAATAATGAAATATCAAGAGAACCTGTTAGCTTAAAAAGATTAATTTCATTGTATAAAGGAAGTTCTGGCTGTAACTGCTGAAGAATCCAGAGTCTCTCTTGAGCGTAAGACAAAGTCGTCTCATCAGATTTTTTTTGAGGCTTAATTTCTGTTTGTGATTTTAAATTATTTAACTTTCTTTGATGAAGACGACGTTCTAATAAAGCTTTTTGTTCTGGAGAAAGTGCAGCTATTCTTTCAGATATATTACTCATAACCAACTCAAGTTCAAATTTATCAACCAGACTTCCTTGAAAACACAATTGTGTAACTTATGCTTCAAAAGAATAACTCTGTAAAAAAGAAAAATTATCTATCATCTTTTTAACTAAATCAATTGACTCCAAATCCCAATCAATTTCATAACGACTTTTATGGGGAGATTTGTAAACAATACTGCTATAATCACTCAAATAATTAGGAGTAGTTTCTACCTCTAAAAATCGACAAATATCTATCAAGTATTGCTGAGGATTTTCTAAAAAAGCTTCATGGGAAAATTCAAGAAGATTGTCAGACTCGATTCGACTTTTTACCTCTGCGATCGCTTGACAAGCTAAAGAATAAAGTTCGATAGCAGTTTTTAAATCTATTGCTTCACGAGTAGTAAAGGTTTTAATAACGTCGTAAGGATTTCTGGTTATATGAATAAATTTGATTGAAGTACCCAGTTTACTACTTAATAAATTTAATAAATAAGGTTTTTGTTGCAAAATAGCAGTAGTTGTAGTAGAAAACTTATCCCCAATTACTTTTACTTTTCTTAATTCACCTTGCCATTGGTTAGGAACTAGATAAGAATATCCAGTAACTTCTCTCCCATTTTTTGCCTGAATTTTAGATTCTTCAATAATTAAAGAATAAATTTGTTTTTTACTAAAACCACTTTCAATTAAAGCCATTACATTTAACTCATCAGACATCACCATATCTGGATGAGCATCGATTAAAGAACCGATTAAACTATGACCAGTTCTACCGCAACCAATAAAGGTACAGTAACTATTGATTTGGTCAAAATCTTGCCAATATTTTCTGTTTCGCCAAGCATAATAAGTAGATTTAACAGACAAAATAATTTTTTCTCTTAAACCAACAGCACAATCTTTCTCAATCAGATATTCATAAAATTCTTGAGTTTGAGGAGATAATGTTTCTAAAAGTTGTTGAAATTGAGATTGATTAATTTCAGTTTCAGTTTGAAATTGTACCATTAATACTTTTCCTTACTTTATTGTTAAATTGTTTTTAAAGTAATCCTCTAAAATTTGTGAACATAAGTTAGTGCCAAAAGGCAGAAGGTAGGTTCATATTTCTTATGAATGATTTAAAACTGCTATTTTTAAAAAAAACTTAAAGCTGAATATTGCCCGACCAATTGTTTACTTTGATATTCTTCTTTTAAATCTTTGAGTTTCGCTAGACTATCCATTACCGAAGTAAAATCTAAACCAAAATCAATCAAACAAGCAATTTCATCTACACCAATTTTTTTGAGATGTTCGATTGTTTGACGACAAGTCTTCTTTGTCCCAATCATTACTCTTCCTTGAAGATAACGTTCAAAGGCAAAATCAAACAAACAAGTGCGATCGTCTTCAGTAAATGTGTCTGGATTGACAGGAAAATCAATTTTTTCAGCTAATTTTTCTACTAAACCAAAATGAGTTTTTATATAATTACAAAAAGGTTCTTTAACTTGATTTCTAATCGATTCTTCATCGTTCCCAATAAAGGTATGAAGCATTAAAGCTACTTTTCCCTGCTTGGGGTCGTAACCATGTTCCTGTAAAGAATTACGATAAAGAGCTATTTGTCTGGCTAAATTATTAGTTGTTTCATACAGTAAAGAAGTCAAAACATTTGCGCCAATTTTGCCTGCACCAATAAAACTTTCATCAGCCCCACAAGTAATCCAAATTGGTACTTTTTTCTGTATCGGTCGAGGAAAAGTTTGAATTTCGACAGGTTTTCCCGTTCCTCCCAAAAATTGAACTTTTTCCCCTTGCCAAAGCTGTTTAAATACTTCTATTCCCTGCCACATCGCTTCTTTGCGGTTAGCATAATTACTTGGTTGCAGTAAAAAATCATCTGCGTGCCAACCAGAAGCAAAAGAAATGCCCACTCTACCATGAGATAAATTATCTACTACTGCCCATTCTTCCGCAACCCTGACAGGATTTTGTAACGGCATGACCACACTACCCGATCGCAGTTGAATTTTTTCAGTCACCATAGCTAAAGCAGCAGATATTACTGAAGGGTTGGGATAAAGTCCTCCAAATGGATGAAAATGACGTTCTGGAGTCCAAATCGCTTTAAAACCGTGAATATCGCCATATTTAGCTGTTTCAAGTAACAGATTGTATTTATCCGTTCTCGTTGTCGATCCATCTCCAGAAAAGTATAGTAGGCTAAATTTCATCTCAGATCATGTCCTATCGAATCGTTATCTTATTGGTGAGGTACAAAACAGTGATCGATTGTGATATCTAATTTTCCAATTTTTTAAGAAAAAATCTCAGTAAACTGAAACAAAAAAAACACTTTTTTTAACTCACTTAAGATTTTTGGGCAAGTTCTTGTTCGAGTTCTTCAGGCGAAAGATTCTCGATTTCTGCTAATAATTGTTCCATTTCTTCACTTTCTGCTGCTGGCGTGATTTGAACCGCTATAGCAACAGCTAACTGGGCAATGGTAGGAGCTTCAAATAGAAGTGTCCGCAAGGGCAAATCTAGTTGAAAAACCTCTCTTAAGCGCGCAGTAACCTGCACAGCAAGCAGAGAATGGCCACCTAACTCAAAAAAGTTGTCATGAATTCCAACCTTTTCAGACCCTATCACTTCTTGCCAAACTTTAGCAATAGTTTTTTCAATTTTGTTACTAGGAGCAACATAATTTTTACTCACATTTTCGTGTGAAGTAGATCTAGCTTTGGTTTGATAGGTAGCCAAAAAATTGTTATTTTCCTCTATTGTTGTTGCCAAATCTTGAGTGGAGACAATCACTTGTGACAACTCACTGACTAAAGCTCTTTCAAATACTTCTACTGCTTCAGCAGACAACAATCCATGTTTGAGATTATCTGCTTGCCATTGCTTCATTTCTGAAGGAACTTCTGTATTTACTGCCATCCCAACTTCTTGCCAAGCATCCCAATTGATTGCCACAGTATGACAATGATTGTTGTTAAAACGAGCAAAAGCATCTAAAAAGGCATTCGCCCCACAATAGTCAGCCTGTCCAAATCCTCCGACAATAGAACTAAGAGAAGAACAAAGCACGAGAAAATCTAAGTCTATTCCTGCTAAAACCTCATTAAGAACTAATGTTCCTATTACTTTCGGTGCAAAGACACTTTCAGCTATTTCTGGAGTTTTTAATTGAATGATGCCACCACCAGCTATACCAGCAGCATGAATAACACCGTTAATAGTGCCAAAACGTTCTAAAGCAAGAGCGATCGCATTTTCCATTGAATCGCGATCGCAAATGTCTGCCGTCAAAGGTAAGACTTCTGCACCTAAAGCCTCTAAATCTTTAATTTTGATGATTTTCTGGCTAGTAGAATCTTCTGTGTCGTGATTGCTTAACCATTCATCCCAAGTATCTTTGGCAGGTAATTGAGAACGTCCTAATAAAATAAGTTTAGCTTGGACGGTACGAGCTAGATATTCGGCTAAAACTAAACCAACACCACCCATTCCTCCTGTAATTAGATAAACGCCTTCTTGTCGTAATTTAGATTTTGCCTTGGTATTTTTAGTCAGAGGAATTGATTCAAAGGTTTGTACCCAACGACGATTACCTCGATAAGCAACAATTTGATCTTTAGTATCAGTGGTAAATTCTGTAATTAAATTTTGCTCAGACTCTGAAATTACAAGATCAACTAGACGACAATCAAGGTAAGTATATTCTTGAGGAATAACTGCGATCGCACCTAAGACTGTTGCTTGTTCATAAGACAAGGTTTCATTACCGATGATGTCATAAAGACTATTTGTACCAATCACAATTTGAATTTTGTGCTGGGGTTGTTGTTGTTCGAGTGCTTGGGCGAGGTAGATGAGACTGTAGAAAGATTGGGTGTAGGGGAGATGGGGTGAAAGACTCCACAAGTAAATAATTTTGGTGGGGAGATTGCTGGTAAGCGCGACCGCTGTTAAAAGAGTATGGTAATCTTCAGGGTTAGTTGGGTTAATAGCATAAGTACAATCATCTTGTTGACTAAACTTGTCTCCACAATATACAGCACTTACTTCTGTTGCGTTTTGTTTTAATTGTTCAACTAATTGTTCACCAATTCCCGAACTATCTACAAAAACTAAATATCTTTCTTGACTAAGATTATTTGTTTGAACTAAAGGTACACTTTTCCAAGTAGGAACATAAAACCAATCAGAAATATTGACTTTTTTAGCAATATTCTCCTCTGCATCTCTGTTTCTGGGTGCTTCTGCCTCTTTACTATCGATCCAATAACGTTGACGTTCAAAAGGATAAGTGGGTAAAGGTACTCGCCGACGCTTTTGATCAGCAGAAAAATTGCACCAATCAATTTCTACTCCTGCCAGCCACAACCTACCCAACATATTTAAGATAAAAGCATGATCCGAAACTTGTTCCTTGGGATGAGGTAAGGAAGACAAAACGATTTGCCCTGTTGCTTGAGAAAAATTACGTCTAACCAAAGTAGATAAAGTTCTTCCTGCACCCACTTCTAGTAGGATGTGATGAGAATTTTGTAAGAGTTGATCAACTCCCGCAGCAAAACGAACTGTTTCCCTGATATGCTTTGCCCAATAATGGGGATTGGTTGCCTCTTCTGCGGTGATCCAAGTTCCTGTCACGCAGGAAATAAAAGGCATCTGAGGCGGATTTAATTTAACTTTAGCAACTTCTTGTTGAAACGGCGCGATCGCATCATTCATCATTGCCGAATGAAAGGCATGAGAGGTATGGAGATGACGACATTCAATTCCTTGCTCATTGAGTTGATTTTGCAGTTTTGCGATCGCTTCAGTACTACCAGAAATAACACATAAGTTAGGAGCATTGCTAGCAGCTAAAGATAATTCATCATTGGGTAGGGACAATACTTCTGTCTCCGATAAAGAAACTGCCAACATCGAACCTGGAGGCATCTGCTGAATTAACTTACCCCTTCGTGCGACTAAATGCAGAGCATCTTCTAAAGACATTACCCCAGCAAGAGTTGCAGCTACATATTCCCCAATACTATGCCCAATGGCAGCTTGAGGTTTAATACCCCAAGACATCCACAATTGAGCTAAAGCATATTCGATGACAAATAAAGCTGGTTGGGTGATTTCAGTTTCTTGTAGAGGCGAATTGGGTAAGGACGATTCGCGAATCGCTCCTACGGGATACAATAACAAGCGCAAATCTAACTTCAATTCAGGTTCTAATAATTGACAACAGCGATCAACCCACTCACGAAATACAGGTTCAGTTTCATACAGTTCCTTACCCATATTGACATACTGAGAACCTTGCCCAGGAAACATAAAGACAATTGAATAACGTTCCTGTTGGGTACAATGAGTTAAAACCTTTTGAGGATTTCTGCATTGAAGAGCGATCGCTATATCTGCAACATCTTTTCCTACTACCATGCGACGATAATTAAATTCCTTACGCCCTATCTGTAAGGTATACGCCACATCCGCTAAATCCAATTCGGGATGTTTATTTAAATGTTCAACTAAATTATCCGTCGCCTTCTCTAATGCTGATTCAGTTTTCGCCGAAATAACTAATAATTTCTGTAAAGGTGAACGGCCGTTCGCCCCTACGAGAGCTGGGGTTTCCTCCAGTACAACATGAACATTTGTACCACCAATACCAAAAGAACTAACCCCTGCCCGTCGTGGATATCCTGGGGTTTTCCATTCTTTTAATTCAGTATTGACGTAAAAAGGACTATTAGTTAAATCAATTTTGGGATTAGGTTGTTGAAAATGTAAGCTAGGGGGAATCTGTTTGTGTTTAAGTGCCAAAACCGTTTTAATTAATCCCGTAATTCCTGCTGCTGCGTCTAAATGCCCGATATTAGTTTTTACTGAACCAAGGGCGCAATAACCTTTTTTATCGGTGTTATCTTGAAAAACTTGGTTTAAGGCAGCAATTTCAATCGGATCTCCTAAAGGAGTTCCCGTACCATGAGTTTCAATATAGGAGATGGTTTCGGGTTCAACTTCTGCTAAAGCTAAAGCTTCGGCAATGACTTCCGCTTGTCCATCGATGCTAGGAGCAGTGTAACCAATTTTACCAGCACCGTCATTATTAATAGCCGAACCGCGAATGATAGCATGAATGCTGTCACCGTCAGTCAAAGCATCTCCTAACCGCTTTAAAACAACTACACCTACTCCACTTCCTGGTACAGTTCCCTGTGCTTGGGCATCAAAAGCACGGCAATGCCCATCAGGCGATAAAATGCCACCTTCCTGATACAAATATCCCGTTTTCTTGAGGTTAGAAATACTAATTCCTCCTGCCAAAACCATGTCAGATTGATAAGTTAATAAGCTTTGGCAAGCCATAGCAGTAGCAACTAAAGATGTGGAACAAGCTGTCTGAATATCAATACTTATTCCTGTAAGATTTAATAGATAAGAAATGCGAGTAGTTAAAAAATCTTTTTCGTTACCAATTACTGTTTGATAACCTAAAGCTGTTTTGAAAAAATCTTCATTAGGATTGAGATTAAATAATAAATAATTATTCCAACCCACTCCAGCAAAAATACCAATTTTTCCCGCATATTTTTCGGGATTGTAACCAGCATTTTCCAAAGCAGAATAAGCACATTCTAAAAAGATACGATGTTGAGGATCGATCGCGGATGCTTCTTTAGGATTGTAACCAAAAAAATTAGCATCAAAGAGATCGATATCTTCTAAAAATGCTCCTGCTTTAACATAATTAGTATCATTGATAACAGTTTTATCTACGCCATTAGCTAATAATTGATCATCGGTTAAATGAGTAATAGATTCTTTACCTGCTTTAAGATTTTCCCAGAATTGCTCAATATTTTTTGCTCCAGGAAAACGACCATCCATACCAATAATAGCAATACTTTCTTCAGTATTTAAACTTGCTCCACTATTCATTATTTGCTTTTCCTCCGTAATTGCTTTTTACGAGCGATCGCTGTTTTTTGTTTGTCAATGCGATTAATAAATTGCTCAGAATTATTGCGGTTATTTACTATGAAATAATTATTCTCTATTTGATTTAGATAAGTAGCTAAAGAACTAATACTGGGATATTTAAATAAATCCGTAATAGTTAAATTTATTTGGAAAGAACTTTCTAGTTTTTCTTGTACTTGAGTCAATAGTAAGGAATGACCACCTACATCAAAAAAGTTATCATTAACATCAATGTTTTCTCGCTGAAGTATTTCTTGCCAAATTTCGGCGATTATTTGTTCTTGTTTATTACGAGGTAAATTTGTAGTAGGGGCAATTTGCAAATTGCCCTTGAGCTTAATTTTTTTCAAAGCATTCCGATCAATCTTACCATTGGCAGTCAAAGGTAATTCTTTCAATAATTGCCAATTAACAGGAATCATGTAATCGGGTAATTGTTCTTTTAAATAAGTTCTTAATTTTTGAACTAATTCTTCTGTTAATTGATTTTCTTCTGGTTGTTGTAGAACTAGATAAGCAACCAAAGTTTTGTTATTTGAACCTTCATTATAAACAATAACTACAGCTTGTTTAATATCTTGATGTTTATTTATAACTGCTTCAATTTCAGTTATTTCAATCCTAAAACCTCTAATCTTAATTTGATTATCAATCCTTTCTAAAAATTCAATATTCCCATCAGGTAGGTAGCGGGCTTTGTCTCCAGTTTTATAAAGTAGGGGAATAGGGTAGGGGCGAACGGTGGTTCGCCCATAGGGGAGTGGGAGATGATTATTGCTGTTCCCTATTCCTTGTTCCCTGTTCCCTTCCAAAAAAGGATTTTCAATAAATTTTTCTGTGGTTAATTCAGAATTATTTAAATATCCTCTAGCTAAACTAACACCACCGAGATAAATTTCACCCCAAACTCCAATAGGAACTGGTTGTAAATTATAATCTAATAAATAAACTAGGGTATTAGGAAAAGGACGACCAATAGGAACAATGCCGTCACTTGATAAATTTAAGTTTTCAGCTTCAAAATAAGTACTATCTATTGTTGCTTCACTAACACCATAGGCATTAATTAATTTCGTGTTTAAACCACATAAGTTTTTAACTCTTTGATAGTCTCTGATGTACCAGCTATCAGAACCAACTATCAATAATTTCATGAAGTTTAAAGTTTGATTAGTTTGCTCTAAATAGTTAACTAAATTCATCAAGACTGCTGGAACAAAATCAGCACAGTCAACTTTTTCTTGAAGCATCAATTGATAAAGTTTTTTCGGTTCTAGAACTAACTCTTTAGGAGAAATAACTAGTTTTGCTCCCGAACACAAAGCTTTAATTAAATCTCCTGTAAAAACATCAAAGGAGAAACTCGCCATTTGTAAAAAACAACTGTTATTACTATCAGGTAACAAGTTAGCTTTTTGCCAAGCTAGATAAGTATTAACTAAACCTCCGTAGGTACAAACTACACCTTTAGGTTTACCTGTCGAACCTGAAGTATAAATTGTATAGACAGCATTTTCTGATGTAATCCTAATCTCTAAATTGGCTAAACTTTTTTGATGAATACTGTCCCATTCAGAATCAATACAAATAACTTTAGCTGAATGAGTTGGTAAATTTTTTCTTAGATATTCTTGTGACAAAATAACCGATGGAGAACTATCTTGTAACATCCAGGCGATTCTTTCGATAGGATATTCTGGATCAAGAGGAAGATAGACACCACCTGCTTTAATGATTCCTAAAACAGCAATAAAAACTTCTAAAGAACGTTCTAAATAAACTCCAACTAATATTTCTGGTTTTACACCGATTTCTTGTAGATAATGAGCTAGTTGATTTGCCTGATTATTTAACTGTTGATAGGTTAATTGTTGGTTGCCAAAAACTACTGCTACAGCATCAGGATTTTGCTTTACCTGTGTTTCAAAAAGTTGCTGAATTGAAACTTGTGAATAATCAACTAAAGTTGGATTCCAATCTATTAGTATTTGTTGTTTTTCTTGGTTCGATAATAAAGGTAAATCGGATAATTTGGCTTGAGGATGAACAACAATTCCTGCTAACAAGTTTTGATAATGACTTATCATTCTGGTAATAGTTGCATCATCAAATAAATCTGTATTGTATTCAAACGTAGTAATTAATCTTTCTGCTGAATTTTCAATTGATACACTAAGATCGAATTGTGCTATTTGAGGATCGACTTTAAATTCACTTAAACTTAGATGAGGAATTGCTGGTAATTGAGGCGAATTTTGCCAAGCAAACATCACCTGAAATAAAGGTGTATAGCTTAAATCTCTTTCTGGTTGTAATACTTCTACTAATTTATCGAAAGGTAAATCTTGATGGGCATAAGCTTCTAATGCTACCTGACGGATCTGAGATAATAAGTCTAAGAAACTGAGATTTCCTGCTAAATTACTCCGTAATACTAAAGTATTTACAAAAAAGCCGATTAAACCTGTTAGTTTTTCATGGTTACGGTTAGCTATCGGTGAACCAACAATCAAATCTTCTTGTCCAGTATATCGATAGAGTAAGGTTTTAAATGCTGCCAGCATCAACATAAACAGAGTAACGTCTTTCTGTTGAGCAAGATTTTGTAATTGATTTGTTAAACTTGCTGGTAATTCCCAAGATTGACTTTTGCCTTGATAAGTTTGTACTGGTGGTCTTGGTCGATCTGTAGGTAATTGTAATAGAGGTGGTGCATCTTTGAGTTTTTGTTTCCAGTAATCGATTAATTGAAGTTCTGGAAATGATTGCTGCTGCCAATAAACAAAGTCTTTATACTGGATTGGTAATTCTGGTAAAGATAATCCCTGATAATGTTGGGCAACTTCTGTCATAAAGACTTCTGCTGACAAACCATCGGCAATAATATGGTGCATGGTCAACAGTAAAAGATGTTTTTCTGGCGCAAGACGTAATAATTTCAGTCGTAATAGAGGTATTTGAGTGAGATCGAAAGGCTGTTGATGTTCTTGTGTTGTAATTAATTTGATTTTTGTATCTTGCCCCCTAAATCCCCTGCCCTCGTAACCGCTAACATTGGGGGTAATTGGGGCGACTTTTAACTCTTGTTCCCCCCAGACTTTTGTGTCAACAGTAGCTTTTCTAAGAGGTAATTGAGGGGATATCTCTGTCTGTACATCCACTACTGACAAAGTGACTGTCAAAACAGGATTAATAATTTGTACTGGTTTCCCTTCTGATGTACCAAAAGAAGTTCTTAGTATTTCATGTCTAGCAATAACCTGATTAAGAGAATTTTCTAGGCGTTTAACTTCCAGTTTGCCTTCAATCTGCACCGCAAACGAGATATTATAGGCAGGATTGCCAGATTGAAGACGATCTAAAAACCAAAGTCTAGCTTGAGCAAAAGAAACTGGATGAATATTATTACTGGTAGTAGCTCTTTGAAGAGATGTTGATTTTGAAGAACTATTTGTTTTTAATTGAGCTAATATTTTATTAGAAAGCGATCGCGTGGTTAATCCAGAAAACAAATCTGCGATCGCGATTGTTACTTCTAAATCAGCTTCGATCTGATTTTTTAAGTCAAAAACTTTTAAAGAATCAAGCCCTAAAGAAGTTAAAGAATGATCTAAATTAATATCTTGAGGTGATCTTTTTAGTACTCGGGCGACTTGTGATTGTAGATATTGCGCTACAAGTTCTTGGGGAGACAGTTGTAAAAATTCTTTTTTAATTAAATTATTTTCTGCATCAACAAATTCCTGAGTTTCTAAAACACTACTAGCAACAGTATCTAATCTACCCTCTAAAAACTTGTTTCTAGTCGCCCGACGCTGAATTTTTCCACTTGAAGTTTTGGGAATCGAACCTGGTTTAATTAAAACCACGCCATAAACTTCTATCTCATGGATTTCAGTTACAGTTTGCCGAATAGCCGTAATTACTTCTTCCAGATTAGGTTTAGCGCGAAACTCTAACTCTTGTACAATTACTAATTTTTCTTCTTTGTCTATCTCTACCGTAAAAGCTGCATTACTATCCAAACGCAAAGCGTCATGACTTCTTTGGGCGGTTAATTCAAGATCTTGCGGATAAAGATTACGTCCCCTAACAATAATTAAATCTTTTAATCTACCAGTAACAAACAACTCTCCTGAATCATCCAGAAAACCCAAATCACCAGTACGCAAAAAATGATGTTGCTCAATAGATGTATCATTATCGCTGTTGGAAAGATAGGGAGATGGGTAGACGGGGAGAAAATCAGCCCCAGAAATCCCTTTGCTTTTTTCAACTACAGTCTCTTCCCTTGTCTCTTCTTTGCGTCTCTGCGTCTTGGCGTGAAATACTTCTTCTGTCTCTTCTAGACGATTCCAATAACCCTTAGCAACACTATCCCCAGTAACCCAAATCTCGCCGACACAATTATTTTCACAAAGAGTCAAAGTTTCGGGATTAACAATTACAATTTTTTGCCCAGGAATACTTGTACCACAACCAACTAAAGTTTTACTATCTTCTTCCTCAAAGACTTCTATAATTCGATCTTCAGCCAAAGCAAATCTATCTACAGCTTTACTTCGATATAAAACTTCTTTGTCTTCTTTTCCCCTTTTCTTCCTATCTCTTCCAGAAACCAACAGCGTCGCTTCCGCCATGCCATAACAAGGATAAAAAGCCTCCTCACGAAAGCCACATTCAGCAAAAGTTGCAGCAAATTCCTTTAAAGTCTCATGACGAATCGGTTCAGCACCATTAAATGCTACCTGCCAACTACTTAAATCTAAACAGGAACGTTGTTCATCACTAATCTTTCTGACACACAATTCATAAGCAAAATTAGGCGCACCGCTAGTAGTACCACCATATTTAGAAATAGCTTGTAACCAACGATAGGGACGTTGTAAAAAAGAAGTAGGCGACATCAAAATACAGGGAAAACCCCCATACAAAGGTTGCAAAATCCCGCCAATCAATCCCATATCATGATAAATAGGTAGCCAGGAAACAAACTTACTCTCAGGTGAATGTCCCATCCAACGATAAGTCATTGCTGCGTTGTGCAGTAAATTTCCATGACTTACCATTACTCCTTTTGGTGTACCTGTCGAACCCGATGTATATTGTAAAAAAGCAATTGTGTCTTTATTTAAATCTAATTCTTGCCAATGATCTTCAATTTTTGTAACCAAATCGTCTGTTGCCAGCCATTGTAAATTTCCTAACCAAGACTTCATTTTAGGTAAAAGTGTCTTAGTTGTTAAAGCGATCGCTGCTTGTGAATCTGCTACAATAGCTTCTATCCGAGGTGTATTTCTTTGGTTTTTTGGAGGATAAGCAGGAACGGCAATGACTCCTGCATACAAACACCCAAAAAAAGCTGCTAAATAATCTAACCCTGAAGGATAAAGTAATAAAGCTCTTTCTCCTGTTAAACCCAATGATTGAAGGTGAGTAGCAATTTGTCGACTACGCAAATCTAACTCTTGATAAGTAACTTTAGTCTCTTGACTTTCCCCGTCTTCTAAAAAAATAAAAGCATCGGCATTGGGTTGTTTGCGACTTTGCTGGCGCAGAAGTTGGACAACCGAAAAGTAGCTATGACTTGTTAGTAAGTTATTGTCAAGTTGATTCATCTTTGCAATCACAATGTAGGCAAAAATTGATTAGTTATGTAAAAAGTCTGTTAATAAAAGAAAGTTACTAAAGTTGAGATTTTAATCTTAAGTTAGCGTTGCTCAAGCCTACGCACCTATATGTCTGTTATTGATAGGTAAGAACAGTCTTTCTTTGAACTCATATAAACCGTTTGGATTATTCAGCAATTTTACTGTACAATCTTTTAACAATTAATGCAAATTATTCTTAGTTATAGTCAATTTTGTTAACAAAATTAAAGCTAATTAACGAGGTGTACAAGCTCTGGTAATCTGCTCAACGTAGAAAGGCAACATAAGCCATAGCCTCTCACTAGAAATTAACCAAAGATTTATTGAGATAGAATTGAAGCCATCCCGTATATTTATAATTTAAAACTTATTATTGCTAATTTCATCTAAAATGACACTTTTTATGATAGAGATAAAGACTTAAGCTTCATCTTGATTTGTTGCAAATAATAAGCAATTAGATTATACAAGTAATTAGTGACTTAAAACCTAATTCATTGAAAAAATATTTTTTTTATTGATGCGCACAACAAAATTAATTAAGCTTAAAAATGATTCAAAATAGTTTTAAAACCCTAGTCTCGATCTTTTCAATCACAATTACCAATCTTACTTTTTTACTGAAATCTTCACCTACATTAGCTACTCCAATCAACTTAGAATCTTGGCGCATTTCTCAGCCAACTATTTCTTTTAATGAGTTATCTAGGGGAAAGTTGCCATTTTTCCAAAATTTCAGGAATTGACTATTCAAAGATATAATTCTTCTCAGGCATGGACAATGACTAATTCTTTCCGTGCAGCTTATCTCAGTTGGGATCGCAGTCATAATTTAGCTACATCTCAACTAGATACAGAATGCTATTTTGATTATGGAGAATTTCCCCTCGAAGAGTTTTATAACCTAGTTTTAGAAACAACTCATGATTTTCAGATTGGAACTTTAGAACAAGCCACCACAATTGGCATAGAAGTTAATAAAAATCCTTTTTTTACTTCTGGTGAAGGCGTTAATGATTCAGTTTTTCCTCCGCAAACTGTTACTGATTCTCTTCTTCCCAGTCCTTACTCAACTAAAGATTTTATTAGTAAAAAAAATTATTTAGGATTATTTGTCTCTCATGAAATCACTTTCAGCGATCGCCTGTTGTTTTATTTTGAAGGAACCTTCGATGCCGTAATTAACGATACGAGCGATCTTGGCGAACTACCTTCTGTCGAACCAATTGAGAACAATAATTTTTATCCCGAATTAGGTCTTGATTATCAACTAACTAAAAATACTCTTCTGTATACTACCTTGCATTATGCTGCCGAACCGATTGAGGGAACTGATGCGAGAAATCAACCTTTACAGTCTGAAGTATATACAGGAATCGAACTGGGGATAGAAACCGAACTAGATAAAAACTGGTTAGTAACTTTTTCCTTCTATGACGAAACTCAAAATAATATTACAACCATAGATCCAAACCAACCTTATTTCGAGCTACAAATTAACGAGCAAATAAGTCGATATTGGACGGGGGAACTGAGAGGCGAAATCACTCCTGGTTGGTGGGTGTATGGGTTTTATAGTTATAGCGATGCCAAAATTACTGAAGATGAAATAATCACAGTAGGAAATTCGGTTGCAGGGGTAGCAAGTCATAGTAGTGGTTTTTGGACTAGCTATGAAGTTAATCAAGGTAAATGGCAGGGTTTGGGTTTTGGTGGTGGAATGACTTGGAATGGCGATCGCCCTGGAGATACAGAGAATAGTTTTACCTTACCAGGTTATCTTAAAACTGATGTAGTTGTTTTCTACTCTCAAGATAATTTTAAAGCAGCAATCAGCATCCAGAATCTTTTTGATGCAAGAGTAGAGGATGAAGAAATTACACCCCAAACGATTTTTGGTACGGTTCTTTGGGAATTTTAATTATTAGTTTTAATTAATGAGAAAATTTATAATTAAACTTTAATAAAAAAATACTAATGGAAACCTTAACTGAACAAGAATTTGATTTGCAGTGGTTAGAAAGTTTGCAATCTAACCAGGTAGTATACAATGTACGAGGATTTGATCAAGTCCAAAACAGCATCAGCAAATGGTCTAAAGATAGCTGCCATATCTGTCAGTTTGCTTCTGGGGTCGAACTCAGTTTAAATGATGAAATTATCTATTGCAACCACAGTGTTGAGAACGAACATCATGACTTTCGGATGCTAGTCTCTAAATTTTATTTATCTGGCAATCAAGGTGTTATTTCTCCTGGGATTGAGAACGTCGAAGCTGAATACAGTGAAGATCAAGGATGCAACTATTTGTTTTATTTACCTGATATTACAGAAAAGGAACAATTTTTTACAGGGACTCCCTTGCAAAAAATCAGAATTAACATAGATTTAGCGTTTCTGAGAACTTTTGTCAGAGGACTAGAAGATATTCCCAAACTACTACAACCGTTAATCGAAAGTGATCGCGCACCTCGGTTTCATTGTCCTGTAGGGAAAATTACTCCAATGATGCGGACAGTGATTCAACAAATGTGGCATCATCCCTATTCTGGTGCGATCGCTCGTATGTACTTAGAAGGAAAAGTTTTAGAATTACTAGCATTGCAGTTGTCTCAACTCCTCAAAGCAGAACAACTTAAACCCTTACCTCAAAAATTACATTCTAAAGACATCGAGCGTTTATATCATGCTCAGGCAATCTTACAAAAACAGTATCTTAATCCACCTTCTGTGATTAATTTAGCGCAGCAAGTAGGGTTAGACCGTATCAAATTACAGCAGGGTTTTCGGCAACTCTTTCAGAATACTCCTTTTGGCTATCTTCAAAATTACCGTTTAGATTTAGCGCGAATTCTTTTGGAGAACGAAGAACTAACTGTAACTACTGTAGCTAACCAAGTTGGTTACTCCAACATCAGCTATTTTTCTCGTACTTTCAAGCGCCGATTTGGTATAACTCCTGGTCAATGTCGTTCTGGACAAAACATCTTAAAGGACTAAAAATTTATCTTTTAGGACATAGACTTGTCTACGCAAAATCACTTAAACTCAATTCGTCTTAACTAATTGCAAATAATTTTCTATAAGTATTTTAAAAGCTGGTAGATGAGGATGTTTGAGTTGAAACAAATAAGAGCGATGATACTTTCTAGTCGAGGGCTATATGCGCTCGTGATGGCTTTTAGTTTAATTGCGATAGTTCCTTTATCAATTGAATCTGTGAATGCGGAGGAACTTGCAAAAAATCAAACTAGTTCTCAAAACAACCAAGCTTTAAGACAGTTACTTAAGAAAACGAAACAGCGCAGCAATAATGAGTCATTAGAACCTATTTCTTTGAGTGCCAAAGATCTTTTAGTTCAAAGACAAGAGGAAGGCATTGCCCGAGTAACAGGAGTACGAATCAACCAAACAGAGAATGGCTTAGAATTGATACTGGAAAGCCCATCCAGACAACAGTTAGTACCACTAATTCTTCCTGAAGGAAAAGATCTAGTTATTGATATTCTAGACGCAACGTTAGGATTTTCCCTCAGAAACGGATTTAAACAAGAAAATCCCGCACCAGGAATTAGCCAAATAACCTTAACTCAAGTAGATCAAACGAGTATTCAAGTCAGAATTACTGGAACAAAACAAGTACCAAGTGCAGAAGTAATTTCTAATCAAGACAATTTGGTTCTAGGTGTGACTCCCGACGGAGCAACCGCTCAAAAAACTCCAGATGAAGAGATCGAAGTTATTGCTACGGGAGAAGCAGAAACAGATGATGATTATTTTGTTCCCGATGCAGGTGTTACTCGTACCGATACCCCAATTATTGATACCCCCGGAACAATTCAAGTAATACCTCAGCAAGTAATTGAAGACCAAGGAGTGACTAAATTCTCCGATGCTTTAAGAAGTGCTGTCGGAGTAACTCAATCAAGTTCCCCTGTGAGTAATTTTAATAACGTTCTCATCCGTGGTTTTGATACTGATTTGAACTATCTGAGAAATGGAATTTCCGAAGGTTCTAGCATCTTACAACCGCCAAGAGACTTAAACAATGTCGAGAGATTAGAAATCTTATCGGGACCTGCATCTATAGTTGGGGGACAAATTTCTCCTGGAGGTATTATCAATGTGGTAACCAAACAACCTTTATCATCTCCTTTCTACGAATTATCGGCTAGCTATGGCAGTTTTAATAGTGTTGAAGGTGCATTTGATTTTTCTGGGCCTCTTAACGAGAGTAAAACCTTAGCTTACCGTTTGAATACTTCTATTTATCACTCCGGTACATTTATTGATGTGGACGATGTGGATGTCGAACGCTTCTCCATTGCCCCAGTCCTCAGCTGGCAAATTGGAGAAAAAACCAAACTAAGTTTTGAGGGACTATATCTCAACTCTCGTACTCCGCAACGTGTAGGGCTACCAGTCCAAGGAACAATTTTAAATAATCCGAATGGGGAAATCCCCAGAGATCAATTTGTAGGCGAACCTAATTTTGACGGCAACGATCGCAAGTTTACTCAGATTGGCTATGACTTAGAACATAACTTTAGTAAAAATTGGTCTTTGCGTCATGCTTTAAGTTACTTTAATTATCAACTTGAACAAAGAGAAGCTTTTGTTGATGCCTTACAAGATGATTTGCGAACCTTAGAACGCACGGGTGAATTAGGTATTGACGATATTAATGGCTATCAAGTCACAGCTTATGCAACTGGTAAATTTAAGACGGGTAGTATTAATCATGAATTATTAGCTGGTGTTGATTACGTTTTGCAAGAAGACTATTTTGAAAAAGATTTTTTAGAAGCAGAAAATATCGATCTTTTTGAACCAGAGTACGCAGGTGGCGTGGGAGAACCATTAGAAGATTCTTTCAGTAGAACTAGAGATACCAAAGATGGAGTAGGACTTTATTTGCAAGATCAATTAAAAATGTTTAATGACCGCCTAATTTTAGTTATTGGCGGGCGTGTAGATTTTGTTGGTGCTACATCAGAAGACTTACTAGATGATTCCTTACCAGAAGAATCTCAAGATAACAGTGCCTTTAGTCCCAGAGTGGGCATTGTCTATAAACTAGCGGACAATGTCTCTCTCTATGGTAGTTTTAGTCGCTCTTTTGAACAGGAAATCGGCAGGAGTGCCAATAATGAAGTCTTTGAACCGACGCGAGGCACGCAATACGAAATAGGAGTTAAGGCTGATTGGCTAAATAAGCGTCTTTCTAGCACCTTGGCTTTGTACGATTTAACTCAGACTAATGTACTAACAGAAGATCCCAACGATCCTGAATTTGAAGTTCAAACAGGAGAACAAAACAGCAAAGGAATTGAACTGCAAACCATAGGGGAAATTTTACCTGGTTGGAATGTCATTGCCTCTTATGCCTATACTGATGCCAAAATTACTGAAGACAATGTTTTTACTATTGGTAATTCTTTAGCTAACGTGCCTGAAAATGCTTTTAGTTTGTGGAATACCTATACAATTTCTGAGGGCAGTTTATCGGGTTTAGGATTTGGTTTGGGTTTGTTTTATGTTGGGGAAAGAGAAGGAAATTTAGACAACTCTTTTCAACTGGATGACTACTTGAGAACAGATGCAGCTATCTACTATCGTCGGGATGACTTAAATCTGGCACTAAATTTTAAAAATCTATTTGATGTAGACTACATCGAATCCTCTGATGACGATCTCAGAGTCAATCCTGGGGAGCCCTTTACTGTAGAATTTTCTGCCTCTTATCAATTTTGAGACCTTAACGATTTACTAGTGAGTGATCAATTTCTCTGCTGCTGTGCTTATGTCTAAACTTCGTCGTTACTTATCTTGGTTAATTTTAGGGGTCTGTGCTTCACTATTCATCTTAGCTTGCGGTCGCGAAGCGTACCTGAATGGTAATCGCTCTCCTGATTCTTTAAAGAGCGATCGCACTAGGTCAGAATCTTGCCGTCTAGTTCAACACGAGATGGGAGAAACAGAAGTTTGTGGACAACCGCAACAAGTAGCTGCTCTCAGTCCTCATATTTTAGATAGTATATTGGCTCTAGGAGTTCAGCCGATGGCTTATGCTGAAACAGAGGATGTAAAAATTCAAACCTACGACAATCCAGCAAAACAGATTCCCTATATAGGCAAATGGGTAACGACACAGCCAATCGGATTAGGCGATCGCAAATCTCCCTCGCTCGAACGTCTTACCTTACTTAAACCAGATGTAATTTTGGGAGAAAAATGGTTGCACCAGGAAGAATATCCTCTGCTTTCTCAAATTGCACCTACTTTACTTTTTAGCGACGAACAAGCAGATGGACAACAAGTCTGGCAACAAGACATCAAAGGAATTGCTAGTGCTTTAGGTCGAGAAAAGCAAGCAGAAGAACTCTTAGCAGCTTTTGACCAGCAAATTGCTCAAGCTCGTAAGGCACTGCAACCTGTTTTACAAGCGTATCCCCGTGTGTTTTTGATTAATTCTAATTTAACTACTTATGTTGCCTCAGCACCGAAAAGCACTACAGGAAGATTATTAAAAGAAATTGGCTTTGAAATTGTTCAACCACTAGGAGTTCGAGACTATGCCGAAATTTCCTTTGAGATCTTACCCAATGTTAAAACAGATATTATTTTAGTTTTATCTTCGACTAATGAAAGTTTATTCAATCCTGAAAAAGTTGTCAGGGAAAGATGGGCTAAAAAACCTCTACTCAATTCGATGTCGGTTTTTCAGCAAAATAGAGTATTCTTTGTCGATTATCAACTATGGGGTAGCAGTATTCGAGGACCATTAACCGACAAACTTATCTTAGAAGCCTTACCAGATCTACTATTAACAACGATCAAACCAAATAGTTAAACTTACTTTTCATTGAGGAATTATTTCCATGTCAAAACCTGTATTATTTGTCTGTCAATCTTGTAATCTCAGTTCTCAAAAAGATTTAGAACCACCTCTGGGTGTTAGTCTGGTAAATCGGCTCAACGAACTTAATTCCGATAAGTTTGTGGTTCAAGCAGTAGAATGTCTGTGGATGTGCGAAAGAGGTTGTGTAGTGGCTCTGTGCGCAAATCATCTACCTACCTATTTATTTACTGATTTACCTCTTCAAGAAATCCCCGAAGCTTTAGTTAAGTTTGCCGAGCTTTATCTTGATTCTAAAGGCAAGTTTATTCCCCATAAGAAATTACCTCAAGTGTTGCAGTCAGCCCACGTTGCCCGTATTCCAGCTATTAAAGCTGGTTAATTTCTACATCTTTACCTAATTAAAAAAATTTAGTGCGACAATTTATCCTGATTTGGTTCGGTCAATTAATTTCTACTATTGGCAGTTATATGACCGATTTTGCCTTGACTCTCTGGGCTTGGCAAATCACAGGTTCAGCAACAGCCCTTGCTTTGATCGGATTTTTTTCTCAACTGCCTCGTATTGTTATTTCTTTATTTGCAGGTATTATTGTTGATCGCGTCAACCGTAAATATTTAATGATGTTAGGAGATGCGATCGCAGCTTGTGCTACTCTGCTGATCTTAATTCTCCATCTCACTGGACATTTGGCTATCTGGCATCTGTATTTGGCTGCATCAATTAATGGTGGTTTTGGTCAAATTCAACAACTAGCCTATTCCACATCAATTACTACTTTAGTATCGCCTCAGAATTATACCCGTGCTAACAGTATGAATTCTGCCATCCACTACGGCTCAAATATTATTGCTCCTGCTTTAGCTGGGGTGTTGTATCCGATGATTGGTTTAGAGGGTATTTTACCAATTGATCTGGCAACTTTTGTCATTGCGATCACCACTTTACTTTTGATACGTATTCCCGAACCGAATAGGGGACGGGGAGAAGAGGAGACAAGGGGGCAAGGAGGCAAAGAGACGGTGGAAAGGTTTTGGGATGAGATCACTTTTGGTATTCGTTATATCTGGCAGCGTTCCAGCTTACGCACTTTACTGATCGTTACTACTTTATTTTGGTTTGCTCATGATTTGGGTGCTACGATAGACGAACCAATGGTTTTAGCTCGTTCAAATAGTAATTCTCAGGTTCTCAGTGCTATTCTTTCTATTGCAGGCATTGGCGGAATCACTGGTGCAGTAGTTCTAACAGCTTGGGGCGGAACAAAACGAAGAATAGACGGTATGCTTGCTGGGTTTATGGGGGCTGGCATTGCCAAAACAGTATTTGGATGGGGTCAAAGCTTAACTGTTTGGTTACCTGCTCAATTTTGTTCTTCGCTCAATTTTCCTCTTCTAGGTAGTTCCGAAACTGCCTTGTGGATGGAAGTTATTCCTGCTAACCTCCAAGGACGAGTTTTTGCAGCTAATTCCTTGGTTTTAGAATTAGTTAGTGCCAGTGCAACACTAATAGCAGGATTGTTGAGCGATCGCTTTCTCGAACCAGCTATGCAGTCACAAAGTATTTTGAGTTCTCTGTTTGCTCCTATTTTTGGTACTGGTAGAGGTGTAGGAATGGCATTATTGTATGTGATAACTGCGATCGCTATGTTTTTGGTTGGTGCAATTGGGTATAGATTACCTCAACTGCGTCGACTGACAAAGCAATAATACACACTATCTATTGCAATTTATTTAAAACTTTTTTTCAATAGGCGTTTTTATTTTCATTATTTGTTTTTGAGGATTAGCGAAAACAATAAAACAGGTGAAACTTAAGCAAGGTAAGAATTTCAGAGAGTGGGTTATAAGGGAGTCGAACCTGAAATCATCTACCTGATTAACGCATCTTCAACACTCTAAACGCTTACTTACCAATACTTTCAGTAAGAGTGAGCGAAAAGTGAGCGAAAAATATAATGGTGAAATTGGCTATGAAGCCTTGCTTAAAGACTTTGAAAGATACAGGAAAATGACACCTAAAGGAGTTTCTTTAGCCAGGGACAAAGGAAGTATTCTTTTACAGTTCAAAGTAGGAAGCAAGAATAGAAGTAAATATGGCTGTAACTGTTCCTTTACCCTAGATGGAATGGTAGAAGCTCTCAGTAAGGCTAACAAAGTAGCTGAGGCTTTAAAGTCGTTTACCAGTGAAATTGAATTTTGGCAGTGGTACGACAAGGAAGTCAGAGAAGTAGGTAAAGTAGAGAATGATTTGCTTACTTTTGGAGATGCCATCGCAAAAGTAGAGAATGATTTCTGGTCAAGACCAGATAGGAGAAGGAGAAAGAGGGATAAAAATAACCCTAGTGACGTTACTTGCTGGAATAGAACTTATGGCAGCTTTTACAAGCACTTGCCAGTTAACAACCTAATAAGTATCAGTGAAGTAATGAAGGTTGTCAACCTACAGACGAAAGGAACTCGTAATTACAAGTATGTTATCTGCGCTATGAAAAAATTAGCCAGAATGAGCAAAAGGAACGATCTCTTGGAAGTGTTAGATGACCTCAGCATAATTCAAACAGAGTTTAGCGATTTACAAACAATTAAGATGGAAGATTTTTTTAACTGGAGAGATAAGACGCTTGGTATAACTGCTAGCCTTTCAGCTAATGCTGACATAGATACTAGAGAACGCTGGCTATGGGTGTTTTCTATGCAGGTTGTTTACGGACTAAGAGTGCATGAAGTGTTCGCTATCCAAAATCTAGATGAACCTTTTACTACCAAGGATAAGGTTGTTATTCCTGCTTTAAATGACTTTAGCAACACAGATAATTTAATTGTTGTAGGAGAAAAAACGACAATAGGGACTACTACCAAGACAAGCTATAGAATAGCCAGACCTATCATCCCTCCCAAGCATCCTAACCTTGTTGAATACTTGGACATTAAAACGCCTAAGCTACCTAAGAATAAGCCTGAGAGCGACAATCCTGAAGTAATTAGTAAATTCTTTAATATTAGGGCAAGGCAAAGGCTTGTTAACTGGAACGCTCCAATTACACAAACTCACGCTTTCAGGCATTTAGCTAACATCAATGGAATGCAAGCGGGTATCCCGTTAGAAGTTAGAGCGCAATCTCTAGGACATACTCCTATGATGAATGACTCTGTTTACAAGAAACGTCAAGCGACTAATACGACAATTGACCTACTGCTAAACAGCAACACTAATGCTATTGACTTTGTAACTGGACTAAATGAAGCCAAAAAGCTATTACAAGACTATCCAGACAGCTTAGAACCGATATCTAAGCTAATAGCAAGGGTATATGGCAAAAATGAGCAAGAGGTATTAAAATTACTCTCTTAACCCTATCAATCACAGATTAAATTTAAGGGTAGCTTAACGGCTATCCTTTTTTGTCTGTCGTTAGCTCAAAGTATGGTAGCA
>CAZLUP010000020.1:0-64478 GCA_964562685.1 uncultured bacterium
CTTTTTATGAAACCCTTTTTCTGACTTCTTTTTCAAGTTTTGTCCTGTACTTAGGGCATGGATATCAATCCGTTTGCTGTCGAATTGGCAAAGGTAACTTTAACTATCGCCAAGAAAGTCGCCATTGATAAATTGAATTTGACGGAAAGAGATTTACCCTTAGATAGTTTGGATCATAATATTATTTGTGCTGATGCTTTGTTTACTCCTTGGGTAAAAGCTAACGCAATTATTGGCAATCCTCCATTTTTAGGAGGTAAACACATGAGGTTAAATTTAGGAGATGAATATGTAGATAAAATATTTGCCAAGTTTCCTGATGTAAAAGATGTCGATTTTTGTAGTTATTGGTTTAGACTGGCACACGATAATATTTAAAACTATTTTCAATGGGTGCTAATTTAGCACAAAATTCTTGCGGAAAACCTGACAGATGGATAATTGATTTTCATGATTTAAGTTTAGAAGAAGCTAGCGATTATATTTTACCTTTTGAACATATTAAAACTACAGTAAAACCAGAAAGAGATAAAAATCGTAGTAATACAAGAAGATTGAATTGGTGGAAATACGGTGTAAATGCTTTATCAATGAGAAAAGAGATCGCGCCATTATCTTATTATTTTATAGTACCACGAGTTTCTAAATGGGCTATCTTTATTCCTTCACCTCTTAATTGGTTGCCTGGTGATTTAAATATTGTTGTTGCCTCAGATGATTTTTATATTTTAGGAATTTTAACTTCTAAAATTCATCGTCTTTGGGTACAAGCACAAAGTTCTACATTAAAAGGCGATACTCGTTACACTCATAAAACTTGTTTTGAAACATTTCCTTTCCCTCAAAATACTAATATGAATACATTAGGTAAGGGCGATTCGCGAATCGCCCCTACACGGGGAAAAACCGCCCCTACGGGAACAATTATCGAACAAATCCGCAATAAAACCATCGAATTGCATCAATATCGCACCGAACAAATGGAAAAGAAACAATGGGGAATTACCCAACTTTATAATAAATTTTTTCACGAACCAGCTAGTAAACTCTATCAACTACATCAACAATTAGATGATTTGGTAATGCAAGCTTATGGTTTTAAAACCAATGATAATATTTTAGAAAAACTTTTAGAACTAAATATAAAATTAGTAGCTAAAGAAGCAAGAGGAGAGAAAGTTATTGGAATAGATGATAATCATTGATGAACAATTAATAAATAATTTAGTTGAAAAATTTTTAATATCCTGAATTTTTATAAAATAAAATACAGATAAAATAACGGAGATTAAAAATAATGCGATCGCTAACATTAGAGTATTGGATCGATGATGGTTGGTTTGTTGGTCGTCTTCAAGGAATACCTGGTGTATTTAGTCAGGGTGAAACTTTAGAAGAATTAGAAAAAAACATTTTAGATGCCTATCAATTAATGAAAGAAGAAGAAGAACCTGCACCAATAGGAGCTAAAACTAAAGAACTAATTCTGGAAATATGAAAAGCAAAGAATTTATCCGAGAATTAGAAAAAGCAGGTTGTAAGCTATATAGACATGGTGGAAAACATGATATTTATTTTAATCCTTTGAACGGAAAAAAAGCTCCCATCCCTCGCCATCAATAAATAAAAGATAGTTTGTGTCGTTTAATTTGTAAGCAACTCGGTTTATTTTAATTTGATTGTTCAACTAATGAAACTGCAAGAATTAATCCAAACAAAGCGTAATGAAATCATCGAAATTGCTAATAAACATGGTGCATATAACGTGCGAGTTTTTGGTAGTGTAGCTAGAGGAGAAGAAACACCATTAAGTGACATTGATTTTCTAATTGACTACGATTTATCAAAAATTACCCCTTGGTTTCCTGGAGGATTATCAGCAGACTTAGAAGATTTATTAGGTTGTAAAGTAGATATTGTTACTGAAAAAGGACTACATAGTTTAATTCGCAAACGTATTGTGCAAGAAGCAATTAAATTATGAAAGATGATCGAGCTTATATAGAGTATATATTGTATTGTATTAACTTAATTGAAACCTATTGCCAAGGAGGAAAAGAAGAATTTTTAAATAATGTAATGGCACAAGATGCCATTTTGCGAAGATTACAAACCTTAGCCGAATCAACTCAGAGGATTTCTGACAACTTAAAAAGAGAAAATTTAGATATTGATTGGCGTAGTATTTCAGGTTTTAGAAATATTTTAGTTCATGATTACTTAGGCGGAATCGATCTTGATATTATTTGGCAAATAGTAATTACTTATTTACCCGATTTAAAATTAAAGCTAGAAAAGATTTTAAAAAATATGTAATCAATGAACTAATTTTTAATGTAATGATATTCTAAAGCATTGAAGATTATTATCATTTTTATAATGGTTTTTCTAAAATCTAAATATAATTTTTGGTTTGCATTAAGCATCGCTACAGCAATATTATTTAGCCTAGCTGGATTAAAACTAGCTTTTCAATCTTCCTATACAATTCAAGATGATGCCAGACAACATATTTTTTGGATGCAGCAGTTTGGCGATCCAGAATTATTTTCAGGAGATTTAATTGCCAATTATTTTAAATCGGTTGCACCTTGGGGATTTACTAATTTATATCAAGTTATTAATAGCTTTGGTATCGATATATTTTTCTTTAATAAAATCTCGTCTTTGTTAATTGGTGTTGTTACCAGTATCTATTGTTTTCTGGTTTGTTTAGAAATTTTTTCCGTTCCCTTGGCTGGTTTTCTTGCCACTTTATTATTAAATCAAAATCTCTGGATGCTGGATGATTTATCTTCTGGTACACCAAGAGCTTTTTTTTATCCCTTGTTTCTTGCTTTTATTTACTATCTTTTAAAAAAATCTTTATTACCTTGTTTACTAACAATAGTTTTGCAAGGATTATTTTATCCTCAAACTGTATTACTTTCCGCAGTAGTTTTAATTATTAAGTTTATTACTGAAAAAAATCAACGATTGTTTTATTTATCTGGTTTAGTAACTGCGGGAGTTATTTTATTAATCTATAGTTTAAAAACTTCCGAATTCGGTAATGTTATTACTGTCAGTGAAGCTAAACTCTTACCAGAATTTTATGCTGAAGGAAGAAATACTTTTTTTCTAGATAATCCTGTCGCTTTTTGGTTATCGGGACAAAGAAGTGGATTTTTTCCCAGGGAATGGCAATACGTTTTGTTATGTTCTTTTGGTTTAATTTTGTCGTGGTTGAGATTGTTTCCAAATCACTTTTCTTTAGTTAATAAGATAAATAGTAAGAGCAAAATTTTATGGCAAGTTTTTTTAGCTGCTTTGATCATGTTTGGTTTGGCTCATTTGTTTTTATTTAAATTACATCTTCCAAGTCGTTATAGTCAGCACAGTTTAAGAATTTTAATTGCTTTAATTGATGGAATTACTGTTGCAATTTTAATAAATAGTTTTCGTTATTGGTTTGAGCAAAAATTTACTCAATCTCAACCATTAATTAAAAACTTTATTTCTGTGGGATTACTTAGTTTACTTTTATATCCTACTTATGCAGTACAGGCTTATCCTTATCGCTTAGGTTACGTTGAAGGAAAATCAGTAGAACTATATCAATTTTTACAACAGCAACCTAAAGATTTTTTAATTGCTACTTTGAGTTCAGAAGCAGATTTTATTCCTACTTTTGCCAAACGAAGAGTTTTAGTTAGTCAAGAATATGCTATTCCTTATCATCTCGATTATTACCAACCAATTCGCCAACGAGTTAAAGATTTAATTAAAGCTCAATACAGTAAAGATTTAGCAGAAATCCAAAAATTTATTGATCAATATCAGATTGATTTATGGTTAATAGATCGCAATGCGTTTCAAGCAGACTATTTAAAAAATAATACTTGGTTAAAACAATTTCAGCCAGAATTTAACAATGCTATTTCCATTGTCCAACAAAAACAAGAATTAGTTTTAGCTAAGTTAGGAAATGAATGTAATATTTTTCCTAACTCAGAGTTTGAGATTTTACCTGCTAGTTGTATTAAAGATTTTATTCGTTCTAATCAAATCCATTAAATTAGGTTTGAATCCTAATCAAGTCGTTGTTTAATAATTTTTCTTAATTCTTTTTGTTGTTCAACTGTTCCAGCTAATAAAATTCCTATTTTCCCCGTTAAAATCGTACCCCAATTAACTATAATTACACCTGTTTGTTTACCAAGATCGAACTCAAGATCTTTAAGATCAATTTCTGCTAAAGAACGATATTTAGTTTCAAAATTCTCACAAGTCCAACTAGGTATTTGAAATTTTTTAGCGATCGCAGTAGGATAGGATGCACCATTAAAACGAGGATTACATTCGATCGCATAATAACTTGGATCGGTTTCTGTTTCTACTACTGCAACATCAAAAGCAAATATTTCTTTCATTCCCTGTCGATACATCCATTCTGCCATTGGTTCGACAATTGACCAAGGCTGATGTTTGGTAGGATAACGATTACCCTGATGTGCATATCCATCCAAAACTTGTTCGGTAGCAGCAAAACGCTCTAAACCGCGCTCGCTTATGCGATATTGTAAATTAAGAAAATTAAAAGAATTGACTTCTTGTTGAATTTGTAATGGTACTTTATCATCAAACTCTTTTAAAGCTTCTTTCAGTTGTTGTTGATCTTGGCAACGATGGATACCTACCCCATCCACAGATACTGCTGGTTTGAGATAACAAGGATAAGCAAAATCATCCCAATTAGTAATCTTGGTTTTATCTTCAAAACACTGAGTTTGAGGAACTTTCACATCTAACTTTTCTGCTAAATCAATGAAATTATTTTTTGAGTTAACATATTCAACTACTTCAAACCAATTTGGATCGATTTGATGAAACCATTTGTGATCGACACTGCGATTGTGAACTACATCACCGAAAATAAACACAGAAATATCGTAATCTGGATAATCACTCATCAAAGTATGCGACACATCCCAAATTACATTTTTACTATGACTTAAATCAATGCGATCGTAATGAGCAGTAATAAATTGCCATTGGGATTTAAGATCGGGATGTAGTTGAATCAAATCTTCTGGTTCAGTTGTACCCAACACTCTACCAGAGAATAGATAGTTTCCCCTCACCGCTTCATGGGTGCAAATCATAATGTCGTGATTATAGATTTTTTTATTCATAAGCTAGCCCTACCGATTTTGAGCTTCTTAATTCAGACTGTCTCAGAACGGGGACGAAAACTGTATCAACTGATGCGGTTAAAAGTAGTTTTCTCTGTTGGCAATTTTTTTGAGACGATAGGTTAAATAAAGTACCCTTTGATTAACAGTATTATTTTCAGCTTCGTACTTGCTCATCACCAACGCTGATTAATTTTATTTAAATTAAAACAAATATCGGGTGTCATACACGTAAATGAAAGTTTGCTTTTTGTCTAAATTAATCTAGAGGGCTTAATATTACATCACGACAACTATTATCTTTAATAATAATAATAAATAAGCAAACACATGATTTTATTATAAAAACTGTTTGGGATTTTTTATAAAATATTTATAATTACAAAAAACAACTTTAATACTATAATCAATCAATGTTTAAACTCATCCCTACGAATATTCTAGTATGTCTAATTAATTCTTTAATCTTTGAAAAAATCAATACATAAAAAAATAGCTCTCTTAAAGATGACATTGATTAATAAAAAATCACTAAAATTTGATTGTTTGCTATTAATCTTAGCTTTAGAAATAATTATTTTTGGTCTTGGCAACTATGGTCTATATGAACCCCATGAAGGTCATTTTGCCATGGTTGCACAAGAAATGCTGTTACGAAAAGACTGGATTACACCTTATCTTAATGGCGCACCTTATTTAAATAAACCACCACTTTTATATTGGTTAATTGCTATCTCACTCAAAATGTTTGGTACTATAGAATTTGCTGTTAGATTACCAATTGCTATCTCTGGATGGATCGGAATTATTGTAGCTTGGTTATGGAGTAGGGAATTATGGGGAATTGTAGCTAGTCGTATTGCTATAATTATGTTAACTGTGACTACTGGGTGGTTTATTTTTACTCATCAATTATTAATTGATGTTTTGTTAGGAACTTTATTACTAGCAAGTAATTATTTTTTATGGAAATTATTATCTCAACCTAAATCCTATGTTTTTTTCTTTGCTTTTTATGGTTGTCTAAGTTTATGTTTATTAACTAAAGGATTAATTGGAGTTATTTTTCCTTTAGCTGGTTTACTTGGATTAATTATAATTAAACGCAACAGTAAAATTTATCAACAAGTTAAACTTTGGCAAGGAATATTATTAGTTATAGCTATTAGTTTACCTTGGTATCTTGCGGTAGAAAAAACTAATCCTGGTTTTCTGCACTATTTTATTTTTAACGAACATCTCGATCGCATCTTCGATCGTCGTTTTCCACCAGACTATGAAGTATCAAAAATTAGTGCTTTAGGTTATTTAGGAATTACGGCTGTTTGGTGTTTACCCTGGATTTTATTTTTTCCTTCTGTAATTAAATTTATTTGGCAACAATATCACACCAAACATCAAAACGCTATCATTTTAATTGCGATCGCTTTTGGTTTGCCAATTCTAGTTTTTCTGCCTCTTTCTTCTCGACTTATTTATTACAGTATTCCTGCAATTCCACCTTATATTATTTTGTCTGCTGGCTATTTCAGTTATCAGTTATCAGTTATCAGTTATCAGTCATTAAGAATATATGGGGTAATTTTTATTTTAATTGGAATTAGTTGTCTAGGTGCGCTCTTTTTTCCCTCTCAGTTATTGATTTTATTACCAACTATTAACAATCAAACAGAAATTAATCAGTTAATTTTTGCTGTTTTAATTACCTTTGGATCGGGATTTTTAATAGCAGGAATAGCAATATTCAGAAGTTGGTATTTATTCTCCTTACTATCTCTATCTATTGCTTGGATAATTACTTATATTGCAGTAACAAAAGGGTTTATTATTTATCAAGATATCCGTTCTTCTAAATCATTAATTCAAACTTCATCTCCTTGCCTCAATTTCGATACTTTATGGGTTTTTGAAGGTTCAAGAGAAATTGGTACTGCTGGTGCAATGAGTTTCTATCTCAATCAAAATAAGTCCGAGCCTAAAACTTTGAATCAACTTGGTTGGGTAACAGGAAAGCAAGGTAATCCCTATCGGATCGTAATGGTATTAGCTGATGGAGGAAATAATCGTTTACCGCCACAATTTCCTGGCGAATCACCATCCTATTTAATTACTAAAGCACAATTACAATCTTATTGGAATAGCGATCGCTCGGTGGTATTTGTGACCGATTTTTTGCGTCAACAGGGCGATCAAAACGATCCTCCCGATTTGAATTTACCTCAAGATTCAGGAAAACCTTTATTAGAGATAGCTCCTCGCCAACTCTACGGTAACTTGCCTGCTAGAGAAAATTGGTGTCAAAGCAATTTGTAACCAAAAAAAGTTTTGACTTGTCAACTTGACATGATATTATGTAGATAGTGGAAAAGGTGCGCCCAGAAATGCCTGTTTTCAAAATCAGAATTGTGCCATTTTTAAATAACTACCTTAAGCATCCCTTTAATCAGAAGTGAATGTTTAGTTTGATTTTAGTTAAGGTTTTAGTTAAAGGCTAACAGCTAAAAGCCTTATAATTTGTGAGAAGCTGTGTTCTATTGAATTAAAAAGCGCAGTAAATTAGGAGCAATTTTTTTTAGTGTCACAAGTAGAAAATATTTCTTTTATTCACATCCCCGTCTTAAGTAGAGAATTGATTGCAGGATTGAATATCATTCCAGGAGGACATTATTTAGACGCAACTGTAGGAGGAGGGGGACATAGTGAATTAATTTTATCGGCTGCGGAAAATGTTAAAGTAACAGCCATAGATCGAGATGAAAATGCGATCGCAGCTACTAAAGTAAGACTTTCTCAATACTATCCTCAACAACTAGACTTTTGGCAAGGAAACTTTGCTAATTATCAACCAAATAAAATCTTATTTGATGGAATTGTGGCAGATTTGGGAGTAAGTTCTCCTCAACTCGATATAGCAGAAAGAGGCTTTAGTTTTCGTCAAACTGCACCTTTAGATATGCGGATGGATCGAAATCAATCTCTGACTGCTGCGGAAATTATCAATCATTGGGATGAAGTAGAATTAGCTAATATCTTTTTCAAATACGGGGAAGAAAGACTATCTCGTCGAATAGCAAGAAAAATTGTCCAACAACGTCCCTTTAATACTACTACCGAATTAGCCAACGCGATCGCGTCTTCTGTTCCTCCCAAATATCGCTATGGTAGAATTAATCCTGCAACCAGAGTATTCCAAGCTTTAAGAATAGTTGTCAATCAAGAACTACAATCCTTAGAAACTTTTTTATCAATAGCACCCCATTGGCTCAAACCAACAGGCATAATTGCTATTATTACCTTTCATAGTTTAGAAGACAGGATTGTTAAACATCAATTTCGCAACAATGAGTTATTAGAAGTTGTTACCAAAAAACCCATTATTCCCCAAACCGACGAACAACAGCAAAACTCTCGTTCTCGTTCTGCTAAATTGAGATTAGCCAGGAAAATTCTTACTAATTCATAGGCAGTTACCAGTTACCAGTCAATTAAAAATCAACAAAAAAACACTACCAACCGAAAACTCCATCTGTCCCTTCGTTCCACTCAGGACAAGGTTTATCTGTGTGCATCTGTGGACAAACAATTAACTATCAACAATGAACAGTTACCAGTTATGGCTGTTTATTATCCCCTATTCTCCTTTTGCCAATCAACCATCAACAAATATTACTAACTGTTAAAAAAAACTGGTTTTTTACCACCAATCCTTCAGAAATGTGTCAAACAAGATAGTGTTTATGATAGTCTATCTTTTTATCCAATACATTTATACTGTTTAACTAGCTAAGTAAACAATTTACATGGTTCACATCAAGCGCATTGAACTATCTCACTTCAAATCTTTTGGTGGTACGGCAAAAATTCCGATTTTACCTGGTTTTACAGTTATATCAGGTCCAAATGGTTCGGGAAAGTCTAATATTCTTGATGCACTGTTGTTTTGCTTAGGTTTAGCTAGTTCTAAAGGAATGCGTGCCGATCGCTTGCCAGATCTAGTCAATCATAAACATAATAATAATGGTAATGGTCGTACATCGGAAGCAATTGTTTCAGTTACTTTTGATATTTCTGATTTAGAAGATTTAGCTGAACAAAAAGCGATCTCTTCAGTGGAATCTTCAGCTAATTCAATTGCATTAGAAGAAATTAATCATCATAGCGATCAAGAAAATAATTCCCTTGAAGCTCAAAAAAATAATGTTGGTGTAATTGATAAATCAACCTCCAATGAATGGACGGTTACTCGTCGCCTCAAAGTTGGCAAAGGCGGTAATTATTCCTCAACTTTTTATATGAATGGCGAAGTTTGTACCGCCACAGAATTACATGAACAGTTGAGTCGTTTGCGAATTTATCCCGAAGGGTACAATGTAGTCTTACAAGGAGATGTTACACGCATCATTTCCATGAATGGGAAAGAAAGAAGAGAAATTATTGATGAATTAGCAGGAGTAGCAGCCTTTGATCGCAAAATTGAACAAAGTAGACGTACCTTAGAAAAAGTTCGTCAAAGAGAAGAACATTGTCATATTATTGAACAAGAACTAATTAGTAGTCGCGATCGCTTAGCATCAGACCGAATTAAAGCAGAAAAGTATCGGAAATTAAAAGAAAAAATTCAACAACAAAAGCTATGGGAAATAGTATTGGTTTGGCGCTCCTTAACACAACAACAACAGCAACTTTTAGCAGAAATAAATCAAGGTGAAACAGAGTCAAATCAATTAACGGAAGAATTAAATCAATTAGAGTTAAAGATTACAGAAACTGCTACCCAATTAGATGAATTAAATGCTCGTGTCAAAGCATTAGGTGAAGAAGAACAATTATCGATCGCGTCTACTTTAGCTACTCAAAAAGCCAAACGTCATCAACTGCAACAACGACAAACAGAATTACACAATCTACTTCAACAAAAGCAATTAGCTAAAGAAAAAAATGAACAAGAACTGCACAACTATCAGCAGGATTTAGCACAACTTCTTTTAGTCAAAAATAAATTAGAAACAGAAACTATTCCTCAGTTATCTTCTAAATCCCAACAGGCTAAAGAAATATTAGCTCAAACCAGAGCAACAGCCGATCAAGTTGCAGCAGCATCAGAAGCTTGGGTACAAGAACAAGCTAATCTTACTCGTCAAATTTCAGCCATTCAAGATAGTCTTAATCCTCAACGGACTGAACAAGCAACTATTGTAGAAAGACAACATCAATTAGAAAATAAAATTACTGAACAAACTCAACTGCTGCAAACTACTCAAGAGGAACTGGTTAAGAAACAAAACAATTTTAATGACTTATCTAATCAAGTTAAAACAGCAGAAGCCCAGATCAAACATCTTGCTCAACAATTAGCTATTACCGAACATGAATGCACCATTCAACAAGATACTCAAAAACGTCTGCTCAAAGAACAACGAGATAAACAAAGGGAATTAGATAAATTAGAAGCGACCAAACAAGCACAACAAGAAGCCCAAGGAACTTATGCCACTCAAGTAATTATTAATGCTAATTTACCTGGAGTACATGGTTTAGTTGCTCAATTAGGACAAGTAGCAACTAATTATCAACTTGCTTTAGAAACTGCTGCGGGAGGAAGATTGGGATGTTTAGTAGTAGAGGATGAGCAAATTGCTTCCCAAGCAATTGAATTACTAAAAGCACAACGGGCAGGTAGGGCGACTTTTTTACCTCTTAATAAAATTCAAGCACCTCGCCATCTAGATACTACTACGCTTCGTTATAATCAAGGTTTTATCGATCTGGCAGTTAATTTAATTAGTTGTGAGTCTCGTTATCAGAAAATTTTTGCTTATGTTTTTAATAACACCGCTGTCTTTGACAATCTTAATCATGCCCGTCATCATCTCGGAAAATACCGAATTGTTACCTTAGAAGGGGAAATCTTAGAAAGTAGCGGTGCAATGACAGGAGGAAGTCAATCTTCTCGTTCTAGCTTGCATTTTGGGGCTGTTTCTACTAAAGAATCTCAGGAAGTAGAAGCCTTGAAGCAGCGATTGACAGAGATAGGCTCAATCTTATCAGACAATGACAGAATAATAGCAGATTTATCAATTCAAGTCAAGAATTTAGGCAAAGAATTAACGGAAGCGAGACAAAATGGGAGAGAGAAACAACTCCGTTTAGAACAACTTCAACAAGATATTAATCGTTTAGAAAAACAACAAGAACAATTAACTAACAACCTCCAAAATTATCAACAAGAGCAAGAAAATATTCAAATTCGTATCCAACTTTTAGCAACTAATCTTCCCGAACAAGAAATTAAACTCCAAGAATATCAACAACGTCTAGATGAATTAGAATCATCTCACAATCAAAGTGAATGGCAGGAGATTCAAGCAGTAATTAAAACTCAAGAAAACGAATTTGCTCATCAAGAAAAAATTCTTCGAGAAGCAGAAAATCAACTCAAAGATGCAGACAGTCAATACCAACGTCTGAGCGAAAAAAATGAAGCAGCAAGACAGCATCTAGTTGAATTAGAACAGGAACAAGTAGCCATCAACGATGAACAATCAACCATTAACCATCAACTGACCGAAATCGAACAGAACATAACTCAATCCGAACAACAACTACAACAATTAAACGAACAATTAGGCACAACCAAACAAGAACGCGATCGCATTGAAAGTTTGGTCAGAAAATTACAGAATCAACAGCAACAAACTTCCTGGAAACTGGAAAAATTACAAACCACCCAACAAGAAAGAAATGAGACTTTACAACATCTTGAACAACAACTAGCCGAACATCAACAAGAATTTCCCGATCCTATTCCTGAAATACCTCAATTAATCAATACCGATGAAGAAACAGAAGCAGGAGAACAAATTACTTTTGATAACATCTCCGAACAACTAGAACAGTTACAAAAACAAATTCGTAAAGGAGAAAAAAAATTAGAAGCAATGGAACCAGTAAATATGCTGGCGTTAGAAGAGTATGAAAAAACCGAAGCCAGATTACAAGAACTCTCAGAAAAATTAAGTACCATTGCAGCCGAACGAACGGAATTATTATTAAGGGTTGAAAAATTTACCACTCTTCGTTTGCGAGCATTCAAAGAAGCCTTTGACGCAGTTAATCAAAACTTCCAAACTATTTTTGCCGAACTTTCTGAAGGAGACGGACACCTACAGCTAGATGATGAAGAAGATCCTTTTAATGGTGGTTTAAATCTAGTTGCTCATCCCAAAGGAAAACCAGTTCAAAGGTTAAGTTCTATGTCTGGGGGAGAAAAATCTCTGACTGCTCTCAGTTTTATCTTTTCTCTGCAAAGATATCGCCCTTCTCCTTTCTATGCTTTTGATGAAGTCGATATGTTTTTAGATGGTGCAAATGTCGCCAGACTATCAAAAATGGTTAAAAAGCAAGCCCAACAAGCTCAGTTTTTAGTAGTTAGTTTACGTCGTCCGATGATTGAAGCTTCTGAAAGAACTATCGGTGTTACTCAAGCAAGAGGCGCGCATACTCAAGTACTGGGTATCAAACTGTAGTTGATGGTTAATGGGTGATTGTTGATTAAACCTATCAAATATATAGCAGTTGAATTAAAGATTAGGACGATAGATAGAATAGTTTCATGCACCAGCGGTCGGAACCCGCGTCGGACGGGGCGTACAAGCTCTGGAATCAAGTTCCAGAGTCAGCCCCTCCGCAAGAGCTTAGGGAACGCCGACCGAACACCAGACACAGAGAGTAGGGGTAATTCATGAATTACCCCTACTCTAGTTCGGTTGCTATATCTAAAATCTCAACAACTTCTTTTAATTAAAGCAGGTTCGATTGCGCACACTTTTTCCATTATTAATATAGTATCATAAAGCAGAAAGAGATTCAGTAAAAGCTTTTGAAGACGCACAATCCCAAATAGTTACTCTTCCTAAACAAGTAAATAATAGCAATCGAGAAATTGTAATTAGTCAAATCCAACAAATTATTATTAAATTAGAAAAAGTTCAAGTTGGTGCTACTGTTGAGCAACAAGCTAACGAAGTTATGGCTTTTGCGAAGAAAAAACTTAAAGAAATAGATAATTAAATAAAATTATAATTATAATTTTTAAATATTTCCTTAAACCAAACAACAAAAGTTAACGCGATCGCTATCATAAATTCTTAAAAATTATCCTTTTAATTGTAATTTATTTCTTAGTGCCGTATCGTAAATAGCTTCTTGCCAATTAATTGCTGTTTTAATTTGTGCCGTAGTTAAATTTTCAACCCCAAAAAATTTAGTTTGTTTAAGATTAGCATCTCGGAAAATTGAATCAGTAAAATTGACATCACCAAAGTAAGCTTGAGCAAGATTAGCCCTGACAAAATTAGTACCTAAAAGATTAGCTCCGACAAAATCTACATCTTGTAATTCTGCTTCAATGAAACTAGCGTAACCTAAATTCGCTCCTGTTAAATAAGCACTTTTAAGGTTAGCATTATTGAGTTTTGCTTCAACCAGATTAGCATGGCTCAATTTGGCATGACTAAGGTTAGCATAACTAAGATCTGCACCACTTAAATCAGCATAACTAAGGTCAGCATAAGCCAAATTGATGCCTCTAAAATCGGCTTCTGGTGCATTCAATCCACTTAAACTAACATTATCCTCATTCAAATCTTGTAATGCTTGTAATCTAGCGTAACTTGTTCTTAAACCGTGAGCAGAATCAATCACTTTCCAAGCTTCATAATGAGCTTGTTTATTACGGTCGGGAGTTTCAAGGACAAATAATAATACAGCTACTAAAATACTAAAACTTTCTACTACATTTAATAATACAGATTCTCTAATTTGGCAGAGCAACCAAGATTCTAAAGGATGACATATTTTTTCAGCCCCAAAAATCGCTTCAAAAACTAAAATAAGGGCAATTAACAAAATTGTGCCAAAAAAAGCAACAATAATACGAGTAAAAATGCGCCTTATGTGTTTTTTCATATTATATTATTTGATTTTTTCATGGTCTTACTAGTTGTAAGATTAAGCTTTTTACTTTAGTAAGACAAGTAGCTTTCGCGCGATCGCTTTTATTATAACTATATTTTAAAAAAATAAGATTACAGCTAATATTAACTATTAAACTAGATTGCTTTTAAATTCTAATTGCTGCTTGGCATCAGGAATATTAACCATTAAAGCTTCTATTAATTCCTGATAAGAGTGAATAGAATTGTTAATTAAGATTTCTTCAATAATTAGACTTGCTATAGGTCCTATATAGTAGGCAAGTTGTTTTTCATAATATTGAATTATTTCAGCATTAGGAGCAAAAGAAACTCGATGGATAGTTGGTTCTGGTTGCTGGTTAATTTTTTTCTGAACAGTATCAAAAGAACTTGAATAAATTGGATGAGAATTATTTTGTTGCTGGTCAATAGTAACTGTTTGATTGGTAGCAATTGAATTCTTACTGATGTGTTGAATCTCTTTAAGGGCAAAAATAACTTCTGTAGCTGACTGATAGCGTAATTTTGGATTACGATTTAAAAGTTTATTTAAGACTTGAGCGAAATTATGACTAACATTGGTATAAGAACCCCATTCCCATTCAAGAGTATATAAATTTAATAAAATATTGGGTTGTTTTCCCGTTAACAAAACAATTGCAGTAACAGCTAAAGAATAAAGATCACTGCAAGGATAACAAATACCAAAATTCATTTGCTCTTCAGGAGCATAACCAATTTTACCAACAAAAGTTCTTTGAGCTACTTCACTTGATACTTGCTGAAATTTTTCTGAAACAACTGCTTGTTTACCAACTCCAAAATCAATTAAGATTGGTAATTTTTCCTCATACAATTGCATAATATTATCAGGAGAAATATCTCGATGAATAATACCGCGCTCGTGGATATATTCTAAAACAGGTAATAAATTTAGCAACCAATTTAATATTTCCTGTTCGGAAAAAGTTTGCCCTTGTCTTAAACGCTGTTGTAATAATTGATAATAAGATTTGCCCTGAACGTATTGCTGCACTAAAAAAAGCCGATTCTCTGCGGTAAAAGCAGCATAAAATTGGGGGATTTGTGGATGTTTTAGGTTATAGAGAATTTGTGCCTCTCGCTTAAATAAATCTCGTGATTTTTCTATTTGATCGGTAGATGTCATCACAGGAGCAAATTCTTTGAGAACACAAGGTTCATTAAAACGATAACTATCAAATGCTAGATAAGTCCGACCTAATCCTCCCTTTCCTAAAATGGCTTGAATGAGGTAACGATTGACAATTTTAGTCCCAGAAGGAATGGTGGGATAAGGTGCTGAAATAAAATTATCATTCGCTGTCATAGTTATACTTTCGCTTAAACTGTATTCAAATTAGACAGCGATCGAGAAAAACTAGAGAAACTAGTAAATAATAGACTTGTAAAACTTTTTTGTTAATGATTTGCTGGCAAGATTAAATTTGTGAACCGAGTTGATTATCAATCGTGTGAGATTGGGTTTTGAGTAACTCTTGAGATTGCAAATCTGGAATAGTAACTACTTGTTCTAAATCGTTAATTACCGCACCAATTAAAGGAATATCAGTTTCTGTAAACTGATCGATTGTTTCCCCTAGCATACTGCCTTGGGTAATTCCAGGTCTAGTTACTAAAACTATGCCATCGCTTAAAGATTCAACTAAGAGAGCATCATTATATTTAGATAAAGAAGGACTATCAATAATTACTAAATCAAATCTACCTCTAGCATCTTCAATTAATCGGCGAAATTCATTGGATTCAATTACCGCAGGTACCTGACGTAAAGGACCGGGACTAGGAACTAAATATAAATTAGCAATTGCTGGTACTAAACGAATTGCATCACTACGATTACTATAATAATTCAGAGGTTCACCAGTAGCTTCTCGGTCTAACTCAACTTGAATTAGCTCCGCATTGGAAGGAGAACGCAAATCAGCCTCTAACAGTAGAGTTCGTTTCCCAGCATGAGCAGATGCGATCGCTAAATTATAAGCAGTAACGCTTTTTCCTTCATCGGAATTAACACTAGTAATTAAGATTACTTTGGCAGATTGAGGAGCAAAACGACGCAGATTACTACGAATTCTTTCATAGAAACCGAGATAACCAGAATCAATATCGATTAGGATCGGAGTTTCTTTCCCACTCAGATCGAAACAGGCAACATAAGGTAACTGCCCTAAAATAGAAACTTCTCGCTCTCCTAGCAAATCTCTAATCTCTTTAGCAGTGTACAAGCGATCATCCAAAGTAGCTAGTAAAAAGATTGTTCCTGCTGCTGCTACCAAACCTATTCCTGCTCCAGCAGCTAAAATTAACAAACGATTAGTAGCAATCAACTTAGTGGGAGTAACTTCTTGAACTACAGGTGCTTGAGCGATCGCAAAACTGCTAGTAGTTTCAGCCTCTGCAGATTGAGCATCAACTAAAGCGGTTAAAATTGTTTGATACAAAGCTTTTTTAGTTTCAACTTCTTGGACTAAACGAGCTTGTTCTAACTGTTGTTCGGGAAACTGTTCGTATTGCTGTCGCAACTCCTGTTCATTGTTGACAACTGAGTTTAACTGGCGTTGAATTCCTTCTCGTTGAGTTTGTAGAGTTACTAAAGTATTAGCCAACTGTTGTCTGGCAGGATCGAGACTGCTATCTTGCCTGAGTTGACTCGGTAAAGGTTTATATTTCCCATCTCCCCCTAAAACCTCAGTCGCTCTTTCTTGAAATAATTGTTCAACTGTTTGTTGCTGCTTGCGTAAACCTACGATGGTAGGATGTTCAGGGCGGAGGTCTTTTTGATTAAGTTTTAATTGACTTTCGATCTCGAGAATTTGCGATCGCAAACTAATCAAAATGGGATCGGCACTTAATGCTGCTGCGGTGTATGCTTCCTGAGGATTTAAACCTAATTGTTCAACAATACTATTGATTTGACCATCAATTTCATCAAGAATCAATTTTAATTGTCTTTGTTGTTGTTTACTACCAGTAATCCCACTAAATAAACTACCATCTTGAACTGCTAATAAATCTGCTCCTGCTTTGGATAAAAAGCGATAAAAAGCTTCTTCAGCATTAGCTAATTCTCCTTGAACTTCTTGCAAACGTCCTTTGAGAGCATCCACTCTACCTGTCAATTGCGAAGTGTTGAGCAAACGACTTTGTTCTACCATTTCCTGCATAAATATTCCTAAAACCTTAACGGCTTCTTCTGGAGTATTAGCATCTTTGTAATTTAGGGTAATTAAAGTATTTTGTTCTCCTTCAGGAACATTAATTTCTAATTTTTTTTCGATAATTTGTTTTAGTTGCGAATTATCAAGAGCTAATTTTCGTTTAACTCGTTCTTGAGTAGTTGGCCCGAGCAGAATATCTACATTAATTTTTCTGCCTGCTTGTTGTAATTGTTCACCTGTGCTGGTAAACAAAGGAGGGGGATTACTATAAGATAGTTGTCCACTAGCTTTATAGGTGGTTTTAGGAGTTGGAGGAGCCGGTTGCAGAGCAAAAATCCCTGATATTCCTAAACTTAAAAGGAAAATGAACAAACCTAATAATTTGTGTTGTTCAAAAGCAATTAGAAAACGTTTCAAAATTGGTGGAGTCATAGTGATCGAGCCAAATCCACAACAGACGTTAATGTAAAATAATTAATCTTGAATAGATACAAAAATAGTTATTACCTGTAGCAAAGTAACTTAGTTGAATAAAGTATCAAAAAAGGCACGAAATCCGAAGAAACTCCGAATCGGCTGAGTAATTACATTAAAAGCATTGTAAATTTTCCCTAACAAGGTACGACTAACTACGATAACATCTTCATTGCGAAGAGGAATATTTTGGGCAATATTGCCATGAATTACTTCTTTAGTATTAAGCGTTTGAGTAACTATTCCACCTTTTTCTGGATCAAATCGAAGTAATGCAACTTGATTATCAACTAATAAATTATCGTCGGGCGGAAGCGAAGTAATAGCATCAATAAAGGTACTACCGTTAGGCAATACTAAATTGCGAAAAGCTGTTCCTGTAGTCGAAGGAACTAAAACACGTACATTGATAGTTTGTTGAGATAAGCTAGTTTGTGCGATCAAACTGCGGTCGTAATTGCGGTCTTTTCCTACTTCCAATTGAGAAACAATAATTGTGTCTCCTCCTTGTAAATGAAAATCTGGGAAGCTTTGACTATTAATTAAAGGAGTGTAAAAGTCTATTTTTTCCTCTAAAACAGAACCATCCACTAAGGAACGACGAACAATGACTGAGCGCAAATCTGCATTATTGGTAGTTCCTCCTGCTGCTAATAAAGCTGATGTAAGGGGAGAACCAGATATAAACGAGTAAAATCCTGGTTTCAATACCTCTCCTAAAACCGTAACATTAGCAGGACGAGGAGCAGTAAGAGAAACTAATACTTCTGGTTGTTCTTGTATAAAACGAGTACCTAATTCATAACTAATTTTTTGTTCAGCTTCGGTTAAACTTAATCCTGCTAAAGCAATTCTGCCCACAATTGGTATTAAAACATTTCCTTCTTGATCAAGATTAACTACAGTACTAAATTCAGGAAATTTAGGCACACTGATATTAATCCCATCTCCAGTATTGAGACGATAAACTTTAAATTGCCGAGAATCATTGCGGTTAAATTCGGCAGGGGAGTAACTATCTGGAGGTGGATTTTCAGAATCAAAAGTTGAGGGAGGAGTAGATAAGTTAGGTGCCAAGATCGGTTTAGGAGTTGGTTTTTCTTGTTTGGGAACAACGATTGAAGTTTGACTCAAAGCTGAATTCGTCAAGATTGTTAAATTGAAGCTCGACAAAACTGCCATACTTGATAAAAAAATCAGTTTTTGATACTGAATAGAACTTTTCCTGACAGAAGTTGGGGATTGTTGTTGTCGTTGAAAAATAGTTACCATGACAATTTATTAGCTCGCAAATTTTGTCAGTGAGTTAGAATTTTGATGAGGAGCAGGAACAATTAAGGATTGAGAATTGTTAAAAACAGTTTGCTCAAGATTAGTTTGGACGGTTTGAGCAAGAGATTCAGCCACAGATTGAGCATCACTTAACTCTCCTAAAGGTTCAATCGGAATTTTTAAGCAAACTGCTACCCAAGGCACTCTGCGATCGCTTAATTGAGCTAATTTATCTTGCCAAAACCAGTGAGCAGGAGAATCATCACCTCCATTGGGGAAGGCATACCATTGGATAACAGCAAAGGTTTGTTGACGATTCCAAGCACGAAAGAAACGAGCCTTGACGGAGGAACGAGAATTAGTTTCTACCGTAAAGTTGAGTTGGCGATGAGAATCAGTTTTCCATCGTTCGATCCCGTTAAGGTCTATCCACTCTACTTCTGGTTTACTCAGATAGTAACTCTGAGGTAGTAATAGAAGCGTGACTGGTTTGGAGTTTGCTTGTTGCATCAGTTGAGCAGACCATTTATGACCACCAATTTTTACTTCTTGTTGTTTAATTATTTGCCAATCAGGAAGTACCAAACCTGTTGTTAAAACATTTTTAATTTGATTAATATTTTCAACTGGGGGTAAATCCAACCAAGTCCAATTACCTCCTCGTAAATATCCAGGAAATGCGCCAATAATCAATAAAAATAATAATAATAATACTAAGATAATCTGTGTTTTTGAACCTTCTTCTTGTCGTTTAAATAAATTCATTTTTTTAGGGAGTTTTAACTCCGAATAGTAAATCAGCTAGAAAGATTTTTATTAATTCTTAAGTGATTCCAACTGGTCTAAAAAATTGAGTAATAAAACAACACTAGCTAACATTAAAGCTGAGTAAAGATCACCTCCCCAACTATCATGAAACCAGGTAAAGAGTTGATCTCTACCTGTACCATGAAAAAAGGTCAAAATTGTATTGCGAATAATATTAGCACTAACACTAATGAATGCTGCTCCTACTAATAATAAAGTTGTTTTTTGACGATTTTCTATATTCCCCGTCCAATAAAGTAACATTAATCCTACATATAAGCTAGTAAATAACATTTTTAATCCTGCACAATAGGGCGCAACTTCTACTAATCTTCCTCCTACGGCTAAGTAGATTTGCTCGACAGTTACATCCATTCCTAATTGAATCAAGATAAAACCAGCAAAGCCAGCAATAAATTTTTGCAGTGGTAAAGTAAACGGAGTAATTAAGTAAGGAAAAGAGTTAGGGGTAGCTAGTGCGATGAGTAGCAAGGCAAAACTATTGAGTTTAAAGCCTGCTGTTCCTTTTAACCATAAACATAATCCAGTTAAAATAATGGGCAGAGATAAATTTACAAATTCGGCTACACCTGTTAAATAAAAGATTGAACCAATAATTAATAATATAGCTCCCAAAGGATGGCTTTGATTAGGCAGTCTTTGCCATTTTTTTCGATTATTCCAACCAATATAAATAGCAAAAGGTATTCCTATAATTCCATGACTAAAATATTCATGCTCGATCCCAATATTTTTATTCAACCAACCATCATACCAATGAAATATCAAAGGAGCATAAATAAGAAATAATAACGCCAGAATTATTAAATAAATTAAATTGCGTTCTAAAGTAATAGATAATTTATGATTAATTTGCATAATAATATTTATAAAGACAATAAAATTTGTTGTTAATAAATTCAAGAGTTATTGTAAAGAATAAATAACTTGAGCTAACTGTTCGCTTACTAAAACAATTTGCTCTTGATTCAAACCTGGATACATGGGTAAAGATAAAATTTGCTCGCACAGAGCTTCAGTTTGAGGGAAATCTCCTGATTGATAGCCTAAATAGCGATAAGCAGGCTGGAGATGACAAGGAATTGGATAATGAATACCTGTTTGAATGCCTAATTCTTGTAGTTGTTGCTGAATTTTTTCTCGCTGTTGAGCTAATTGTTGATTAAGACAAATTACATAAAGATGATAAACATGACCAATTTGACTGTAATTTTTAATCGGAAAAACTTGTTGAGTTGCTAATGGTTGAAGAGCTAGATCGTAAACTTGAGCAGCTTGATTTCTAGCTAAATTCCATTCCGATAAATAAGGTAATTTGATATTGAGAATAGCTGCTTGTAAAGTATCAAGACGACTATTTGTACCTAACTCGGTATGAAAATATTTGCGGGGTGCGCCATAATTACGAAGACTACGAACTTTATCAGCGATCGCTCGATCATTCGTCACCACCATGCCACCACTACCAAAAGCACCGAGATTTTTACTAGGATAGAAACTAAAGCCTGCTGCTAGTCCAATTGCTCCCGCACGAATTCCTTCTCTTTCGGCTAAGTGAGCTTGAGCAGCATCTTCAAAAATGAGTAGATTATAACTATTAGCAAAGTCTTTGAGTTGATGAGGAGATACCATTTGTCCGTAGAGATGGACTGGTAAAATGGCTTTGGTTTGAGGAGTAATCGCTTTAGCTGCTGACTCCAAATCAATTAAGGCAGTCTCATAATCACAATCTACTAAAACAGGTGTAGCACCAGCATAAATAACACCAATAATTGTCGCGATAAAAGTATTGGCAGGAACTAAAACTTGATCTCCTTTACCGATGCCACAAGCTTGTAACCCCAGAGCGATCGCATCTGTACCAGAGGCAACTCCAACTCCATAACTAACACCACAAGCAGCAGCAAAAGCAACTTCAAATTCTGCCAATGCTTCACCTAAGATAAAATCTCCCTGTTTAATTACTCGCTCGATTGCTTGTTCAATTTTGGTTTGAATTGGCTGATGTTGTATCCTGAAGTCAACAAAAGGAACTTTTGCCAAAGTTGAAGTCATAAGGCGAACCAAATTTTAGGTGTATAGCGATCTGTTTTAACAGCAAAACTAAAAATCCGCCTTACGCTCTTGACTTGCTTGGGAAAATTTTGCAGAAACTTTACTAAACTGACAGTTGCTTGGAAATATAGCGTTTTTAACTCTCGCTTAGGGATAAGCAACACCTCGGTTGTTGTTAATAGTTGATTGAGGTGTAGTTCATCAATTTAAGAATGGTTATAGTTTTGAGAATAAATTATCAATCAATCATGTTTTTCAGGTCATAAAATTAGTAAAAATTTTGAGTCACAAATGTAGTAGCTACTAAGTATATGAACCTTTGTGACAAGCAGGCAATAATTCTTTTTTTGCTAGATAAGTATGAATTTGATGAGGATTAAGATGACATAAATCTTTGGCTAAATCTTCTTGTTTAAGTTGTTTAGGTAATTTAGTTGCGATCGCGTTTCTCATTAAACCCAAAATTTGAGGTTCTGCTACTAAAATAAGTTGTTGAGCATGATGAGTTTGAGTTAATTCTGTAATTTTATTAGTAATATTTTGAGCAAAACGTTTTTCAAATTCAACGGCATGATTGTCTCGATGATCGTCGTAACTATGAGCTTGACCACTAGAACCACGATTACGTCCAGTTTTAACATTTGCCCATAATTCTTGACCGTGAAGTTGATGAGCCTCGCTTAATAAACCTTCATGTTCAATTAAATTAGGACCAGATTCATAATCAGGCCATTCGGCTGGTTCTAAAGTAAAAAAACGCGCTTGAGTGCCATTAATAACAGCAACGATAAGATTACTCATGGTTTAGTCCGTAAAGTAATAAACTCTTTAATACATTGATCCTATCAATCTTCTTGAAACAAATTAGATTGTTACCAATAAAGCTTAAAATTCAGTAATAACTAGTTGCAAAATTAGTCTAAATATTTTCGTAAACAATAGTTAGTTTTCAACTCAATTTTTTTTAAGATCTAAATAAATAATTGGTCATACTCCTGAAAATTTAAAGGAGATTTTAATCGTGATTGCTCGCCAGAACGTTCGCAACATTGGTATTTCGGCGCACATCGATGCAGGTAAAACTACTATTTCAGAACGAATTCTGTTTTACACTGGCAAAATTCATCAAATCCATGAGGTTAAAGACGATGATGATGGCGCAACGATGGATTATATGGAATTAGAACGAGAGAAAGGAATTACCATCACTTCTGCAGCTACAACTTGTTTTTGGCAGGATCATCAAATTAATCTGATTGATACTCCTGGTCATGTAGATTTTACCATCGAAGTAGAGCGATCGCTTAGGGTTTTAGATGGGGCGATTATGGTGTTGTGCGGTGTAGCTGGTGTTCAGTCTCAGTCGATTACCGTAGACAGACAAATGAGACGTTATCGGGTTCCCAGAATTGCTTTTATTAATAAGTTGGATCGTTTAGGGGCTAATCCTTTCCGTGTAGTAACGGCACTTAAGGAAAAGTTGAAGTTAAATCCCATACTTTTACAGTATCCCATTGGTTTAGAACACCAATTTGCAGGGGTAATCGATTTGATTGAGATGAAAGCCTATTACTATGAAGGAGAACACGGGGAAGAACTAATTATTAAACCAATTCCCGAACCATTAGAAGCAGAAGCGCAAACAGCAAGGGAAAAATTACTAGATAGCATTTCTATCCTCTCAGAAGAAATGATGACCAAATTACTCGCAGGGGAAGAAATACCATCATCATTGATTTGGGAAACCATTCGTCAAGGAACTTTGAGTCGAGAATTTACACCTGTCTTATTGGGTTCTGCCCTTAAAAATAAGGGAATCCAAAATTTACTCGATGCGGTTAATCTCTATTTACCTTCCCCGATTGAAAGAGAAGTAGTTAAAGCAATTAATGTTGAAACTAAACAGGAAGTACCTATTACTCCTCAAGCAGATGCCCCGATGGTAGCATTGGCATTTAAACTGATCGATCATGAATTCGGGCAACTGACTTATATTAGGATCTATGCAGGAACTTTAACCAAAAGCGATCGCTTGTTTAATCCTCGCACTCAAAAAGGTCTCCGCGCCCGTCGTTTAGTCCGCATTGAAGTAGACCGCTATCAAGAGTTAGACTCAGCTACAGTAGGAGAAATTGTTGGTTTGATTGGGGTTGATTGTGCTTCTGGGGATACTCTTTGTTCTTTTGGTACGAATTTATCTTTAGAAGAAATTTTTGTTCCTGAACCCGTGATGACGTTGGCAATCACTCCTAAAAGTCAAGCAGATATTGAGAGAGTGAATAAAGCTTTATATCGTTTTACCAGAGAAGATCCGACTTTAAAAATTAGTAACGATCCCGAATCTTATCAAACCCTAATTTCAGGCATGGGAGAACTACATCTCGATATTTATTTAGAAAGAATGAAGCGAGAATATCACGCGGAAGTTTATGTGGGTGCGCCTGCGGTTGCTTATCGGGAAACAATTACTAAACCAGCCAGCTTTGATTATACTCTGGCTAAACAAACAGGAGGTTCGGGACAATATGCTCAAGTAATTGGACGTTTAGAACCTTGTAAAGAACAATTTGTCTTTGAAAATCGAGTGGTTGGTGGTGCAATTCCTTCGCAATTTATTGCTGCTTGCGAACAAGGTTTCCGTGATGCCTTAAAAACTGGTTGGTTAAAAGGTTATCCGATTATTGGGGTCAAAGTGATCCTGAATGGTGGTTCTTTTCATCCAGTCGATTCTTCAGAATTGGCGTTTCGTTTTGCTGCCAGAGTAGGTTTTGAGGAAGGATTTGCTCAAGCTGAACCAACTTTGTTAGAACCAATGATGTTATTGGAAGTAGAAACTCCTAACGAATTTGTCGGCAGAATCCAAAGTAAATTGTTATCTCGTCGTGCCTTACTATTAGGTTCAGAACATCGGGACAATTATGTAGTCATTCAAGCGGAAGTACCCTTAGCAGAAATGTTTGGTTACGCTACCGAATTGCGATCGCTTTCTCAAGGGATGGCTACTTTTTCGATGGAATTTGCTGAATATCGAGTTTTATCAATGTTAATGATTCATTAAAATAAATTATTTGGCTGGAGAAGCGGTAACTGCATACCAAAGGGCGATCGCAATGAGGAGAACGGCAATTTTGACGTATAAATATGTTAATTCATGAGGTAAGGGAAAAATAGACATGATGAAAAACCTCTACAGTTCTCTATCTTTAATTGTCTTCACAAACTTACCAATCACTCATGAATAATAATTAATTTTTATTTGAAAAAAATATATTTGGGTACTTTTTATGTATCCTTATTCCTCATCCTCATCATAATCAGGATATTGAGGTGGAGCTTCTCCATAACCATCAATAATTGCTCCATAGTCGGGTTGCGAATCATCAGCTTCAATTTTCTCTAACTGCACTTCAAATTCCCACCAATCCCCAAAGTCAAAAATGTAGGTCATCGAACCTCCTTCTTCTAAAGGAAGCTCGCCAATTCGGACTTGATTGGTAGAGGGAGAATCATTTGCATAAGGATGATAGGCTTCAAGGGTACGACCAACCTGATTTTTATACCGAAACATATCTAAATGATCCGAGTCAAAATCGACAGATTCTAAAATCAAGCTACTCAATTCCGCTAAGGTCATTTGACTAGAAATAGCAATTCGTCGCCACATCTTACCTAAGTAAACTTTAAAGATATAGACTCCCGAACGAAATTCATGCTTTGGAATAGTTAAATTGTTTTGCCATTGAGGAAAATAAGGTTGTAATGCGGGTTGAAACTCTCCAAAAGCAATGGAGGGGTTGTCTTCAGATTCCCAGTTCATTCCATGTTCGACAAAGGCACGGACAATTACCTGCATCAATGCTTCACCAAAAGGTAACTTCTTAATCTTTTTGACTCGCCAACCCTTGCCAACTTCAGGCTTACCTGATTCAAGCTGGATCAATCCAAACAACTGCATCAGTGCCAAATTGTGGAATTCTGGCCAATAACTTAAGGATTGTTGTTCTGAATAACTGCTAAATTTTTCCCCTTTTTGAGGGATTCTCGCCCAATATTGGATACATTTAGTCCCTTCATTTAAGGAACTTCTTCTTTCTCCTAACATTTCTTCATGCGCTCGAATCAACCAAGCTTCTAAAAGATTAAAGTAACGTTCTGTTTCGTTCAAACTATTCCAATTAGAGAGCAACTCTTGATTGATAATTAGGAAAGATTTTTTACCTTGTTTAACAACTTTTCCTAATCCCGAAGCTCTGAGGAGTAAATAAAGTCCATTGATAGGTGGATAGGATTTTTGTTGAGGACGCTTGAGGGCTGTTTGAATTGGTTGACTCAGACGTTGATTTAATTCTGCTAGAGACTTCATCGGCAAAACGTGTTGCTTGCCACTGACACTAATTCTCTTCTCTCCGACAAAGTCTAACAAAGTTTGAAAATCTTGCAGAATCGTACCTGGTTCGGTAACTGTAATTTTCTGTTGTTTCAGTAAAGCGATCGCATTTTCAGATAAAGGTGGCAATTCTTCTGCCATCGATTGCCAAATACTAGCCTGAAATTGGTTCATGTAATCATCAACAGACTCTTCTGCTAAAGTTGTGAAATCTTGCTCATCTTCATCAGCGAGAGTTCCTAACAGATTGATTAATTCTTCTTTAACAGAGATAATTTGGGGTGTATTGGACTGTGGTAATTTACTAAATAACAGTTCCAAACCAAGAGGAACAGAAGAATTTAATTGTTGAATTTTTTGATTATATTGTTCTTGAAATTCTTTTAATCCTGCTTCAGTTGTTAAATCAAAACCTGCTGCCGTTCCTGCCATAAAAAAAGACTTTGCCATCCCAAAATTGTTGGGATCGTTCATAATACTTTTAAATTGAGGCTGAATTTTTTTCAGAAACTTGAGAATTTGAGTTGCTTGAGGATGCTGATAGGCTCGTTGAAGAAATTGCCAAAAAGCAGTTAATTCAGGGATGGTGCTATCTGCTTGATCTGGTTCGAGTAAAGAAACTTTGTTAGGAAATAACTTAGTAACGATCGCTTCAACACTGTTTTTAGTCATCTTGGGAAGTGTCACAGCTTCATAGGCATAGCCAAAATAAAGCAGATGATCGATCCAACTACCCACACATTCTTCCATTTCTGGATGGGTTTTGAGATAAGCTTCACCCTCTGGAGATTGAACAAATTCTTCGACTAATTCAACGACGTAATCTTCAAGTGCTGCGATCGCTTCGTCGTAATCTTCGATCAAATCAATCCGATTTAGATTAATAGTCATGGAAAAAATAGCATTTGCTGCTTGTCACTATACTTAATTTATATAGCAAACATACTTCTTATTTTTTCTCAAAAAACTAATAAATTATTGTATGTATACAAAATCCAATTTTTGATTAAAATGCAAAATTTACTAACCTCAAAAAACCTTACTATCAAGATAAAATTAATCATTAATTAGATTTATTACTTGTTTTGAACTAACTTGCTCTTTGTTGTAAAACTATTCCATTAATTGCTCCAAATACAATCCAACCCATTGTATTCATTCTTAAATCAAAAATTGTTACATCTACTAAATTGAAGCTAATACAACTAGCAAAAGCAAGAATATAAGTAAATAAAATTAAACCATCTGATTGTGTTGTTGGAGCAGATTTTTTAAGCAATAAAGTTGCTTGCAACATTACCCATCCCACTAAACCCAAAAATAACAAGGTCAAGATAATTCCTGTTTCGGCCAACATCATCACCAAGAAACTATGGGGATGTCCAAACCAAACATTCATTTTCGCTTGATACAAAGGAGTAAAATTTCTAATTCCCCAACCAGTGAGAGGGCGTTGCTGAATTAATTCCCAACAAAATCGCCATTGAGTAATGCGTAAAGTTTCTATCGGGCGGTCTGGGTACATTTGATCTGATAATCTCGCCCAAATAAACGGAGGAATAATTGTTCGTAACCATTGACCACCAAAATTAGCCCCAAAGGAAGCCCAACCAATCGTAGTAGCAAAACCAACTATGCCCCAAACTAACCAACGCCAACCTAGATAAAAAGCAAAAGCCAAACCAGCCAAGCAAGCGATCCCCCAGGCATTTCGAGAACTGGTTAAAATTAAACCTACAATATTGCCTAATAAAATTAAAGTAACGCTTAATAATGTCCAAACGGTTTTTTGATTAAGTTTATTGCGTCCAGCTTGATAAGTTTCTAACCATAATCCCAAGGTGAAAATCAATGTCATCAGAAGATAAAGGGCTAAAAAATTAGCATAACTAAATACAGAAGACATTCTGCCTGGAGGGACTCCGTGAGGAACTAATTCCCAGCCAATGAAATTTGGAAGTGACCAATTGCCGAATAATTGACCGCTACCAAGAATAACAATCGGCAAAGAAGGAAGAATTAAGAGCCAAGCTAGACGGCGTAATTGTTGATAATCTTTGATTAAATGACTGAGAGCTGTAAATAAAGCAAAAAAGGGCAGAAAATTAGCTAAACCCAACCAAGCTTCTTGGGAATTTTCTGCCATTAAAGGATTAATTAATAAGCAGATACTAACAATTGCCCAACCCCAGTTCAGACGATTTTGAATGATTCGCTGGAAGTTTTTGCGCCAAACCCTAATTAAAACGATTAACAAGCCTAATTCTGCTAAAGCAGGAATAATCGGCAAAATTAACACACTAAACTGAAATATTTGCCAAGTTTCAGGAAATAAAAACTTAGACTTAGAAACTGAAACAGATATCTGTTATTCTCCTTAATTTGCTTCTGACAGTGTCAATGATAACTGTACAAATTATCATTTTTATTAATTGCTACTTAATTTTTGGTCACTGGTCACTGTTAATAAGCTGTTGCCCAATAATCTCCACGAGTTAGACGAATTTGTGCCAAAGTAAAGATAATTGGAATGATACGACTGTAATTAGTTGCGATCGCTTTCCAACCGAGATCGGCAATTAACCAACCCCACATCATTGGACCGATTAAACTAAAAACAGTTCTTACTGCACTATATCTGGCTGCGGTAGCTGTCATTCCTTTTTTGGCAGTTTGTAAGATTAATTGACTTTGTAAACTGGCTGCTGCTGCTGTCCCTCCCCTAATTAAAGCTGTTTTCGCAGCTTGGTAACTGGTAAAGTGGAGGGCAAATTGACGGGCGATTTGTTTGAGTAACCAAGTTTTCAAAATTGAACTGACGGCTACAATACTACTACCTTTAAGAAAGATTTTTAAAGGATCGTGTTGGATTTGAACTGGTATTGGTTCAGGTGGATTAGATTTGAGGAGAAATTCTTGAACTTTACCTTTTAGAGAACGTTTTTCTTGAGAAGGCAATCGTTTCCAAGTTTTTTCTACCAAATGTAAAAATATCTCAGCTTCTATATCTGTAGTAGCCATTTGCTGAGAGTAGGGAATTTTGAGGTAATGACAGACTTGAATTAAAATTTTGCGGTAGGATATTTCCTGCGTTTTACCGCGCAATACAGTCATGCCATCGGCTGCTAAGTAGCGAAATCTTTGTTCGAGAGAATCTAACCAGGTATTAAGTTCTTGACTCTGAATTTCTATAGGTTCAGGAGTTTGCCAGTAATCGAGGGGATTAAAGCGGCGACAAAATAAGATTTGCGTGATTTGTTGCAATTCTTCTTCGGTAGCTAATTCTAATACAGCCCTTAGTTCGTCCAATGTTTTTTCCTCCACCAACGCTTTTTTGAGGAATTTTGTTACTAAAGATTATTGTATGTATATCAGGGAGATTATCACATTTTTTTTGAGTAGCTGTAATTATAGCCAAAAGCGCAAAAAATTATCAATACTTTTGACGATCAAATCAAGTTTAATCCTATTCCGAATACAATACCCAAAAAAATAGTCGCAATTAAACTAAATTTATTGATTTGAAGTTGTTGATTGAGAAAATAAACTAAAATTATTATTTCAGCTATAGTAGTTGCAGTCGTTATTGCTAAGGTTTCTTTTATCCCCATCATCAAGCCAGCAATAATAACTAAAATTGTAGGAATAATTATGGCAAAAAAAGCTGTTTTGTTTTTAATTTCAGGTTCATTATTGCTAATAATTACCGCAGCGATTTGAGTAATAATAATTACAATTCCTCCTAATAATGCGATCGCAATATTGGAAATGCTTAGTTCGATTTGATTTACTGCCAACTTAATCCCTATTACAGCTAGTGCGGAAGTTACTGTTAGGGTTGCTAACCCTAGTTTAAGAGGTTTGTCTAATTGAGAAACAAGATCGATAGTGGTTTTTACTAGATTTACTTGGGGTACATAGTTTAAATCTAAGGGTTGTAAAGCCGCTAAAGCTGAGGCTGCATTAGGAAATCTTTTACTGGTTTGAGGTTGAACCATTTTTTCTAGCCAGTTAATAAATTTGTGGTTCAACGGTGGTAAAAAAGATTTAAATTCTAATTGATAAGGATTGTCCGCAGTAGCCAAGGATTGAATTTCAGAACTCGATTTTTGAGTTAATGAACAGATTAGAGTTACACCTAAACTATATAAATCTGTAGCTGTAGTAGGTTTGATAATTTGTTCAGGAGGAATAAAGCCTGGTGTTCCTTTAAAGATACTACTACTGGAAGCTTCTTCACTACCAATTTTAGCAAAACCAAAATCAATTAAATATACGTTTAATTCTTGATCTACTAAAATATTTTCTGGTTTAAGATCGCGGTGAAAAATAGGAGGAGTTTGCTGCTGGAGATAAACTAATATTTCTAAAATTTTAATAGTAATAATTTTAATTTTTTCTAAACTGAGATTCTTTTGAACAGTTAAAGGTTGAGCATTTTTATACTCTTGAACTAAACAAAAACCATTTTCTGTTTCAAAATCTCCTAAATAACGAGGAATATTAGCATGATTTAATTGTTGTAGTAAATCTATTTCTTGTTTGTAAGCTTTATACCCAGACCAACTTGAACCAAATGTAGCAAAACAAAACTGTTTTATTACTACTTTTTCTTGGCTAGCTAAATCGATCCCTTTCCAAGTAATTCTGCCTCCTTCTCTATTTCTTCCTAACTCTTCAACAACTTGATAGCCATATTGACTAAAATCAGGCAAATTATCCATACTTAATAATTAATTACTAGATAATATATCTAGGATAGCGAATCAAAGTTAGTTCGGTTGTTAATCGTTTTTGACAGTTTGAATCATTTACAAAAAAAATACTAAGGCGATCGCTAATGATGAATTTTTCTTTCTGTTAAACTTATTTAATTATATTAATTCACTGATTGGCAATTACTAGATGACTATAGCTAAAACTTGTTTTAAGTAAAAAAAATTTTTCATACTATAGCAATCGGAAATGATTTAAGTACATAAGCAGAATCAATTACACAAAACAATAGTTCATAGTTCAAAATCAAACTGATAACTGGTGAGTGACGGCTATTCCCTGTTCCCTATTCCCTATTTTTTTTCTTCACCAGTGTATTTAATTTTGCATTACTACTTATAAAAAAAATTATTGCCTCCTGCCTATCCCCAATGATTAATTTACAACTCAAATACGACTGCTATATAGATATTTAATATATTTTTAAATCTTAAATTGTTTAACAATAACCACAAATTTAAACTAAATTTAATTATAATTAAAATTAAATGTTTTTGATAAAATTAATACAAAATAATTTTCAACAAACAAAAACAAAAAAGCTAAAAATTTATAAAGATTTTTTAATAAAAATTAGGGTTGTTGCTAGAAATAAAAAAGAACTCAAAAAGTTGCTGTTTATTCCTAGTTTCAACTCTGAAAAAGTAATGCAAGTTACCAATCTCGAACAACTCGAAACCCTAATTCAAAAAGTCAAACAAGCTCAACAACAATACCTTACCTATACTCAAGAACAAGTCGATCATATTTTTAAAAAAGCTGCTCTAGCTGCTAACTCTGCCCGAATTCCCTTGGCAAAAATGGCAGTGACAGAAACAGAAATGGGAATTGTCGAAGACAAGGTAATTAAAAATCATTTTGCTTCAGAAATTATCTATAACAAATACAAAAACGCCAAAACTTGCGGTGTGATTGAGGAAGACAAGTCTTTTGGTTTTCAAAAAATTGCTGAACCAGTAGGGATTCTAGCAGGAATTGTCCCCACCACCAATCCTACCTCTACTGCGATTTTTAAAGCTTTGATTGCCCTCAAAACTCGCAATGCGATTATTTTTTCTCCTCATCCTCGTGCCAAACAATGCACCATTGAAGCAGCTAAAGTAGTTCTCGAAGCAGCAGTCGCAGCAGGCGCACCAGAAAATATTATTGGTTGGATTGATGAACCAAACGTACCCCTCTCCCAAGCTTTGATGCAGCATTCAGAAATTAAGTTAATTTTAGCAACAGGTGGTCCAGGAATGGTCAAAGCTGCTTATTCTTCTGGTAATCCTTCCTTGGGTGTAGGTGCAGGTAATACTCCAGCTTTAATTGATTCTTCTGCCCATATTAAAATGGCGGTTTCTTCAATTATTCTCAGTAAAACCTTCGATAACGGCATGATTTGCGCCAGCGAACAATCGGTAGTCGTTGTAGATGATGTTTACGAAGAAGTCAAAGCAGAATTTATTACCCGTGGTGGTTATTTTGTCACTCCAGAAGAAAAGGAAAAATTAGCGCAGACAATCATCGTTAACGGGCGGTTAAATAGTCACATTGTCGGTCAACCAGTCTCCAAAATTGCTCAACTCGCAGGTTTTACAATTCCTGAACAAACCAGAGTAATTTTGGCTGAAGTTGAAGAAATTGGCTTCAATGAACCTTTCTCCCAGGAAAAACTTTCTCCGATTTTAGCGATGTATCGTGCTAAAGACTTTAACGAAGCAGTAGACAAAGCTGAACAATTAGTAGAGTTAGGTGGTCGTGGACATACAGCAGCCCTATATACTTCGATTTTTGAGTCAGACCATATTAAACAATTTGAAGACCAAGTACAAGCTTCTCGCGTTTTAATTAATACTCCTTCTTCTCAAGGGGCAATTGGAGATCTTTACAACTTCCGCCTCGATCCTTCCCTAACGCTTGGTTGTGGTACTTGGGGTGGTAATTCTACCAGCGAAAATGTTGAACCAAAACATTTGTTAAATATCAAAACAGTGGCAGAAAGAAGAGAAAATATGCTTTGGTTTCGCGTGCCACCCAAAATTTACTTCAAATATGGTGCATTACCTGTAGCTATTCGAGAATTGGCAGGAAAACAACGAGCCTTTATTGTTACGGATCAACCCATCTACAATCTAGGAATGACTAATTCCTTAGAAAATGTCCTCGATGAAATCGGGTTAAAGTACGAAATCTTTTATGATGTTGAACCAGATCCTTCCCTCGATACGGTGATGCGGGGTTTGGCACTGATGAATAGTTTCAATCCTGATGTCATTATTGCGATTGGTGGTGGTTCGCCAATGGATGCTGCCAAAATTATGTGGTTAATGTATGAACATCCCGAAATTGAATTTGAAGGGTTAGCCATGCGGTTTATGGATATCCGCAAGCGAGTTTACGATTTACCGCCTTTAGGGGAAAAAGCCCTTTTAGTTGCCATTCCGACAACCTCGGGTACGGGTTCAGAGGTAACTCCTTTTGCCGTAGTAAGCGATCGCCGTAATAATATTAAATATCCTTTGGCTGATTATGCCCTTACCCCCAATATGGCAATTGTTGACCCTGAATTAGTGCTGCATATGCCCAAGAGTCTGACTGCTTATGGTGGGATTGATGCTTTAACTCATGCTTTAGAAGCTTATGTTTCGGTTTTAGCTTCGGAATATACCAACGGACTAGCACTAGAAGCAATTCGTTTACTGTTTAAATATTTACCCAGTGCTTATCACAATGGGGCAAAAGACCCTAAAGCCAGGGAAAAAGTCCATTATGCAGCTACCATGGCAGGGATGGCGTTTGCTAACGGTTTCTTGGGTATTTGTCACTCAATGGCGCACCAGTTGGGAGGAACTTTTCACATCCCACACGGTTTAGCTAACGCGCTGATGATTTCCCATGTCATTCGTTACAACGCTACCGACGCACCTTTTAAACAGGCAACTTTTTCTCAGTATAAGTATCCTAATGCTAAATGGCGTTATTCTCGGATTGCTGATTATTTAGGACTTGGCGGTAATACGGAAGACGAGAAAACCGAATTACTAATTCAAGCAGTAGAAAACCTGAAACGTCAGTTAGATATTCCTCTAGCGATGAAAGATGCCATTAGCCTTAATGAGGCAGAATTTTTGGTTAAGCTGGATGAAGTAGCTGACCGCGCTTTTGACGATCAATGTACAGGAACAAATCCTCGCTATCCATTGATTAATGACTTGAAGCGACTTTTAACCAATGCTTATTACGGAGTAATTTCCACCACCAGCAATGGTAAAACCAGCAGTAATGGTCATCAAACCGAAATGGCTGTGATGAATTAATTAGAAGTATAAACTTGTTTTTAAACCCTTAAAAAAATGCGGTCAGCTTCGCGCTTCTGCGAAGCTGACCGCTTTAACTTGAGACAAGCTTCAAATAGAAAAGAAAATTTTGATTTCAGAATTGAGAATCTAAAATGTAAAATATCGTTTTGGGGAAGGGCTAGTTGATGTTGCATTTACTGAATTATTTTAAGAGTTGGTTAGTAGTTATCTTTGCGTTTACCAGTCTGACTTTAACTGCTTGTAGTCAGGTAATTGAAAACTCTCAAGCAACTCAAGTTCCCCAACTAGTCCAAGCAATTCTCAGCGATCCCAAAACTTTTAATCCCGTCTTATCTTCTGATGCTACCAGTAGCAGTGTGGGTAGTATGATTTTAGAGGGTTTAATCAAAGAAAACCCAATTACAGGCGAAAATGAACCAGCTTTAGCTGAATCTTGGGAAATTTCTGAAGATAAATTAAGTATTATTTTTACTCTCAAACCAGGTTTAAAGTGGTCTGATGATCATCCGTTAACAGCAGACGATGTAGTATTTAGCTACAACCAACTTTATCTAAATGAAGAAATCCCCACAGGCGCGAGAGATGTAATTCGTATCGGTCAAAGTGGTGCTTTACCCAAGGTACGCAAACTCAACGATCTACAAGTAGAATTCACTATTCCCGAACCTTTTGCACCATTTTTAGGTAGTACTAGTTTATCAATTTTACCAGCCCACATTCTTAAAGAAACTGTTGAGAAAAAAGACCAAAATGGTAACCCTGTCTTTCTTTCTACTTGGTCAGTTGATACTCCTCCAGAAAAAATTGTTGCCAGTGGTGCTTATAAATTAAAAAGTTATGCCACTTCTCAACGAATTGTGTTTGAAAAAAATCCTAATTATTGGCAAAAAGACGAACAAGGTAATCAACTTCCTTATATTCAAAAAGTTATTTGGGAAATTGTCGAGTCCACAGATACTTCTTTATTACAATTTCGTTCGGGTGGTTTAGATTCAATGGGGATTTCTCCTGACTATTTTTCCTTACTGAAAAAAGAAGAAAATCGGGGAAATTTTACTATTTATAATGGCGGACCTGATTACGGAACTAACTTTATTGCTTTTAATTTAAATAAAGGAACGAAGGAAGGTAAACCTTTAGTTGGAGTTAATAAATCCCGTTGGTTTAATAATGTTAAATTTCGTCAAGCAATTTCCTATGCGATTGACCGCCAAAGAATGGTTAATAATATTTATCGAGGCTTAGGAGAACCACAAACATCCCCAATTTCTGTCCAATCTCCTTACTATTATCAGGGTTTACAAGGTTATCCCTATAACCCAGATAAAGCCAAACAACTTCTGCAAGAGGCAGGATTTCAATATAATAATCAACAAGAATTATTAGATGCTGATGGTAACCGAGTTCGTTTTAGTTTAAATACTAATGCTGGTAATAAAATTAGGGAAGCAATGGGTTCACAAATCAAAGAAGATTTAGGCAAAATCGGTATCAAAGTTGATTTCAGTCCAATTGCTTTTAATGTTTTAGTAGACCGTTTAGATAACTCTTTAGAATGGGAATGTATTTTGCTTGGTTTAACAGGGGGAAACGAACCGAATAACGGAGCAAATATTTGGTTTACTGATGGAAATCTTCATATGTTTAATCAAGATAAACCAGGAATTGAAGGAAGAGAACTAGCAGATTGGGAAACAGAAATTAGTCAGCTTTTTATTAAGGGTGCTAGAGAATTAGATGAAGCTAAACGAAAGGAAATTTATGCAGAAATCCAAAAAAAAGCCGAATATTATCTTCCTTTTATTTATCTAGTTAATCCTTTATCATTAGGTGCAGTACGTAATCATATTCAACCGATCCAATATTCAGCTTTAGGTGGTGCATTTTGGAATTTAGAAGAATTAAAAATAATCGAATAAAAACGATCTCAATTAACTAAAATCTAATGCGATCGCTATATCATGACTTACTAATTTTATTTTTAAATAAGATTAAACATAGACAAATTGAGAACCATATAAATTAAGCCCAAATCTGTTTTGTACTTCCCCAATTCTTTCGGCAACACCAGAAGTTGTTGCGGTATAAAGTATCTCAGTTCCCCAACTATATTCTATTAATTGATAGTCACTTGAACTACCATGAAGCCTAATTTTATCTTCCATGATATTAAAGTCAGTTATGATAGCTTTATCTTTAATTCCTTCTGTTTCAGTTCCTTTATAGTTGTAGTAAACTTTATTGACATCTCCTAAAACAAAAATATCTGCTCCAGTACTACCAGTAAATCGATCTGTTTCGCCATAGCCTGAATTGGAAGGAGTAGGGCTAACACCAATTAAAAGATCATTCCCATTTCCACCTAATAGGATATCATTGCCTCTACCACCTATTATGATATCGTTACCATCGTGACCGAAAAGAGTATCATTTCCTGCTAAACCAAAGAGGCGGTCATTACCTCCATAACCTTGAAGAGTTTGCTTGACCGCACTACCAACTAGATCGTCACTACTAGCTGTACCTTCAATCAGGCTACTATTCAAGTTCAAATTGTCTATGATTGAATCTGTATTAAGGTCAACTTTAACGTTTTGATTTCCAATGGTAACTGTTTGAATTGACCCTAACCGTTGACCCTCAAGAGAGAAAGTTACTGAATAAGTACCAGCAGTTAAAGCAATTTGATAACCACCTGCATTCATCGTATTGATAACAAAACTTTTATTATCGGACTGACGTTTTGCTGTAACTCTAATTCCACTAAGTCCTTCCCCTACAGAATAAAAATTATCATCGATAACTAAATCACTGTAAGCAACTCCAGTCAAAAAGATTGATGAACCAGAATAAGCAAAATTTTGCGTAGTCAGAACGGCATTATAAGTAGTGCCATTGTTAGTAAAAGTATCTTGTATTGCACCAATGCCAATTTCTCGAAAACTACCATTAAGAATATTGGCACGATGACCAGCACTCAAAAAAAGACCTTTATGTTGATCAGTAATATATTGAGTTACATTAGGCGTTCCTGTTGTACCTTTCCAAGCAACATTTTCACCCGCTCCCCAAGAACCAGTGAAACTATAACCAGCAGCAATCATCCGTTGACTAGGAGTGCTTCCGCCGTTTCCAGTATGGCTAAAAGTATTGGTGTCACTCATCCATTGGCTATGACTTCTAGCTGAATCAATTAGTAATAAGTTAAAAACTAAAGGTTGTTTCGGATCGCTAGTTATAGAACCCGAAATCAATCCTTGATTTAAATCTGTTAAACCATAACGTGTAGCTTCAGCATCAGGATTAAGACGAGCGCGGTTAACTAGTTCGAGCATATATTGCTCGTAAGCACTTGGTTGAGCCATATTATTTTAATTTTTAAATATTTGAGGATTTGACATTATTTTTGTCTTAATTGAATTCAATCTTGGCATACTAAACATTAATTTATTATCAATTTCAAGCGAGAAAAAATATTTTTTTTATAATTTTTTTGTGTTGAATTATTTAATTAATCTTGTAGTAATTATTTAGTAAATATCACTGTTTGGCTCAAGTGATATTTGGCAATTACAGTTTTTTTAAAGTAATATTACCTAACAAGTAAAAGCTTATTTTTCACGAGAAATAAGTAGGAATGCAAAATTAAATACACTGGTGAAGAAAAAAAATAGGGAACAGGGAATAGCCATCACTCACCAGTTATCAGTTTGATTTTGAACTATGAACTATGAACTATTGTTTTGTGTAATTGATTCTGCCTATGTACTTATAGCAGTACAAGTGATGATTAGGATATTGCATTAAGCGTAGGAGCGAATGGGCATTCGCCCTTACAAAATTGTTGTATCCTAATCCGATAGCGTATCGCTATAAAATTAATACCAATTCTCAAAAATAGTTGGAGAGATTATCTTGAAAATTGTAGGTTGGGGAGTCACTGCGTTGCGAAGGTTGCCGAGGGGCTGTCATTTGATGTTGGGGGACATAGATAACTTCTGCTTTACTGAACGGTTTTAATTACTGGTAAATGACTCAAAGGTACGGTAAAAGTCACAGTAGAACCTAAACCTTCACCCATACTATAAAAAGAAATTGTGCCACCCATCGCTTCGATCAATTTTTGCGAAATTGCTAAACCTAAACCAGTACCACCATAAGATTTAGTTCGGGAACCATCTACTTGAAAGAAATTTTCAAACAATTTATCTTGTTTTTCTAAAGATACGCCAATCCCTGTATCTGCAACACTGATTTTTACTAAACCAGGAAACTCTCGCTCTTGAATATTAGTTTTCTTTTTGCTAATTTCTGCACTAATAACAATTCCACCTTCGTGGGTAAATTTAATCGCATTACCTACCAGATTCAGCATTACCTGAAGTAAACGTTGATAATTACCAAAGAGTGTTACAGGGGTAAGAGTAGCAGGAAATTTAAGCTGGAGACTGAGATGTTTTTGTTCTGCTTGAGTACGAATGAGGTTGTCAACGTCTTGAAATAATTCATCTAACTCTACTTCAGTTAATTCTAATTCCATTTTTCCTGCTTCAATTTTGGCAATATCAAGGATGTCATTAATCAAATTGAGCAAGTGAATTGAAGATTTGTAAGCTTCTTGGATAAATTCTTGTTGTTCTTCGGGATCGTCTGCCATTCCTTCCAACAGCAGCTTGAGAAAGCCGATGATGCCATTGAGGGGGGTACGAAGTTCGTGAGAAGTGTTGGCTAAAAAATCACTTTTGAGGCGGTTAGCTTCTTCAGCCTTAAAACTAGCCTGTTCTAATTCTTGATAAAGTTGAGCATGAGCGATCGCAGTACCCACTTGTTCGGCTAGATCTTGTAATAATTCCATTTCTGCCACAGTCCAATAACGATAGCGATCGCATTGTTGCAGACAAATTAGGGCATTTTCCTGATTATTATAAGCAGTGGAAACTACCAAAACTGATTTTTGTTGGTAAGCATCATTGTCTAACAAATCTACAGCGACAGGATAACGAGATTTAAGAGCTTGCCGTAGGTAAAGTTCTGCTTTCCAATTGAGACTTAATCCCAACATCGAACTATAACCTGTTTGAAGATATTCAGCTTCTACTTTTAGCTCTTTTTTAGTAGAACAATAAGAAAGAATTAAACAACGACTAACTGAAAGTGCGCTACCAAGACTATTGACTGTTTCTTGCCAAATGGTATCAAGATCGAGACTGCAACGAATTTTACGAGAGATCTGTTTCAGAAGTTTATGATAACTATAAAGCGGTAAATTGCCTCCGCTATTGATCAAGGATGTTTCTAAATCTTTGAGAAGATGTCCCATCACTAATACAGACATTGATTCTCCCTGAGAAGGCAAAATTGGACTAATAACCAACTCAAAAGGGAAAAATTGCTCTTGATATTGGAACAAACAATAACATTGTTCTGGAATCCGTCTTTGAATAACTCGCAGAATTTTTTGATAGTATGCTTGGGTATCTATCGGCGTAAAAATTTCTTCTAAAGCTGAACCAATAACCTGCTCTTGGTTTAAGCCGATTGCTTTGCCTCCTTCCCACCAAAAAGAAAGATACTTACCAAAACGGTCTTGAGTATAAACCAATTCTGCTCCTAAATGTTGCCAATAAATTGTACTGGCTTGTGTAGGAGCAATTTGACTATTAACAAGTTCTGAATTAAATCCAGTGAACATTAGCAGGTAGTTTCAGGGTTGAAGTTGACGGCTGTGGCTGCTGAACCAAGTTTGGCAGATCTAATCGCCGTGTTGACACAGTTCAAGCAAAATCTGCCGTGAGAAGGCAAAGTACCTTAAACTTCAGAATAGAGCCGAGTTGGAATCTCTGATTAACTACAAGTTCTACTTATCAAAAGCGAAAAGCAGCTAACCAAGTTAATGTTTTTATCCTTTTGTTCAAGGCAGTATTTTCGACCCAAATCAAAATGTCAGCCTCTTCCCTGAAACTATAACCTATAGATATCTCAGGTAGCGATATCTAAATTAAATTTCAGTAGTGAATATTAGTAATAATCCTTACTCTAACTACTGCTGGTGCAATTATTTTAATCGTTCCATTCACCTCTCGGTGGTAAAGGTGGATTACGACGAAAAGTACGAGTAAGATCTTGATCGGTTTCTCGTTCGCCTCTGAGCCATTGTTTAATAGCAGTTTCTATAACTCGACTAGGATCATTGGTTAGATGCTTAATCTGTTCTAAAGTTTCTGCATCTAGTTGGATGGATATTTCTACTTTTTCGGCAGAACGTTCGTGCTGCACGGCATTATCGTTCATAGGCTTTGTTTGCTTGCTCTAGTAAGTATTGTAACTGTTATGACTAAATCTATAACTAATTAAATTCGGATAAAATCAAGAGATAGTAGAAGATTAAATAAATTCAACATTAAAATAGTTTAAGTATTACTAATTTTTACTTATCCCTAATTAAGCGTTCTTATATGACCGACGTTCCCGTCTCTCAAATTCGTAACTTCTCTATTATTGCTCACATCGACCACGGTAAATCCACTCTAGCAGATCGGATGCTACAGCAGACTGGTACAGTCAACGCTAGAGAAATGAAAGAGCAATTCCTCGACAATATGGATTTAGAAAGGGAACGGGGAATTACAATTAAGCTACAAGCTGCTAGGATGAATTATCTGGCTAAAGATGGTCAGCAATACGTAATTAATCTGATTGATACTCCTGGACACGTAGATTTTTCTTATGAAGTATCTCGTTCTTTAGCTGCCTGTGAAGGAGCTTTGTTGGTAGTAGATGCTTCTCAAGGAGTAGAAGCACAGACTTTAGCAAATGTTTATCTGGCTTTAGAAAACGATTTAGAAATTATTCCTGTTTTAAATAAAATTGATTTACCTGGTGCTGAACCAGAACGAGTCGCCCACGAAATTGAAGATGTCATTGGTTTAGACTGTAGCAACATTATTAAGGCTTCTGCTAAAGCAGGAATTGGCATTGATGAAATTTTAGAATCGATTGTTCATCTAGTACCTCCACCACGGGATACTGTAGATCAACCTCTACGAGCATTGATTTTTGATAGTTATTACGATGCTTATCGCGGGGTAATCGTCTATTTCCGAGTCATGGATGGTAAAGTTAAAAAAGGCGATCGCGTTCGCTTAATGGCTTCGGGAAAAGAATACGAAATTGATGAACTTGGCGTACTTTCTCCTAATCAAATCCAAGTCGATGAACTTCATGCAGGAGAAGTAGGATATATTGCTGCTGCGATCAAAACCGTAGAAGATGCACGGGTTGGGGATACTATTACTTTGGCTCAAAAACCAGCTAAAGAACCTTTACCAGGCTACACTGAAGCTAAACCAATGGTTTTCTGTGGTTTGTTTCCTACCGATTCGGATCAATACGAAGATTTGCGGGATGCTTTAGAAAAATTAAAACTCAATGATGCTGCTCTTTCCTATGAACCAGAAACCTCTAGTGCGATGGGATTTGGTTTCCGTTGCGGTTTCTTGGGTTTACTGCACATGGAAATCGTTCAGGAAAGATTAGAACGAGAATATAATCTGGAGTTAATCACCACTGCACCATCAGTAATTTATCGCGTGACAACTGTAGATGGAGCAGTGATTGAAATTGATAATCCTAGTTTACTGCCACCACCACAAAAACGGGTCAAAATCGAAGAACCTTATATCAAGATCGAAATTGTCACGCCTGAAAGCTTTGTCGGGACTTTAATGGATTTGTGTCAAACTAGACGCGGTGTCTTTACAGATATGAAATATTTTACTCAAAGCCGTACTTGCCTGATTTATGAGTTGCCCTTAGCAGAAGTAGTAACCGACTTTTTCGATCAGCTTAAATCTCGTTCTCGCGGTTATGCCAGCATGGAGTATAGTTTGCTTGGTTATCGCGAAAATGATTTAGTTAAGTTAGATATTTTGGTTAATGGCGATGGAGTAGACGCTCTTTCCACGATTGTTCACCGTGATAAAGCTTATTATGTAGGTCGGGCATTAACAGAAAAATTAAAAGAATTAATTCCCCGTCATCAATTCAAAGTGCCAATTCAAGCTGCGATCGGTGCTAAAATCATCGCTAGCGAACATATACCTGCTTTGCGAAAGGATGTTTTAGCTAAGTGTTACGGTGGTGACATCTCACGGAAAAAGAAATTACTCCAAAAGCAAGCAAAAGGTAAGAAACGGATGAAAGCGATTGGTACAGTAGATGTTCCGCAAGAGGCTTTTATGGCTGTTTTAAAACTAGAACAACAATAAACGTTGAAAAACATTTATAGCAGTTCTCACTTCTATGAGGCACATCCTAAGATATAGATTTGGTTGAGACGTACGGTAGTGCGCTTCGCTTAGCTTGATTGCTACTTTTTACTTCCTGATCAAGGAGTGTACCTTACTAATATGAGAAACGCTATAATTGTTGCTGACACAGCCTAATTAATTGTGTTTCACCACAATATTAAATATCTTTACAAGCCTGAGAAGAAAAAATTAACCCTATTTCTCTCAGGTAAAATTTTTATAGCAGTTTTTAAGTTTCATAGCATTACGAATAAAGATTAGGAAAAAAAACATCAACTGTAGGGATAATTCATGAATTATTTCTACTTATACAGAATTATTTCTATATTCTTGATTTACTAGCTCCCGAACTCAACTATCTAATTAATAGATTGATAACAGAAAAAACATTTCAAGAAGCAATTAGAAATTAGCTAATAAAATCATTAAATTAAATATGACTTCCCAAACCGAAATATCAACTCTTGCTAATCTAGACTACATTGCTTATCTGAATGAGGAAGGTAGTCTTCAGGAAGATTTTCAAGGAAAAATAGGTGTTTATGCAATTTTTGACCAAGAAAAAATCTTACAATTTATTGGTTATTCTCGCGATATTTATCTGAGTCTGAAACAACATTTAGTTCGTCAACCTCAAAGTTGTTATTGGTTGAAAATACAAACTATTGCTCGTCCTAGCCGAACTATTTTAGAAGAAATACGTCAAACCTGGATCTCAGAAAATGGAAAAATTCCTCTTGGTAATGGCGAACAAGAAGTTCTGTGGAATCAACCGATTGATACTAAATTTGCTATGACAGAAGAAGAAAAGGCACAATATCAAACAAGTGATGAATTAAGACAAATTAAAATTTTAAAAAAAGTTGCTAGAAGAAGAGAAGAAGAAGTCAAGGAACAATTGAAACAAAGAGGGGTCAGAATGGATATCCGTTTTAATCCTAAACTTAAAGAACAGGGTCTATTAGACTTAAAATAATCATTTTGATCAATAAATAATTGTACAAACAAGACATTGGTTGATCCCTAATCGATCATAGAGAATATCTCTAACTGATAACTGGTAATTGTATGAAAGCTGCACTATTAAATAACCGCTATCGTATTTTAGAAACTATTGGCAGAGGAGGCTTTGGAGAAACATACTTAGCTGAAGATACTCATATGCCTTCCCAAAGAAAGTGTGTTCTCAAGCAGCTTAAACCAATTATCGAACAACCACATCTTCCTGAATGGGTTAAAGAGAGATTTCAGCGAGAAGCAGCGATTCTGGAAGAGTTAGGAGAAGGTAATCGTCAAATTCCTTGTCTTTATGCTTATTTTTCTGAAGCAGACAAATTTTATTTGGTTCAAGAATGGATTGAGGGGGTTACTTTAGCCGAGAAGTGGCAAACTGAAGGGAATTTAGACGCTAAAGAAGTTAGAAAAATTTTGGTGCAGCTTTTACCAGTATTAGATTTTGTTCATAGTAAACGCATTATTCATCGAGATATTAAGCCAGAAAATATTATTATTAGATCTCAAGATAATTTACCTGTGTTGATTGATTTTGGTGCAGTTAAAGAAGCGATCGCGACTGTAGTTCATACTAATAATAGTAGTGCTTTTTCTGCTGCGATTGGTACGCCTGGTTATATGCCTTCCGAACAAGCTGCTGGTCGTCCTGTTTATTCTAGTGATCTATACAGTTTGGGATTGACAGCTATCTTTCTTCTCACAGGAAAATCTCCTCAAGATTTACAAAGCGATCCTGGTACTGGTGAAATTATCTGGCAAGAATATGCTACCCAGATCGATCCGAAGTTAGTAGCAATTTTAACTCAAGCGATCAAATTTCATCCACGCGATCGCTTTACAACTGCTAGAGAAATGTTAGAGGCATTAGACTCTTCTGTGCCTTGGCAAAATTTGACCAAAAAAACTTTAGTAGTAGCACCAAGGCAAGGAAGTAATCAAAATAACTATTATGTTCCTCGTCAAAAGGGTAATACTGTAGCAGTCAAAGTTGATTCTTTTGAGGAGAGAAAATCAGGCAATTGGTTAGTTAATTTGTTTTTATTTTTATTATTAGCAGGAGGTTTAAGTGTCGGCGCATTTGTAGCTGGCTTTAGCTTCTTATCAAATATGTGGAATAATCGTTCTCAACCATTACCACAAGCAACTTTAGAAGAACCAACCGAGCAAACTGAGTCTTTTCCTCCAATTAAAACTTTCCCAGAACTTTTTAAACCCAACCAACAAAAAGTCAAACCTGAAGCAGAAAATCAAACTGAGTCAGAGTTAGAAGTTAACAACAGTTTAGAACAGCCAGAATCAGAATCCGCTCCAGAATCAGAACCTCCTGAAGTAGTAATCGATACCAAAACTGAACCTGAACCTAGACCAGAATCTCAACCAGAAATAGACGTTCCGATTATTAGAACGGGAAGTTCAGAAAATCAGCTTGTTAGTACTTTGGGTAACCCTACTTCCGAGAGACAAGACTGGCAAAAAGATAGTCGCACTTTAGTTTATCAAGACGTTGTGCCTAACCAAGTCAATCTTAGTTATAAATCTGATGGTACAGGTAGAATTCGTCAAACTGATATTGCTTTAGCCTCATCAATTAGTTTGGATGCCATGCAAGAAACTTTAAATGAACTTTTGGGCGGTAATGCACCATCAGACGTGACAGAAAAACTGAGACAGGTATATGCACGGGAAACTAAGTTTAGTTTTTTCAAAGTAGGTAACTTGGAAGGAAAAGTAGAGCGAGATGCCAAGGATCGAGTTACTATTTCGGTTTGGGAATCTGGATATGAATAAGCTTTTAACTTAGTTTGGGTTGACTCGCCAAAGTTTATTGGAAGGTTTGTTGATAGACTTGGTTAAGTTTTTGATATTCAGGGGAGATATTATTCTGGCGTAATTTTCGTAAACGATTTTCCACCAATAAACGGGCATCAGAACGGCTAATTGGGTCAAAAGTTAAGTTATCCGAAGTAAAAACCACAATAAAGAAAAGACGTTGAGCATAGAGAGTAGTAAAAAGCTCTCGATCATTTTCAATCAGGCAAATGCGATAGAGAAGACCAAAGGTAGGATGGTTGAGATAGGTTTCGTTACTTTGATAGTTCACTAAAAAATTAGTTGATTAAATTTAGTCGCTATTATCTGAATATTTTCAAATTATAATCGCCACTTGCCAATTTATTAGCGGGTCACTAACAGGATTTGTCAATCACTAATCAAACTTAAGATTAGTTTTTGTTTTTGGCGATCGCTTAAAAATTGTATTTAATTTTACATTAGAGTTGCTTAATAACGGGTTGAAATTGCTAAAAATCAATCTTAATACTCAGCCAGAATAACTAGATGTAGAGTAATAAAAGCTGAATCTTCTAGTTAAGACACTAGATGTATAAAAAGTTGGGTTATATTATAAATCCAGGTAATCAACTTGTTTCAATCCGAGCATATGCAACAAACCTTATCGCCCCAACCCAACCTTCTCACACACAATACCAGTAATATTCAGGTGATTAGGAGAGATGGTTCTACTACTCTCCTCAATATTGCTAAAATTCGCTCTGTGGTAGAGTGGGCTTGTCAAGGCAAAGAAGTTAATCCTATTACTTTAGAAGCTGGACTTACCACTAGATTAAGAGATGGGGTTACTACTAGAGAAATTCAAGATAATTTAATTGATTGCGCTTTGGGAATGTGTAGTCCTTCCGAACCAGAATGGCGTTATGTAGCAGGTAGATTACATATTTGGAATCTTTGGAAAGATACCGTTGTGAGTCGTGGTTATGGTTATGGAGATTACGCTAAGACAGTTAGATTACAAGTTGAAGCAAATCAATATGACCGCCAAATTTTAACTTATTCTTCAGAAGAATTATCCTTAGCAGGTACTTGGATTAATGAGGAATGGGACAAAGACTATGATTATGCTGGGGCAGTTTTGTTAACTAAACGCTATCTTTTGCCTGATGAGTTGCCCCAAGAAGCATTTCTGACTTGTGCTTTATTACTCGCCTCCGTAGAAGTCCCTCAGCAAAGATTAACAGTTGCTAAACAGTTTTATGAAGCGATCGCTCGTAGAAAAATCTCTCTTGCTACGCCAATTTTAGCTAATTTGAGAATTCCGAACGGTTCTTTAAGTAGTTGTTTTATTACAGCGATTGACGACAATTTAGAAAGTATTTTTGGTGAAATCACTAATACTGCCAGAATTTCTAAAAATGGCGGTGGGGTTGGGGTCAATGTCAGCCGAATTCGGGCAACTGGAAGCTGGGTAATGGGCAAGAAAAATGCCTCTGGTGGGATTGTGCCTTGGATTAAATTACTTAATGATACAGCGATCGCAGTTAATCAAGGCGGACGTAGGGCTGGTGCGGTTACCGTCGGTGTTGATATTTGGCATTTGGATGTGCCAGAATTTCTGGAAATGCAAACAGAAAATGGCGATCAACGCCGTAAAGCTTATGATGTCTTTCCCCAGCTAGTTATTACTGATGAATTCATGCGTAGGGTAGTAGCTAAGGAAGAATGGACATTAGTAGATCCCTATGAAGTTAGAATGAAATTAGGTATCGAACTTGCTACCTTATGGGGCGAACAATTTGAAACCGCTTATCGTCAGATTGAATCGGAACTAGGGAAAACAATTACTCTCTACAAAAAAATTAACGCCCGCGAATTGTTTAAAGAGATCATGCGATCGCAGGTAGAAACAGGAATGCCCTATTTAGCGTTTAAAGATACGATCAATCGCGCCAATCCCAATCAACATGAAGGATATATTCCTGGGGTAAATTTGTGCTGTGAAAGTTTTAGTAATGTGCAGCCAGGAGTAGAGGCACACTGTTGTAACCTGGTTTCGATTAATTTAGCCAATACTGAAGAAACTGAACTACCTAATATCTGTCAATTGGCAGTCCGAATTTTAGATAATACTATCGATCTGACTAACCCTCCTTTTGCAGCCTCAAAAAACCACAACGATAAATACCGCACCATTGGCGTAGGTTGTATGGGTTTGGCTGATTGGTTGGCTAAAAGACGTTTAGCTTATCATCATCTGAGCGAAATTAGCTATCTGTTTGAAGAATTTGGTTACTGGTGTACCCATGCTTCGATGGAATTAGCCAAAGAAAGAGGTGCATATTCCGCCTTTGCAGGTAGTGAATGGAGTCAAGGGAAGTTAATCGGTGCTAAACCCGTAGAATGGTTTTTAGAAAATGCTAGAGATAAACAACGTTGGGTGACTCTATCCCAAGATATTCAAAAATACGGCATTCGTAATTCCCATATTACCGCGATCGCGCCTAATACTTCTTCCTCTCTGGTTCAAGGTTGTACGGCTAGTGTTTTACCTGCTTATAGCAAATTCTTCTACGATAAATGGGCTAAGGGTGCTGTTCCGATTGCACCACCTTTTCTTCAGGATTTCTTTTGGTTTTATCACGAGAATAAGTCTTTAGACCAGAAAAAAGTCGTAAAAGCCGTTGCTACGATGCAGCAATGGATTGATACGGGTATTTCGATGGAATTACTTTTCAATCTTAATCAAGGTGTGTATTTCCCTGACGAACCCGAAAGATGTCTTAAAGCCAAAGATATTTATGAAACTCTAGTTTTGGCTTGGGAATCAGGTTGTAAAGCAGTGTATTACATTCGTACTGTACAAAAAGACGATTTCAAAGAATCAAACGATACTTGTGTAGCTTGCGCTAATTAAAGTTTTTCATTGTTGTAGTAGAGGCAATTGATTGTCTCTCTCTAAACTTTGTCCTGACAACAACCTTTACTATAAAAAATAGTTATGAATGAAATGATATGATGCAAATGCCTGAAGCAAACTCAAAGACGACAAAAACTTCAATGTCTGGATCGAATCTCTACGAAACTGATTTTTATGCTTGGACACAGAAACAGGCAGTCTTGCTTCGTGAACAACAATGGAATCAGCTTGATCTGCCTAACTTGATTGAGGAGATTGAATCTTTGGGTAAGCAGCAACGACAGGAACTTCGCAACCGTCTAAGTGTGCTGATTGGACATCTATTAAAATGGGAATATCAGCCCCAACATCGCACTCGTAGTTGGCTAGCAACAATTCGTATTCAACGTCGTGACACTTTACGATTACTGAAAGATAATCCAAGCCTCAAACCTTATCTTGATGAGGCGTTAGAGGAAGCGTATGAAAATGCTAGAGATTTAGCGATGGGAGAAACTAATTTACCAGAACAAACCTTTCCTCTCAGTTGTCTTTATACTGTCACAGAAATTTTCGATGATCGCTTTTACCCAGGTGAGCCAAGTGAATTAGTAGACGGTTCGGAATTTTAAAAATTGATAGCGTGATGTTTTTTTAGCGAGACACTGCCTGATTGCTGTTAATAGTTAACGGTTATCTTTACTTTTTGATGAGTACTAATTGATTCACAAGAAGGTGAACCCCGCGCAGCAATATTTGGGGTGTATTTACTTTAAAGGATAAAGTGATATCAAATCAAATAATGTTTGCTACAGATGATGTTTTTGTAGGGGCGATTGGTCAATCGCCCTTACGAGATGTGTCGCATTCTTTTTTCTATTTGGTATGAGAATTCTCGTTCGGAATCTTGAAAATTAATATTTTTCCTCAAATAAAATAATAATTATATATAGCGTTATAAAACTGATTTTGTTAAGCTAAAACACTACATATAGGATAATTTTAGAGATTGACTCGCTCAAACCGTACTTATGACTTCTTTTTTATCTAATCAAAACAAAATGTTAGCCAATCCGATTTTTAATCCTCAAGGAGACGACAGAATTGAAAATCGCTCGATTTGGTTTGGGAATACCACTAATTTAATGCAACTAAACGATGTCCGCTATTCTTGGGCAATTGGATTATATCAACAGATGCGGGAAAACTTCTGGATTCCGCAAAAACTCGATCTGACTCAAGATGTCACTGATTATTGGAATTTAACTGCTGAAGAAAGATATGCTTATGATGGCATTTTAAGTTATCTTACTTTTCTTGATTCTGTTCAAACCTGCAATATTCCTCATCTTAAAAGTTGTGTTACTGCACCAGAAGTAAGTTTGTGTATGGCAGAACAAATTTCTCAAGAAGGAATGCACAATCAAAGTTATCAATATATTATTGAAACAGTTATTCCGAGCGATCGCAGAAGTACGGTTTATGATTTTTGGCGTACAGATAAAGTTTTAGCGGATCGTTGTCAATTTATTGCTGGACTGTATCAAAATTATGTAGATAACCCTACTGAGGAAAATTATTTTACTGCTTTACTGGCAGATTATTTATTGGAGGGTATTTATTTCTACAACGGCTTTATCTACTTTTATAATTTAGCTTCTCGGATGTTAATGCCAGGAAGTGCCGATATTTTTAAGATGATTAACCGTGATGAATTAAGTCATGTCAGACTTTATCAAAAACTTATTCCCGAAGCGCGACAATTATTTATTCATTCAGTGGATCAAATTTATGAAATGTTTGACACGGCAGTACAACATGAAGTCAAGTGGACTAATCATATTGTCGGAGATAATATTTTGGGTGTTACTGAAAGCAGTACTGAACAATATACCAAGTATCTAGCCAATCTTAGATTGAAAGCAATTGGTTTAGAACCACTTTATCCAGAAGATAAATACCAAAAGAGTCCTTATCGGCATTTAGAACGTTTTTCCGATACCAAAAAAGAAGGTCATACTAAGGCTAATTTCTTTGAAGCTGGAGTTACTAGTTATGTCATGTCTTCAGGAATTGGCGGTTGGGACGAAATTTAAGTTTTATTAGATTGTGCTAGGGACGTAACATACTACGTCCTTACTACGAATAACAGATAAGTATCGATGCAGTAACCCAGACTGACAAGGTATCTTAAAAGTAGTAGCTCAATTTAAAAAGCAAATATTATGGAACATTCAACTACTGAGCAGTTACGAGATGCTATTACTGCTTATCGAAATTCAGTTGATTATTTAGAAATTAGAGTTGAACAGAGTGAATCAACTAATTTAGCTTTTCGAGGCAAACAATTAGATGCAGTTAATCGTAGCTTTGCTTTAGCAGGTGGAATTCGTGCTTGTCATCAAGGTGGTTGGAGTTTTGTTACCTTCAATGGTTTAGAAGAGTTAAAACCAAGAATTGAAGAAGCTATTTCTCAAGCAAAATTGGTTGGTAAAGAAACTACTCAACTAGCTGCGATCGCACCAATCGAAAACTATGTCAAAGTAGAACTAAAACGAGATCCTCGTGGTGTTTCTCTGCAAGATAAACGTCAAATTTTAGAAGCCTATAACCAGTTAATTTTAGAATACGACCCACGCATTCAAACTACGATGAGCAGTTTGGGTGATGTTTTTACTACCAATTACTTTGTTAATTCGGTTGGTAGTTGTATTGTTCAAGAAAGATTAGATGTTACTGGTCGGTTTGGTGCGATCGCTAGAGGTGAAGGCGGAATTGTTCGTCAAGGTTTTGAATCAATTCATTCTAGAGATGATTTTAATTGCTTAATTGGCATTGAAGACCGAGTATTAGGTGCAGCTAAACGGGCAGTTAATCAATTAGAAGCCAATTCGGTTAAAGGTGGGCAATATACTGTTATTCTTGATCCTTATCTATCAGGTGTGTTTATTCACGAAGCTTTTGGGCATTTATCAGAAGCAGATTTTGTCTATGAAAATCCTCGAATGCAAGAACTTTTAACCATTGGTAAACCTTTAGGGATCGAACAACTCAATGTAATTGACGATGCTACATTAGACGATTTACCTGGTTCAATTAAATACGATGATGAAGGAGTTCCGGGACAAAAAAAATATCTAATTAAAAATGGGGTTTTAACTCAACGTCTTCATTCGAGGGAAACCGCAGGAAAAATGCACGAACAACCAACGGGTAATGCTAGAGCGATCCGTGCCAACTATCCACCTATTGTGCGGATGACGAATACAGCGATTGAACCAGGGGATACTTCTTTTGAAGAAATGATTGGCGATATTGATGAAGGAGTTTATGCCGTCAGAATGTTAGGAGGACAAACCAACGGAGAAATGTTTACTTTTGCAGCAGCAGAAGGTTATATGATACGTAATGGTAAAATTGCCGAACCTGTAAGCGATGTGACTTTAACAGGTAATGTTTTCCAAACTCTTAAAGATATTGAAGCAATTGGTAACGATACCCTCTTTACTAATGGCGGTTGTGGTAAAGGCGGACAGATGCCTTTACCTGTAAGCGTTGGAGGACCACATCTCAGAATTAAAAATGTTGTAGTTGGTGGCAGATAAGTCTAATGGGACATGATGACCAGGTGTAGCCTTGAATCGATAGCTATGAATCGGTTGTTTCAGCCTCTATCAGAGGCGGTTTCTGCAACACCTTTTTTTCTTTTTTCGTTGCTCCACTAACTATTAACATCGGAATTCGTACTTGAAAACAACTACCTACATCTAATTGACTAGTCACCGTAATTTTCCCGCCATGACTTTTAGCGATCGCGCTTGCAATCGCTAATCCTAAACCCGTACCACCTTCACGGCGGGAACGAGCTTTATCAGCACGCCAAAAGCGGTCAAAGACAAAAGGAATTTGATCTGGTGCAATTCCAATTCCTGTATCTTTCACGCTGACAATTACATAACGGTTTTGTTTGTGAAGATGAACGCTAACTTGACCTCCTTCAGGGGTGTATTGCAGTGCATTCTCAACTAAATTAGAAAATAGACGAGTAAGTTGAGTTTGATCGCCTACTACTAAGACATCTAATAAAAAATCCGCTTTTAACGCAATATTCTTACTTTGGGCAAAAGGCTCAAGCAGAGTAATAATATTTTGGAGAATTGTATTGATCAAAAGAGGTTTTTTCTCTCGATCCGGAATAATTACTGCCTTATCTGTTCGTGCTAAAAACAGTAAATCTTCAATTAAATGACTCATTTGAGTAGTAGCACTAGCGATCGCAGTAATTTTTTTAGCATCTTTGGCATGAATTCTTTCGGGATGAGATTGCATCACATCGACAGAAGCTTTAATCGCAGTTAAAGGACCCCGTAATTCATGGGAGGCATCAGCAGTAAATTGTTTAAGTTTCTGAAAACTTTCTTCAATCGGTTCAATTGCTTTTTGTGCTAACCAAAAACCACCTAACCCGATCAAAATAAGAGTCATCAGTCCGCCAAAAATTAAAACCCAAAAAAGTTGAATTTGAACGGCTTCGATTTCTTCAATCGACTGGCTCGCTCTAATATAACCCTCTAAAGAAGGTTGATTGGGACTAGAACCATCTTTAAAAACAGAAATAGTATAAGCGCGAACGGGAAATTTTGTTTTTCTATGTTGAAGATTAGCTGCACCCGTTGTAGGAGGAAGTTCTAAGCGAATAAACCCTTTACTTCCCAATAAATTACCTTGGGCATCAAACCATTCTAAACTCTGTTTATCGCGATTAAAAATATCTCGCCAAGGAACTTTATCTACCTGATTGAGATAACCACTACCCGTTCTTTCTACTTCAGTAAAAGCAGGAGCAGCAGATTGAGCGAGTGTTAATAATTTTTTGTCTAATTGACGGTAGAGATTACGACTAAAAAATACATAAACACCCATCCCAAATACACTTAAAATCGCTGCCATTACTGTTAAGTAAGACAAAAGTAGTCGCCAACGTAAACTTTGAAACATACTCAATAATTTAATAAAAGTCAGCTTTCAATTACCTAAACAAATTGATTTTTAATTGTCATGAGCCATCCTCTACACCAAAAACAGTTATCAGTTATCAGTGACCAGTTACCAGTTACCAGTTACCAGTTAGTAATTATGAGGGATGAATAATCAACCCCGCCGAAGGCGCGCTGCGCGACCAACTATCAGCTATCAGCTATCAACAATTAACCATTAACAAAAAAACACTACCAATCCATAACTCCATCTGCGTTTATCAGCGTTCATCTGTGGACAAACAATTAACCATCAGCTATCAACAATCAACTATTAACGCTCAACCAGGGTATTGAATGTAATCTGAGAACCACTATATTATTCCTGAATAACCTATTTACCAGCAGCGTTAAAAGCTAATCGACTTTTTTTTGCTGCTAAATTAGACCTATTGCATAAGTCTAATTAAACTCGGTTGAATTTAGGGAATAGGGAATAGTAGTTATTTTTTATTTTTTATTTCTGATTTATTTTTGCAGGAGGTCTATTGTTTTGCTTTTACTCTGGTTGTTCTTTAAGTCGATAACCCAAACCATAAACAGTTTCAATCAAATCATGGGGAGCTCCTGCTGATTCGAGTTTTTGTCTTAAACCTCGAATATGGGCTTTAACAGTTGCTTCTTCTGGTACTTGTTCAAAAGGCCACAGATGTTCCAAAATCTGAGCGCGACTGAATACTCTTCTACCATTACGCAAAAAGAATTCCAACAGTTTATATTCTTTGGGACTTAGAGGAAGTAAGTCTTCTTGATAAAAAACTTCACAAGTACTGGGGTCTAAACGTAATTCTCCCCAAGTCAGAACAGGAGGAGTACTAGAACCACCTCGACGTAATAAAGCACGAATGCGAGCAGATAATTCTGGCAATTCAAAAGGTTTAACTAAGTAATCGTCAGCCCCAGCATCTAAACCTTCTATTTTATTATTTAAAGTGTCTTTAGCTGTTAGCATCAGAATTGGAGTTTCGTGACCTTTTGTTCTCAGTTTACGACAAAGAGTAATTCCATCCATTTGGGGAAGCATTACATCAAGCAAAACCAGATCGTAAGTAAATACATCTAAAAGCTCCCAAGCAGACTGACCATCATAAGCTGTTTCTACGGCATAATGCTGATCCGAAAGATATTCCGCGATCGCATCACTAATACGTTCGTCATCTTCAACTACGAGAATTTTCATAAATTTACCTTTCTACTTTATTTAAACTTTATAGTCCAATAGCTTAATAGGAAATATTATCGTATGCAAATCATTGAGGACAATCACCACTATTTTTTAAGTAGTTAATTTTACTAATTTTCAGCTTGATTCAAAGGGAGATTGTAAGATTTAAAAAAACTTTTTTTTGAGTGTATTATTATTGACTCAGTATTTGTTTACTAAAATTGGCTAAATTTAATCATTAGTTCTGTTTATCTAAGCTAGCAATCAAATAATGATTTTTCTAACTTAGGCTTAAGTGGGATCGGTTTTAAAGTATTGCTTTTGATGGAGTTTTTCTGCAAACTTTTTTGGCTTAATAAACAATAACAAAGTAAATTAGAGAAAAATTATTGTTATGTCAGAACCTAAAGCAGAAGCAAAACGCATTTTAGAAACTAAAGACAAATTAACAGAAGTTTTTCCCCATGCTTCAGAACAACAAAAACCAGTATCGAGCGCACAAGCTTTAAAAGAAAGATTAGATTGGGGAGAACCAGCCTTTACTATTGCAGATGCTCGCGATCGCAATTCTTTTAATACCGAAAGAATTTTAGGTGCTGTACCTATCGACTCTGAAGAAACTTTAGGTAGATTAATGAATAGTCTTTCTACTCGTCGTGAACTTTATATTTATGGCGATAATGACGAACAAGTACAAGCAGCAGTCGACAAATTTGTTTCAGCAGGTTTTGAAAATGTTTCTCGTCTTCAAGGCGGGTTAGCAGGTTGGAAAGCAATTTCTGGTCCTACTGAAGGTAGAGTTGCTTAATTTGATTGATTCAAAAGAATAGGAATAAGCGTCAATTTAGGGGTATGGCATTGCTCTTAGTACAGGACAAAAAAATCGATGAAGGCTTGAAAGAGTATATAGAAAAAGAGTTTGATTAAAAGTAACCACACTCAAATCAAACCCTATGAATCAGATTAACCTACTTCGACATCAGAATCCGAGCAACCGACCAAATTAGCGATGGTCAAAAACGGCTGGCTGCTGCGATTATTTTCGCTCATCTTCAACCTGGTCAACGAGAAATTTTGTCAGGTCGTCGTTGGGTTTGGGGTCGTCAGGTCTATATTTCAGCCTTACGTCTCGAAGATGGAGAATTATTGGTAGTTATCTCCTCTGATTCTCCTCAAACAGCTATTTCTGACTATGCCAAGCGTTGGGGAATCGAAACCTTATTCGGAATGTTTAAAACTAGAGGTTTTTGTCTAGAATCGACTCATTTTACTGATTCTGAGCGATTGAGTAAGCTCATAGCTTTAATGGCTTTAGCTATGTGTTGGGCTATAAAAGTTGGACAATGGCTACATTCTCATTCTCCTCTCAAAGTCAAAAAACATGGGCGACTTTCCAAGAGTGTTTTTCGTTATGGGTTAGATCATCTGCGCTCGATTGTTACTGATTTGGACTTGAAACATCATGAGTTTCTCTATTCCTTACAATTTTTGTCCTGTACTTAGGGCATTGCTCTACCTCTATTAATTATTATTAGAAAATAATAGCAAGCAAACTATAGTGTGCGGACATCATAATTTTAAACCAAGGAAACAAGACATGTCTTAATCTTTGCTTCGACTACTATATCTATAAAATTAACTTAAATACTAATATGAAATACTTAAATGATTGCTACGAATGATTGAGGAGGATAGAAAAAGACTTGGTGATGTGGAGATTAATGTGTAGCATTCTCTTTTCTATTTCAGATAATCATAAAAATAAACTTGATTTGATTAACAATAATTATAATTTAATCTTTCATCAAATTTAAAATACTTCTCTACAAAAAACTAAATGTGAAATTGAGAGAGGGTGCAATAAGCTGACATTGAATTAAAAACTTATCGCACCTGAGATTAAAATTTGAGAATTTCTGGTTCATAATTTTCGGGGGTTGGTATAACTTGCCAAACTAAACCTTCACCTGCCTCTAAACCTACTTCTAAAGCAAGTTCTTCTACAGCAGTAGTAGCTATATCTTCATTACCTTCAAAAGCTTCTAAATCTTGTGTGAGCAATCGTAAAATTGTACCGGCAGGAATTAGACCCCCAAGAGCTAAACTACGCAATTCAAACCGCCATAAACCACCTTCAAGATCTAAAGGGATAATTTTTAGTTCATAAGGTTGATTAGCAATTGTTAATTGTTTAGCTAAAGCTATTTGGGAGGGAGCATCAAATTCATCAATTACATTGTTGGCACCTCTAGCACCTACCATACTAGGTTGAAATTCTACTTGTCTCCAACCGAATTCTTCAACTACATTAGCTACTTCTGTTTTTAACCACTCAACAACTGAACCTTTGACAGGTAAACCACGACGTTGTTGAACTAAACGTTTTCTCCAACTTTCTTGTTCGATTAAGGCTGCCCAAAATTGAAAAGGAATTGCCATTCTCGGTAATAAAATATTATTTACATTACCAAGACGTTGAATTAAGTTATTGGCTTGAGTAGCAGACATAGCTGGTAAAGCTGCAACTTCTACTTGAGTAACTTCTTCAGGACAAAGTTCCCAAGCTAATAAGAGAACATCAAGGTCAGTAATTACATGATCTTCTGTTAAACTATAGGTGCGATCGCTTGCTTGATATTGACCTACTGTTTTTAATTTTTGATGAGTTGTATAACCCCAAACTCTAACGTAGTTATCATCAAGGTTGACTTGTACAGCTAAGTAATAATCTCCTATCCATTGAGGAAGATCAACCCATTCTTGAGGAACTCTTATTTCGCTTAAGTCATCAGCTTCACTAGGAATAATTACTAATTTGCTGTCACCGACAGTTAGAGAAGTACCATTAACTACTTCCCAAATACTAGCTAAAGAACTTTGGCTACCAACTCTAACTGCACGGTTTTGTTCTTCTCTCAACCAAGGTAACAGGGCATTAAGGGCAACTTGATTAAGATATACTTGCCAACGGCTAGTAGGAGTAGCAGCAGCTTGACTACCTCGCCAGGCTTCTTGTTTAATTTTGTCAGAAAATTCTAAAACTAAATCAGTTGGGTTAAAAAGAGCTAAATCGGACATTTTGGCATTCCTCCAGGTGTGTTTCTTAACTATATGTGCTGTAGTGACCAGCTAACCATTCTTCTAAAAGTGTGCTTATGCCATTGAGTACGTCCGAGGTGAGGGAGATATGCAGAGTATCTTTACTCCATTGTGCGAGGGATTTGAGTAATGTTTTTCTAGCTCTTGATAATTTGCGCGATACATTATATTGTTGCGTATTAAGCTCTTTTGCCATCTCAGTTTGGGTCATTGAGCGAGCGTAGTACAGTTCTAACAATTTCTGTTCATCTGCGTCCAACTTTTGCAAAGCTGTGATTAGAACTCCATTGATTTGAGATTGTTGTTGATTGCGGTCAGCTTGTTCTTCTTCAACAATCATTTCTGTCAGTAGCGAGTCATCGACTTGCCCAGGCAGATTATCAATGATTTCCCCTGAACCTTCGCCTGAACGAGGTAAATTAATTGAAGTTACCGTCGGATATAAATAAGCACGGGCAGCTTTGACACAGGCTGTCAGCCATTTTTCTAAAATTTCAGCATTGACAACTTCTGTAGCTTTAGGTAGTTGGACTTTACTTTCTTGTTGATACAGTTTAACAATCTGTTCCCAAGTTTGCTTGTCTGGTTTAGATAGTCGGCGAGTTGGAGTAGCTTGATTAGGAACGTAAAGATTTTTGAGGCAATTCCAAGCTAAAACGTAACTAGCAATCGTATCTTGAGCTAATCCAGCATTTTTGAGAGATTCTTCCAATCTTTTTTGACTGAGTTTGCGCAGTAAAGCCCAATCAGAACAAATATCAACCTCCTGTCTCTGTCTGAGCAACTCACGAATCAAATTACTAAAAGTAATACTGGCGTAATTTTTGAGATTGTAGCCTTGTTTAGGATTAAAACCTTTAAGAACTTTATCAATACCAGTGATCGCAACTTGAAAACAATCAGAAATTGTATATTGGCTACTGGTAAAACCAGTCATGGTTTTATTAGTTGACCAAAAGCAAACCTCTTGGAGATACGCAGATAGATGTTCTCTCGCCAAACCTGTAGGCTCATTTTGCCATGATTTATGCCAGTAAACAGCCCAAAAGTTTTCCGAAGTTTCTTTCGATGAAGCTTGATCCAGATGTCTTTTCATGTTGCGACGCAAGCGCGGGTCGGTCGCCCAATGATTAAAGCGGTCAAAATCAAATTGAATAAAAGTTGAAAATATTTCAATTATGCTTTGGCGAGGAACCATTAATCAATTTAGTTAGATTATTATAAATAACTACTATATAAAATCTTAGTCAAATCAAGAAAAGTAGTTCTTAAGATTTTAAGGAAACAAAAAAATGAGACCCATTTTGGCAACAAAATGCAGTCTCGAAGCAGCGGAAGCGCGTTAGGGTTCTCGTAGACAAGAAATCAAAAATTAGCGAGGACGTGAGCGCATTTAAGATAGGTTAGTGAGCGGTTAATTAACCATCATCTGTTGAAATTGTTCGCGAAGCTGAGAATCTTGTTGCAAAGCTGTTAAAATCTCATTAAAACGAGGAATTTCTAATCCTTGTTTGTTAATAGCTTGAGTCATATCAGACTCAGTTGTTTGTCTAATTTCAATTATTTTTGCTTTAGCGTTTTCAAAACTTGCTTGTTCTTCAGTACTTACACCTGTAGCATTACTGTCAGATTCAGCGTTTTGCTGCGATTTACTGATTTCAATAAATCTTTCTGGACTTAAACCTTCTCCTTCCACAGCTTGAACCATTTGGGCTTCAGAGCTTTTTTGAATTTTTTGGACTTCTTGGTAAGCTTGAGCAAATTTTTGGAGTTCTTGTTGGCTAACCTCTTTTTCTGTCTCCGAATTAGAATCAATTGGGGTTTGAGGTACTGTATCTTGACTATAGCTTGGTTGGAAACTGGAAAAGAAGACTGTTGTACAAGAAAAGCCAACAGCTAACAAAGTAGACAAAGTTAGTCGATTATACTTCATGACAAAATGTGTTGAGGGGTAGTGCTTGGAACGAACCAGGCAGAAAGTTGAGAAAAATTTTTCTCAACCAATAAGCAAGATTGCCTTGAAGCAATCAAAATTAAATAATTGAGTTTTATTGTCCTTCAGCAGGAGCAGGAGCAGGTTCAGTAGTGCCTGCGCCACCTTCAGGAGCAGCACCATTATTAGGTGTTTCAGTTGTTTGAGCGCAAGCACCTAAGAGAGTAGTTAATCCTACAACTAATCCAAGAGTCATAATTTTGATGTTATTGAGTTTCATATAAGGTCTCCTTGATTGATTTTGAATTAGCACAATTATAGATAGAAATTTTATTTTAAGTTAAAGATAAAAAATAAAAAACTAGATATCGATCTCAGAAAATCACTCTAAGTTCAATAGTAAAATTTTAGGGAATTACATGGCAGACCAACTGATTAGAGCAACCGCAGCCGATAATGGTATTAGAGCCGTAGGAGTCATTACCACTCGTTTAACCGAAGAAGCAAGGGCAAAACACCAGCTTTCTTATGTCGCTACCGCAGCTTTAGGAAGAGCGATGTCTTCTGGTTTATTGCTTGCTTCAGGGATGAAGCGTGAAGGTTCAAGAGTAAATCTGAGGATTAAAGGCAATGGTCCTTTAGGAGGATTGTTAGTTGATGCTGGTTTAGATGGCACAGTCAGGGGTTATGTCGGTAATCCTAGTGTAGAACTACCTCCAAATGAGATCGGTAAATTAGATGTAGGAAGAGCAGTTGGTAATCAAGGCTATCTTTATGTGGTTAGAGATGTGGGTTATGGTTATCCCTACTCTAGTACAGTTGAATTAGTTTCAGGAGAAGTAGGCGATGATGTGGCTAATTATTTAATTAATTCAGAACAAACCCCTTCTGCTTTACTAGTAGGAGTATTTGTTGGGGCGCAAGGAGTTACGGCTGCGGGAGGTTTATTATTACAAGTGTTACCCAAAGCTGCTCGTGATGAATCTTTAGTTGCTTTGTTAGAGTCTCGTGTTAGTCAACTAAAAGGTTTTACCCCTTTATTGAGACAAGGTAAAACTTTGACAGAAATTATGGACGATTTATTAGGGGATTTAGGTTTATCAATTCTGCCAGAAATTCAAATGGTACGTTTTGATTGCAGTTGTTCTTTTAATCGTGTTTTAGGTGCTTTAAAAATGCTAGGAGAAGCAGAATTACAAGACATGATTGAGAAGGACGAAGGCGCAGAAGCTACTTGTCAATTTTGTGGGGAAGTTTATCAAGCAAGCAAGGAAGAATTAGTTCAATTAATTGAAGATTTAAAAACTGAATCGGTTTGAACCAAACACGCAAATTTAAAGGTTAAATTAGACCTTGAGCTAATTAATAACAACAAGTAATTTTACTTAGAAAACACCAATGATATGATGTAATACAATTCTATTGATTCTCTGTGGAAATTAAGAAGTAGTTGGCAAAATTAAGGTTAGGTATTTTATGACGCTTGAGCGAGACAACCAAAGTTTAAATGGTGCTTGGAAACACTCAGATTCATCTGAGCAACCACAGCAATCTTATTCACTTAAAACTGTTGAGCAAAATACTATTAACCCAACTACTTCTACCAATCGTCCCAATCGTGAGGAATTTGAGTCAATGCAAATCGAAAAATCGAGACAATTTTCTTGGTGGCAAGCTTGGCAATTCTGGGGTATTGTCTTGGTGCTGATTTCAGGAGGTATCGGTTTTACTGCTACCTCTTTACTACTCAAGTTACCTAAAACTCAAACCTGTTCTAAAGTTTTTTGGCCTGTAGCTTCTGCTTCAGTTCGTTTGTATTGCGCTCAAGTTGCTGCCGAAGAACAAACGGTTGATAATTTGTTAAAAGCGATCGCTCTTGTGCGGGTTTTACCAGCTTCTCATCCCCTCCGTTCTGAGATCGACCGCAATGTGGAAAAATGGACAACTCAGATTTTAGAAATCGCAGAAGAACAATTTCAACAGGGCGAGCTAAAAGAAGCAGAACAGATTGCTCAAAAAATTCCCCGTCAGTTTAAAGCGTATCAGTTAGCTGAAGATAAAATTAGTCAGTGGAATGCTATCTGGCAGGCAGCAGAACAAAATTACGCCGAAGTGGAAAAACAACTGCGTGATTCTAATTGGAATCAAGCTTTTACTTGGGCAGTCAAGTTAACAGATATTAAAAATCAATATTGGGCAACTACTAAATATCAAGAAGCTATTAATAAAATTAATGTTGCTCAAGAAGAAAGGTCAACCCTCGATCGCGCTTACGATCAGTTTCGTCGTGGTGGTTTAGATAATATTTTGGCAGCCTTGGAAAAAGTTGAAGCGATTGAAACTAGTAGCTATGCTTATCAAGATGCTCAAGAGTTAAGGGCAGATGCTAAAAATCAATTACTCAAATATATTGACCAATCAATTGACCAAGAAAAATGGCAGGAAATACTTCAAGTTACTAGTCGTATTCCCAAGAGTTTGCAATTAGAAAAACAAATTAAAGATTGGAATCTTTTAGCTGGTGCTGGTTCTAGTGCTAGCTTGGATACTGTGTTTGGTTTGGAAGAAGGAATTCTAGAATTAGAAAAATTACCACCCAATAGTCCTTTATATCAACGAGGACAAAAATTAATTAGTCGCTGGAAATTAGAAATTGAAGCGGTCAAACATTTAGAAGAAGCTAGAAATTTAGCTCTAGGTGGTCAAATTAAAGATTACAATGCTGCGATCGCCCAAGCCAGTTTAGTTGCTTCAACCAATCCTCGTTATCAACAAGCTCAACAAGAAATTAATAGTTGGCGACGAGAAATTAAAATTATTGAAGACCAACCAATTTTAGACCGAGCAACCCAATTAGCTATCGGTAGTAATATTAGTGCTTGGAAACAGGCAATTGCTGAAGCAAGTTTGATTTCTTCTGATAGTCCTCTTTACTCTGAAGCACGAAGAAATATTAATAATTGGCAAGCCAATATCGAACGGGAAGAAGACCAACCATTTCTCGATCAGGCTATCACTCTGGCAGGAACAAGAAATTATAATGAGGCGATTAGGGCGGCAGAAAGAATTAGACCAGGTAGAGCATTATATCAACAAGCTCAAGAAAAGGTGGCTTTGTGGCGACTCGAAATTCAAGCCGACAACTATTTGCGAGAAGCCTATAATCTTGCAGACGTAGGTACTCCAGAAGCTTTGGTTAAAGCCATTAGCGTTGCTCAACAAGTTTCTTCAGCAACCTCTGCTTACAGTCAAACTCAACAAATTATTAATGGTTGGGCAAATCAAATTTTAGATTTAGCTTATACCAAGGCTAGTTATTCTTTAGAAGAAGCGATTGCGATCGCCCAAATGATTCCTTCAGGGACTGTTAGTTTTTCAGAAGCTCAATCTCAAATCAAAGATTGGCAGGAAAGACTAAGACCCCCTGTGATAGAAAGAGAGCTTCCTTTACGAGAAATTAATCTCGATAAACCTCGAAGTAGAAAATTTAATCAATTTGAAGAGCGTTAATTACCTTATTTTTGGTCACAAAAGCTAGACTTCGTTCAGATTGAGAACCGAAGTTTTAAAATCGAGGCAGGGCAACAGTCTTTAGTCTCTACAATCCCGTACTTCTACTCTTGAAATCATACAGAAATAATTGAGGCTCATTAAGTTCCTAAACATAATTAATTACACATTTTAGTATCCATTTTAAATAGCTGAATTCCTTGCCTGTTGACTATTCCCCGTTCCCTTTTCCCTGTCTTAACTGTGTAATTTATTTTGTGTACTTACTTATGTATGAGTCGTATAAAAAATTAGTAAAAGAGCATCAGTAATTGCCGTTATCTTATATAAATTTATAATCAAAAATTTATTATTAAAATAATACTTTAATAAAATTTTATTTAAATTAATTAAGTAAAAAAATAATTTTTATCGAAGTAACTAGTATTTTTACTAGTTGCTTCAACCAGCGAAAATACTTACTTCTTTTTTGGAAAAATTATTGATTAGCAAAAAAGCAGTTTATCAAAACCATTTGATGGTTATTGTTGGGTGGCAAAAGTCAAATTAATCAATATATAGTTGTTTTTTATAAATTGCTCTAAATCGTTATAGATAAAATAAAATAATAATTTTTTGAAAAAGTAAAAAAAATAATAAGCAATAACTAATAACAAATCATAATTAATATTAGATAATTTCACTGATTTAAAATAGTTAATTTAAATGCTACAAAAGTGAAGGTAAACAAGAGAGTACATCGAGTTAACAATTAAAGTATTTTATGAGTAATCTAAATATTAGTATTGCTGGGGCTACTGCTGTAGAAGGTCTTGCTCCCAATAAAGCTTATTTTACCATCTCTATTTCCGAGCCTTTAAACAGTCCTTTAACGCTTAAATATTCTACTGTTAATGGAACAGCTATTAGTGGTAAAGATTATACTGCTGCTGCTTCTACTGCTTCAATTACTTTTAGCCCTGGAGAAACAGTTCAAATCATTAGTGTAGATCTTCTTAATGACGACATTATTGAACTAGATAAATATTTCTTTGTTAATGTAATTATTCCAAAATCAACTACTTATAATCCTACTACCACTGATGTATTAGCAGCCACAGGAGTAGGAACAATAACTGATACTTTAACCGCTACAACGGATACTACTCTAACTATTAGTAATACAACAAATACAATTGAAAATTTAACCTTAACTGGTACTGCGAATATTAATGGTACAGGTAATAAATTAAATAATATTCTTACTGGTAATAGCGGTAACAATGTTCTTGAAGGTCTA
>CAZLUP010000021.1:0-23116 GCA_964562685.1 uncultured bacterium
CCAGTGACCAGTGACCAGTGACCAGTGACCAGTGACCAGTGACCAGTGACCAGTGTTAATTGTTGATCACTTCTTATCTCCTTGTCTCCCCATCTCCTCCGCTCTCTTTTTCTCAACCAGCAAACTAGGTGTTGATCAGCTTACTATGGCAAAATTTTATTTTCAGCTAACTGAAGAACTACAGACTTTTATTGCAGCACAAAAAATCTTTTTTACTGCTACCGCACCCACCACAGGAAGAATTAATTTATCACCTAAAGGTATCGATACTTTTCGTTGTCTTGATGCTACTACAGTAGCTTACCTAGATTTAACAGGAAGTGGTAACGAAACTGCTGCCCATTTACAGGAAAATGGACGAATTACAATTCTGTTTTGCAGTTTTGGTCAACAACCCTTAATTTTGCGTCTTTACGGCAGGGGAAAGACGATTAAACCTAGAGATAGGCAATGGCAAGAATTATCTTCTGTATTTCCGCGTCTACCTGGAGAACGCCAAATTGTAATTATCCACATTGAATCAATCCAAACTTCTTGTGGTTATGGTGTTCCTCTCTATGAATTTAAACAAGAAAGGCAAACTTTGATCAACTGGGCAAAACACAAAGGAAAAGAAGGAATCAAACAATATTGGCAGGAAAAAAATCAACAAAGTATTGATGGACTACCAACACATTTGCTAACGGAATAGATATAGAGGTTAATACATAGTGGTTGTAGAATTTGGTAGAGATATTTGCGGTAATCTTGAAACAGCAGAGTCAAGAGAATGGTTAGTTACGAATGGCATCGGTGGTTTTGCTGCTGGTACGATCGCAGGAATGTTAACCAGACGTTATCATGGTTTATTGATCGCAGCACTTCAACCTCCTTTAGGTAGGACTTTATTGGTTAGCAAGTTAGAAGAAACCGCCGATTATCAAGGACAATCTTATTCTTTATCTACTAATCGTTGGACTGATGGTAGTATCGATCCTCAAGGTTATTTACATTTGGAAAGTTTTCATTTGGAAGGAACTATTCCTGTTTGGCAATATGCTTGTGCTGATGCTTTATTAGAAAAAAGAATCTGGATGCAACAGGGACAAAATACTACTTATATCAAATATCATTTGGTGCGTAGTACTCAACCCTTAAAGCTTAATCTCAAAGCATTAGTTAATTGTCGAGATTTTCATGGCATTACTCAAACAGAGGATAAACAAATTAGCATTCGTAAAATTGAGGGAGGAGTCTGCGTTAACATCCAGAGTGTCCCTTGGTATTTATTTGCTAATACAGGCAATATTTATATCGAAAACAATTGGTATTATGGTTTCGATCTAGCAGTAGAAAAATATCGGGGTTTGAGTGATTACGAACATCATTTTCATTGTGCTACTTTTAATGTCGTTTTAGAAGTAGATCAATCGATAACGATCATAGCTTCCACTGAAGCAAATCCGAATTTAGATGATCAAACCGCTTTGGCAAATCGTCGTACCTACGAAGAAAACTTATTAACAGAATTTCCTCATTCCACTGCACCCGATTGGATTAAACAGTTAGTTTTAGCTGCCGATCAATTTATTGTCTCTCGTACTTTACCAAATGAACCCGACGGTAAAACCATCATTGCAGGATATCCTTGGTTTGGAGATTGGGGCAGAGATACCATGATTAGTTTAGCAGGATTAACTCTAGCTACAGGTCGTTTTGAGATCGCTCGTCCAATTTTACGTACCTTTGCTTATTATTTAGATCGGGGGATGTTACCTAATGTGTTTCCCGATCAAGGTGAAACTCCTTACTACAATACAGTAGATGCTACTCTTTGGCATTTTGAAGCGATTCGTGCTTATTATGAACAAAGCAAAGATGATGAGTTGTTAAAAGAACTATTTCCCAAATTAGCAGAGATTATTGACTGGCACAAACAAGGCACTCGCTACAAGATTGCGTGCGATGCTGAAGATGGTTTACTTTATGCAGGAGAAGAAGGAGTTCAACTTACGTGGATGGATGCCAAAGTTAACAATTGGGTAGTAACTCCTCGGATTGGTAAGCCTATTGAAGTAAATGCTCTCTGGTACAATGCTTTAAGAATAATTCAGCAATTTGCCCAATCTTTAGGTAAACCTGCCCAAGAATACGCCCAAATGGCAGCACAAACTGCAAAAGGTTTTCAACGTTTTTGGCATCAGGATAAAGGTTGTTGTTATGATGTTCTAGACTCTCCACAGGGAAATGATGCTTCTGTACGTCCTAATCAAATTTTTGCCGTGTCTTTACCCACAAATACTCAAATTTCACCTCTTTTGACCAAAGAACAACAAAAAGCAGTAGTAGATACTTGCGCTAGATTATTGCTTACTTCTCACGGATTGCGATCGCTTTCTCTCGATCATCCTGATTATCAAGGACATTATGGTGGTGGGGTGGTACAACGAGATGGAAGTTATCATCAAGGTACGGTTTGGGGATGGCTGATAGGTGCATTTGTCCAGGCTCACTTAAAAGTGTATCAAAATCCTGCTGTTGCTCGCACTTTTCTGCAACCAATGGCAACTCATTTACAAGCAGCTTGTGTGGGCAATCTTAGTGAAATTTTTGATGGTGATCCACCTTTTACTCCTAGGGGTGCATTTGCCCAAGCTTGGACAGTAGCAGAAGTTTTAAGAGCGTGGGTTTTACTGAATCAAGATTAAATTTTTTTTCTTAAATTATCATAAATAGGAGCAATTGATGAATTGTTCCTACAATTTTTGACTGTGTAAAGACTGGTGAAACAAAAACAACTTAATTGGTGGCAAGGATTAGGATTAATCGCAATAATTTGGTTAGCAGGAGCAATATGCGATCGCATTTGGTTGGCTTTAGATCATTCTGTACCTGCTTGGGATCAAGCTGATTATCTCAACGGTGCGTTAAATTATTGGCACGCACTCAAAAATCCGCAATGGTTTGATGCTGATTGGTGGCGGAGTTTTTGGTTAATCTCTAATAAAATTCCCCCTCTTCATTATCTTTTGACTGTTCCGTTTATTAATATTTTTGGAACAAGTGAAGATGCATCCGCTTTAATTATGCTGTTTTATAGTGCAATTTTATTGCTTTCTGTTTATGGTTTGGGAGTAATTTTATTTGATGTTTCAGTAGGATTATGGACAGCAGGATTGTGTCAGTTGTTACCAGGTTTATATTATTATCGTCTCGAATTTTTATTAGATTATCCTCTGGCAGCTATTGTAACTTTAAGTTTTTATTTACTAACTCTTTGGCATATTTATAGTCAAGAAAAAGTTAATCAACTCAAAAGCTGGTTACTTGCTTTCTTGTTTGGAATTTCATTTGGCTTATCTATTTTACTGAAACAAACTGCACTGTTTTTTTTATTTTTCCCTCTAATTTGGATTTTTATTAACTGTATCAAAAACAAACAATGGTTAAAACTAGGTCAATTTTTAATTGCGATCGCAACAGGAATTTTAATTTGTTTTCCCTGGTATCGAACTAATTGGTTATTAATTTTGACTTCGGGAAAAAGAGCAACTTTAGATTCTGCTATTGCTGAAGGAGATCCAGGTTTAAATACGATTGATGCTTGGACATATTACGGTAAAATTTTGCCTTACTTACTTTCTTGGCATTTATTATTGATTCCAATTGTTGGTTTAATTTTATATAGAATTTTTCAACGCAAACGGCAACATATTACTAAAAGTAACTTATTATTTTCAGCTTCTGTTGATCCTAATTTTAAATGGAGATGGCTCGTTATTTTTCTGTTAGGTGGTTACCTACTTGCTTCTCTAAATATTAATAAAGATGCTCGTTATATTTTACCTTTATTACCAGTTTTATCTCTTGTTTTAGCAGTCGGTTTATTATCTTATCGGGGACGCTGGCAACTTTATTTACGTTGGACAACAATTATTTTAGCTAGCTTATTATTTTTAGCAAATCTCTTTCCTATCGGTGGAGAATTTATTACTACCAAACTAAGTCCAAATGTTCAACATTATCCTTATCTCGGACAACCATATCCTCATCAAGAAGTTGTTCAAGAAATTATTAATACCTCTCCTTATCTCCGTTCAACTTTAGGAGTTTTACCTTCTACACCAGCAATAAATCAACACAACTTTTCTTTTTATGGAGGACAAAAAAACTGTCAAGTAGTTGGTCGTCAAGTCGGAATAAGAGATAATGAAATAGAACAAGATGCGCGATCGCTTGATTGGTTTATTACTAAAACTGGTGATCAAGGCTCAGTTCCAGAATCTCAAGAAACCATTACTAAAATAATAGAAACTGGTTCAGATTTTCAACTCCAAAAAGCTTGGCAACTTCCCGATCAAAGTAAGCTCAAACTTTATCATCGCAGACAACCTTTAGTTACAGTTACGACTAGCGAAATTAATCAAAATAGAGTCAAACTAGATCGAATTATTGTGCCAAAAGTAGCACCGCCAGGCAAACCAATTCCTGTTACTTATCAATGGTCTGGTAATTGGCAAGAATTACAACAGGGAATAGTATTATTAACCTGGACACTTAATCAAAATAATCCTTTTCAAAATTCATTTTGGTTACACGATCATGGTCTTGGAATGGGTGCGTTAGATAATAATAATTTAAGTAATCAATCACCAAATCAAACTTATCAAGTGATTGAAAATACAGCAATGCTTCCTCCTCCAAATTTAGAGTTAGGAAAATATCAATTAAAGGCAACTTATCTCAATCGTCAAACAGGAAAAACTTATCCTATTTCTGTTCCTGCACTTGATATTAATATCGATCCAACAGCAGAAGTAACATCTGTATCAGAATTAGATTTAGTCACTCAATTGCGAACGATTGCCCCAAACATGGCTGATGGTGTATCAGGATTAGAACCTATTTTTACTCAAACTGCTCGCATTAATCAATATGATGCCAAACAAAATTATCTTAAACAAGCAGAAATAGCCTTATCTTATCGCTTACAAAACAATCAAGTAGACCAACAAATCAAACAAAATTGGTTATACACAGTAGCATTGTCAAGAGTACTACAACAAAATGTAGAGGGTGCAATTAATAGTTTTCAAAAAGTTATTCAATTAGATTCTAATAACCCTCATAATTATGCTTATTTAGCTTTTGTTTATCTCTATGATTGGCAACCAAAATTAGCCAAAAGAAATCTAGACATAGCATTAAAAATTAACCCCAATCTTCCCGAAATCAAAACTCTTAGTGGAGTAGCTGCACTCATGCAAGGTAATTTATTCAAAGCTTGGCATTTACTTCAACCAATAATTAACAAATAAAATCCCCAAAAAACACTACCAACCAATAACTCCATCCGCGTTTATCTGCGTTTATCAGCGGACATACTTTATTCACAATCAACAAATGCAACAACAACTCAACAAAAAACAATTACGTAAAAAAATTTTAGACCAAAGAAAATCTCTGACAAAATCAGAATGGCAAACCAAAAGCGATCGCATTTGTCATCAACTACAATCTTTTTCATTATTTAATCAAGCTGAAACTATTCTTGCCTATTTTAGTATTCGTCAAGAACCCGATCTTAGTCCTTTATTTGCTATTAATAAAAAATGGGGTTTTTCTCGCTGTGTTAATGAATTTCTAGTTTGGCATTCATGGCAGTTAGGAGAACAACTACAACAAGGACTTTATAACATTCAAGAACCATCAATTAATGCACCTTTGATTCAACCTCAAGAAGTAGATTTAATTCTCGTTCCTACTGTTGCTTGCGACGGACAAAAATATCGTTTAGGTTATGGCGGTGGTTTTTATGACCGAATGTTAAGTGATAAGCAATGGCAAAATAAAACCACAATTGGAATTGTCTTTGATTTTGCTTATTTAGCTCAATTACCTATTGATCCTTGGGATATCAAACTTAATTATATTTGTACAGAAACAGCTATCTATTAAGCAAATATACTCAAGCCCATATTGAATAAATCTTACTTTCATTTAAGCTTTGTTACAGAAATAAAAATTAATCTTTAAAAATAAAGCTGATTTTGCTAATTTAATCGAATTATAAAAATATAAATTTAGCATTCAGATTCTTTATTAAAACTTGTACAAATTAACTAATATCTTAACTATGAAACATTTTCATGACGACTGGATTCAAGAATGGTGCGATCAAAACGGTTGGACAGATTTATTTAGAGAACGTTGTAATCATTATTGGGCATTTCCACCAGGTGCAGTGATGCCAGAACCAATTCCCAATAAAGTATTAAGATTAATTAAGGCAGAAAAAGGATTAAGTTCAGACGAACAAATTTGGTTAACCACCGCAGTAGTAATTAGTGCGATCGCTTTAATTTCAACTTATTTATTCATGTCTCCGATGCCGATTGTCTTAGCTTTTGCTTTTGATGCGATTACCGTTGGTCAATTAGAAGTAGAAGGAATTTAAACCATAATCAACAGTCAACAGTCTATTGATGAATTGATAAATGATGACCAATCACTGATAATAATTCATTGATACTGGCAAATCAGAACTGTTAACTAATGAAGCTAGCTGCTAATAGTCGTTTACAATTCACCACCGATCTCAACATTTGTCGTGTTTTAAATGGAATGTGGCAAATGTCTGGCTATCATGGACGAATTAATCCTCCCCAAGCAATTCAAAGTATGTTTCAGTATCTCGATGCTGGTTATACTACTTGGGATTTAGCCGATCATTATGGGCCAGCAGAAGATTTTATTGGTGAATTTAGTCGTCAATTAAAAGATACTCGCGGACAAGAAGCTTTATCTAATCTTCAGGCTTTTACCAAATGGGTACCCAAACCAACTCCTATGACTAAACAGTTGGTAGCAGATAATATTAATATTTCTCTCAAAAGAATGGATGTCGAGAGTTTGGACTTGCTACAGTTTCATTGGTGGGAATATCGCGATGAAAGTTATTTGGATGCGCTGCAATATTTAGCCGAATTACAACAAGAAGGCAAAATTAAACATCTAGCTTTAACTAATTTTGATACGAAACATTTAAAAATTATCACTGAAGCTGGGATTAAAATAGTTTCTAATCAAGTTCAATTTTCCGTCGTAGATCGTCGTCCTCAAGTCGAAATGATTGAATTTTGTCAGCAACATGATATTCAACTACTTGCTTACGGAACTTTATGCGGAGGTTTGATTAGCGAACAATATTTAGGTCCGAGAGAACCGCAAATTTTCCAACTTAATACGGCAAGTTTGAAGAAATATAAAAATATTATCAATGCTTGGGGAAGTTGGAATTTATTTCAAGAATTATTAACTAATCTGAAAAAAATTGCCGATAAACATCAAGTTAGTATTGCTAATGTCGCTGTGCGTTATATCTTAGAACAACCTACTGTAGCAGGAACTATTGTTGGGGCAAGACTCAGTATTTCTGAACATCTGGAAGATAATGCCAAGGTATTTGATTTCAATCTTGATCGAGAAGATTATCAAAAAATCGATGCAGTTTCCCAAAAATCCAGAAATTTATATCAATTAATTGGTGATTGTGGTGATGAATATCGCAGATGAATATAGCGATTCTCATAGTTATAAAATACAGTCGATTCTTTGATTTTTGTTGATTGTTGATAGTTAATTGTTGATTATTCATCCCTCATAATTAGTAATTAGTAATTAGTAATTAGTAACTGTTTCACAATTTAGATAGGAATACTATAGATGATTAGGTTCGGTAACAATCCAGAAAATACAGCCCAAGATACCTGGAGAGGGCAATTAGATGCCTTTGTGCAAACTAACCAACAAAAACTAGCTGCTTTAGCTTGGGGATTACAGCAAGAATGGAATGATTCGGATCAAACTTTAGGTATTGATCTTAAACCCACTCCTCATTTTGTTGCTTGTTCTAAATCGGCAATCGAACGATTAAATCAAAATACTAATGGACATCTTCAAGAAATTTTGGGATTAATTGACGGTTACAAACCAGAAGAAGAAGTTTTAATGATTGTCATTGGTGATGGACAAATCAAATTAATTCATTTTCAACCTCAACCATCTCCACCTGTTTGCTTTGCTAATTCAGCAGAAAATATCGATACTTTGATTGAAGATTTATCAGCAGCTTTAGAGCAAAAAGTATCTTTAACTTAAATAATATAGCGATCCTATTTGAGTCATAAAAATTGTTAAAGAGGAAAGGCAAAAGGCAAGAGGACGGGGCTTCGGGTCGCTGGAGAGTGGGAAACAAGTTCCCACTTCAGACCCCCGTGCGGAATTGAATTCTGAGGGCTTAATTCGGAGGTTTCCTTACGGCGTTTAGAGTGCGGAACGCGCATTCCGCACACACGCCTCCCGAATGTAATATCAAGTACGGATATTCAGTTGAAATAAAAAGGCAGATTGCAATTACCAGTGATGATTGGTCGCTATTTTTTCTGCTACTTACAACTTCAGGCTTGAGACTTCAGACTTCAGACTTAACCTCCAGATCGAATGTAAGTATTCGACCGAACTTGATATAAGAAGCCCGAACAGCATACAGTCCCTCCAGAGGGCAGAAGTTATGTTCACGAATGATTTAGACACAACTTAAATATTGCTCCCTTGCCCCAAAGTTGAGGATTGAGGGAGCTACTTAACAGTTAATTATCAGAACTAGATTACAAATTAATTGCTGCTTTGACTACATCCATAGTCGGATGAAGCCGAAAACCAACTTTTTCACATACTCGTTGCATGGCTCGATTTTCTGGAATAATTTCGGCAGTAATACGGTCAAGTTTTTCATCCCGTCCAATTTGAATTAGTCTTTGTAGTAGCTCTGTACCAAGTCCTTGTCGTTGAAAAGGATCGCTGACTAACATGGCAAATTCGGCTTCATTGACACCGTGTAACTTACTCAAACGTCCAACTCCGAGGATTTCATGTTTTCCTGTTTCTGGATTTTGGTAGTCTACGACTAGTGCCATTTCACGGTCATAATCAATAAAACAAATCCGAGTTAACCTGTCATGAGCAACTCGACGACTTAGTTTCATTAAATGGAAATAGCGGAAATAGACACTTTGTTCCGAAAGAGTTTGATGAAATTGAACGATTAAAGGTTCGTCTTCAGGGCGGATTGGACGAATAGTGACATTAGTGCCATCTCTGAGTGTCCAGGGAAAAATATATTGATTAGGATAAGGAAGAATAGCTAGTTTAGGTAGTTCTTCTGCTGTAACTTCACTCTTATGCAAAATTACCCGAGCATCCAGTACTATTAACCTATCTGCGGAAGCAAATAAAGGATTGATATCAATTTCTTTAATCCACCGTTGCTCAACAACTAATTGACTAAATCTGACTAATAATTCTTCTAAAGCTTCTAAATCAACAGGTTTTCTTCCTCTTACTCCTTGTAGAGCTTTATAAATCTTTGTATGTTCCATCATCCTCCGCGCCAAAGTAGTATTGAGTGGAGGAAGAGCGATCGCTCTATCTTTGAAGATTTCAACCAACTGTCCACCTGAACCAAAGAGTAACACTGGACCAAATTGGGGATCGAGACTACTACCAATGATCAGTTCATAGCCACCATCTCGTTGAATCATTGGTTGAACGGTTACACCTTGAAAGTGTTCTGTCCCAACTTTTTCCCTCACATTGGTTTCAATGGTACGATAAGCCCAGCGTACTGCTTCTTCATCAGTCAGATTTAACTGAACACCACCGACATCAGTTTTATGGGTAATAGTTTGTGACCAAAGTTTCAGAACAACTGGATAACCAATTGCTGTAGCTTTTTGAACTGCCTCTGCTTCACTAGTTGCGATCGCAGTTTCGACAATAGGAATCTGGTAAGCAGATAAAATCTGTTTGGATTCTGATTCAGTTAAAATCGTGCGATTTTCTTGACGAGCATCAGCAATAATGTCATCAACTAATCGACTATTCGCTTCTTCTTCTAGTTTGGGTGGTAGAGTAGGTGTTTCGTAAATACCCTGTAAGTTATAACTATACTGCCACATCAAATTAAATAAACGAGCAGCCGAATCGGGATAACGGTAAGTAGGAATACTAGCCCGATTGAGAATCATTTCCCCTGCGGTTACCTCTGCACCACCCATCCAACTAGCCAAAATTGGTTTATTGGCTTTCTGCACACAAGATTTTAAATGTTCAGCAGTTTGCGTAGGATCGGTCATTGCCTGGGGTGTCAAAATTACTAATAAGCCATCACTATTAGGGTCTTGAACTGCAACTTCTAACGCCTTCGTATATCTTTCTGAATCAGCATCTCCCAATATATCAATCGGATTGTTACGACTCCAATGGGTAGGTAAAAATTGATTGAGGTTGGCAATAGTTTCTTCTGCAAGGGTTGCTAACTCACCTCCGGTAGTAATTAAAGCATCGGCAGCAAGTACACCGGGACCACCAGCATTAGTAATAATACTCAATCGAGGACCTTGAGGACGACGATTTTGTTTAGCTAGGACTTCTGCCATATTAAATAATTCTGAAATGCGGTTAACTCGTAAAACTCCACAACGACGAAAAGCTGCATCTAATACTTCATCACTACCTGCTAATGCCCCTGTATGAGAAGCTGAGGCTTTAGCTGCTGCTTCAGTTTTGCCTGCCCGAATCACAATAATCGGTTTGGTTAAGGCAACTTCCCGCGCTGCTGAGAGGAAAGAACGAGCATCTCCTACTGATTCCATATAGATGACAATACATTGAGTATGGGGATCGTCACCGAGATAGTAAATTAGATCGCCCCAACTGACATCCAACATCGAACCGATGGAAATAAAAGCACTAAAACCGACATTTTCAGGAAAACTCCAATCCAGAACAGCCGTACACAAAGCACCACTTTGACTGATAAAACCCACGTTACCAGGGCGAGCCATCACACTAGCAAAAGTAGCATTTAAACCTTTACGAGGCACCATTACCCCTAGACAATTCGGGCCGATGATCCGCATTTTGCCCCGCGCTCGTTCCCAGATTTGTTGTTCTAATTCTCTACCTTTTTTCCCAATCTCTTTAAACCCAGCCGAGATAATGATTGCTCCTTTGACTCCAGCATCAACACACTCACTGATAATCCCTGGTACAGTAGGAGCGGGAGTAACGATAATTGCTAGTTCGATTGGTTCAGGTACATCCTGGATAGTAGGATAAGCTTTAATGCCTAAAATATTACTACGTTTGGGATTGACAGGAAAAATTGTTCCGCCAAAGGGATTACTCACCAAATTCCACATCAAAGTACGTCCCACACTGCCTGCCCTATCGGTAGCACCAATGACAGCAATGGTTTTGGGAGCAAAAATTGGGCTAAGGGGTTGGCTTTCTGCACGTAAAATATCGTGAGCAGAATCGAAAGCTTGTTCCGATAAGTTTTGCAATTGTAGTTCTCGGTCAGAGGTTTGCATCATCAATTCCTTGTTCGCAACTCAACTCATACCTACTACAACTATTTGAGAAACCCGTGAGGAATACAGAATATTTTAAACTCTGTTAATCACTTCACTGAAGTGTAAAAGTTACAATATCGCTTGTTCGTTAATTCAGTTTAATGCGTTGTTTATGATAAAAATGGTATGAAAATAAGTAAGTTCAATTCAGATGAACAAAAAAAACTTATATATTTACCGTTTATTGAATTTTCGATTATCTTTAATAGACTATTATCTTATTAATGAATTAAGTTATTTTTTTCTGTTTAGTGTTGGTTTATTTTCTTCGTTGGGAGTTGCTCTAAGTACAATTTCTGATTTAGCTTATAAAATTACAGAATACAATTTACCAATTAATATTGCGATTAAAGTATTTTGTTTGAAATTACCAGAATTTATTGCTTATGCCTTACCTATATCAATGTTACTAAGTACTTTGATTACTTATGGTCGTCTTAGCCATGATAGTGAATTAATTGCTTGTCGTAGTGTTGGTATTAGTATTTATCGTCTTGTTTTACCTGCTTTAATTGTAAGTTTAATTGTCACGGTAATAACTTTTGTTTTTAATGAAATTGTTGTGCCTGCTGCCAATTATCAAGCCACTGTTATTCAAGACCAATTTATTCCTGAAACATCGTTTTCTCTACAGCGAAAAGATATTTATTATCCAGAATATGAAAACTTTTATGATCAAACTCAAAAATCTTTAAAAAGATTATATTATGCAAAAAGCTTTGATGGCAAAAATTTAAAAGATTTGACTATTATTAGTTGGGCAGAAAATAAATTAAGTCAAATTATTATTTCTCAATCAGCCAGTTGGAATAAAACTCAAAAAGTTTGGAATTTAGTCAATGGCTCGATTAATTATTTTACTGAAAATATTTCTAATAACTTGAGCAAGCAGTTTGATTATTTACAATTACCTTTATCTAAAAATTTATTTGCTTTAGTAAGTCAAGAACGCAATCCTGAAGAAATGAATATTGATCAAGCGAACCAATATTTGGATTTAATTAAACTTACAGGTGATGACAAAAATATTAGGTTATTTCAAGTTAGAATCCAACAAAAATATGCCTTTCCATTTATTTGTTTAGTTTTTGCTGCGATCGGTTCTACATTAGGTGCTAGTAGTCAAAATATTGGTAGAGCAAAAAGTTTTGGGTTTACTGCACTAATTGTTTTTGTTTACTATTTATTTAGTTTTTTAGTTAACGCTCTAGGATTAGTTGGCGTTTTATCACCTTTTTTAGCCAGTTGGTTACCGAACTTTCTTGGATTAGGATTAGCTGTCTGGTTGCTAATCAAAACGTCACTTTAAATAATTTAGCTTTTATTTTCGCGGGAGTTTAACTCCCGCAACGTCTAGAATTTATTGAGGTTGAAATTGGGTTGAGTTCAAATCAGAGGGACGTTTTTTAAGGGTTTAAACCGTATAACCAAACAATTAAAATTGGGGTAATGATCGCCATTAATAAATTCAGTGGTCCACCAACACGGAAAAAATCAGTAAATTTATAGCCACCAGGACCATAAACCATTGTATTAGTTTGGTAACCAATGGGAGTCATATAACTATTAGAAGCAGCAAAAGTTACTGCAAACATAAAAGCATAAGGATTTAAATTTAATGATTCGGCAACTTCAACAGCAATAGGAATCATCAAAACAACTGAAGCATTATTGGAGAGAACTTCTGTGAGTAAAGAAGTAGCAACAAAAAAGAATAATAAAATCCAATATCCTGATAGGTTGCCACCTAACGACAGTAAAGCATCAGCTAACCATTTGGTTGCACCAGATTTATCCATAGCTGTACCTAAAGGAATTAATCCAGCTAAGAGAAAAATAACATCCCAACGCACTGCGCCGTAAATTTCCCCTGGTTTAAGACAACCAGTAATTACCATTAAAACCACACCAACTAAAGCTGTAACTAAAATAGGTAATAGGTCAAAAGCAGCAGCCATAATTACTGCTAAACAAATAGCTAAAGCAATCCAAGCTTTATTAGTTCTTAAATTGTCTAATTCTTTCTGTTCCATTACTAGTAATTCTCTAGTAGTCTGTAAACCAAGAAAACTTTCTTTAGCTCCTTGAACTAATAACAAGTCACCAAATCGTAAAGGAACTTTTCCTAATCTGTCTCTAATTAATTCTTCTCCACGACGAATAGCGAGAACGGTAGCATTATATCTTTGTCTAAAGCGTAAATCTTTGAGAGTAGAACCAATTAAACGCGAGTTAGAAAGAATTAAAACTTCTGCAATTCCAAGTTCTCCCTCGCTTAATTCTGTTTCTAAATCTTCTTTATTGAATTTGACATCAGGAAAAATTTCTAAGCCTTTTTGGTCTTTTATTTTGAGTAATTCTGCACTACTACCACGAACAAGTAAAATATCTCCAGCATTTAAAACTTTATCGGCAATTGGTTGAGGAAATTGACTGCCGTCGCGGATTAATTCTAAAATGTCTACATCAAATTTACGTTGAATTTCGCTTTGTCGTAATGTTTGTCCAATTAAACTAGAACCAGGCGAAATAATTACTTCTGTAACATAATCTTTTAAACCGTATTCATCACTAACTAAATCGCCACTAGTTTGTTTACGATTAGGGATTAACTTTGGTGCAATAAAAGCTAAATAAAGAATACCGATAATAAAGGTGATTATCCCTAAAGTTGTAAATTGAAATAGTCCAAATTCTCCATAGCCTAATTTTTGGGATACTCCACTAGCCAAAATGTTAGTAGAAGTACCAATTAAAGTAATCATTCCTCCTAAAATTGTCACAAATGATAAAGGCATTAACAATTTAGAAGGAGAAACATTGCGCTTTTTACACCAGTCTTCGATAATTGGAAGAAATATAGCAACTACAGCAGTATTATTAATAAAAGCGGTAATTGGACCAACAATTACCCCCATAACCAAGATCTGTTGAGTGATACTTTTTCCACCGTATTTAATTAACCAATCTCTAGCTATTTGTACTACGCCAGTACGGGTAACTCCTGCACTAAGAATAAACATTGCCAAGACGGTAATTGTAGCAGAATTACCAAAACCTTCGATTCCTTCTTCTGGACTAACTAAACCTAATACAATTAAGACCACGGCAACCGCTAACGCAGTTATATCAACGGGAAGCCATTCAAAGATAAAAGCTATTAAAGCCAGGACTAAAACCCCAAGGGTTAGAGCGATGTCCATATTTTAACTAGTTAGTAACTATCAAAATCTCTCCGATAGCTTAAAGTATATACAGGAAAAAAAAAGATAATTTTTATATCGAAATGATTAATAATTTAAAGTCTATATGTAAATTATTTTAATTTCTTTAATTAGTCTTCGATTGTCTCTTTGAGCCAAGTTTTTTGCAGAAAAGTAACTGATGGACATTATGGAAAGAAAAAATCAGTGAAGATGATTATACTTTGAGGTTTGACTATCGAATTGGTTGGGTGCGTTAATGACGCACCTTTTTTTGAGAAAAGTTAAGTCGACTGTTGTGAAAATATGTCCAACCAAGTCTTGGATTAAGTTTTCTCTTGTTCTACTCATGGATTAGCTTGAATCATTTTTAAGCAGCTTAAAAAAATATTAAGTAAAATTGGATATCGTTACTTTTGGAGATGCAGTTGGCTTATTAAGCAAAATTACTTTACTGGAAAAAATTTGTTAGCCAGCTAAATGAGGATCGTGTGCATATTTTTCGTAAATCTAAGTATAGAGTTGATCGACTCTGTCAGCATTTAACCCAATAATGGGAAATATAGAGTTGTAAGTGATTTGATACAGTAAACCCATTTTTCCTTTATTTAATTGTGAATTCTTATTTTTATGACTACTCTTAGTTCTTTGTCTAAAACTAAACGCCAAGAAAATGTGCGTACTGTTGGGCGACAATTTCAGTCTATAGTGATTACTATCTCAATCACGGCGTTTTTGTTTGGAGGAATTGTTTGGCGTTTAGCTTATTTGCAATTAGAACAAGGAGAAATTAATCAAGCCAAAGCAGAAGATAATCGAATTAGACTCGTCCCTAAACCGCCAGTTAGGGCTAACATTTTTGATCGCAAAGGCAAGGTTTTAGCGACTACTCGTCTGTCTCATGCTGCTTATGTGTGGCCTAAAGCTCAAAAACAAGCTAATTGGACACAAATTAAGCAAATATTAGCTCAAATTCTCAATTTACCTCCTGAAGAGATTCAACAAAAAGTTGAACAAGCAGGTTTTAATTATCCTAGCCTTATTCCTATTGCTCGTAGTTTAACTCCTACTCAAATTACAGCAATTGAAGAATATCGTCCCGAACTTAAATGGGTAGAAGTAGATATTGATCGGGTTAGATATTATCCTAATGGGAAAACAGCAGCCCATGTTCTTGGTTATACAGGAGAAATTAATCAAGAAGAACTCAACGCGAAGAAAAAAGATGGTTATCGTCTTGGTGATGTAATTGGCAAAATGGGGGTAGAAGAATCCTTTGAATCAAAGTTGCGAGGAGCATGGGGAGGATTAAAGCTAGAAGTAGATGGAAGCGGTAAGGTTTTAAGATTTTTGGGTGAAAAACCGCCCCAATCAGGTAAAGATTTGACTTTAACACTCGATTTAGAAGTACAAAAAGCAGCAGAAGCAGCTTTAGGGCAACAAAAAGGTGCAATAATTGCTCTTAATCCCAACAATGGTGCAGTTATTGCGATCGCGAGTTACCCTAGTTTTGATCCGAATGTGTTTTCCACTCGAATTACTCCTGAGATTTGGCAACAATTACAATCTCAAGGAAATCCTTTTTTAAATATGGCTTTGCGTGGTTTTCCTCCTGCTTCTACTTTTAAAGTTGTTACCGACACCGCAGGTATGGAATCGGGTAAATTTCCTCCTCAGACGGTTTTAGGTACTTATGCAGGTATTAATATAGGCGGAACTTATTTTCGAGAATGGAATCACGCTGGTTTTGGTCCGATGGGTTATGTGGGAGCGTTAAGTTGGAGTAGTAATACTTTTCACGCTCAAATTGGTCGTGGAGTAGGAGGAGAAGCTTTAATTAAATGGGCAAGAAACTATGGTTATGGTCAAAAAACAGGAATAGAACTTCAAGGCGAAACTTCAGGTTTGATTGCCGATGATGCTTGGAAACGTCTTAACTTTAATGACTGGGGTTGGACAGTAGGCGATACAGTTAATATGTCTATCGGTCAGGGTTTTACCCTCGCTACGCCTGTACAAGTAGCAGTAATGTTTTCTGCTATAGCTAATGGCGGATATCGAGTTAAACCCCATCTATTAGAAACAGACAATCAAATTAAACAAGCAGAACGAGTCAATTTAAACCTTAAACCTAGTACTATTTCAACTCTTCGCAATGGTTTAAGAGCAGTTGTAACTAGTGGTACAGGTACAAGGTTAAATGTTCCAGAAATACCTTCGGCTGCTGGAAAAAGCGGTACAGCAGAAGCACCTCCAGGTAAATCTCATGCTTGGTTTGGTGCTTATGCACCTTTTGATCAACCTGAAATTGTAGTGGTAGCATTTGCCGAGCATTCTGGCGGTGGCGGTGGTTCAGTAGCAGGACCAATGGTACGTCAGGTAATGGAAGTTTATTTTAATCACAAAGTAACTAATAAATAACTAGAATGAATTGGGTAAAAATGAGCATACAATTTTCAAATCTAGATTTATTGATGAAAAAATAAATTGCTTAGAAAGAGAGCGAGTTTCTCAGTTTTTTTAGTCTTTTTTTGTGAGCGATTGGCAAAGCTTTAAAAAGTTTACATCTTGCTAAAAGCATACTAAAGAAAAAACGCCATTAAAGGCATTGAACCCAGAATCATAAAATTGTGTTCAATCATCTTTGCTGGCGTACTTTCACTTCTCCAGATTGAGATTTACTCAATCAAATAAATAATCTAGTCGCGATTTATATTATTGCAATATTTTTAGAAAATGAGAGAAAGTTTATAGAATCTTAGTTAATTTGATACAATTTTGTTGCATTTTTTTGGAGCTTAAATTGACTGATTCATTAGATAAAATAATTAATTTTGGCTGAGTTAATTTAGAGCAAAGCTTGAGCTACAAAACAAAATTATTGAGATTAATTATATAACCGTTGATTATGCTGCTATTTATACAGTTAAAATGTCGAGAAATTTTCTGATTAATCTGAGCATCGAGCGATCGCAAATAATGAGACAAGCTGCTTTATATCTTCAATAGCAACAGAACTAGAACAAAATTAACAAACGTAAAGAAATACAACTCAATTAGGCTCAATTAACAGACTTTGATTTTTCTGTCACAGCCGACATGATATAAAACCTTTGAGATACTAATAACTTCACATTGATTAACTTCATGACTGCTACTTCAACCACAAACCAATTAGGGTTAGCCTCACGCTTAATTAATATAATCTTGGCAATCAAACCTTTAGCAAATTTTGCCAAATATCGAGCTAGAAAAATGATGATTGATAGAGCCGAAGCTCTTGGTGTACCATGGCGAGAAAACGTCCGTCAACTTAGTCAACGTAACTGGGATGCAGAAATCGCTGCTATCAATAATCCTCAATTGCAATATCCTGATTATTATTTGCGTTCTTTCCATGCTTATGAACAAGGTAATTTGAGTTGGGAAGCAGCCTGGGAAGTAGAATCAGCAGCTTATGCGGTTCATTCGACCATCTGGTCAGATAAAAGCGCAAAAGGAGATCCTCAATTACGCCAAAGTTATCATCAAGTAATACAAGAGCAACTCTCAATTCAACCGCAAGATATTCTCGACATTGGTTGTAGCGTAGGAATGAGTACGATGGCTCTTCAAGAGATCTATCCTCAAGCTCAACTAACTGGAGTTGATTTATCACCCTATTTTTTAGCGGTAGCTCAGTATCGTTGCCAAAAACATCAACATCAAGAGATTAAATGGCTACACGCTGCTGCGGAAGCGACTGGTTTAACCGAGGCTTCCTTTGATTTAGTTTCTGCTTGTTTATTGTTCCACGAACTGCCTCAAACAGCAGCACAAGCAATTATTGCCGAAGCTCGTCGTCTACTTCGTCCAGGGGGATATCTGACTATTATGGATATGAATCCTCAATCGGAAGTGTATAAAAAAATGCCGACCTATGTCCTAACTTTACTTAAAAGTACTGAACCTTATTTGGATCAATATTTTAGTTTGGATATTTCTCAAACTCTAGTTAATGAAGGTTTTAATGTGCCTACAATCGTTCCCAATAGCCCTCGTCATCGCACAATTGTGGCTCAAGTTGCCAATTAAATCTCAATTTATTACTGATGTCTAATCAATAAAATATTAGTTATAAAGGATCGCATAAGTTGATAGTCGAGTTCTGTCTATTACAGTCATAGGTACATCAAGGTTTGAACCACTTGATCTGGCAAAAACTAGTGTCCTTAATAATTCTCAGAACTCCTTATTTTAGACAATTACCAATAACTAAAGATGAATTCATCTGGCAATCAGACTAAAGACAGCCCTCTTGACAATCAAATTGACAGGATTCGTATCCTGATTGTAGACGATCAAAAAATGATTAGAGAGGGACTCAAAGCCCTAATTAAGACAGAAGAAGACTTTGAGGTAGTAGGAACAGCAGAGGATGGAGAAGATGCTATTAAACAAGTAGAAAGTCTCCAACCTAATATCGTCTTGATGGACATGGAAATGCCTGGACTTGATGGTATGAGTGCCACTCAAGTAATCTGCGAACAGTTTCCTAATATTAAAGTTTTAGTGTTAAGTACTTATGATAATCAAGAATATGTAGCTCGTTCTTTGGGTGCAGGAGCAATGGGTTATTTACTTAAAGGAACTCCTGCCAAAGAACTGACAGAAGCAATTAGATCAGTGTATCGTGGTTATGCTCAAATTGGACCTGGAGCATTTCAGAAAATCTTACCATTAACGCCAAAAAGTTTCTCGGAATCAAATTCTTATGCTGCATCAAATTTAACGACTCAACCCACAGTAAACGGTAATGGTCAAAAAAGTTTGAATGGCAATAATGGTCAAATAGTAGCTACTGTGGCGCGAGAAAATCGTTCTGCCTCAGCTTTAGCCGTTAAGAATAGTTCAAGTTTGGCTGACCGTAAATTTGAAGAAACGGTTGTGCTACGTCAATCTCCTCGATGGTCACGAGCTATTATTTGGTCAATTATTGGTGTAACTACTTTTGCGGTAATTTGGGCATCAGTCGCTAAAATTGAGCAAGTAGTTCCTGCTCGTGGGCAACTTAAACCAATTGGGAAGGTACAAGAAATACAAGTTCCTACTAATGGTGTAGTTGAAGAAGTTGAAGTTGAAGAAGGACAAAAGGTTAAAAAAGGCGATTTATTAGTTACTTTAGATGAAACAACTTCTAAAGCTCAACTTGAATCCCAAAAAAATATTCGTCAGTCTTTGTTACAAGAAAATAAATTCTATCGGGCTTTGATGAATGGAGAAATCACAGGAAATACTGTCGAAAATACGATCGCATCTTTAAATATTCCTAGAGAAATTGCTTTTTTAGCCCGTAATCGAGGAGAATTGCTGGCAGAAAATCAACTATTTCTTTCTCAGCTTGGTGCAGGTAGTGGTGAGTTATCGGCAGAACAATTAGCTCGTTTCAATGCAGCCCAAACCGAGCTTCAATCTCGTACCGCAGCAGCTAGATTAGAAGCAGAGCAACTAGAAAAACAACTCAATCAAAATCAGGTACAACTTGCTGATGCTCGTGCCAAATTAGCTACAGCTAGACAAGTTTTAGCCGAAATTAAACAGCGCAATCAAGATGCGATCGCTCAAGCTGAGGAAAGTTTAAAAATTGAACGCAATATCCTCTCGTCTGTTGAACCTTTATCTAAAGAAGGAGCTTTATCCAAATTTCAAATCGAAACCCAGCGACAAAAAGTTAATGACCGTTATAAATCTTTGATCGAACAAAGGTCTACTGGTATAATTGAACGCGATCGCCAAGAACAGGAAATACAAACTGCTTTAGCAGATATTGAAAGATTACAAGAAGAAGAACAAAGATTACGTCTCGACATTACTCAAGCTAGAGAGCAATTACTCAATACTACTTCTTTGTCGGAACGAGAAATTCGGGACAAAATGGCAGAGAATAATCAGCGAATTGCGGAAATTGACACTCAATTGAACAAAAGCATTGTTGAAAATGACAAACGTATTTCTGAACTGAATAGTCAAATTAGTGGTACTGAACAAACTCTAAAATATCAAGCTTTGTATGCTCCTGTAGGAGGTACGGTTTTTGATCTCAAAGCCTATCCTGGCTACGTACCACCAGCAGGACAAAATGCAGAGCCAATTTTAAAAATAGTACCTAATGACAAACTCATTGGAGAAGTTTTTATTACTACCAAAGATATTGGTTTTGTGCAGAAGGGAATGATTGCCGATGTGAGAATTGACACTTTTCCCTTTAGTGAATTTGGAGATGTTAAAGGTACCGTAAGTTCTATCGGATCGGATGCCTTAGAACCCGATCAAACCTACGATTATTTCCGTTTTCCTGCCAGAATTGAACTAGAAAGACAAGACTTTACTATTAAAGGTAAAAATATTCCCTTACAATCAGGTATGTCTATTAGTGCAAATATAAAAATTAATGAAAATCGGACTGTGTTGAGCTTGTTTACAGAGCAATTTTTTGTTGGTTTAGACAAATTCAAACAAGTTCGATAACTACCATTATGGCGAGTAATCATTCGATTAATTGTCAGTTTACTCGCTATCTAATCTCAAACGATTTAAGTCGTTGGATAATTAGACAATATTTGTTGGTAGAGTGCTTGTTGTTGTGGACTATCGACAACTATTTCTATTCTAACTTTACGGCGACCGCTAAAAGGTAATTCCCTAATCTTGTGTAAAATCTGGTTGGCTGCTTCAATAGATTCAAACTCCCCTCTAACTAAATATTCAGTTGCTTTTGCTCCTGTATGATGATGGTTTGAGTGATTAATTGTTTCTTCTTCTAAATCGATTGTCGCGAGTAATTTATTTTCTGGTTCGACTTGTTCAATAATTAAAACTTCCCGACGTAAGGGGACTTCTACGATCCGCGTTTCAATCTGCTTGCGAACCACAATTTCACCAGCTTTGTGTTGACGACGATTGACCAGTAGTCTTTCTTCTAATAAAGGAATTGTGTGTTCAAATTCATGTTCATTATGATTAATTGCTGTCTTTTGTAATTGCTGAGATTGAGGTAAAGATTGATAAAGAGGCAGTTGTTCAAATGTTTCTGAATTTAAATTAACTACTATTTGTTTATGAGGCACATTTACTTTTTGAATTAAATCAAAATTTATTTGTCTTAATTCTGATTCTGACTTAGCCGTTATTAACTTAATTAATAAATTAATTTGCTTGTGACTATCATAAAAAAAATCTTTAATAGTAGCAAAAATTTTACCGTAACAATCAACTACTTGATAAGAAATCAATTGTTGATTTAATTGGGCTAATAATAAACTTAACTCCGCTTGTTGAGCTTGTTTATTAATATAGTTCATGTTCATAAGATTATTTGTATTGTTAAACTTTTTAGAGTAAAACTTACGCAGTCAAATTTGGGCTGATGCGTAAGTCCTACTGTAATTATGCTGTTCTTAATCGTCCAATCTTATCAAGATTTGACTAATTAGCTCCTAAGAATGTTTTTTGCTGTAATTGTTATCTGCGTTCAATGATAGGGTTACCATCCGCATCTAACTCTAGTTCTTCACGACGAACTGTTTCATTAGCAGTAACAGTCTCTTGTTCTACTTCTTTGCGGATTGATACTTCTTCACGAACGAAGGCTTGCTTTTCAATGTCGGCAGATTCTTCATAAACCTCGACACGAGCTACTTCACCTTCTTGGAAAGCAGTTTCCCCTGGTGTAACAGGTACACTTTCAGTGGGACTATGACGCTCAATTACAACTCGCTCTTTTTCTACAGGAACAGAAACTTCTGCGGTTTTAGTTTCAACTCGTTTACCTATTGCAACTGAACCGGTGCGAAAACGTTCTTTATTAGCAACTAAACGCTCTTCATAAAGTTTGAGATTTTGATGATCGCGCTCGTTCATATTGTACAACGCAGGTTCTTTGTCATATCCGTAGGTATCACGGTCATAGGTAGTGGTTGTACTAGCAGTAGTAGTTCGAGGTGCGCTGCGATAGACGTTTCTGACTCTTTCTTCGTAGTCGTAGTCAACCGTCATACTATCATCGTATTCGGGTAAATTCTCTGCTTGTTCTTTAGTTAAACCGACTCCATAAAGACGTTGTCTAGCACGATCGATCCGAACACGACCAACAGGAATTATAATCTTTTTACCAAAAATCCAAACACCAGTATCTACTACAAAATAACGGAAATTACCTTCGGAATCAACCAAAATATCTTTGACTGAACCAACCTTTTCGTCAGTATCGCTATAGAAAGAATAATCTAGTAAGTCGTCGTTATCAAAAATATTACGATAATCTGGATAAATATCTCGGATTTTATACAAACCTCTTCCCGCAGTAGTACGGAAATTATTGCGATGAGACATCAAACGCTGTTGATATTGACGAAGGTTACCATGATCGCGATCGCTTAATTGATAAAATGTTGGTTCGTTATCATAACGATAGCTATT
>CAZLUP010000021.1:23216-61861 GCA_964562685.1 uncultured bacterium
AACGACCTGTTTCATCAACTAAGATATCGTGGACAGAACCGATTTTATCGTTAGTATAGCTATATACAGAGAATTTTTTGATATCGTCACCGCCAAAGATATCGTCCTTATAATTAGGATAGACATCGGCAATTTTTGCTAAAACCATACAAGAATTTCTCCTTTAATATTTTTATTGTTGTTTCTACGTTATTTAAAAATCCAATCGTTTTCATCTAACTTATGAAATATATAAACCGCACCTTTATCTATATCTAGCTATAGAGTGTGTTTGAACGCAAAAAAAATCAAGTACTTTAAACAAAGTACAATCTGTTTTTTAAAAAATATTTACTTCATCTATCACGCAGATCAATAATGATTACTTTGGGATTATTATTAATGACTTTACTATTAGGATAAATTCGATTTTTTGCGATCTGCGGAATAGGTTGGTCAGTATTTTCTCTAGTTTTAGTAGAGATTGATTTATCTATTTTTAGATAATGCTTACTAATAGTTTGTGGTTGATAATCTCGGTTGTTTTTAATGGTATTTGCTTCAATTATTTCCTGTTGTTCTAGTGGTGCTTTATTAATAGCTTGTGGTTCATGATTTAGGTTATTTATAAGAGGCTTCGCTTCAATTATTTCCTGTTGTTCTAGTTGATTATCTCTAATAGTTTGTGGCTGATAATCGAGGTTGTTTTTAACAGGTGTAGATTCAATTATTTCATGTTTTTCTATTGGTTCAATTTTTGTAGGAGCGATTTCTTGTAACTGTTTAGAAGGTTCAGAACTAGTTGAATTTAAGTTCAATCTAGGCGCGGGATCGAGTTGAGAGCGATGCACCCCTTCATAAATGTTCCATTCGTCAATGTCATAACGCTCAAGAATATGTTGAGCCTCAACTAATTGGGACTCTGTACCATCAATAACAATTAAATAATCTCCCTTAAGAATTCCGTCTCGATAAATTTTGACTCTTGTTTCAGGAATTCCTAAACCAATTAATGCTCCGACTAAACCACCAGTAACTCCACCGATTGTTCCTCCTGCCAAAGCTGTTACAAGTGCGGTTGCTTCTGCTCCAGCTAGTAAAATTGGCCCAATAGCAGGAATTGCTAATACACCCAAGCCAACTAATAAGCCAGTAATACTACCAATTGCTCCCCCAGTCAAAATACCTGTTACTGCACCTTCTTGGGTATGATTACCCCGATAATCTTGAACATTAATTCCGTGAATCTCTTGTTCTTGTTGAGCATTGCGAACAATAATCGCAACTTGTTCCATTGGAAAACCTGAATTTTTTAGCTTGGAAACTGCTAATTCTACTTGTCTGCGATCGCTCAAGAGTCCTACTCCTCTTTTTTTAGGTATTACTTCCATTTAAATTGTTACCTTTTAATCAAATTAAGTATAGTTAAATCACTGATAGCTACTACTTTGATTGTCGTGAGTAGCAGCCATTATTTCGTCTATATAAAGAAATAAATTAGTTGTAGGAAATCAATCAACTAAAAGTTAAATTCATTACAGTAGATAGACGTGGTTTACCCTTAATTTACAAATAAGCCAATTAATGTTAAAACATGGAAATCTATCTTAAGATAGATAACTAAAAATAAGCTTTCTGGTTGTCTCTACTTCAAGCCGAAGTTTCTATGGAAAACAAACTTAAAGAACTCATGGGTAAACCAAATGTCTGGCTTTATGTCAAAAGCAGCAATGGTTGGATTAAAAATGTGGAAATTCTTGAGGTCAATCATGAAACAGTAACATTTCGTTACGAACATGAGTCGGAACTCGAAAGTAAGGTTTGGGAAAAAACTACGAGACTCGATAATATTGTCGAAGTAGATATCCGTGTGCTTGCTGTACCAAAAGATAAGCAGCAAATCGAAAATATGAGACAAAAATTGACTCGACTTCTAGAGCAAGAATAAAATCTACCATCGATTAGATATTCGACTAAGTTGTTTTGACTATAATGGGGCGATGAGACTCAAACAACTTAGTATATGACTCAAGCTATAGAAAAAGCGATCGCTCTTAAACAGAAGTTAGTAGATTTTGTTTATGATGCTGAAGGAGAACTTGCGGTTGCCCTAGAAACTTATGCTGCTGAACAAAGTAAAAAAAGTAACTACGGAATTAAACAGCAGAATTTAACTATTGATACTTTTATTACTGAAGGAAAAGTTGGCACTCAAACTCCTTTGGCAATGTTTTTAGCTCAAACAGATTTATCCGAGAACGAGCGCAATTTATTACAAAATTGGCAGAGAAATTTTACAGGCTTATTTGAAATTCAACAAATTCACGAAAATTGTTTTGATTTAATGAACTGGCTTACTGCCAAGCAATATCCCGTCTATACTCACTCGCAACTGCCTACTAAAGAGATGAACAGATGGCAACCTGGAGAAATAATCGTAACGCGAATTGCACCAATTAACGAACAAGAATGGTTCTTTTTTAGCGATTTTATTACCAAAGGTAGGTTGAGTAAACCTAAATTAGCTGTCGCCATTGGAGAGTTTAAAAGTAACTATCCTGACTTTCTTTATGGTGATGCACCAGAGTTATTAGAACAAGCTTGGGACTCAGTAGCTGAATATCATCAGGAATTTGTTGATTTTTTCAAAAGCGAGCGCATTACCTTACCTGGACGAGAGCTTAATCAAAAGATTAGCGAACTGCAACAGCAAATGAGCAAAAAACGGCTAGCAGCAGCAGGAATTGATGATTCTCAGTCTTTTGAATCGATTATGGTTTCTACAGGTGCGGATGAAGCAGAAATTACCCAAGCAGCAACCGAGTTGGGTGCAGATGCGGAAACAGTTGCGAAAGTATTAAAAAGTAAAGATAAACTTTCTCTGGTGACTCCCAAAGTAGAGTTACCGTCAGAAATCAAACAAGCCGAACAAGTTACAGTATTTTCTCATCCACGTTGGGGACAAATGTTTATCCCTAGTTATACTAAATTTGTCGAACTACTTCAAAGCGATAATTTCCAAGAACAACCAAGCTTTCAATTAATAGTTCGTAAATATCTAGAAGAGCCTCAAATTAACTTTTATATTTGGCAACAATTAAAAGAAGAATTTCCCATCCAGTTAGAAAAATTTTTACAAATATTCCTCCAACGTCCTAATTTCAAACTAGAAACAGATTTAGAAACTACACTCTTAGAATACGATAAGTCTTCAATACCTCAGTTACCTGAAATAGCGAGCGTTCCCTTGCATTTACAAACTCTATTTGAAGAAGCAGTAGCACAAGTGCAAAAATCTAAATCTAAAACTAAAAAGAAAAAGAACGCTAGAGGATTTAAGTAAAGTAGTAATTTTGGTTGTCCAAAATAGTTAAGAGCGACAACTTTGCTCAACTACTGGCTACCAAAATACTTTTTATTTGGTCAGATAATTACCAAATTAATTAAGCAGCACGACGGGTAATTAAACCCCAAATAAAGATTAATAATAACGAACCAAGAACTGCAAAAATGATACTAGGAATAGTTAAAGCTCCTGCTGAAGCTGCTGCTGCTCCTGAGCTTCCTAATAATACTTGACCTAGATAACCACCTACTAATGCACCCAAGATTCCTAAGCCAATCGTAGCGAAAATACCGCCACCTTGAGAACCTGGATAAATTAATTTAGCGATAGCACCTGCAATTAATCCTAATACAATCCAAGCAATAATACCCATATTTTCTCCTTTCTTTTAATAAGTACGAATGAATAATTTAATAATTTTTGTTTTAACTAATTCCTAAACTAATTAAGTAGCGCGACGAGTAATTAAACCCCAAATAAAAATTAAAAGCATAGCTCCTAAAACTGCAAAAATGATACTAGGAATAGTTAAAGCTCCCGCTGAAGCTGCTGCTGCCCCTGAACTTCCTAATAATACTTGACCTAAATAGCCACCTATTAAAGCACCCAAAATTCCCAAGCCAATCGTAGCGAAAATACCGCCACCTTGATGACCTGGATAAATTAGTTTAGCTAAAGCACCTGCAATTAATCCTAATACTAACCAAGCGATAATACCCATATTTTTTCCTCTTTTCTAATAGAAATCTAATAATTAATCTTGTTTACATCCATAAGTATAAGTGAAGCCTGGAGCTATTTTCTTCTATCTTTTAATAGATTAATTAGTCTATCGAATTAAATAGTTTAATTTGTGGGTTTGATTAGAAAAACAATTGATTAATTATGATTACTGACTCTATTGCACCTCGGTTTGCTAGAAGTTATGGCAATCCTATTTGATTTGTGAAAAAAATTTTATGAATTCTACCTACAGGATGTTCATGAAGGATTTACTAATGCTATATATCTGTTTTTTCCTATTTAAATCACAGCAAATAACTAACTTGATTTGCCATACTAAAATTGCAACCTAGCTAAGTATTAAGATTTAGACTCAGATTTGACTTTTTTTGTGAAGATTAGTAGCTAAGTTCCAAAACATAATTAATTACACATTTTAGTATCCATTTTAAATAGCTGTATTCCTTGCCTGTTGACTATTCCCCGTTCCCTTTTCCCTGTCTTAACTGTGTAATTTATTTTGTGTACTTACTTATTATTCTGAAATCTTGTCTTTACTCCTCTAAATAATATTTTTACTTGATTAAAAAAATTGTATGTTTGTGTTGCTGTTATTCTGTGGAATTGCTCTTATTGGTGGTGGCTTATTAGGAAGACAATTAGTCAGCTTGGGAATTAATTTAGATAATGCTCTTAAAAAATATCAAAAACTTTTCGTAGTTTTATTAATTGCGATCGCGTTACTCCTGATTGGTTTAATTATTATCGATAAATTTAATTTAGTTGCAATTTTACCTAAACTTTTTCCTAGCAACTTTTTATTATATTTGGGTGCATATTATGATAAAACTATCCTTTTAACAGGATTTTTGGGTTTGGGTTTTTTGGTTAGTCTAGAATTCAATAGTAAGCCTTCTCGTCAACAAATTCATCAATTATTGTTAGCAGTAGGTGCAATAAGTTTTGCTTTAAGTGTACTCTTATATTTTTTACAACCAGTTGATCGCTTTGTTGGTAAATCATTAATCATAAATAATGTTGTAATTCAAACTACTGAATATACTTGCGCTCCTTCTGCGATCGCAACTTTAGCTCGCTATACAAAAATATCCCCTCAACTAACAGAAAAAGAAGCAGTTAAACTAACCCGAACAACTATTTCTGGTACTAATACTCTAGCTGAGATTCGAGCAATGAAAAAGTTGGGGATGAATCCCGAATATCAACATAATTTAACTATCAAAGATTTAATTAATTTAAAAAAACCAGCTTTACTTCATGTCAAAGAAAAAAATAGAAATAATCAAGGGGTAAGATTTTCTCACGCAGTAGCATTACTAGGTATTGATGCTCAACAAGAATTGTTTATGATCGGCAATCCTTATTATGGATTACAAATTAAAACCATTGATGAGATGAAAGATTATTGGTTTGGTGAAGCTGTTGTAATTAATCTAGACAAAAAATACTATTAAATTTTTTTTAAGCTTTTTAAAAGTAACTACTAGCAGTCTAAGGCAAAATTAAAAGACACAAAATTACCTTATTTATGTCCAAAAAAAACTCTACTTTGACTTGAAGAAATTGAATAGCGATCCGACGATGATGTTAAACAAATAAGTTATTTGATTTGTTGGCTAATATACCAAGCGCATCGGAGTATGGCAAACATGGTTACTATTAAAATCAATCATCTCAATCCTTTAGGTTCTGATTTATTACAAGATTCTGAAACTTTTCTTAATGAATTAGCAGAAGAAGAACTTGATTTAGTATTTGGTGGTGATTCAATTGCGGGTGGCATGACTCAACATACTGTTTCTCAGCAAACTGTAGTTAATCCAGCTAATTTGGGAGTTAATAACCTTAGATTGCATCATAAATTTGTCACATCCAAAACAACTATTAATTTCAATTTTTCTCCTTTAAGGACATATACTCCTTTTTGAAATTTTGAGACATAAGTAATGAAGTTACGTCTAAATAGCAAGGGATTATTACTTGATTTGCTTGTTTATTTCTTACATAATGATTGATGAAAAGGAAAGAAAAGTAATTTTTATTCCTCTTTCATCAACTGTCAAGCTAATAATTGTAAGGAAAAAAACAATGGCTGAAATTAAACTATCCGAATTACGTCCTGCTGGTTCTGATCTATTGCAAGATTCTGAAAGCTTTTTAAACGAATTAAATGACCGCGAATTAGAAAACGTAGTTGGCGGTAATACAATTGCTTCAGTTGCTAGCCAAGCTAGTGCTTCTGTAGGTTCAATTCTTTCTGTAACTGATGTTGGTATCAGTCAAACTTTTGTAACTTTCTAGTTTCAAACTAGGTAATTAGGAAGAGGGAATTAATTACAATTTTCTCTTTCATCAACTGTCAAGCTAATAATTGTAAGGAAAAAAACAATGGCTGAAATTAAACTATCCGAATTACGTCCTGCTGGTTCTGATCTATTGCAAGATTCTGAAAGCTTTTTAAACGAATTAAATGACCGCGAATTAGAAAACGTAGTTGGCGGTAATACAATTGCTTCAGTTGCTAGCCAAGCTAGTGCTTCTGTAGGTTCAATTCTTTCTGTAACTGATGTTGGTATCAGTCAAACTTTTGTAACTTTCTAGTTTCAAACTAGGTAATTAGGGAGAGGGAATTAATTACAATTTCCTCTTCCTAAAACTGTCAAGCTATAAATTTCAGAACAATGTCTAAAATTAAGCTTTCTCAATTATATCCTGCTGGTTTAATTCTCTTGAGAGATTCTGAAAATTTTCTTGATGAATTAAATGAAGATCAGCTAGATCGTATCATTGGTGGTAATAATGTAATTAGTACTGGTATGCTCAGTTTTTTGACTAATGTTCAATCAAGGTCTAGTGTTGAGACGATTAATTCTATCTCTCAGGTTGCTTTAACTCAAACTATTGTAGATGATTAGTAAGTAGCTATAGCGATTCTCAGATTAATGAGATATAGTTCATTTCCCTGGTTGAGCGTTAATAGTTAGATATACACAGATGGAGTTATCGGTTGGTAGTGTTTTTTGTTGATAGCTGATAGTTGATTGTTAACTTGTCTATTGCACATTTTCTTTTCCCGATCTTAACTGTGCAATTTATTTTGTGTACTTACTGATCGTTACTTAGAAATCAAAAATTAAATAGTTCAAGATTTTTATTAGACATAATTACAGCATAAATGTCTCAGTAGCTATCAAAATTACCTTGATTAATTTTACTTAAATCCTTAAAAAATAAATTAAGTATTTTCTTCCAAATTAATGAATGGGGAGATGGATTTTCTATGGCATTTTTACTAAGCTCAAAAAATATTTTTACTTATTTAGAACAAATAAATCTAGCCAGACAGGTCGACGCAGAGCAAAGTCAATTGGAGTTAAAATCGGCTAAGAATTTTAATTTACTAATAACCTTGCCCGATCACAATCAAATTTTAGTTAAACAAGAACGTTTTGACCGTGAAGGCAAAACTGCGGGAGAATTTAGCAGAGAATGGCGTATTCAAAAGTTTATTCGCCAATTTTCCGAACTAGATAATCTCCAATTTTGGTTACCAGAAATAATTCATTTTGATCGCGATAATTCTATTTTAATCGTCAAATATTTAAGTGATTATAGTAACTTAGCCGAGTTTTATGGCAAAGATAATATCTTCCCTGCGGAAATAGCTAGTTCAATTGGTAAGATGATTGCTACAATTCATCGTCAAACTATTAACAATTCAGATTACCAAGAATTCTTTTCCTCAAAAACTCAAACTGCCTCAACCAAATTAACTCAAAAATTAGTTCAAGGATTAACCAGAATTACACCAGAAATATTTGGTCAAGTTCCTGCTGATGGATTAAAGTTTTTTACTCTTTATCAACGTTATGATAGTTTAGGAAAAGCGATCGCAGAACTTAATCAAGCCTTTCAACCTGGTTGTGTTACTCACAACGATCTTAAGTTAAATAATCTTCTTTTATCAAACAATTGGCAAAAAACAATCAATCAAAAGATAGAACTAAAGTTAATTGATTGGGAACGTTCTGGTTGGGGAGATCCTGCTTTTGATTTAGGTACATTAATTGGCAGTTATTTGGTTATCTGGTTACAAAGTCTAGTGGTCAGTAAGTCAATTGAGATTAATGAATCTCTACGCTTAGCAATGACTCCTTTAGAAACTTTGCAACCATCTCTAGCAGCTTTAGCTACAACTTATGCCAGCAATTTTCCTGAAATTCTGGAATATCGTCCTGATTTTTGGCAAAGGGTGATGCAGTTTTCAGGTTTAGCACTGATTCAATCAATTCAATCAACTTTGCAATACCAAAAATCCTTTAATAACACGGGAATTTGTATGCTTCAAGTGGCTAAAACCTTGTTATGTCGTCCGACAGAATCTATTTCTACAGTGTTAGGAATTGATATTCAATCATTAAATCAATCTAAGCTTTTTTCTGTATAAGTATTCGCTAAAAAAAACTAATTATCATGCAATTGTTAGATTCCCTAGTTAATTTTCCCACCAATCAAACTTCTCTCACTCTTCAATCTGCTTTAGAGGATATTGTTAATCGAGTGGATATCGAGTCCAATTTTTGTATTCGACATCCAGATTATCAAGCTTTAGAATTACCTAATGAAGCTGTAGAACGTTTTCAGCGACTACCCCTAGAATTACAATCTAAGTATCTTAGTCAACAATTACAAAGCTTTCTCTACGGTATCTATTATAATGGCTTTCTCAAAAAAGTTTTGGCTCTTGATAACCAAGAAGATCATGCCTCACTTTATCAGGATTTAGAAAACAATACTTTTTTGGGAGTCGACTTAGAATATTATGACCAATTGCATCAAAGTAATCGAGGTGAAGGTTACTTTGACTCTGGTTGGCAAATCATCAGACAAGAACAAGATCATAGTCTCGCCGTAAGTAAAAATGGTTTGATGCTACACATTCAAGCCGAATCTCATCTACACCCTCAACAGCAACAAACTAAAGTCGGCGATATAGTGGCCATTAAATTACCCAAAAATCGTGTCCAAAATGGATTCTACATGGCAGTTGGTAATGCGGGTGCAAGTAAACACCGCCATTTAGAACAAATTAATGTCACCGTTAGGGTTTATTTTCATCTCACTCCTGATGGTGCAGTTGCAGTAATGAGGAGTTTAACCGAACAATTAAATCAATTAGAGATTCCTTTTTCCTTTAAAGCACTCTACAATCCTTCCGATTATGTTCGCTATGACTCTGCTGTTCTTTATTGCGATCGCTCTAATTATCCAGCAGTGAGAGAAGTTTTACAAGAGATCTATCTTCAACACCAAACTCATTTTCGCTCACCCGTTCCCTTATTTACTAAATTATTAGCACCAGGATTAGCTTTAGCCGAAGAACCGAACCGTAAATTTTCTAGTCAAGATAGCTTTGGTACGAATCGCTGTCAAATAGTTGCCAATGGTTTATTAATTGCTCGTAGTGAAGGAGATGGTTCTCCTGTTAGTCGAATGGCAGCCATTATTCAACAGTTTGCCTTGCTAGGGATTGACCTAGAACGTGCTTATCTTAATGCTAATTCGGAAGATATTTATACTCCTTTAGAATTATGAAGTTAACAGATCTCACTCAAATAAATACACCTATTCACACTCAACTCAAACAAAAAACTACTCCTCTTGCTGTAACATATCCAGAATCAGAGCTTCCCTTTTACCGCAAGTTGGGACGCACTGATCTCACAGTAAGCTGTTTAGGATTAGGTGGTGGCGGACATATCTCTAGTGAAGATACTCTCTACGCCTTTGATCGAGGAATAAATTACTTTTTCTATTCTAGTGATTTGCATCACTACCTTTATAGTTCAATGGCGGATGCATTGCGTCAACTCTGTGGACGTGGTTCATCGGTTCGTGAACAAGTAGTTTTGGCATTGGTTACTTATTTGGTAAAAACTCCAGAAGCAGTCTTAGCATCTCTACTAGATCAGTTTGTTGACCTAAAAATGGATTACATTGATGTGTTCTTTTGGGGATGGATTGATACTGATAACGAGGGAGATTTTAATAAATGTATGAGTGTGTCTGATGATTTGAGAGGACCAAACTCTGTCTATCAACGCACCATCGAAAGAATGTTTAACACTTCAGAACGGATGAAAAAAATGGGAATTGTCCGTTACATTGGTGCATCTTTCCACAGTCACGACTTGGCACAACAATGGTTAGATAGTTCTTTGTTAGATGTGGTCATGGTGCGTCATAACGTTGCTCATCGAACGGCACAAACAAAGGTGTTTCCCTATCTCGATCCTCACAACCCCCAAAGACCTGGTGTAGTTACTTTTAAATCTGCTGGGATGCGTGGTCATCTCTGGGAACCACCTCCTTTACTTCCTGCTGGTTGTTGGCGACCCTCTGTTCCCGATTTGTATCGTTATTCTCTCAGTCAAAACTGTGTAGATCTAGCTTTAGCAGGTTGGACTAAACGAGAACATATTGATGCTGCGATCGCAGGGATGGAACAAGGTAAACTAACTCCTGAAGAATTAGCTTATCTCGATCTTTATGGTGATTTACACCGTAATCGTTACAAAAGAGACGAAATACCTCAAGATCGTTTAATTTATCGCTCTTAATTTAGATAGGTAATTAATTATGACTAACACTACGATTGCCACTCTAGAAGCCAAACCAAACACTCTTCTTGAGCTTGAGGACGCAGAAATACTTCAGTATCTTCGCCATTCCTACAAATTTGCCGAAATTTACAATTTAGCAGCAGAAACTGCCCTCGTGGTCAAACTATGCGAACAACTTGGTATTCAAGTAACTGACCAAGAATGGCAAGCAGCAGGGGATACTTTTCGCCTAGAACACAAATTATTGGGAATTCAAGAAACTCAAGATTGGTTACAACAACAACGAATTTCCGTCGAAGATTGGTCAGAAGGAATCAAACTGCAACTATTAAAACAAAAATTAATAGAACATTTGTTTGGTGCTAATGTTGATATGCATTATATTAGCAACCGCGACCAATACAGAAGAGTAGCCTTATCTCAAATTTTAGTTCTCGATCGCGAACAAGCTCTTGCCATAATGCGATCGCTTAAGGAAGATCATGCTTCTTTCTGTGCTTTAGCTTTAGAACATTCTCAAGGTAAACAATCTCACTTCAATGGCGGTTTTGTTGGCGTACGGTATCTCAGCGAATTTATGCCAGAGATTATTGAGGCAATTAGTGATGTCCCAGTCGGAGAGATTATTGGTCCTATTCAAACAAAGCTTGGCTATCACATCGTCAGAGTCGAAAAATGGTTTCCTACCCAGATGAATGAATCAGTTAGAGAACAAATTTTGTCAACTCTTTGGCAAGTTTGGCTGAAAGAACAACATTAACAGCGAGTGTTAGTGTTGATTATTTTTATTTAATTAACAATTATTGAGGAGCAAAATCTCATGACTAAACTAATTATTTCTGAATTAAATCCCGTAGGTTCAGAACTATTTCAAGATAGTGAAAGTTTTCTAGAAGACCTAAGCGATCGCGAAATTAACTCTATCGTTGGGGGAATAGATACGGTTGTAACTCAGAATAGTGTTTCGGTTGGTAGTATTAATACGGCTACCTTTGTTGGTATTTCTCAAACTAATGTGACTGTAGCAGTTTCTAATGTTAATGCTTCTAATGTTAATGCTTCTAATGTTATAGTTACTAGCCCAGGTTAAAATTAAAATTAATTTATATTATTGCAGTAACAACTTTACTCTCTAAATAGGGAAAATATGGGAAGAATAATCAGATTTTATCTCTTCCTTTTTATTTATAGCAACCAAACTATAGTGGGTGGAGATTAGATATCAGTTTGAAGTGAATAGGGAATAGGGATTCGACTGTTATGTTTGAATAGGCGAAAACTCTCTTGGAAATTTTGTAGATGGCTACTTATTACTTATTACTTTAGAATTAGTAGATCTTTCTGTACCATTTCCTAAAATAATTTGTTGCTTAGGCTCCAAGTTAATCGTAACTTTGACCTCTTGCATCTGCTGTTTTAACCAACTAGCAAAAAAATCACCAAGGATTTGTATTCTTAATTGTTCGTCCAATTGAGGTTGAATGATTTCTTCGACCAAAATCAAATGTACGCCATAAGAAGTAATAATCGGCTTAAGTAATTGCGGAGGATTAGCTGCAAACACGGCAGCCGAAATTTCTGGTTTCAGTTCGCGACGGCGGACAATCCCTCGATATCCTCCCGAACGACGCAGAGATGGCTGAGTAATATACTGACGGGCAACTTCCTGAAAACTAATTTCTTCTTCTTTCAAAGCAAAAAACAACTCCATTGCCAAATCTTCATCATCTAAGATTACTTCATATATTGCTGCACCTGCATAATTAAGTTGATTTTCATAGAAAAAAGCTTCGACGCGATCACCAAACAAATGTTCAATTAATTTTCTCGAAATTCCATTGGTATAAACTAAATTTTCAAAATCATCAATCGATAAATGATGTTTTTGCAACCAAACTTGCGTATCTTCAATAGTATGTAGTTGTTGATTTAAGCGAAAATCATCGGCTGCTTGTTGTAGTTCCTCTGGTTTAAGATTGATGCCTAATTCATTGACTTTAGCTTGGATGATTTTACAAGTAATCACTCCTTCTAAAATCGTAGGCAATTGACACGATAATTTCAGGTGTTCAAATAAATCTTCGCGACAAATATGCATCGCTTTATTCATTAGTCTCGCTTTATTCATTAGTCTCAATTACTCAATTTTAGTTGAATTTTTTTCTATTGTGACGATTAGTCGAGCTAAATGAGTCGATTTATGAAAGACGTTAAAGACTTAATTATCTTAGTTTAGTCTTGAATTGCAGCTAGATTTAGCAAATCTACCCAAATATACTTTGATACTTAGTATAAAAAAATACCAAAAACAATTGCTGAAAAATGTGTTTATTAAACCAATCAAAATTTTCAGTCTTAATTCTCTTAATTATGACTTATTACTTGGCAAGAATAGTTTATCTTGTTACAAATGATTTGAGATCAGCAAGAAAAATTTTTTAAGTGAACGGTACTCCGACTTGAAAAGGCTGAGTCTGCGTTCACTTCGTCAATTAATTTACATTTTTACCTTTAAAGATACTTGTGTATAAGTTATTACTAATAATAGTTATAGTTAAGAAAACTTTAGGTCTACACAGAATCAGGCTTGATTGATTCGATTCGTAATTGCAAGACTATTTTTCAGTAAAATCCTTTGATTATTCCCTATTTATTCCCGATTCTATTTTAATCTATAAATATTGGACATTATTCCTTTTTTATTCAGGTTTACTTGAGTAAATCAATCCTAATAATTAAAGTTTCTAATTTTTTCTTGCTTACTTGCATGATTTATTTTAGTTAAACATATTAAATATTGCGTTGTTCAACTTAAAATCAATCAAATTTTTAGCCAAAAAGAGCAAATCATCAGAATCTTAATTAAATCATTAATCATTTAAACTAATATTAAGAAAATTTTTAATGATTGAAGATAAGATTAGTAATTAGATAAAGTTAGGTATTGATACGATTTTAAGAAAAAATAAATACCTAGCCAAGTTTTTATTCCAGACATTTTGCCACAAATAAAAACAAAAAGTTGCCATTTTGGCAGATTGATTGTTTGAAAAGATTAGTAGAGTCATGGTGAATAAATACTCCGAACACAATATCCTTGAAACAAACTTACTAGACCAAGAAGTGGGGAAATTACTATCACCATTTCAACGAAAATTATTACAAAAGAGTTTAGAAAAAAAACTGCGTCCAGAATATCGTCGTCGCATTGAAATTATGTTGATGGCAGATCTTGGTCATTCTCAGACAGAGATTTGTACCGCACTCAATTGTTCTCATGAAACAGCTAGATATTGGATGTTTATGGCGCGAACTGGACAAGCACATCAATGGCAAACTCTTCCTGTCGGTAGACCCAAAACTATTGATGAAAACTACCTAACTCGTTTACAACATTTGGTTAGTCAAAGTCCGCGTGAATTTGGCTATGCTTTTAGTCGTTGGACGGCTCAGTGGTTGAGTAAACATTTGGAAAAAGAATTAGGGCTGCAAATAAGCGATCGCCATATTAACCGTTTGCTGAAACAAATGGGATTATCGACCCGTTACAAACAGTCGAGAACGCAGACAGATCGGGAGCAAGATCAAGCTAGTAGTAGCAAGATTAAAATTGACAATCTTAGTACCAGCAAAACACCAAAATCATTTCATTTTAATCCTTTCTTTCCCACTCAAGACGATTAATTCATTTCTCAAGCACTCTGAAGCAACAGCTATGAATCTAGAGCTATTATCTGAGTTGACGAGCCAAGATCATCTAGAGCAACAACTGGCGCAAATTTTAGGGGCAAAACTATCCCCATCAGAACTCAAGCAGTGTCAAAAAGCACTCCAAATTATCACACCAACGCCAGGAAAACCCTTCTGGAACTCACAGCAAGGGCAATCAGGGGTTTATTTAGTGATCAAAGGAAAAATTAGGCTGTTAGATAGCAATGATAATTTATTGATTTCGTTAGGAGTAGGAGCAGCTTTTGGTGAACTAAGTTTATTTCCCGAGCAATCGTTTCAGCCTTATACTGTGCGAGCTTCTTTTCAACTCCAACTAGTTTATCTTAATGAGCAATTCTTACGAACTTTAATCAAAAAAAAACCAGAAGTTGAGCAATATCTTTATCGTCAAGCATTACAACTAGATTTATTATTGCTCTGTCGTCAAACTTCTCCTTTAAAAAATGCTTCTTTAACGCAACTAAAACAAATTCTTCCTTTACTAGAATTTCATCAGCTACAACCAGGAAAGCTCTCGGATGATTCGCTACTCAAACAAGCTCTTTGGTTAGTCAGAAAAGGAGAATTAATCAATTCTGCTGGTCAAAAGCTACCGAGTAGAAGTTTTTACGTCCCTGTTCCAAAAGAGCAAACAGTTTCCTGGCGAATTGAACAACCAACTGAACTATATACCCTTAGTCACGCTAATTTAAATTTTGTACAGTTATCTTTACCAGAACTTATTCAAACCACAGAAGTTACTCCAAATTTAATTAGAAGAGAATCAAAAACCTCAAGTTTAACCAAAACTACAATTGCAGATTTACCACCCAAATTTAGCTCCTCTCTACCCTCCCGTCGAAGTCGCAAAAGAAAACCCTATTTCCCTAGTCCAAGCGAACGAGTAGGTCATTTTTGGCAACGATTGCTGCATCGTTATCCTTTTTATGCCCAACAAAGCAGTTCTGACTGTGGTGCAGCTTGTTTAGTAATGATTGGACGTTATTGGAATAAACGATTTAGTCTCAATCGGATTAGGGAATTAGCCAGAGTTAATCGTAGTGGCTCTTCTCTCAAAGGCTTGTGTACCGCAGCCGAAACGATTGGTTTTGTGACTCGACCAGTTAAAGCTACTTTTAGTCAACTTGCCCAACAAAAACTACCTGCGATCGCTCATTGGCAAGGCAACCATTATATTGTAGTTTATGAAGTCAAGCGTAAGTATGTTATTGTTGGCGATCCTGCCATTGGTCAACGCACCCTGACTCCAGAAGAATTCCAAGCTGATTGGACTGGTTATGCACTGTTACTTGAGCCAACCACCTTATTAAAAGAAACTCAAGAGGCAACTACTTCTTTTTGGCAATTTTGGGAATTAGTTAGACCTCACAGGTTAGTCCTGATCGAAGTTTTTGTGGCATCTTTATTGATCCAACTATTTGCTTTAGTAACACCATTATTGACCCAACTTTTACTAGACCGTGTAGTAGTGCAGCGCAGTAGCCTAACTTTGATGGCAGTGGGAATTGGGTTATTGATCTTTGGTTTGTTTCGGGTGGCGATGACAGGATTGAGGCAATATTTCCTGGATCATACGGCACAAAGAGTTGATTTAGCTTTAATTGTTGGGTTTATTCGTCATACTTTCCGTTTACCTTTAAGTTTTTTTGAATCTCGTTATGTAGGAGATATTATTGCTCGCGTTCAGGAAAATCACAAAATTCAGCGTTTTCTGACTGGGGAAGCTTTATCAATTTTTCTGGATTTGCTGACTGTATTTGTTTATGTGGGGTTGATGTTTTGGTATAGCTGGCAAATGGCTTTACTTGCTTTAACCATTATTCCCCCGTTTTTCTTACTCGCTTTAATTGCTACACCATTTTTACAAAAAGTGTCCCGCGAGATTTTTACAGCTTTAGCCAAAGAAAGTAGTTATTTAATTGAGGCTTTGACAGGATTACCAACCATTAAATCAATGGCAGTTGAACAAAGAGTCCGTTGGCATTGGGAAGAACTACTCAACCGTTCAATTAAAACCACTTTTTCTGGACAACTGATTAGTAATAAACTCCAAATTTTTAGTTCTACGATTGAAGTTATTGCTTCTACTGCGATTCTGTGGTTTGGTGCTTGGCAAGTAATTCAAAACCAACTGACGATTGGACAATTGGTTGCTTTTAATATGTTGTTGGGTAATGTGATTACCCCCTTTCAACGATTAACTGTTTTGTGGAATCAACTACAAGAAGTGATTATTTCGATTGAACGAATTAATGATGTCCTTGATGCCGAACCAGAAGAAGATCTGCAAGACCAACCTCGTCAAATTTTAACCTCTCTACAAGGGCAAATTTCTTTTCAAAACGTTACCTTTCGCTATCATCCCGATCAAGAAAACAATGTGATCGAAAATCTTAGTTTTGAAGTGCAACCAGGACAAACGATCGCTTTAGTAGGGCGTAGTGGTTCAGGTAAAACTACGATCTCTAAATTAATTCTGGGTTTATATCCGCCCACAGAAGGAAAAATCTTAATAGATGGTCAAGACCTTACCACCTTATCATTGCGATCGCTTCGCGAACAAATTGGAGTTGTCGATCAGTCTAACTTTCTCTTCGGTGGTACGATTCGAGAAAATATCAGTATTTCTCATCCTGAAGCTAGTTTGGAAGAAGTTCGTCAAGCAGCCATTCAAGCAGGGGCTGAGGAATTTATTGAAAAACTTCCTCTCGGCTACGAAACTCCCATTGGGGAAAGAGGAGGAATGCTTTCAGGTGGTCAACGTCAACGTCTCGCGATCGCAAGAGCCTTGTTAGGGAATCCTCGTTTACTGATTTTAGATGAAGCTACCAGTAACCTGGATGCCGAATCAGAACGTATCATCCAAAATAACTTAAATACCATTCTGCAAGGTCGTACAACCATTATTATTGCTCATCGTCTCTCAACCATTCGTCAAGCCAATGTCATTCTTGTTCTTGATTGCGGAGTTTTAGTCGAAAGTGGTACTCATTCCCAGTTAATGGCAAAACGCGGTCATTATTTTTATCTTAACCAACAACAATTATCAGTGACCAGTAGAGGCAATTCATGAATTGTCCCTACATCAGTGACCAGTTATCAACCATCAGCCAAAACAATGTTAAAGCAAACAAAAGTAAATGATTCACTACTAATTAAAGAAAGGCAGAACCCGATCAAAGTTATCATCGTTGATGACCAAGAACTCAGTTGTAAACTCTTACAAATTGCCTTGGAATCAGAACCAGATTTAGAAATTATCGGGATTGCTGACAATGGTAAAACTGCGTTGGAACTAATTGCTCAACTACATCCAAATATCGTTTTAATTGATATCGAAATGCCAGGAATGAACGGCATTGCAATCACCCAGAAAATTAGTCAATCTTTTCCTGATACTAAAGTAGCGATTATTACTAGTCATAACTCTAAAGAATATCTCAATCAATCTTTAAAAGCAGGAGCAAAAGGATATCTGCTCAAAGATACTCCTTCCAAAGAACTAGCGGATGCTATTCGTTTTATCAACAAAGATTATTTGCAATTTGGACCAGGATTATTTGAGGAAATCAATGATGAAGTCTCAGAAATTTTGACCAACCACAACGAGCAAGTAAGTAAAAACAATACAGATATAATTCTTTCTTCTACCCCGCTACCATCACCATCTCAAGAAGATTGGTCTTTAGCTACCAAAGATTTACTTGATGCTCTACCTCGTGTTTGGACTAGAGGATTATTATATATTTTAATTATGTTTACTGCGATAGTCTTACCTTGGTCAATTCTCGCTAAAGTAGATGAAACGGGGATGGCTCGCGGTAAATTAGAACCCAAAGCCAAAACCATTGAGCTAGATGCTCCCGTAGCTGGAACAGTTGCAGCAATTGACGTTAAAGAAGGAGAGCAAGTTAAAGCAGGACAGGTTTTATTAGAAATTGAATCAGACGTAATCCGTGCAGATCTACAACAGTTAGAAGAAAAACTTAATGGTCAATTAAATCAAGCAACTCAGCTAGAATTACTCCAAAATCAACAATCTCTATCTTTACAGACACAACAACAGCAAAACCAAGCCCAACAATTAGAAAAACAAGCACAAATTGAACAAGCCAAGCAAAGTTTAGCTGCACTCAAAGCTGTTTATCAAAACCAAAAAGCAGAAAAACAAGCACAAATCGAACAAGTTCAACAAGCCATTAAATCAAGTCAAGCTGCTCATCGCCTAGCAGAAATTAGTTTAAAAGGTTCTCAAGATAAAGCCTCGCGTTATCGTCAAGCCTTTAAAGATGGAGTCATTCCTGAAGATCGACTGCAAGAGATTGAACAGCAAGCCAAAGAAAATCAGGAACGTTTAGCGCAAGCAGTTTCAGAAGTAGAACAAGCTCATTCTCGTTTGGAAGAACAACAAAATAGTTATGATCAGTTGATCAAACAAAGTGAATCGGATCTCAAACAAGCTCAATTACGTTTACAAGAACAAGAACGTAGTTATCAAAGTTTGGTTCATTCGGGACAATTAGCTTTACTTAAAGCAGAAGAACAACTAAAAGATTTAGAAAATCAAATTACTACCCTTAACTCAGAAATTGCTCAAAATAAAAGTCAAATAGCTTCTATGAAGTTTCAATTAAAGCAACGAGTGATCAAAGCTCCTCGTGATGGTGTTATTTTTAACTTACCTATTTCTAGTAAAGGAGCAGTAGTACAACAAGGAGAGGAAGTTATTAAAATTGCTCCAGAAAATTCTCCATTAGTGCTAAGAGCTAAAATAACACCTACAGAAAGTGGATTTTTAAAAGTAGGAATGCCAGCTAAAATCAAGTTTGATGCCTATCCTTTTCAAGATTATGGCGTACAAGCGGGTCGTGTTAGCTGGATTTCTCCTGACTCCAAAATCGCTCAAACAGAACAAGGACAACAGGAAACTTTTGAAATAGAAGTAGAATTAGAACATTCCTATCTAGAAGGACAAAACCAACGGATTAATCTTACTCCAGGTCAAACAGCAACAGCAGAAGTAATTACTCGTCAACGTCGTCTAATTGATTTTATTCTCGATCCGTTTAAAAAATTGCAAAAAGGTGGTTTGGAACTTTAATAATTATTTTCGCAAATAACGTGGATAGTTGATAAACGGGACGCGGCTAGGGAAAAATGTTTTTGAGCAAGCAGAAAAAATTCTAAAAGTGTATTTTAAGTTGATATGTCGTTTTCTCCAGCTTGGTTAAGAGCAAAATTAATCACGCTTGTACTCAACCGAATACCCCTGTTGAGCATCAGTTCAATGGCTTGTCGGATATTTATAGAATAACCTTCCTGTTTAGCACGTAGCAAAATACCAATCGAACCTGTTAGAGACAAACCGCTAAGACGAGCAATTCTTCTGCCAACTGCTTCATCAATGCAAACAGTTTGAATATTTCGATCCAAAGCCAACTGAATTACAGCAGCTTCTCCCCTGTCTAAGGAATTGAGTAGCAAAGTTGAAATATTTACAGGTTGTTGTTGTTTTTGTAGCCAATTTGCTTTTCCAAATTCAGCAATCGCAAAGTTACTAGAACCCCCAGTAAGAATTTCTTGACAGACTTCAAAGGGAACTAAAACCTCTTTGTAGAGAAAATGCAAAATGTTTAAATCCCCATTAGCAGCAACAAGAGCAATCAACGGGGATGTATTGATGACAATCCTTTCAATTTTACGCATTCTCTAGATCCGATAGTAGTTCCTCTTCAGTTAAGTCAATCATTGGTACTCCATAATCTTTTAATTTGAGCAGAAAGGATACTCGATCTACGCCGACTAACTCAGCAGCCATCCCAGAAGATATACGTTTCATTTCAAATAATTTGACTGCCATTGCCCATTTTGCTTCTTCTTCAAACTGTTGTCTGCTTTTTTGTAGAGCATCGGGTAGGGTTTCTGGATAATCGATCTGAAGTTGTAGTGGCATTGTTTTGATGATGCTTAAAAGTGTAAACTTTACAGAATTATTAGATAGCCTAGCTTACAATAAATTCTCTCCGCGTCACCGTGTCTCTATGTCCCCGTATCAATCATCACATTCAACTATTTAAGCGAACTTGATATTATTATTTGCTTGAAATCTACAAACTAAATCTTTGTAGTAAAGCTGTGATTAATTTAGGTAAGCTTTTATTCAACTCGGAAGCAGTTTTATAACTCAATTGTTTATATTGAGAAAAATCGAACGGTAATTGACCATCTAGATCGGGACGTTGTTGCTGAATCAATAAAATCTGTCCTGGATCTTTAGTTTCTAAAGCATAACCGATCTCAACACAGACGTTAGAATTAAGCAACAGTTTAGCAGAATCTTGAATACCTACACTTGCGATCGCTGTACCATCAGCAATATATAACAAACTCTTCCGAATCTTTCTTAATTGACTACTACTGAGGCGCACAGGAGTATCATTGCCACGGGGAGCAACTTCTAAAGTTAAAGTGTAGCGCGATCGCTCGTTTAATTGTTCTATCGCTGATTCTAAAGCAGTTTGCAGAGCTTCATTTGCTTGAGGATATTCTCGTTGAGGACTAAGATAAATAAATGGTTCTAGTCCTAATAAAGTTTCTTGTTTGGTAAAGTAAATCTCTTGAGAAACTAAGTCAATATTGGCAATTAAATAATTACCACTTCCTTCAATATAAAATTCGACGCTTTCTCCTTCTAAATAGCGCGCAAACCACTCCGATGCTTCTACTGTAGCGCGATCGTCTAAAAAGTCTACTCGCAAGCCTGATTTTAATAAACTATTTCTACTCAAACGTAGATGGTGAGGTTTTTTAATTACCTCTCTAATTGGTTCATACTGCTCTAAGTACCAGGCTTTAAGCGCGATAATTGCCATGAGGATTTTATTTTACTCTTGCCGAAGAATACGATCTAGTAAATACGTATCTTAGCAGTAACAGCTAACATCTTCACCACATTGATCAGCTAAATAACAAATCGCTCGAAAACGTAAAGCTACTACTTCTTCATAAAGCGGATTTAGTTTACACAAAGGAGGAATACAAATAATTGTTCGTCCAAATAATTTAATCTTTCTTTCAAAAGGACATTGAGCTGGAATCAATTGACAAAGACGATGAGCTAAGGTGCAATCGCCAATCTCAAGATCGTTTAACCATTGACGCACAGGGAAAAGTAGATCAATTTTAGACAATTTTTGGTGACTTTGTTGATTATTGTTAATCCAACCGCTGAAAAAAATGTTTTTTGCTGTATAATCTCTTACATTCATGATTAACGAACTCTAATTTACTCAGTTGGTAGGGTCGCTCTAATGTAGCTACCCTCATTTATTTATTACGTTGGTTTTTCCTGATTAATGCCCTCTCATTTGATTAATAACAGATAAGTAAAGTTCCTGAATCTTGAAAATGCAGTTTAAGCATCAAAATAATGATTCAAATAGTCTTACTTAGCTATGATTCTGTCTGACAATAAAAAACAATGACATGAGCAATCTTACTGAATCTCAATAAAGTTTAATTGAAGATTCGGATAAGGTTTGATGTAGTTTTGATTAGGTTTTTAAAACAGTAACTATAGTTTGAATTAAAACCCCATTAGTTCACCAACCGAAAGATAGTATAACGCTTCATATAAAAAGCGACAGCTTAATTCTGTAGCAGATTTTACGAAAATAAAAATTTAATTGAAATTTTTTGCTCAAGATTTTAAAAAAAGCTATCTAAATATTTTTCTTGTGAGTTATTTTACCTAAAAATTTTTAATTTGAATGCAAATAACCAATTTTTGCCAGAGTTATTTTAATTTGCTCGCTTAAAAGATATTTCTGCCAATGAGAATTATTGATAATGTGTTGTTGAATGAAATCAAGATATAGTTTTTTTTGGTTTTGATTGAGTTGATTTGGGGTTAATTGAGATTTAGATAAAAGATAAACGAAATAATACTTTAAAGGAGTTTGAGCAATTTCTGGATTTAAATCGGTTGTAATGGTTGCGATCACTTCTTGCCAATATTGATGAGAAATATAATATTTAAGTAGCTTTTTAAATAAGGTTATAGATTTAGTATCTTTACTAATTAATTGCCAACAAGCTTGAACTTTTTTGACATTATCTAGCCAGCAATAAACTATGATTGCTTGATGCCAATATTGAAGAGCTTCTAGAGCAGGAGCAAGATGTTTTAACCATAATTCTTCTTGAGGTTTTCCTGATTTTATCCATAGATAAATAATTGTTTTATAGGCTTGAGCTTTAGCTAAATATTCAATTCCTTCAGGAAGTCCTACAACTCTAGCTTTAGCAAAATAATATTTAGTTTCACAAGATTTATCTGGACAGTCATTAAAAATTTTTTCCCAAGATTTTATTGCCAAAGCATAATTTTTTCCTCGATAAAAACATTCTGCTGCATTTTTTTCGGTTTCTTGATTACTAAATTCAGCATAACTAGCTAAAACCGTTCCTATTTGTTGCCAATGTTGTAAAGACAGAGAATAATTTTGTTCGAGCAAATTATGGGTTATAGCTTGGTATTTCTTTAAAGCAATTTGTCCTTGAGTTGTATAAAAATAATCTGGAAGCTTAGGTTGTTGTAATTCTATTGTTAAAAATTCAGTAAACTTTAACAGAGTTTCTAATTTAACTAGTTCGGAATTAGTTTGAACTGAAAAATTATTTTCCGCCAAAAACTCAATTAAAGGGATCAAATCTTGATATTGAGATAAATTACTATTTTGTGCATTGGGAGAGTGTAATAAACTTAATAATTCTTGCCAAGCCATTCCTAGCCAAAAACAATCACAAGCTTCAGACAGATCTTGTAAAGCTAAAAAATGCTTTCCTGCTTGAATAAAACTGCTGGTGAATTTTAATGACCATGCCAAACAAAGTGTCGCTTGATAATGATTACCAAGTTGTTGATAAGCTTGATAAGCGCGTTTTAAGGATTCAGGATTTTCACTATTTAAACCATTTTGTTTAAAAGTTTGAGCTAGAGATTCTAAATCATCTGTGGCAATAATTTGCGGATTAATTCCTACCTCAACTAATTGAACTTGTCGTTGCCACTCAATTTTAGTTTCTGAATGGTCAATTAACTTTAAAAATTCTCCCAAAAAATTGCGATCGCTTGCATATTGCCAGAGTTTTTCTTCACCTCTAGAAGAATCAATAATAAATAAACGTTCGGTAGCGCGTGAAACAGCAACATATAGTTTATTTAAAAAATATTTTTCTTCTTCTTTTGGTTCTGTTTTAAGTTGCCAAAGTCCTCGCGGACAACATTCACCAAATTTGTAGAGAATAACTTGTTTAAATTCTAATCCTTTAGCAGAAGTAGTACTTAAAATATTCCAAGGAATTTCTTCTCGATTTTCTTCTGTTAAAAATTTACCTAAAATTTCATCTTGTAAAACAAAATCTTTTTCTCCGCCGTCATCCCAAGGAATAATAATTAAAGTGTCTTTTAATAAAGTTTGAATAGCTGAAATTGAAATATTTTGACCAATAATAAATTTTTGCGGAACAAATTGACTAAATTTTCTCGCTTGTTGGGGTTTAATTTCACTATAATTAAATAGAAATTTACGCCATAATTGAATTAAATTACTTAAGCCAACAATTGAAGCTACAGAACGATAATTACATTTCAATTCAGCAAAATGTTTATTAAGAGGAAGTTTTTTTGTTGGCGTTAAAATAGAGAGAATTTCATTATAAAAAGCTGCTTGTAAACTTTCCCAACGAAAGCCAGTAGGATTCAAAGTTTGAAGCGGATCACCAGCAAAAGCAAAAGGAAAGCTATCAAGAAACTGTTCTTGTTCTAGATCGTAGCGAGAAAAAACGGAGATGCCCATGATTAGTTTTAATTCTAATCGAGTAAAATCTTGAGCTTCATCACAAAAAATAGCCGTATATTCAGGACGATAACATTTGAGTTGTAAAACTTGACGAATTAAATCTTGATCGTCCCAAAGTTGATTTTCTTTAGTATAGTTTTGATACCATCGCCAAACATGACGATAAATTTGTTGAAATTCTTCCACAGAAAGGCTTTTTTCTTTCTTAGGAATTTCTTGATAATCTTCATCAGTAAAATATTGATCGCGTTCGTCTAAATAATAACCTTTGATAAAAGTGCGAATAGCCAACCAGCATTTTTCTGGAGCATAATTACGCCAACTATGACGGCACAACTGACGAAAACGATGAAAAGAAATATAATTATTTTCTCGAAAAAAAATTCTTGTTTCTGTTGGTAATAAATTAAGTAAAAAAGTCCGAAAATCTTGAAAGAAAGGAGTGAGATTAGGAATTTGTTTAAGCTCATTTCTAGCTGCTAAAAAACGATAATTAGACTTTAATAAAGAAAAAACTTTATTCTTAGCTAATTCGACAACGCCCCGATTATAGGTAAGAAATAAAGGATGGGGTTTTTCATAAATATTTTGTTTGTTTTTATAGCATTCTTTAATATGGCGATCACAGTAGTCGGCAAACAGATAAAATAACATGGTTGACTTGCCACTTCCCGCTCTACCATTTAAAAATAAGGGTAAAGTTTTAGTAGTTGAAACGGCATGAAGAATAGCTTTTTCTTCAGCAGAAAGAGCTAAATTAACTCCATTACCTTGTTGAATAGCTAGCCACATTTCTTGCACAGCTAGCAGATAACTAGGATAAGTACGTTTAGCAAGATTAGTTAAAATTTCTAGGGAAAGATTGTTCGTATTTTGCCACCAATTTTCTCCATTACCTCGAATAGCCAAAGAATCTACAATTTCAGCTAATTCTCGCTCAGGAGGATAATGATTAAAAGGTGCAATTAAAAAAATAATTTGTTGAGAGAGAGCATCTACAAATGTTAAAGGACTAAATAAAACATATCGATCCTCTTGACCATAAAGTTTTAGATGTTGCCATCGTGTTGCTTCGCCAATTGTGGCAAAATTATCAACAATTTTGGCAATAATTTGATAATAAATTGAACTGTAAGAAGCTATTTCCTTTTGACTAAATTGCTCAAACCAAATTTCACTTTCGTAAATAACACTGCTATCGGTATCCAAATCCCATCGAGGAGGTTTAAACCAAGTTAGTAAATTTTCAGGCAGATGAGGAGAGGTGGTTGTAATCAGTTTTGTTTTTGCCTTTTCTCCTCTAAGCCATTGTCTAATTGATTGTTCTAATCCTCCCTCTAAAGAACCATCAGCATAATTTTCTCGTTCCCGTAAAAAAAAGTCATATTCCCTAGAACCTCGTGAAAACACACTTAGCCAAGCCAATACTCTCTCAGTTTCTAAAAAATAAATCCGTGCAATCAAGCGAAAATTACCTTCTTTGCGTTTGAGATAGGGATAAATCCGCTCAAATCTAGTTTGTGCGTCATTGAGGCTCATTTGCTCTATTTCTTGACAAAGACGGTCAACTTGTAATGACAAGCTGTGATGTCTACTAAGTTGTCGCTCAAACTGCTCACTACGATAGACGAACATTGATCCACTAGAAAGAGTTAAACAAAGCATTGCATCTCAATTAGTGAGAAACAATTAAACTCAGAATGACACTGCTTCACTATAGTGCTATTGCAATGCTCTCAATTTAATCGATCACCAATTCCTAGTAAAATTATCACCAACCTTGAATTGAGCAGACAACTAAACTGATAATTTTTTCATAGCTTCAACTACGGCTTGAGAAATAAACGGTAAAATCGCTTTATTTTGGCTTTCGGTTAAGACAATCAATAAATAAGGTTGCAATTCGGGAATTTCAATATAAGCAGCATCATGACGAACTTGACTAGTCCAACCTGCTTTTGACCATAATTGGGCATTATTTGGGAGACTTTCGCCTAAAAAGCCAGTTATTTGGTTTTCTCCATCACTAATCACAAATTCATCGGGATTTAGACTACGTTTAAGCAGAGACATCATTTTTTGCGATCGCTGACTAGAAACTGCTACCCCACCTACAATACTATGCAGCAATCTGGCGATTGCGTCACTAGTCAACATATTACGATTTTCCCGTAATTCTCCTAAAAAAGCCCTTTCTCGACCATAAGCACCATCACTCCAGGTTTTTTGATTGACATTGATATTTTCTAACTCTCGCCAACCAAGAGAGGAAAAATAGCGATTAACGATGTTGCGTTGATGTTTCCAAGTCGCAAAAGGACCTGCTGATAATTCTGGACCACTAGTTGTTCCAGTCAGTAAATCTACAATTAAGCTAGTAGCATCATTACTAGAAAGGACAATCATATCTTGAATCGCTCTTTCCGTCTCTGGCGAACTAGCAATCATGCCATTATTAAGCCATTCTTCAATTGCCACCAAATAAAATAATTTGACTAGACTAGCAGGATAAATTCTTTCTCTACCACGATAACCAAAACCACGTAAGGGATATTGCCAAAATTCTTCAGGAGACAAAGCACCACCAGTATTCACAATAACTGGCGGATCGTAAACAATCCAGGTTAATGCAATCTGAGTTTGACTAAGCTTGGGAAACTCTTGCCAAATCAAATCGAGAATCTGATTACCTAGTTGATTTAACTGCTCATCCTGATGATAAAAAGTCATTGATGATTAAAAAAACTTAATTGAGGTCTTGAATATCAATTACCATATCACCAAGCAATCAATTTTGTGGCATTACCCAGTCTTCTCAAAAAAAACTTCTTCTGGAAATTATGGAATAGTAAGTTATTTACTTGTGACTAGACTAGCCGAGATCGTGCTTGGTAAAATATCTCAAGTCGAGGCTATTAGGCAATTTAGAAATAGATTAATTAGGTGTAGACTCCGTATTTTTCTCAAGTTGTTTAGCAGACAGAGACTGTAGGAAAATTGTCATTTATTTGGATATTCAATCAGCCCGCTTTAGAGTAGCTTTAAAGAAGTTACTTTTATGCTTCTAAAAAATTATTGATAACTTTACAGTATTATCCCTAATAATCAGTAGTTTTTCAGTGGTGATCAAGTAGATTTTTTTGTCAATTTAGATATATAAAATACTTGGTGTAACTTATTTTAAGATGGATTTTGTAAACAGAAACTAATTAACTATAGTAAGAGGATTAAACAAGTTTAATTTTATTTTTTATATAACAAAATACAAAAAACAAACTATCTATTACAAAAGCAAAAACATTTTAAAAAATAGTTAGCCATAATTTATTGATAATTTTTTTTACAAATTTTAGGCTAAATTCATGTATCAAAACCATTTTAAACAGTCTGAAATTAGTTCTGGATTACTTTCTAAGCTGAAAACTATTGATGATGCCGTAATTATTTTAGATCAATATGAAAACTGTTTATTTTTTAATAAAGCAGCCGAACGTTTATTTAAGAAAGCATCTCATAAATTACTAGATAATGCTTTTTATGATGATTTAACAGGCTTGCCCAATCATAATTTATTATTTAAATATATTCAACAAGCAATTACTTTAGCCAAAGAACAAAAAGATTATGTATTTGCAGTTTTAGTTATAGATATAAATCGTTTTAAAGCAATTAATAGCAGTTTAGGCAGAAAATTAGGAGATGAATTATTAATCGCAATTTCTCGCAAATTAAAAGCTTGTCTGCGGGAAGAAGACTTAATTGCTCGTTTAGGCAGTGATGAGTTTGTAATTTTACTAGAAGATCTCCACAACTTTAATTATGCTATTGATATTGCTGAAAGAATCTATCAAGAACTCTTGATACCTTTTAAACTTAATAGCTATGAAATATTTGTTGATACTAGCATTGGTATTGCCTTAAGCACTGAAGATTATACAGAGCCAGAAGAACTCCTCAGAGATGCAGAATTAGCTGTGACTCATGTGAAAAAAAATCCTCACAGTTATTATCAAATTTTTAATCGAACGATGCATGTTCATGCAATCAGTCTACTGCAATTAAAAAATGACTTAAGACGAGCGATTGCTGATCAAGAATTTGAGTTACATTATCAACCAATTGTTTCTCTAAATACCAAACGAATTAATGGTTTTGAAGCTTTGGTACGTTGGCGAGATCCAGTGCGTGGTTTAATTTCTCCGCAAGAGTTTATTCCTTTAGCGGAAGAAATGGGATTGATTATTTTTCTAGGTTTATGGGTACTCAAAGAAGCTTGTCTGCAAATGCGTGCTTGGCAATTAAAGTTTCCTGAACTTGTTGATTGGAAGATGAGTGTTAATATTTCAGGAAAACAGTTGGCACACAATAATTTTGTCGGACAAGTCAAAAGAATTTTAGAAGAAACTGGGATTACTCCTCATAATCTCAAGCTAGAAATTACAGAGAGTTGTTTAATTGAAGAGCCTCAATCTACTATTGCCATACTTAGAGAGCTTAAAAACTTAGGAATTGAGTTTTCTTTAGATGATTTTGGGACGGGTTACTCTTCATTAAGTTATTTACATATGTTTCCTTTTAGTACTTTAAAAATTGACCGCTCGTTTGTCAATTCGATGGAAGTAAGTAGTGAAAAATTAGGAATTATTCGAGCAATTGTTACTTTAGCTCGTAATTTAGGCATGGATGTAATTTCTGAAGGAATTGAAACAGTTAATCAGCTAGCTCAACTTAAAGTTCTCAAATGTCAATATGGTCAAGGATACTTTTTTTCTAAACCTTTAGATAGCAAAGCTATTGAAGCATTAATTACTACCGAATTAGCTACAGTAAATTTTGACGACTCAGACAGTACCAACAATAGTCTAGAAGAACAACTTGCCAAAGAGCAAATGCATTTGCAAATAGAATTTTTGCGACAAGAATTAGAAGAATTAAGACAAGAAAAAGCTGACTTGGAAATTATGCTGGAAACAGCTACCGAACACGCAGATTTAGTTGAACTACAGCTACACAAAGAAATTAGCGATCGCCAAAAAATTGAAGCTGCTCTCCATCAAGCTAATCAGGAACTAGAAAGACTAACAATTTTAGATAGTTTAACCCAAGTAGCTAATCGTCGTCGTTTTGATGAGTATTTACTGCAACAGTGGCAAACTTTAAGAAAAGATCATTCTCCCTTGTCTCTGATTTTGTGTGATGTTGATTATTTCAAACTCTATAACGATACTTATGGTCATCCCATTGGAGATCATTGTTTACAACAAGTAGCTTTGGCAATCGAAGCTGCCATTGACAATGATCATAATTTAGTTGCCCGTTATGGTGGAGAAGAATTTGCCATAATTTTACCTAATACTAATGGAGAAAAAGCACTGGAAATTGCTGACAAAATTCGCTCTAAAGTCAAAAATCTGAAAATTGCTCATCATAAATCACTAGTCTGTGAATATGTCACGATGAGCTTGGGTGTTTTTAGTATGATTCCCACTCCAGAAGGTTCACCAGAATTACTAATTGCTTTTGCCGACAAAGCACTATACGAAGCTAAAGCACAAGGACGTGATCGCGCTATGTTTGCGATGAGCTAAAGTATAATTTGATTAAAGCAACGCTACTGTCAAGCTAAAAATCCGCTAATTGCGATCAGATTATTAAATTCCCGCTATTACCTAATAGCTAGCGATCGCAAATCAGCTTAATTTTGGTTTCATTACAGCAGGAAAAAGATGGTGACGTAAATGGCAGACACTAGTAATTGAGTTCCCATTACAGGTAAACCATAACGGAGAAACTTTTTAAAAGAAATTCGTCTACCGTGTAATTCAGCAATTCCTGCTGCAACAATATTGGAAGAAGCTCCGACTAAAGTACCATTACCTCCTAAAGTTGCGCCAAACATCATGGCATAAAATAACGGTAAGACTTCAACGGGTATTTGACCAGCAAAATCTGGCGATAATATTTCTGAACCGACAAAACCCACATTAACTAAATATTGTTTGAGTAAAGGAATCATTGCTACTACTAAAGGAATGTTGGGAACAAGGCTAGATAACAAACCCACAAAAGCAATTAGTAACAAAGAACCCACAAAAATATTTTTACCGATTATTATTCCCAAAAATCCTGATAAGCCTTCAATGACTCCTGTTTTCTCTAGTCCTCCAATTAAAACGAAGACAAACATAAAGAATAAGAGAGTACTCCAATCTACATCTTGCAGAATGTTGTTAACAGTATCAATTTTGCTAGATTGGGCTAACCACAGAGCTAAAGCAGCCCCCATTAAAGCTGTAGCAGGAGGAGGAATTGGAACAGGTAATAATTCACCAATGACGAAAAATAATAAGACAAAGGTAATAATTAATCCACCTAACATCAAGACACGGGGATGATTAATTTTTGGGTGAGGTAAATTTGCTAATGTATCTAGTTTTTTATTCCAAATCTCTCTAAATAGAAACGGAATTAATACTAAGATAGTTGCTACTGCTAGTACTCCACCTAAGCTTAAGCGTGATAAATAATCAGGAAAACTAAGATTAACTGCATCCCCTACCAAAAAAGTCGCAGGGTCGCCTACTAAAGTTAATAATCCTGCACTATTGGCTACCAATACCATTAAAATTAACAGAGGTACAAAATCAACCCCAATTTCCTCAGCAATTGGCGGAAGCAAAGGAGCAAGTAACATTACAGTAGTAGCATTAGGTAAAACCGCACAAATGGGAGTAGTTACTGCCACAATTGCAAGTAAAAGTCTTTTACCTTGACCTTTAGCGAGTATAACTATTTGGGTGCCTAAATAATCAAAAACTTTAGTTGGTTCAAATGCCCTAACTAATACCATTACTCCAAAAAATAAAGCCAAGGTAGAATAACTTTGACTGATGTATTCTACTGCTTCTGTCAAAGTCATGATGTGGGCAAAAACTAAGACTAATGCACCTAAAAATGCTGCAATAGTTAAATGAATCTTTTCTGTCATAATTGCTGTAATGACAGCCATGAAAGTAAAGGCAGCAACAAGAGCCGGCATAGTAGCTGAAATTTCCATATTTTCCAAGAATTAATGTAATTATGTAGAAAGTTGGAGTAGAAAATTTCTACTATTGATACAAGTATTTATGAGTATTAATTAACTATTTATCTCTAGTATTGTCAGTTTTTACTGAAAATTTACTTGAGCTAATGTAGTCAGAAAAATTAATTAGGATAAGTAATAAAAAACTAATATAAAACAATGCTATTGAGCATAAGGCTGAGCCAAATTAAAATATAAGGCTGCTTCAAACTTGATTGGTTAAGATAATTTTTTGTGCGAAAATCTATACTTAATTCCATTGGCAATGCCTCATAATTAAGCAGGAGGTACAAAAAAACAGCAGTACCAACGAGCAAAACTGATGAGTGCAAGACATTGCAGAAATGTTGACTCTTCAGTCCACTCTCAATGCCTACGGAGTTAGCTGACGGACTAGAACTGAGAGTTGTTCTTTTTCACAGATTAACAATGAAAATTAGCCCCAGATTATGGTTCCCCCGTTTCTTGTTGGCTTGAGTAACCCATCAAGATTACCAGCTTAAGAATTAGGCTGACTTACTGTAACTTCCTAAGAAGTATAGCATAATTATTTACAATTGATAAATAACTTTTGTAAAAAAAGTGATCACTCTTACTCAAACCCTAAAGGAAGAAAGTAAACCGATTAAAGATGCGCCTCTTCTTCAGCAAAACCACTTTTTGGTAAAATCATACAAACATTTGCTATATTTTGATAAATTTTAAGAGATTAATAACTCAACAAAATTATTAGTCTTCTAAACCTGGTCGTGACATAACTACTATTCTTCTTTTACTGAGTTGACGCAACCAAAATCCTCCTAGAACGGCAAAAATTAAAGCTAACCATCCTGTCAGTGGTTGCAGTAATAAAAAGCCACCAATTGTCAACATTAATCCAAATAATAATAAACTAGCTGCCATAACTTTGAGGAGATCTCTGCTTAAATTTTGGGCTGATGGTACACCAGTACGTTCCCTTTGACGTTGCCAACCAATTCCTCCTGGACGAACTCGACGATAAAAATTATCGAGGACAGCATCAGTTTCTGGAGGAGTAAAGTACATGACAGTCAACCAAATAATCGCTGTAACTAAGGAAATAAACATTAAACGGTAACCAAAATCAGCAAAAATTTGATTAAAACCAGGAAAAACACTAGTAAATAGTCCAATACTAAAACCTCCAATCATTGCTGCTAATTCGGCTGCTGCATTAATTCGCCACCAAAACCAACGCAAAATTAGAACTAAACCTGGTCCAGTTCCGATCGCTATCACTAAACGAAAAACTGTGGTAATATCAGTAGCATAAAAAGCTGCGATCGCTCCTAAAACAGTCACCAAGGCAGAAGCTATTCTCCCTGCCAAAACTAATTCGGCTTGAGTTGCCTGAGGATGCAAAAAACGCAGATATAGATCATTAGTTAAATAGGATGCACCCCAATTAATCGAAGTAGAAACTGTACTCATAAAAGCAGCAATCAAAGAAGCTACCACCAATCCCAACATTACAGGAGGCAAAAAATCTAGCATTAATTTGGGATAGCTTAATTCGGGATCTTCTAACTCGGGATAAATAACAATTCCTACTAAAGCAACAATAATCCAAGGCCAAGTACGAATAATATAGTTCAAAATATTAAAAAACCAAGAAGCTTTTTCTGCCTCAGCTTCATCCTTAGCTGCTATTAAACGTTGAATAAATTCTCCGCCACCGTCACTACGACGAAATGACCACCATTGCACTAACAAATAAGCAGCAAAAGTACTTGCAGAAATTCCTGCTGCATCATTCCAACTGAATCCTTGCCATCCTAATTGCACTGGGAGAAAAGATAAGACATCTATTGCCGTGGCTTGTTGAACTTGCGGTAATAACTCGGAAATGCCACCCACAGAATTAACTGCAAAGATAGCTACTACTACGGCACCAATTAAAGCTAGGAAAAATTGAAAGAAATCAGTCGTAACTACTCCCCATAACCCAGAAAAACCAGAATAAATCAACACGAAGATGCTAACACCAACCACACTCCAAATTTTCAGATTTTCTCCAGGGTTAAAGCCTAAACTTTGCCATAATTGCAGCGCATCAACTACTTTAACCATAGCTAACATGGCATAACCAATGCCGATACAATTAATCGGGACTGCAAACAAAAAAGCTTTAGTTGCTCTTAAAACTGCTGCGGTTGTTCCGCCGTAACGAATCTCAGTTAATTCGGCATCAGTAACTATTTCTGAACGTCTCCAAAGTCGAGAAAAGATGTAAATTAACACAATATGAGAGATGCCAAAACTCCACCATTCCCAATTACCAGCAATACCTCGACTGGCAACAATCCCACAGACATAAAGAGGAGTATCAATCGAAAAGGTAGTTGCAGCCATACTTGTGCCTGCTAACCACCAAGATAAAGAGCGTCCAGAAACGAAAAAATCAACTAAACTAGTGGCAGCACGACGCGATAAGTACAAACCTATTGCCATCGTAACCAACAAATACAATACAACGATCAGCCAATCAATTAGATGCATTGAGATTAAGAGTTAGTACATTTTTGTTTAACGAGATCGATTAGTTTAAGCCTTTCTTCAGTAACTTGATCCATCTTTTCTAATAATTTTAAGATTTGCTTAGTACCAGATGAACCAGCTTCAATTTTGACACGCTCTTCAAATAAATGGGCTTTTTCAAGTAATTTTTGGGAAATTTCTTGGATTACAGGAGTTGATTTGGCACTAATTTTTAAATTTTGATATTTTTTTGCTTGTTCTTGCAGTCTTTTGGCTCCTTGTTCGTATTCTATTTTGATAGTAAAAAGTGGAGCTACTTCTTCAATGTAGCGATGATTTTCAAATTTATAAATTTGATTTTCGTTTTGATAGATTGTTTCTACTAATGAAGGACAATCAAATAAATCAACATTTAAGTCAGCTTGAGCAACATTTTGATTTAACCCCCAAAAACTTAACCCAACAAAAATAAAATTTACTCCAAATACAACAATGAGTAAGGAAATAATAAAAGTTAAAATAAAAGTAATTATCGTTACCGCTAATTTTAAATTGCTCGATTTGAGTTTTGAATTATAATCAAGAATAAGACCTATAACTTTAATTAGTATAAATATTACTACTAGAATAAAAGCAAAAATTATTACTGGGGCAAACATAGTTGATAGCTAAAAATTGTTTTTAGTTGAAGGTACTCTCCCTTGATCCGGCAGAATCTGGTTCAACTTCGTTAAGTTTACCCATTATACCTGGTCAACTTATAATTGTTTGGTGATTACTTTTGTTGAACAATTAAGCTTTTATATTAATTGAAAAATTCTGAAGCTCGTTTTGAGTAAAGTCGTAAGTCTTATGCAAAGTAAAAAAAATGAAGAGACTGAAAAGATAAATTTATGTTTTTTTTAGGACTTCAGCAGGTTTAATTAATTAAACAAAAAAAATTAGTAGCTTTTTAGATACAGTCACCTAAAAACAATCAATAGTTGATTTAGCTTCGATCTTCTGTAGGACTGGGTTAAGTCAAATCAGTTAATTTAACTGACTTTAATCAAAATTAATCAAATACTCCTCAAACATTCAATTTCTCTCAAAAGTTAGAGCTAAACTAGCCTAAACACAAGCTGTGTAATTTCTAATTAATTTCAACAGTTAAACTGGGTTGGCTAACTGTTTTTATTTTAGATAGCTCTTGTCGTAAATTTTCAATGTCCTGTTCTAGCTCTTGAATATTTCTAGCCAGAATCTTAAACATTTTGGTATAAACTTTCAGATCTTCCATAGTCTCACACCTTCTATTCTTGCTTCACAGTAAATATCCTGAATAAAGTATGTTAGAAAAAACTATTTCAACAAAGTTGATTCTGGATATAACTACTTAAGTAATTTACACATATACAGATGAACACAAATCACAGCCTTTAAGTTTTTAATTAAACTTTTTGTAATAATTTGTATTTTTTCTTAACTTTTTGTGATTTAAATTATTTTATTGATGAATATTTACTTAGATATAGAAATTAAAGAGTTAACAACTTTGTTCAAAAGTTATTAGTTAAAAATGCAAAAATTTGCCGGATGTTGCTCCATGAAAATAAGAATAACACCAACAAATTTATTGCTTTGCAGATAGTTTTAGCATCAAAATCAAAAGAAAAAACTTTTCAGAAACAAATTTTGCTTTAATGATTTAGCTAAAAACAGATAACCAATTTTCTGCTTCTTCCCAACCTAAACCCTTACGAATTATCATTGGTTCTTCAGTAGTTAAATCTAAAATTGTTGATAATTGAAATCCTGGTTCTATACCGTTATCAAGAATAAGATCGACTGATTTGTCTAAAGCGTCAAATAATCTGGCTTTTTCTACTCCAATAGTCGGAAATTCTCCTTCTTGATTAGGTAAATGAGCCGAAGTAGAAATAATTGGATTGTCTAAAGCTCTTAATAAGTCTTGACAAACTTGATGATCGGGTACGCGAATACCCGTAGTTTTTCGTTTTGGACTCATGACTAATTTCGGTACTAACTTGGTGGCAGGAAGCAAAAAAGTATATGCACCTGGAATTAAATGTTTCATGATCCGATAAGCGCGATCGCTAACCCAAGCATATTGAGAAATATTTGATAAAGAAGAAGAGATAAAAGTCAGGGGTTTATCATTGGACATTTGTTTGATTTTTCTGACTCGTTCTACCGCAGATTTATCATTAAGATCACAACCGATCGCATAGACGGTATCGGTGGGATATAACATTACTGCACCTTTTTTTAAAGCAGTGGCAATTGCTTCAATCGAACGGGGTTGAGGATTATTGGGGTTGAGTTCGTAAATAGTAGCCATGTTCAATTCCTAATAATGAGAAAATGTGTTTATATCCGTTTAAGATTGGCAATGGTAAAGTGTATTTATTTAGAATGTCCCACCGGAATTGCTGGTGATATGTGTTTGGGAGCTTTAATTGATCTGGGTGTTCCTTGGGAGTATCTAGGAGATCGCTTAAACAGTCTTAGTATTTCTCAGGAATATCAATTAAGGAGTGAACAAGTTCATCGTCAAGGACAATTAGCAACAAAAGTTTATGTCGATTTACAATTAGCAACTGAATCTACTCACCATCACCATCATGCTAGGCATTTACCAGAAATTACCCAAATTATTACCCATGCTGGTTTACCATCACGAGTAACTGATTGGAGTTTGCAGATTTTCCAACAATTAGCGATCGCGGAAGGAGCAGTACACGGTATCTCTCCAGAAAAAGTCCATTTTCATGAAGTGGGTGCAACCGATGCCATTGTGGACATTGTGGGAACTTGTTTAGGTTTAGATTGGTTGGGAATTGAGCGTTTATACTGTTCGGCTATGCCTACAGGTGGTGGTATGGTAAAGGCGGAGCATGGCTTATTACCCGTTCCTGTGCCTGCGGTTTTGAAGTTATGGGAATTAAGAAAAGTACCAGTTTATAGTAATAGTATCAAAAAAGAATTGGTTACGCCTACAGGAGCAGCGATCGCGACAACTTTAGCTACTAGTTTTGGCGATCCGCCGGCGATGACCATCGAAAAAATTGGTTTGGGTGCTGGTTCTTTAGATTTACCTGTGCCGAATATTTTACGATTATGGTTAGGAACTATTGATGAGCAAGCCAAAACTATTATTAATCAAACAGTAACACAAGAAGAAATTACAGTTTTAGAAACACAAATTGATGACCTTAATCCTCAAGCGATCGCATATACTTTAGAACAATTATTAGCAGCAGGTGCTTTGGATGTTTTTACCCAAGCGATTGGGATGAAAAAATCTCGTTTAGGTATTTTATTAACTGTTATTTGTCATCTAGAGCAAGCAGTTATTTGCGAAGAAATTATTTTCCGAGAAACTACTACTTTAGGAATTCGTCGCTTTAATCAACAAAGAAGTATTTTAGAAAGAGAAATTCAAACAATATCAACACAATATGGTGCAGTAAGAATTAAAATTGCCAGTCACAGAAAAGGACAAGCAAAACAGATTATTAATATTCAACCTGAATACGAAGATTGTGCTAATTTAGCTAGAAAATATAATCAACCTTGGCGAGCAATTCATCAAATAGCGTTAGAAAGTTGGTATTGTAATAATCAAGCCGTTACTCAATCATCAAATTCATCGTCATGAATTATTGTTTTAATTGCCAAAGAGATAAATTATTTTGATACAAATTTTCGAGCTTCAGATTAGATTTAGATTGAATCTCCTCTTGTAATGCTGGGGAAAGATTAAAAACAAAAACAGGCTCAAAGTTCTCAGGTATTTTGGCAAGATCGAGTTGTTTAAACAATTGAATTTTAACTTGATTATTGAGATGATAACTGAGAGATACGAGATTTCCAAATCCCATTCCCATGGTACATTCAGTACAAATAACTATTGATGATCTTTCTGGATTAATTATTCTTGAGATTGGCAAGTTGTCGGAACTTAAATATTTATTCCACCAAGAATATTGTTGTAAATTAACAATAGAAGAAATTAATCCCAGCGAAATTACAATCATTAGCAAAAAACTCCATAAACTTTGTTGCTTTTTATCTAATTTATTGGGATTAACTACAATATTCATAGCAAAAAGATAAGCAAAAGCTAAATTACAGCCTAGATAAGTAGCAATTGCATATCTAATATGAGTTGAACGCGAACCTCCTAGCAGTAAATCTGGAACAGCTAGAGATAAAGCTGGAACAACCATCAAAAGCAAGATAAAATAAAATTCTTTTTTTGAACTATTGCGATATAAATAATAAACTGCATACATTAACAATAATAAAGATAATCCTGACACAATCAGCCAATAAATATAGTCAACAAGTTGTTCAAGATTAGTATTTGATTTTAAGTCAACCAACGTTCTGCTAAAGTTGATTACCCAGTTAATAATTATTTTGAATAAAGGAGTAGTTTCGGTCAGCCAATTCAACTTAGAATTAATTATTGGTATTCTGATCGTCATGACAATCAGCCAAGGAACAAAAAATAATAAACCGACTAAAGAGGAAATTAGATAAGTAAGAAATATTTTCCTTGATTTTAATCCGTAATTAATTAATACATAAAAACCGTGTACTGCTAAAACTAAAGAAAATAATAGATGGGTATAAATTCCCAAAATAATAGTAGCTACATAAATGAGCCAATTCAGCTTAGTTGGAAGACGAGTTGCTTTTAATAAACTAGCACTTGTTGACATACTCCCCGGCGTGAACGCACGGGGATTCTTGACACATCATTTCAA
>CAZLUP010000022.1:0-61024 GCA_964562685.1 uncultured bacterium
TAGAACCTTTTAATTTACAACCAGGAGAAAGAGTTTTATTTAAAACAGTTAATTCCGAGCGTTGTTATCAAAACAGTAGCTTTATTGAAGATTTTGTTTACATTTCTACCGAAGCTGCTCAATATTTAGCTCAAAAACAAGTTTGTACTGTGGGAGTAGATTATCTTTCGGTTGGTGGTTATCAAGGCAATGTGGTTGAAGTCCATCATGCTTTACTAGGTTCAGGTATTTGGGTAATTGAAGGACTTAATTTGTCTCAGGTTGAACCAGGAGAATATGAATTAATTTGTTTGCCTATTAAAATCAAAAACGGTGACGCAGGTTTAGCGAGAGCAATTTTAAGACCAATATCTTAGTTCTAGTCAAAAATTTTTAAATACAAAGATAGATATATTTTTTATTTTCTCTCGATAAAATAAGGCGTTAAGTTTAATAATTTTATTAAAAATAAACCTTAAAAAATAATGTAAAGTTTGGCTAAATTTGGTTATTTTTCCAAAGGTTTTGTATATGGATTAATTGGTATTTTGGCACTGCTAGCAGCTTTCAATCAAGGTGGAAAGACTACAGATACAACAGGTGCATTACAAACGATCGCTGCTCAACCTTTTGGACAAATTGTTTTAATTTTAATTGCTATTGGTTTAGTTGGATATGTAATTTGGCGTTTAATTGAAGCTTTTAAAGACCCAGATCATCATGGTTCTGATGCTAAAGGATTAGCCATTCGGGTAGGTTATTTAATTAGTGGACTAGTTTATAGTGGAATTGCTTTCAACGCTGCTTTGTTAGCAATTGGTTCTAGTTCGGGTGGTGGTAGCGGTAACTCTCAACAAGATTGGACTGCAATGGTCATGCAACAACCTTTTGGTAGATGGTTAGTAGGATTAGCTGGGGCGATTATAGTTGGTCTTGGTTTTGCCTTGATTTATCAAGCTTATAAAGAAAAATTTCGCAAAAAGCTCAATATGAGTGAACTTAATGGGCAGCAAAAAAACTGGTTGGTCAAAATTAGCCGTTTTGGCATCGCTGCTAGAGGTGTGGTATTTATTATTATTGGTTTTTTTGTTTTACAAGCAGCTTATAAATCCAATCCTAATGAAGTTAGAGGATTAGATGGAGCGTTACTAAGTCTTTCTCAACAACCTTTTGGTAAGTTTTTACTAGCTTTAGTTGCTGCGGGATTAGTAGCTTATGGTATTTATTTATTTGTGCAAGCGCGTTATCGTCGTTTCAAATTTAGTGGTTAATGAGAAAAAATTTATGATAGCTAATTCAGATTTAGTTTTAGTAGCAGGTGCAACTGGTGGAGTAGGACAGTTAGTAGTAGCAAAATTATTAGAAAAAAATATTCCTGTGCGAGTGCTTACTCGAAATGAAGCTAAAGCTAAACAAATGTTTGACGATAAGGTAGCTATTGCAATTGGTGATATCCGAGAGCTTAACACTTTATCTGCTGCTACTCAAAATGTAACTCATATTATTTGTTGTACTGGTACTACTGCTTTTCCTTCCTCAAGATGGGATTTTAAAAACATTTTTCAAGCTAACAATAGTCCTGAAGAAGTAGATGCCAAAGGAGTTAAAAATTTAGTTACTGCTGCTTCAGATTTAAAACGATTTGTGTTTGTGTCTTCTGCTGGTGTGCTGCGAAGAGAGCGATTTCCTTTTAACTTATTGAATGCTTTCGGGGTACTCGATGCCAAACTAACAGGAGAAAAAGCGATCGCTTCTTCTGGTTTTCCTTATACAATTATTCGTCCTGGACGTTTAATTGATGGTCCTTATACTTCTTACGATCTTAATACTTTACTCAAAGCAAAAACCAACGGGAAACAAGCTGTAGTAATAACAACAGGAGATAGTCTTAATGGACAAACAAGTCGGATCGATGTTGCTAATGTTTGTGTAGAATGTCTTTTTTACCCAACCACTGAAAACAAAGCTTTTGCTATAGTTAACTCTGGCAAGAAAACATCTTCGACTAATTGGGAAGCTCTTTTTGCTCGACTTGCTTAAATTTTGTGTTCTTAGGCACTTAGTAATTTAACAAAACTTCAATTCATAGCATAATTAAATTCAAGTAAATTATTAGCTTTTATTATTAATTTTCTTAATCTTATTAAATCTTGTTTGGTTAAGCTCTCAAAATTATGCTAACCTCTCCACCTCCTCGTACTACCTCTGAAGCTAAAACTACCTCAATAATAGCAACTATTTCAGTTCTCTTTTTTCTTTCTGGTTTTACTGCCCTTCTTTATCAAGTAGCTTGGCAGAGAATGCTAGGGTTGTTTTCTGGTTCGGATGTTCGTTCGGTAACGATTATTATCGCTTCCTATTTGGCAGGATTAGGATTAGGTAATTTGATTGGTGGTTGGTATAGCGATCGCGCTACTAATCGTCAATGCGTCAGAATTTACGGTGCGTGTAATCTGGGTATTGCTGCTTTTGCTGTTTTGAGTCGTTTTTTATTTTACGATTGGTTGTTTTTGAGATGGAGATATTTAGCAGATTCATCCATCTTAATGCTGATCATAGTTTTTTGCAGTTTGTTGATTCCTACCAGTTTGATGGGTTTATCTTTACCCTTATTATCAAAAGCGGTTAGTCGTCATGCGAAAGATGCTGCTTCCCGTATCGGTTTACTTTATGGTGTCAATACTTTAGGTTCGGGAATAGGAACTTTTCTTTCTGGCTGGTACATCATTGGCACAATTGGCTATGAAAAAACAGTTTATTTTGGCGCAGCGATTAGTGCCTTGGTAGGAGCGATCGCTTTAATTTGTGCTGAAAGATTTACCAATCAAAATTACTCTCAAGAAATTCAAGACACTAACTTGTTTAAAGATCAATCAAGTTTTTTCAAACAGTGGTGTTGGTTAGTTTTTCTGTCGGGCTTTAGTGCAATTTCTTTAGAAATCATTTGGTTTAGAGTTTTAGATATTGCTTTACAATCCAATGCTTACACTTACGCTCATTTATTAACTTTTATTTTAGTTAGCAATGCTTGTGGTAGTTTAATCGGAGCTAAAGCCATTAAATTTATTAAGCAACCAAAAAAAGTCTTTCTGTTAATTCAAGGAATGGTTGCTGCTTATGCTGCCATTTCGATTTGGGCAATTGGTTCTTATTGGCAAGATTATCCAGATTTACGGGCTGACATTGGTTATATTAATCCTTCTAATCTCAGTTTTGCCGTATTTTTCAAATATTTAATCGTTCCCATCGTCATGATGGTTTTACCTAATTTACTCTTAGGATTTTATTTTCCTTTAGTACAAAAAGCCGTTCAGGTTCATGATGATCGCATTGGCAGAAGAGTCGGATTAATCTTAATTGCCAATATTTTAGGCAATACAGCAGGTAGTCTTTTAACAGGTTTAGTTTTACTACAATATTTAGGCACAGCCAATTCTTTGCGACTATTGGTGATCATCGGTTTAGGATTTGTCATTGCGATTCGTCCCAATTGGAAAAAGGCTCGTTTTACCACCACCCTAGCAGTTATTTTAGTTGCTACTATTATATTTTTTCCCAATAATCATCGTCTTTGGGCAGCCTTACATGGAGTTAAACCAGGAACTTACTTTATCGTGGCGGAAGACTCCACAGGAGTAGCTGCCATTGCAGAAGAAAACAATCAAGGTAAATTATTTGCTTCTGGACAAGTTCAGGCAAATTTTCCCTATCTTCATCTTCATGCCTTATTAGGTACTGTGCCTGCTTTATTGCATCCCAATCCTAATCAAATTATGATTATCGGTTTGGGTTCGGGAGGCACTCCTCATACACTCGGCGCTAACCCCCTAACGAAACAAGTACAGGTAGTAGAATTAATGGGAGCAGAATTACCAGTATTGCAAAAGTATGCTCAAACTCCAATTGGAAAACCACTAAAAGCCTTATTTCAAGACTCTCGTTACCAATTTGTAGTAGGTGATGGACGTAGAGAATTAACCCTAGCTGACCGCAAATTTGACATCATAGAAGCTGATGCAATTCAACCTTGGCGATCGCGTGCAGGAATGTTGTATTCTCAAGAATTTTTTCAAGAAGTGCGATCGCATTTAGCTGATGGGGGAATGTTTGTGGAATGGGATGTCGGACGAGCAGCAGCACAAACTTTTCGCAATGTTTTTCCCTATGTTACAAGAGTAAAATTGTCAAAAGATTTATCAGTTTTGTTTGGGAGCGATCGCCTTATAAGGTTTGATAAAAATAGTTTGCTGACTCAACTAAATAATCCAGAGGTAATCAGTTTTCTAAACCAAGCCGAAGTAAATCTTGAAGCTTTGCGACGAGATCTTCAAGCTGCTCAAGTACAAATGTATAGTCATGCTCAAGATGGTCAACCCCAAGCAGTTAACACCGATTTATTTCCTCGTGCTGAATATTATCTCAATCGCTCTCAGAACAATCAACAATAGTAGCAATTTTCACTTTTTACTTAATCTTCATGACGCTTGCCAATATTTATAAACAGAATAAGCAAGGGTAACGACACCAGTAATAATAGCTGCCTCATCAACTTCAAATAAAGGATGATGAAGGGGATAATTAGGGCGATCGCAATATCCTACTCCAAGACGAAACATCGAACCAGGAGCATGTTCCAAATAGACAGAAAAATCTTCCGAACCCAAAGAAGGCTCAGTAATAATCTTAACGCGATCGCTACCCCAAGCTTCCCTACTAGCTGCTTCCAAAATTTGAGTCAAACTCAAATCATTTTGAACCGAAGGAACTCCTCGACGATAATGAACTTCGTATTTAGCTCCATAAGTCTGACAAACTTGAGCGGTAATATTTTCAATCCACTGGGGTAAGTTGGCATGACTCTCAGGATGAAGCGAACGTACAGTGCCAAGCATTCTGACATGATCGGCAATCACATTAGAAGCTCTCCCCCCTTCAATCTTTCCGATAGTTAAAACAATGGGATGGAGAGGATTTTGCGTTCGGCTAATTGCCTGTTGTAAGCTAGTTATTACCTGAGCAGCAATCCAAATGGCATCGATCGCTTCATGAGGACGCGCTCCATGTCCCGATTCTCCTTGAATAATAATTTCTAAATCATCGGCAGCAGCCGTTAAAGCACCGTAACGAATTCCAACTTGACGAGCAGGAATTGAAGGAAATACATGAACGCCAAAAATTGCTTCCACCCCTTCCATGGCTCCATCTTGAACCATCCATCTAGCTCCTTGAGCTATTTCTTCGGCTGATTGAAACAAAAAGCGAGTCGTTCCAGGGAAAGTTTCCGACAATTGAGCTAAAACCATTGCCGTTCCTAACCCTAAGGTAGTGTGAACATCATGACCGCAAGCGTGCATCACTCCAACTGTACGAGAAGCATATTCCAACTGAGTACGCTCTTGGATTGGCAAAGCATCCATATCCGTCCTAATTGCTAAAATCCGCTTGTCTGTGCCTTTTCCTGGTAACTCTCCTAATACACCTGTTTTTCCGACTGCTTCGCGGACGTGAAGTCCAGAGGATGATAATACACCTGCTACATAAGCAGCAGTTTGATACTCTTCTCCACTTAATTCAGGATGAGCATGAAAATGACGACGAATTTCAATTAATCTGGGTGCAAGGGTTTCGGCTAAGTCTTTTATTTCAGCAAGCATCTATAAAAATTAAGAACCTACAATTAAACAAATACTAACTACTATTAACTTTAATTAACCTTAATATCCCTTGCTTTTCAATGTTGTTTTTTGTCCTTCGTCCTTTGTCTTTTGTAGCTAATGATCGATGACCAATAACCAATGACTAATAATCAATTAATCTTCAGCCACAATTACTACCGTGATATTATCTGAACCTCCTGCTTTTTTGGCAGCTTCAATTAATTCTTCAACAGCTTCCTGACAAGTTTTACTGTTAGTGAGGACAGCTTGAATCTGGTCGTCAGATACTTCTTCAGTTAAACCATCACTACATAACAATAAGCGATCGCCTGATTGCACATCCAGTGGTTGTAGGGAAATTTTATATAAATCTTTTCTGCCTAAACATTGAGACAAGACGTGTCGCCAAGGATGAAATTGAGCTTGTTCTTTACTAATTTCCCCTGCTTTAAGAGCTAAACCTACCCAAGTATGATCGTCCGTAATTTGTTCTAGTTGAGAATCACGCAAGCGATACAGACGAGAATCACCCACATGAGCGCACCAAGATTGTTGTTCGCGGAAGATCACGACCACTACGGTCGTTCCCATATCTCCTCGCTCTGGATGCTGAGATTGGTCTTCAAGAATACTTTGATTAGCCTTATCAATTGCTTCTTGGAGCAATACGTCGGAAGGAAGAGAAGAATCCCAATTAGCCATCAAGTAAGCTGTAATTTCCTCTGTAGCGATTTTACTAGCTTCTTGTCCGCCAGCGTGTCCTCCCATACCGTCGGCGACAATGAAAAACCGTCCTTCTCCATCATCAACAAAATAATTATCTTGATTAACTGTACGTACTATTCCTGTATCTGTAAGACCTATAAAACGACGTTTCATACGTAATTTGCCTGATGATTTTTTGCGAGTTTAAAACATTCGATCAATGCGGTCAATCTTTCTGTAAAGTCTTAGCAATGCCCAAGCAGGAACAAGTGCTAAACCACCAGCGATCGCAGCAAGATTAATAGAACCATTAACTAGTAAGAGAGTTGCCGATAAAATCAGTGCGCCGATTAAAATAGTATGGTTAGTACCCATCTGAACTGCACTGAGACGACGTAAAGCTCGTTCTGATTCGATCGAGCGAACTCTTACCCGTAAATCTCCTCGCTCTAATTTATCTATTGTATCCTCGATTCGTCTAGGGAGTCCTAAAGCTGTACTACCAACTTGAGCAGCTTGTCTTCCTATTTCATCGAAAATTGTACTATTGTTTCGTCCGTTACTATTTGTCATAAGCTGCATTGCAAATGGTTGTGCCACTTCCATAAAATTAAATTCAGGGTCTAATCCTTTGCCTACTCCTTCAAGGGTAGAAAAGGCACGCATGACAAAGGTAAATGTAGCTGGAAACCGAAAGGGTTGTCCGTAGGCAATGTCATAAAGATCTTCGCTAATCGCTTCAATCGATTGTTCCTCAAACGGCTTATCCATAAAGTTATCCAGCATATACTGAACTGAACGTCTGACTGGACTAAGATCGCCTGTAGGAGTTAAAGCACCTACTTCAATTAAAGAATTGACTACCAAATCGGCATTTTTTTGAGCAATCCCAAACAAAGTATCCATTAATTTTTCACGGATATTATTCTTGATCTGCCCCATCATGCCAAAATCGTAGAAAATTAGAGAACCTTCAGGGCTAACCGCAATATTTCCTGGATGGGGATCGGCGTGAAAAAAACCACTGTTTAACAATTGTTGCAGATAGGCTTTTGCTCCTAATCTAGCTAATAACTTACGGTCTAAACCTGCTGCTTCAATGGCTTCATAATGACTAATTTTAATTCCTGGCAAATATTCTAAGGTTAAAACTCGTGGCGAGGCATATCGCCAATAAACTCTGGGAACACGTACCCAATTTTCTTGACGGAAATTACGCCGAAAAGTATCAGCATTACGCCCTTCATTAATATAATCAGTTTCTTCCCACAGAATTCGACAGCATTCTTCGTAAATACCAATCCAGTCTTTTCCTTGCCCCCAACGGGGATGATTTTGAAAATAACGGGCAATTTGTTTGAGAATAGCGAGATCAATTGTAAATAATTGTTTCAGTCCTGGTCGTTGGACTTTAACAACCACTTCTTCTCCACTATGAAGTTGAGCTTTATGAACTTGTCCTAAGCTTGCTGCTGCTAATGGAGTGGGATCGAATTTACGAAATAATTGTCCGATGGGCTTACTTAAATCTTTCTCGATAATTGCTGCTACTTGCTCGTAGGCAAAAGCAGGAACTCGATCTTGTAATTTAGCTAACTCTTCGACATATTCTGGGGGAAATAAGTCTGCACGAGTAGAAAACAACTGCCCTACTTTAATAAAAGTTGGACCTAATTCTAATAAGCTTTCTCTAATCCAAATCGCTTGAGCTTTTCTTCTTTGGGTTAATTTTTCTTCGGTAAAACCACCTGAATAAGACCATTTTTTACCATTGCGCCAAAATTTAAAGAGCAGAGTAAAAACAAAAATCCAAATATCGAGACGACGACGGGTTCGAGAATAATTTTCACGATTCCAACGATAAGTTTTTTTGCCTGTTTCTGGTCGATTGATTACCAAATTTAAGTCTGAATTAGACTCGTCATTGAGAGAATTTTGTGAGGTTTGAGAGACGGCAGACACTCGTTTTCTTAATAAAATTTTTACTAAATCTGAGTTTTATCCAAAAATGATTATGTATAAGCTAATTTTATTTAGCTTGCCATAATCCTAATTTAAATTTATTGATTGCGATATTTATTCAATTCAGCTTTTAAGCTGGCAATTTCTGCTCGTAATTGATCCAGCATTTCTTGTAAGTCTTCGGTATCAACTTTTTTATTGTTGCTGGTACTAGAGGGAGAATTTGCTGAAGCAAAATTAGCTTCTCGTTCAGCTCTAGCTTGAACTTCTTCGATAAATTGTCTAAGATTTTCTCTAGCTTCAGCATCAAATTTACCTAAATCACTGAGAGCATTGGTTACAGATTCTTCTAATTTTTCATTGAGAACTTCAGCCAAGGCTCTGCCAAAAAAAAAGGCTTGAATTACGGGATTACTCATCGCGCAAAATTTCTTAATAGCTTTCGTTACAAATTATATCTCTTCTCGATCAGAAGAGGTTTTAGAGAGATAGAGTTAAAGATTTTTCTTACTATTGAATTGAATCTGTCAAATTCAAACTCAGTTGAACGTAATGAGATTGTGCCGTAGCAAGGGGTGAGACTGGCAGATAACGAGAGTAATTGTCATGCCAAAATAGAGAATGACCTGGACGTTGACTATCGATGGTTAGCCATTGGTGAAAGACTTGTTCTCTTAAATCTTCTGGTTTGACTAATTGATAAACTCTAACCCGCTTTTGATGATGACGCTCATAACGAATACAGCGAATACTGTAATCAATTTTTTCTAATAAACGTCTGATAATGGTAATTGGACTGGAATTTTTAGCAAGACCAATTCCTAAAGTAGTTTTAATTTCACTACGATGGTGTAGTGCAGTGGTGGCTAAAGCTTGAAGATCGCGATCGCTATTGCGTAATTCTCTTGTGGGATGATTAATTAAAATGGGAATTCCTAACACTTCCATCGTGCCGACACTCGCCCCTAGTTGAGAACCATTAAAATCTGGCAGAAATAAACTTCCTTCTCCTTGTTGAATTAATTTTAGAGCAACTTTGGCATCTCGATCTGCTAAAAAAGGACGACCTACAGTTAAAAAGTAATGTAGTCTAATTTTGTCATACCAACCATCATCATCTAAAGCAATTAACTCTGGAGTAACGGGGAGATGATAGCGTTGTTGTAGTTCGTATTTTTTGAGTTGATGTTTTTGGACAAGAGTTTTAACTAATCTTTTTTTTAGATTTTGATATTGTTTTTCAGTTAAGCTTTTAGCAGACGCGATCGCTTGACATTCGTTTTGATAGTTTTGTTCTCGAACTTCTGCGATCGCTTCTAGTAAAGATGGAGTTTTATCTTTTTGGTTAGAAGTAATGATATTGACGGGCGGAGGAAGAATTTGATGTCCTTCGTCTCTAAGAGCCGATAAAATTGACTCGCGGTAATTAATCATGCCTGCGTTGTATCTTACCGCCATTTTTGCCCAACACAGTAAAGATTCGGCTTGAAATCCTGTATCTATATCTTCTAAACTCTCAAAATCTGATTGTTGTAGCAAACGGATATTCAGTTGAGTTAAACGATGTCCTGAAGTAAGTAAACTAGGAATCGAAGTCGAACCATTCCCAATTTGATTGAAACCATAATTAGCACACCAAAGATAACGAGGAATATTAGCTCTTACTCTAGCTAAAGTTTGTCTCACTGCATTCTCCCCTTGAATTCCTTGAGCAATGCACCAAACCGAAGTAAAGTGATTGGATAGTTCAATTGAAATACCTGTTTCAATCGAAGGACTAGCTAAAACCACTTCGTAGTTGATTAAAACTTCATTCAATTTGGTAATACATCCATAAGCAGGGTGCTGAGGATCGGCAAGAGATTCCGAATCAAGGCGTAAAATCTTTTTGTGAGGAAATTTTTGGCGAAAATAAGCTTCTAAAGTCCTAGTTCCCCATTTACTGGTTAATTTTTGGGCAGAAAGACAAACCATCGGTTTACCTCCCTGTTTAATATATTTCTCTAAATCTTTAACAATTTTTTTCGGCGTACTGTCTTGATAGTTATAAACTTGCCAAGCAGATTGACTACTTGGTTGCCAATCGTTGTAAATAAGATAAGGTTCAATCGTAGTTCCCGATAGAGAAATTAGATAATCAAGGGAGATATCACTCAAGTCGGCATCAACAGCATAAACTTTGCCCTTGCCTGTCAAAACATTTTGCAGCAGCAGCTTTAAAGACCTTAGAATTGCTACTCGATTGGCTTTACAAGTACTAGAATTTAAACAATGCCAGATAACTTGTTCTACTTCATCAAAAATAACAATACTATCTGACCAATCTTCAGGATTAAATTGAGCTTGAGAATTAGGATGAAGCGAATCTATACACAAACCAAATCCAATCTCATTACTAGAATTAGTTTTGATTTCAGTAACATAATTAAGGTCAAAACGTTGACATAAAGCCTGAACTAGCTGAATTCGATGACCAATTACTAAAACTTGTTGGTTACAAGCAGTTGCATCGGCGACAATTCTCTCTAAAAACTTGGTTTTTCCCGTTCCTTTAGGAGATTTAATCCCAATCAATCGAGCAGAATCGGGAATACTAACTGGTGGTAAATAGGGACAATTAAATTGTATTTGAGGAAGATAAGTTAACCGATTCCAAGCTTGCGCTTTCCATGTTTCAAAAGTTAAGGCATTTTGATAGGCACACTCAAAAGCAGTCTGGGTTTGATTAGCAATTAAGTCATCTACGCCTTTACCCAAACTTGATTTCCAAGTAACAACTTTAACCTTACAATCAAGCTGTTCAAGTAAATAGCCAGTTTTTTTGATCGCAGTATTAACCGCTTTGATCGTATTTGGTTTAGTATCTTGATCGAAAACGAAATATACTTCTCGTTGCTGTTTTACTAATTCTTGTAATTGAGGAATCAGATAAGATTTTCCGATGCGTTTTCCTGTTTCATCTTTCGGCGTACGATAACCATTGTTGATTCCTGGTAAACCAACGGCTACATAACCAGCAGATAATAATGCACCTGCTTTTTTTGCTCCTTCGGTAATACACAAAGGAATTTCAGGATGTTTGATCAACCATTGCCAAAAACCTAGATCGGGACGAGTTTGATCCCAATCTGAATCTATAATATCTATTCTGTAGCGATCAGCAATTTTTTTCCAAATCCGAACAGGAACTTTGAGAGCAAATAATCCTGTGGCAGTTTTAGGAGGATGTTCATACTTAATCAGTTTGTCTTGGGTAATACTTTGACGTGGTTGGGCTGGCTTAAAACAACCCCATAAATCTTCTTCTCCAGTCAAGACATCAACCCCCGAACACCACCAACCACCTTCGGCTGTATGGGCATAAAGTTGAAGAAATCCTTCAGTTACCCGACCATCATTTCTTCGGGGAATAGCATCAGAATAAAGCAAATATTCGGAAGGAGAAAAACCGTTCAACGGAATTACATTGAGATTAGTTAACTCTTCGTCAACACAACTAGCTTGCCATTCCAATAGATGATTCATCTCTATTTTTTCCTACTGAGTGCAGAGTAAGTATAATACCACTATAGGTGGTGTATAATGAGCAAAAAAAATCGTAATACAACACTAAATATATTAAGACTAGGCTTTAGTGGTAGACAATCGCAACTTCCGCTAAATTAGATTTACCGCCAAAGTATTCTATACTGCCTCGTCTTTTAAAAATCTGTGAATTCATACCAGCAAATTCCCATTGAAGAATGCGGAGAACCTCTTGTTCCCATTCCCTTAGAAAAATTCGCCGTAGAGTTACCCCATCCCTATGAAAAATTGGGAGCAAATTATGGAGAGCGATCGCCTTATTGTTTACGTCAAGGAGTAGTGACGGCTTTAGAAAAAGCCCAGTTTCTACTAGATAAAAGCTATCCTGGCTGGAAATTAAAAATTTTTGATGCCTATCGAACTGTAGGAGTACAGCAATTCATGGTTGATTACACCTATGAAGTACTACTCAAACGACAGGGTTTGCCAGAAAATAAACTTTCTCCTCAACAACGTCAAAAAATTTGGGATCAAGTTTATCAACTATGGGCTGCACCTAGCTTAGATTTGGCAACTCCTCCTCCTCATAGTACAGGAGCAGCGATCGATCTCACACTTACAGATCATCAAGGTATTACTTTAGATTTGGGAGGGGAAATAGATGAAATCTCCCCGCGTTCTCATCCTGATTACTATGCTAAAAGTCAAGATATTAAGGAACAGCAATACCATCGTCGTCGTCAATTGCTAGAAAGAGTAATGAATAATGCTGGCTTTTCTCGTCATCCTAAAGAATGGTGGCATTTTTCTCTAGGAGATCAAATGTGGGCTTGGTTACACAACCAAAATTATCCCGATCATCCTGTCATTGCTCGTTATGGGAGAATTTAACTAGTGTAAAAAAGCATAATTGCGGAAGATAAATTCCTATCATTTTAATAGATTAAAATCTATTGTTATTGACAAGTAGATAGACATAAGACTATTATTTTTGTAGGTATTGTCATTGTAGACCAACAACAGTTATAGTTCGTAGTTTCGCCTGATCAAAGGTGATTAAATCGCCAAGAGCGACGCTAGCTACGAGTAATTATGATCGAGATGCTCTACTCCTTAAAAGTAATCAACCATAAATAGCTGTCTTGGTCTTCATTGTCATTCCTCCATAACAAGCCATTTAGTTACCTGTAGAGTGCAGGTAACTTTATTTTTGTTAGGCTCATTTTAGGTTTAAAGAGTATACAATTTCTTTTTGGTTGATGATTTTAGGTTTTGATCCAGGCAGAGATAAATGTGGTATTGCAGTAATGAATTTTGCTCGCCAGATTGTTTATCATCAGGTAGTTGATTCTCAACTGGCGTTAGCTGAGATGCAAAAGCTATGTCGGCAATATAAAATCAAACTAATTGTCATGGGTAATTTAACTACAGCTAAAAGCTGGCGACAGAAAATTGAATCGGAGTTGTCTTTGTCAATTCCCTTAGTGATGGTGGATGAAAATAATAGTTCCTTTGAAGCTAGAGAACGTTATTGGCAGATGTATCCACCTCAAGGATTAAAAAAATTGATTCCTCAAGGAATGCGGATTCCTCCTCGTCCAGTAGACGATATTGTAGCTATTATCTTGATTGAAAGATACTTGGCTACATCTGAGTACGGACAGTAAACATGTAATCTCCACCTGGTTCTAATTGGTAATCACAGTGTTCTAAAAAGCGTCCAAGAGGTTCTTGAATCAATGCCCTTCCTAACGAAGGTTGGATTAATAGTTTTTTTTGGCGAAACCGCCACTGAAATTGCCAATGATAGTTACCAGCCTTTACTTCTCCTTCAAGGTTGCCCAAATGCCAAGATTGCTTGGTAATACGAACGTAGGCAGTAGTTTCTGGGAGTGATCGAGAACTCACAATATTTGCTTGGAATTTTTCTTGCCTTGTCTAGGTTACAAGTTAAATCATATCTAACCTTTAAGATGTTTAAAGTTTGACCAAAATAAAAACTGCTGCTCCCGTAAAAAAAATAATTGTCAAAGATATTAAATATATTACGATCCAAGCAAATTGTTGTTCTAATCTTTTATAAGCCGCTCTAATCTTGATTAACTGGCTTTTAGTAATTTGTAATTCATTGATAATATCTTCTCGTACTTCTTCACCGAAAGGACTACTAGATTTTTCTAAAATATCGATACGGTGATTAAATTTTTCTTCTAATTGAGCAATATGATCGGGAATACCTTGAGAAGTTCGCTTGATCAGCTTTTCTAGCAATCCAGGACTTAATTGACAATAACCTTTGTAAACATAGCGTATAGCATTGGTTAATTCTTGAGCGGGGGTATTTTTTAATAGATAACCTTTTGCTCCTGCCTGCATTGCTTGCTCAACATCCTCCTCATTTTCATGACTACTTAAAACTAAAATTTTATTTTGAGGAAAACGTTGTGTGACAACTTTAAGAGTTGTAAGACCATCCATACCTGGCATTTCTATATCTAATAAAGTGATGTCAGGATTGAGATTTTGAATTTTTTCTATTGCTTCCATGCCATCATTAGCTTGACCGATAACCTCAATATCAGACTCAGCTTCTAGATACATCTGTAAAGCTTGTCTAATTAGGTTCTGATCGTCAACTACCAGAACGCGAATCATTGCTGACAATTCCTATTAAAATAACTATCAAGTTTACTCGATACTCTGCTGGTTTTAAAGATTTTGTAAAAGTATATCACTAGATTGTCAGTTTTCCGATATTTATATTTACTCATTAATAACGAGAATTTAATTCATAAAAACTGCCTACAATAAAAAATAAAATCACAATACTTTGTACTATTATTAAAGTATAATTTTTTTGTTGAAATTTTTTCAAAGTTTGAATTGTTTCTCCTTGTTTATTTTTCAAGCTATATAATTTTAAATCTAAAGTTGAAATTAATTGCTCGCGAATTTGATTAATTGTGCTATTAATTAATTGTTGAGGTTCTGCTTTAATAGCAGTTTCTAGTTGATAAAGATGCCATTTAATTTGTTGTTCTAGAGCAACAAAATCTTGATAATGAGAATTAGTATTTAATTGACTAAGCAGTTGTTCTAGCAAGCCAGGTGCTAACTCAAAATAACCTTTGTTAACATAACGAATAGTATGAACTATTTCGGTTGAGGGTGTATTTTTGAGTAAATAACCTTTAGCTCCTGCTGCGATCGCATTATAAAGTTCATTGTGATCGCTATGATCACTAAAGACTATTGTTTTAGTTTGAGGAAAGCGATCGCGAATGATTTGAGTTGTTTTTAATCCATCTAGCTTAGGTATTTTTAAATCAATTAGTACAATATCGGGTTGTAGCTGGGCAATTTTTTCTAAAGCATTTTTGCCATTGTTGGCAAAACCAACCACTTGGAGATCGGATTCAGCATTTAAATAAACTTGCAAAGCCTGACCAACTGATTTTTGATGAGCAACTATTAAAATATTAATCATAGGATTTAAACAAATATTTATTAATAAAATTATGATGATTATTTTGAATACAGTAGTGAAATAGTTAAAAGAAAAATATTTTCGCGCACTCTCATTAAGAGCAAGGCGCATCTGCGTTCTGGTTAACTCTCTTTATTCGCGATCGCCTAGAAAATTTATTTTATTTTAATTGTAAAAAAAATTCGTTTTGATTGAAAATTTAGCCTGTTAAATTTCGCGTAAAATAGTAATTGTATTTTAAATTACTAAGCTATTAGTTCAATCTAAATTAACATGATTTAGGAGGTATTCTTTGTTATCTTTTGATAGCTCTAGTCATTCAGCAGAATTAGAACTTACTTTATTAAGTTTTCAAGAAATTACTACAGAAATAAACTATAAAAAAGCTCAAAATTCTCTGAGAGATTTAATTCGTAATCTCGATCTTACCAATCAAGAACAAGCAGGATTAGAATCAGATCTGAGCCGTCTTACTGAAATGCTAGATAAGTTAGAGCATTCTTTGGTACAAATTGCTGCTTTTGGCATGGTGGGAAGGGGAAAATCTTCGGTGTTAAATGCTCTTTTGGGACAAGAAATCTTTACCGCCGGACCACTTCACGGTGTTACTAATAAAATCGACAGTGCTAATTGGCAGTTAACTCCAGAGAAATTAGGCAACACCGAAGAAAATTTACAAACTCTGACTATATCCACAGGAATAGGAAAAAGTAAAATTCAATTAATTGATACTCCTGGAATTGATGAGGTTAATGGAGAAGCTAGAGAAGCATTAGCTTGTGATTTAGCTAAACAAGTAGATCTAATTTTATTTGTGATTGCAGGAGATCTGACTCAAGTTGAATACAATGCTTTATCGCGATTGCGGGAGGCAGGCAAACCAATCTTATTGGTATTTAATAAAATCGATCAGTATCCTGAAGCAGATCGTGTGGCAATTTATCACAAGATTAGAGATGAGCGGGTAAAACAGCTGCTTTCTCCTGAAGAAATTGTGATGGTAGCAGCTTCTCCTCTAGAAGCGCAAGCAATTCGTCAAGCTGATGGCAAATTAAAAGTACAGCGTCAACGAGGACAACCACAAGTAGACAGTCTTAAATTAAAAATACTCGAAATACTCAATCGAGAAGGTAAATCCTTAATTGCTCTCAACAGTATGCTGTTTGCTGATGAAGTGAACGAACAGATTTTACAGCGCAAACTAGAGATTCGGGAGGAAGCTGCCAATCGTCTGATTTACAAAGGAGTTATGTTTAAAGCAGTGGCGATCGCTTTAAATCCTGTGACGGCAATTGACTTATTTACTGGTGCGGTGATTGATATTGCCCTTATTATTAACCTTTCCCGTTTATACGGCATTCCCATGACTCAAGCTGCTGCGATCGCTCTGTTACGTAAAATTGCTTTAAGTATGGGAGGAATTGGTGCTAGTGAACTATTAGCTACTTTGGGTCTAAGCTCGCTCAAAGGAATGTTAGGATTGAGTGTACCTCTAACTGGTGGATTATCCTTAGCTCCTTATTTATCAATTGCGATCGCGCAAGCAGGAGTAGCAGGTGTGTCTTCCTATGCCATTGGACAAATTACCAAAACCTATTTAGCTAATGGTGCATCGTGGGGTCCCGATGGCCCAAAAGCAGTAGTCAAAAATATTTTGGATTCGTTGGATGAAGAATCGATTCTCAATCGGATCAAGTATGAATTAGAAGCTAAGTTAAAGATTAATCAGTAATAAAATGAAAAACATACGAGCGAGCGTTGTAGCTATAGCTATCTAGAAGATCGCGTTAATATTTTCATAATGTAGTTAGCAAAACAGGATTTTTTGTTATGGAGCCAGATTCATTACTAACAGAGGTTATTTTGACCCATCCCCGTAAATCCCTCGGAAAGATTAATCTTGACTGGACACCACAACCAGGAAACTATCTAGAATTAAAAGGTAAAACCTACGCTGTTTTAGAACGTCACCACCATTATCAATATAAGATTGGTGGTTATTCTTTGCAAAAAATTTCCCTTCATGTCCAAGAATCAAGAAAACCAACCGAAAAAACCTTAATCGAAGGACGTTGGGTAGTCGGTGATGCTAATTGTCGTTTTAATGCGAGATCGGAAATATTACGTTGTGCAGTCAATCCGAATGGTCCTTGTCAAGGCTGTCGCTATTATGAAATGTAGCAGTATTTGATTAACCATTATTAATCTTATCTCCTACTGACAGGCGCATTCCATTGACAAAATCCCATCCTAACTGTGGACGTTTCCCTGCAACTTGTACTTCTTTTAGTAGTAATAATCCTTGTCCAGTTTGCACTACTGCCCCAAAATTTTTGATAATACTAACGATTTCTCCTGGATGTCCTGTCAGCGATGCCAAATCTGTTAATCTCTGCTCTAAAGTTTTAAATTCTGCTGGTAGTTGAGCAAAATAAGCTGGTTCGAGAGGAACTGTTGCCATAATTTTTAGTGGTTTGTTGCCTAAAGTCGCTACACAATTGGGAAAAAAACCTCTAACTTGATTATGAATTTCTATAGCAGTACGGAACCAATCTATTCCATAATCGGATTTGTCAATTAAACGAGCATAAGTAGCTTGGGAATCATCTTGAGGAATTGGTTGAAGATCTTGTAGTTTGAGTAAGGTTTCAATTAATAAATCCCCACCTTGACTAGCTAAACTAGCAGCTACTTGATGAGCATTATCCAATAATCCAATTGGGGTATAAGCTTTGAGAAGCATATCTCCTGTATCCATACCCTCATCCATTAACATGGTAGTAATACCAGTTTCTTGGTCACCATGATAAATACTCCATTGAATGGGCGCAGCACCGCGATATTTGGGTAAAATCGAACCATGAACATTAATACAGCCTAATTTGGGCATTTGAAGAATTTCAGAAGATAAAATTTGTCCATAGGCAACGACTACGAAAACATCTGCCTGAGATTGACTCAACTTAGTTAGAGTTTCTCGGTCTTTTTTGATTCTTTTTGGTTGCCAGACTGGGATATGATGCTCTAGGGCAACTTTTTTTACCACCGAAGGCATCGTTTGATTACCTCTACCTCTTCTTTTATCAGGTTGAGTGATAACGGCAGCAACCTCAAAATCTGGGTGTTCAATTAATTTCGCGAGAGTAGGAACAGCAAATTGAGGAGTACCAAAAAATACTATTTTCATATTTTAAATTAATGTTTGATTGAAAAATTGATTATATAGCGATTCTGTTCAAAATAAAGACAAAACACAAGTAGACATAATTCATGAATTATAATTACATAAAAATATGACTTACCCAAAAAAACACAACTAACCGATAAATTCATCTGCGTTTATCTGTTCCTTCGCTATCGCTCAGGACAAGGTTCATCTGTGGACAATATCCAATCGAAATAACTTAATTGAAAAATTTAATAATTAAATTTTATTTAATATTTTCGTAGTAAATTGTTATGAATAATCAAGATAATCCTAACTTTTATGCTTTACAAAATATAATTTTTGATCGCATTGCTGCTTCACCTCAACAACGAATAACTTTTGCTGAATTTATGGATGTAATTTTATATCATCCTCAGTATGGTTATTACAGTTCTGGAGTTGTAGAAATTGGCTCTAAAGGAGATTTTTTTACTGCTTCTTCTTTGGGTAAAGATTTTGGTGAGTTACTGGCAATTCAATTTGTAGAGATGTGGAAAAAAATGGGTTTTCCTGCTTCTTTTTGTTTAGTAGAAGTAGGAGCAGGTAATGGTAATTTAGCTCTTGATATTTTAAGTTATTTACAAAATAATGAGCAAGATTTTTGGCAAGCTTTAAAATACATTATTATTGAAGAATCACCAGCTTTACAAAAACAACAGCAAGAATTACTTCAAGAATTTAAGTTTAAAATTATTTGGCGATCGCTTTCAGATATTTCTGATAATTCTTTAGTTGGTTGTGTATTTTCTAATGAATTAATCGATGCTTTTCCTGTCCATCAAGTAATTATTAATCAAGGTAAATTACAAGAAGTTTATTTAACTAATCTACAGAACCAAATTACTGAAGTTTATGAAGAATTATCCACTCTTAAGCTATTAGAATATTTTCAGTTGGTTAAGTTAAATTTTCCTAGCGAAGATTATCCTGAAGGTTATCGTACTGAAGTAAATTTAGCTGCTTTAGATTGGTTGAAAACAGTAGCGAGTAAATTACAACAAGGTTATTTATTAACAATCGATTACGGCTATCCTGCTCACAAATATTATCATCCCCAAAGAACCCAAGGTACATTACAATGCTACTATCAACATCGCCGACACAATAATCCCTATCTTAATCTTGGCTATCAAGACCTTACTACCCACGTTGATTTTACTGCCCTAGAACTTGAAGGTAACAAGTGGGGATTAACCAAAATTGGTTTTACTCAACAAGGAATGTTCTTAATGGCTTTAGGATTGGGCGAGCGTTTATCAGAGCTTTCTGATGGAAACTATAACGCACTAGAAGTTATTCAGCGTCGAGATGCACTTCATCAACTCATCAATCCTAGTGGTTTAGGGGGATTTGGTGTATTATTACAAGCAAAAGGACTAACAATAGACAAACCTTTATTGAAAGGATTTAGCATTCCTTCTTTAGCTTAATTTAAACAAAAATTTCGTAGCGACGACTCCAACTAGAATAGAATTAATCAAAATTTATCGGAGAGATAAGTATAACTGATCTCGTAATATTTAGAGATCGTAAATAAAATACTTTATCAAAGTATGAAAAATATCTTAAGATTGACAAGTAAGAAAGTTAAATTTCTTAAAAACTAACTAACTAAAAAAAAGATAATAGATTAGGAGGACATCTATGGCGCTCGTCCCTATGAGGCTGCTCTTAGATCACGCGGCTGAGAACAATTATGGTATTCCTGCATTTAACGTTAATAACTTAGAACAAATTTTGTCGATTATGCAGGCTGCCGATGAAACAGACAGTCCTGTAATTTTACAGGCTTCTCGAGGCGCACGCAGCTACGCAGGTGAATACTTCCTCCGTCACTTGATTTTAGCAGCAGTAGAAACTTATCCTCATATTCCTATTGCCATGCACCAAGATCATGGTAACAGTCCTGCCACTTGTTACTCTGCTATGCGTCATGGTTTTACCAGCGTAATGATGGATGGTTCTTTAGAGGCAGATGCTAAGACTCCTGCTAGCTTTGATTACAATGTTAGCGTTACTGCTGAAGTAGTAAAAGTAGCGCACTCTATTGGTGTTAGTGTTGAAGGAGAACTAGGTTGTTTAGGTTCTCTTGAAACTGGTAAAGGTGACAAAGAAGATGGTCATGGCTTTGAAGGTACTCTCAGCAAAGACCAACTTTTAACAGATCCTGACGAAGCTGTAGAATTTGTAGAACGTACTCAAGTAGACGCTCTTGCAGTTGCGATTGGTACTAGTCACGGTGCTTACAAATTTACTCGTAAACCTACTGGTGAAATTTTAGCAATTAGCCGTATCGAAGAAATTCACAGCCGTTTACCTAATACTCACTTAGTCATGCACGGTTCTTCTTCAGTACCTCAAGAGTGGTTAGATATGATTAACCAGTACGGCGGGAAAATTCCTGAAACCTATGGTGTACCAGTTGAAGAAATTCAAAAAGGTATTAAGAGTGGTGTTCGCAAAGTTAATATTGACACCGACAACCGTTTAGCTATCACTGCTGCAATTCGTGAAGCTGCTGCTAAAGATCCTTCCAACTTCGATCCTCGTCACTTCATGAAACCTTCAATGAAGTACATGAAACAAGTTTGTGCTGATCGTTATCAGCAATTCTGGACTGCTGGAAATGCTAGCAAGATCAAACAAATGACTTTGGATGATTATGCAGCTAAATATGCTAAAGGTGAACTAGCTGCTGGTGTTAAGAAAACTGTTCCTGTTTAATTTTAATTCACCGATTAACTCAATCATTAATAAAAGTTGATTAGTTGCTGGGTAGTGATTATAGCTACCCAATTTTTTTTGGTTAATTAAAGTATAGCAACCGAACCATAGGTTAAAACATATTAAAAGTTAGATGAAAACAGAATTACCAGAAAGTAGCTATCGGGAATTATTACTCTGGTTATTGAGAAAAAGGCGAAGGTTTAAAGTTGTGGGAATGTCGATGATTCCTTTACTTAAACCAGGAGAACAAATTCTAGTCGATCCTCAAGCTTATTTAAATTCATTACCTGAAATTAACGATTTGGTGGTTGCCATTCATCCTTCTCGTTCCGATTTACAGATTATTAAAAGAGTAGCCTTAGTTCAAGAAGATGGTAGTTGTTTTTTAAAAGGCGATAACCCAGGAGAAAGTACTGATAGTCGTTCTTTTGGTTTTATTTCTGGTGAACAAATTCTTGGTAAAGTAACCAGTCGTTTGCCTTAAAGGATTTGATAGGATTTAACTTCTAAAACTGGTCCAATCATAGCTATAGTCATCACATCATCGCGAATTTTTCCTTCAACTTGGACTTGCGGAAGAGATTGACAAAGTTCTTGGGGTGGATCTTTGAGTTCGTAAGTTTTGCCATCATCTGCTACTAATGCCCAAGTTCCAAAACCAAATCCTTGTTTTTCGATTTTTCCTGTTACTGTAACGCTCATAAGCTTTAAGTTAAATTACTGGATTGAAATGTAGAGACGAAAGATCGATTCATCTCTACTATAGTCAATTTAAGCTTTTTGTTTCTGTTTTTCTCCTTGACTAGCTAAATATGCCAAACCAAAACATAAAATAGCATTGATGGCTAAAAATCCTTGTGCGATCGCTTGATTTCCTAATCCCCAAACGGCAGGATCGACTACAGCACTTACTCCCAAACAAGCAGCTACACCTAGACTAGAACCAATCGCAAACCATTTGAGGGTTTGATGCCCTGACAAGAAACTAATTAAAGCAAAAGGAATCAAAACACTGGCAAAAAGAGGATTAAAAGTACCACTACCAATAACGGTATTACCCAACTCTGGTAAGGAACTACCAAATAAACGCATTGGCCATTGAGGTAAATCAAAGATATATAATCCCTGTAAGAAAAATAGTCCAGAACTACCAAAAATTAAACCACTCTGTAAACTCAGGTTGAAGGGTAGATAGTTTCGTAAGAACCAAGCTAGTAAATAAGAACCAAGTACCATGCCAATTTTAGGCAATAAAGCAATCGCGCCTCCATCAATCCAAAAACGGGGATTGAGATAGCCATTGTCTCTTAACCAACGGAAAAAGTCTTTGAAGGTAATTTGTCCTTTCAAGGCTAATTTTACGGCTGCACCAGCATCTAAATGACCAGCCCCAAAGTGATTGAGAGGATCTTCTTGTAATTTGCGGGCAGATTGTTTTAACACTTTTAAGACTTCAGCAGGTTCGGTAACACCCGAAGCTTGAACTAAGGCAGCTACACCAGCCACATGAGGTGCTGCCATACTTGTGCCTTGAAAACCAACAAAGACCGATTCTCCTGTACTAGGATCGATGGTATTTTGCAGAATTTTACCTGTGTCACTACCGCCAGGGGCTGAAATATCTACTCCTGCACCATAATTGGAATAGGGAGCTTTTTCGCCTGTAGAATCGGTAGCAGCAACGCTAATAACGTGGGGATAACGGGCAGGATAAGCAGCAGAATTTTGATTGGAATTACCCGCAGCAGCAATCACTACTACACCTTTGTGGTAAGCATAATCAACTGCTTCTTTGAGTAAATTGCTTTCACCCATACCACCCAAACTTAAATTAATCACATTAGCATTGCGATCGGCAGCAAATTTTATTGCTTCAGCAATATCAGCTACTGTACCACCACCACTACCAGACAAAACTTTGATCGGCATAATAGTTGCTTCGTAAGCAATCCCTGCTACCCCATAACCATTATTAGTTGATTGGGCAATTGTTCCAGCTACATGAGTACCATGACCATTGTCATCAACTGCTTCGGTGCGATCGTTGACGAAATCGTAACCTTCTGTAAATTTAGTAATTTTTAAGTCTGGTACTTTAGTTACTCCTGTATCAATTACAGCTACAGTAATACCCGATCCTTTGGTTTCATCCCAAGCTTGTTCGACGTTAATACTGCGAAAATTCCATTGTTTAGGATATTCTGGATCATCAGGAACTTCTAAGGCTTGATAAATATAGTTAGGTTCAATATATTCAGTTTTTTGTTTAAGAGATGATTTTTTAAGTTGTTTGAGTAATTTGCGATCGCCTTTGACTATATAAACGTGATCTTCAATGGAAAAGATACTATTCAGGGTTGGTTGTTGCTGATACTTTTGTGCGATCGCACTAATTTCTTGGCTTAGATTAATAGTAGGAATATCTTCGCGGAAGTCAATTACAATCGATTCAAATTCGCCTCGATTTGCCATTCCTGAAAAGTTGAACAGTGCAAATCCTAAACCGATGATAAACAAACCGATTAACAAAATCCTTTTCATCGCAACCCTTACCCTGACATCTTGGTAGTTTGTTTACCACGATAGCTTATCTTCTGGGTTAAAGAGCCACTTTTTTTTGAGGAGAATCGAGATTAAATCTGTTGAATTAGTAATTCATCAAGAATAGGTAATTTTAGTTGTAGTTCTTCTAGTTTTCATTAAACATAACTTGTGATAATTTTTCGTAAGGGCGAATGCCCATTTACCCTTACAGAGTTTGATCTGTAGCAAACATTTAGATATTTCAGATAATTTATTGAGGTTTTAGAGCCACAATTCTAATTCTTTTATAGTCAGCAAACCATGCTTGGTTTTGATATAAAATTGGTCGTAGTTTTGCCTCGATCTCAGTAATTATTTCTGGTTGAGTTTCTGAAGGAAAGATAGACAATAAACTACTAGCAAACATGGTCAACCAATTAGCTAATCCTTGTTCACCTTCTAGTTGAGTTGGTCGTTCAAACAGACTAGCATAAGTAACTATAAATCCTTGTTGTTCTAATAAAGTTGAATATTGAGCAATACTAGGAAAATACCAAGGTAAGAAGTCAGTTGGAAGTTGATAACCTTGTTCTTGAACTACAGTACAAATAGCTTGAATAATTTGTTCAACATTTCCTTTTCCTCCAAATTCAGCAATCAATCTACCACCTGGTTTTAACACTTGCCAAACACATTTAATTACTGCTTCTGGTGGTTTGATCCAATGTAAAGCTGCATTAGAAAAAACTGCATCAAATAGTTCAGTAAAAGCCAAGTCTATGCCATCAGCAACTTGAAAATTTAATTGAGGATAATTAGCTTTAGCTTGCTCAATCATGGAAGCATCTTTATCTATGCCAATCACTTCAGCACCTAATTGGGCAATTTGATTAGTTAGTTGTCCTGTCCCACAGCCTAAATCTAGAATTTTTTCTGCTGATTGTGGTGATAATATTTCAATTAAATCATTAGCGTACTGCCAAACAAAACTGTGTTTGTCTTCATAAAGTTTGGCATTCCATTGGTTATTCATACTAAATATAGATATTTTTAATCAATACCTCTTAATAATTTACCTAACTAAGAGCAACTTCTCGAACTACTGGAGAGACAATAAAACCATCGGCTGATTTTTCTAAAAGCGATCGCTGTCTTAAAGAAGCTACGGCACTAATAATATCTCCTCCCGAAATATTAACCAAACTGGTAATCAAATCTTTTAACAAAATAGGTTGGGGATGATTGGCAATTTCTCTTAAAATTTTTAATTCTAAATCTGAAAGTCTTCTTAACATTTCTCTCACAAAAATTGTTACATTGCGAGGAAATAAAGTAGCATCCAGAAAATCCTTGACGTTGCCATCAAAAACTTCTTGAATAGTAGTAGCTGCTAATTTAAGTAATAAAGGATTTCCGCCATAAATTTCGATTAAACTATGCCAATTGTCTTGTCCGGAAAGTTTTTTTTCTTTTAATAAAAATTTAGCGTTTTCCCCTAATCCTCCTATTTTTAAGGAACGAACAGGCGATGTTTCTCCTTCTAAAAAAGAAATTTCTCTAACTTGTTCTCGGCTAGTAAGCAAAAGACAGCTTTTGGAGTTTTCTTCACCTAAGCGACGAAAAAATTGACCGTAATTTTCATGACCTTGAGCATAAGTTCCTACTAATTCTTTTGGTACAAGTAAATTTTCTAAACCATCCAGAATTAATAAACAACGATGAGTTTTAAAATGAGCAATTAGCCAAGATATTTTATAATTTAAACCATTAATTTGATGATTTTCCCTTTGGGGATGCAAAACTTGAATAATATCAGTTAATAATTGTTCGAGAGACGGCGCTTGCTCAAGTGATCGCCAAATTAAATAATCAAATTGTTCCTGAATTTGTTGGGCGAGTTTAACTCCTAAAGCAGTTTTACCAATTCCACCCATCCCTACTAAAGAAATTAGACGACAACGTTGATTAACAATCCAATCATTGAGAATAGCTAGTTCTCGAGAGCGGTCATAAAATACGGAAACATCGGGCGCACTATCCCAATCAAGATAGTTGTGAGTTTGAGTTTTTGTCGCAGTTGTAGCGGATTGAACAGCAAGATGATTAGCTTGTGCCAAAAGCGTCGATAACTCTGCTTGTTCCTGATACTTTCTCATCAGACGCTGCTGTAATTTAGTTAGTTTAACAGGACCTCGACCCTCGATCTGAAACTTATGATACACCTCACTAAGTCGTTTACGTACCGCATCCTCACTTATGTGAAGATTGGCTGCCATCGTTGCTACTGATTCTCCCTCCATCGCCAATGACAACACTTCTAGTTCAGCACTAGATACGCGATGTTCAGATGCGATCGCTTTAATGAAGTTTTGAGGGATCATGTCAGATTATATACTTGGTCGTGAATGTTACCTTAACAGCTTACCTCATTTTAATGAGGTCATTAACATTGATTTAGCTGATATCCCAGAAATTTGCAAGGCTTTCACGACTTTCAAATCTAAAGAAAATATTAAGAGATGTTGCCAGTCTCATTCAAGCGAATTATATTTAAGAGAATCTCATTTATGTGAGCATAGCTCTGGTTAAATGAGTAGTTTAAGTGAGAAGAATAAGTCTTTGATAGACTCAACTCTCATTTAATCCCTTTATCGAGTTAAAAATAACGATATTATGAATGCTGGTAAGCGGATTGCGCTAATTTCTGTTCACGGCGACCCTGCGATCGAGATTGGAAAAGAAGAAGCAGGAGGACAAAACGTTTACGTTCGCCAAGTGGGCGAAGCTTTAGCAAGACAAGGTTGGCAAGTGGATATGTTCACCCGTAAGACCAACGCTACGCAACCCTCAATCGTTCAACATAGTCACAACTGTCGCACCATTCGCCTCGTTGCTGGTTCTGAAACTTTTATTCCCAGAGATCAACTTTTTGAACATTTACCTACTTTTGTTGAACAGCTACGAAAGTTTCAAAGAGACAATAATCTTCAGTATTCTCTCGTCCATACCAATTATTGGTTATCTGCTTGGGTAGGGATGGAATTGAAAAAACACCAACCCCTCAAACAAATCCATACCTATCATTCTCTTGGCGCAATTAAGTATCAATCTGTTAGTGAGATTCCTCCGATTGCTGCCACTCGTTTAGAAGTAGAAAAAACCTGTTTAGAAACGGCAGATTGTATCGTTGCTACTTCGCCTCAAGAACAGGAACACATGAGACAGTTCGTTTCTAGTCAGGGTAAAATTGAAATTATTCCTTGCGGTACTGATATCGATCGCTTTGGTTCAGTCTCAACTTCGGAAGCTCGTTTGCGCTTAGGTATTCCTAAATCAAGTCTAGTAGTACTTTATGTCGGTAGATTTGACCAGCGTAAAGGAATTGAAACCCTAGTTAGAGCGATCGGTAAATCAATTTTCCCTGGTTTAGCAGATATACGTTTAATTATTGTCGGTGGTTCTCGTCCCGGACAAAGTGATGGAATTGAAAGAGAAAGGATTGAAGTAATTGTCGATGAGTTAGGGTTGCGAGAATTTACCACTTTCCCAGGACAAGTCGATCATGAAGAATTACCCAATTATTATGCTGCTGCTAATCTCTGCGTAGTTCCCAGTCACTATGAACCTTTTGGTTTAGTTGCGATCGAAGCAATGGCATCGGGAACGCCTGTAGTTGCTTCGGACGTGGGAGGTTTAAAATTTACGGTAGCTAACGAGAAAACGGGATTACTCTGTCCTCCTCAAGATGACGAAGCTTTTAAAGATGCGATTGATCGGATTCTGTCACGTCCTGCTTGGCAACGGAAATTAGGTAAAGCTGCTCGACAAAGAGTAGAAACTATGTTTAGTTGGAATGGAGTTGCTCAACAATTAAGTGATCTTTATGAATCATTGAGTGAAGAAGCTTTAGAGGAATTAACTTTAATCAGTGCTTAGTACTGCTACTTCAACATTAAAAACCAAATATTCTTTTTGGAGATTTTAAATAGTAGCTTTATTTACACTTACATTTACTCAACCACAAAACAATTAAGCTTAATCAAAGCGTATTAAGAATTTAAGATAGGGAAGAATTTCCCTATTTTTTTAATTTTTATCGTTAATTTAAATACGATAATTTATTAGCTATTTACAACAAATATTTATGAGTCTATCTAAAGATAGATTTTAAATTCAAATGATTTAAAAACTCGACACTTTTTGGACTTTTAAAAACTATCACCAAAGTTAGATATATAAAAATAGTTTTTTCATTAACATTTAAAAAAAATATTAGATTGTATAGTACTAAGAGCATTTTTTCAATCTAATATCGTTAACAATCTTAAATAAGATATTAATTATGTCATCATCCCAAATGCTTGAAGGAATCGAATTAATTGATTGTGCTAAAGCTAATGCTAAACAAGGCATAAAAGTAGCAGCAAAACAATGTGGCTATGGAGATAATCTTGATTTATTCAAAAAAACTCTAATTAAGTCATGTCAAGAAATTGGAGTCGAGATTAAAGAATTGGAAGATTTAATTACTGATCAACAATTAGCTCAAGAACAACAAAAAAAGAAAATTGCTCCTGATACACCAAAAGAGCTATAAACACGATTTATTAGGAAAATATAGCGACGACTAACTTAACTTTGTAGCTAAATTGAACAAAAAAAATTAACAAATAGTTAACATAAATCATTATTAAATTTTTTATAGCGATCGCTTTTGATTAAATATCTTACCCCAACCCAAAACAGGGTTCGGATTGGGATACAAATTAGCTAGGGTTTAGCAGCAAGCAAAACTAAGCTAATGACAACTATAGCTAAGACAATAAATCCAGTCATAATTGCTGAAAACTTATCTTCATTACTCAAAACTTCACCTTGAGATTTTGATTTTAAAGCGTGCCAAATGTGACCTCCTAAAAAAGTTCCGCACAAAGCAAATTGAACTCCTGCCCATAAACTGCGATCGCTACCGTATAATTCGGTCGGAAAAGCAATGTCATTAAAAGCCACAAAATAGCCAGAAGTAAACGCCATCAAAGCCACACCCGCCAAACTATAAGACAGAATTGCGTGTCCGTTGTAAGTAAAGGCGTTTCTCGCCCAGCTAAAAGGTGGGTTGACAATATGCCAAATTCCACCAGCTATACAAATTACTCCCACCCAAATATGACCGCCAATCACATCTTCTAAGTTATCTACTGCTGCCATTCCTAATGGGTTCCAATGACCGTGACTAAACCCAAACAGATAACCGAAAATAGTAAACGGATTGAGAGTAGGCTCACTAACTAAGCGCACTCCTCCAATTGTAGAATCATAAATTCCACCCCAAAACATTGCTTTACCAACAAATAATAAAGCTGCTGCTCCTAAAAAAATAAGATGATGACCTAAAATAAAACCAAGTTTTTGAGGATCATCCCATTCATAATGAAATTTAGGAGCGCGTCCAGGGCCATCTTTGAGAATAGCTGGACCACGAAAAACATGAAATAAACCACCAGCACCTAATACCGCCGAAGCAATTAAATGTAAGATGCCAATCACAAAATAGGAATAAGTATTTACTACTAAACCATCTGTACCAACACCCCAACCCAAACGAGCGAGATTTGGAATTAATAATAATCCTTGTTCGGATAAAGGTACGTCAGGAACAAAACGAGTTAGTTCTAGTAAAGTAATTGATCCCGCCCAAAACATAATCAGTCCAGCATGGGCAATATGCGCTCCCAACAATTGACCGGATAAATTAATTAAGCGAGCGTTACCAGATAACCAACTCCAATCTTTTTTTGCTGTGTTTATCGATGTAGTGACTGTCATGACTTATTTTTTTGGTATCTAAATCAAAAGAAAAACTTAATGCAGAATCAATTTGCACTAAGCTATAGAGAGAGAACATCTATGACATGGTTCGCTCCACGCCCTAAAGGGCAACTTGTCGGACGAACCCTTGACAATGTAGGTAACTTTCCTAACTACCAGTACTTTCTACTACTGGTTTTGGTTCAGCTTTTGGTTTGCCAACCACAGGTTGACCTGTTTGGGGAGTTCCTGCACTGTCCAACGCTGTGATTACTCGTCGGAAATCAAACCCGATCGCTCGTAGAGCGTGCCAAAGATGACCTTGCAAGAAAAAGAAAGCTAAAAAGAAATGAGCGTTAGCTAGCCAACAGCGAGCAGTATGAACACCTGGAGGTAGCGCAACGGTATCAGCAAAATAAGGAACAACTCCTAGCTTGATAGCTAAAGGTGCGCCATAAAATTCAGGTGGATAAGCTAGGGTATTGACTGCACAATAGTAAGCTGCAACAAAACCAGCTAAAGCAATACCGCCGAGAGAATAAGAAAGAATTGCTTCACCAGAAAAAATCAATAATTTTTTCGCCCAGTCTAACGGAGGGGTAATGATATGCCAGATGCCACCACCAATCAACATAAAACCAACATAAATATGTCCTCCAACTAAATCTTCTAAGTTATCTACCGAAGCAAAATGGGTTTGATAACCATAGATAGTTAAAGGATTTAAAGTAGGTTCGGTAACTACTCGCACGTCTTGAATATTGACATCATATAATCCACCCCAAAACATAGCTTTGCCTACTAGAAGCAATGCACCTATGCCCAGAAATAACAAATGATGACCGAGAATGATACCCAATTGTTTGGGGTCATCCCATTCAAAATGAAACTTACGAGCTTGTCCTTTTGCCTCTTTAAGGTCACTTGGTGCTTTGAAATTATGGAATAGCGCACCTGCACCCAAGACGGCAGAAGAAATTAAATGTACCGCCCCAACCACAAACATGGGGTAAGTATCTACTACTTGTCCTCCTTCGCCAACACCTAAACCGAGAGTAGCTAGATGAGGTAGAAGAATTAAGCCTTGTTCGCCCATTGGTAAGCTAGGGTCAAACTTTGAGAGTTCAAAGAAAGTAAATGCCCCCGCCCAAAAAGTTATTAGGGCTGCTTGAGCAACATGGGCTGCGATGAATAAGCCAGATAAATTGGCAAAACGAGCGTTCCCCGCCCACCAATCATACTTAACTTTAGGTTGATCGTATGTCTGCAAAACGAAACCTCCCAATGAGTTTGTAAAACCTGTTACTAATTATTCTCAATAAATAAACAACAAGTTAATTTTGCATTATTGATAACTCTTTGCAAATTTAATCTTGACAAAACTTAATAATATTGAGACAGTAACAATCAGAATTATTGGAAAATTTAGATTAAACCACTGTTGAAAAATCTTTATAACCCTTCAATACTGTCAATTTTTGATTAAGATTTCTTTTCTATTGACTTTGCAACTATCACTTTTTTAGATATAAAAGAGAATATCTATCAATAATTTTTTTTTTGATGTAAGCTAAACACACAACTAATTGAAGTTGATTCTCAATAAAATTGAAAGGGAGGTTGGTAACTGTGACCGCCATAACTAATAGTCCTCAAGGAATTGACGACTCTACAGATATTCCCTGGTGGGCTGGAAACGCTAGATTAAAAGATATTTCAGGTAAATTATTAGGAGCGCACGTAGCCCACGCAGGTTTGATTGTGTTTTGGGCTGGCGCGATGACTTTGTTTGAAGTATTTCGCTTTGATCTCACTCAGCCAATGTACGAACAGGGTTTAATCCTACTACCACACTTAGCTAGTTTAGGTTGGGGAGTAGGTGGAGGAGGTGAAATCGTCGATACTTATCCTTATTTCGTAATTGGAGCTTTACACCTTATTTCTTCAGCTTTTTTAGGTTTTGGCGGTATTTATCATGCTGTTTTCGGGCCCAAATATCTAGAAAATGTTTCTGAGTTTTTTGGTTATCAATGGCAAGATACCAATAAAATGACTGATATTCTTGGCATTCATTTAATTTTGTTGGGATTGGGAGCATTTTTATTAGTTGCTAGGGCAATGTTTTTTGGTGGTTTATATGACCCAGCAGTAGCAGATGTACGAACTGTAGTTAATCCCACCCTTAATCCAGCAATTATCTTTGGCTATTTATTCGGTGCAGTGGGTAAAAACTGGATTGCTGGGGTAGATAACCTAGAAGATGTAGTTGGTGGTCATATTTGGATTGGTGCAATTCTGATTGCTGGTGGCTTATGGCACGTTAATACCAAACCCTTTGCGTGGACAAAAAATTTATTTGTTTGGTCGGGAGAAGCTTATTTGTCTTACAGTCTCGGCGCATTAGCTTTAATGGGTTTTATTGCTGCTTATTTTTGTGCAGTTAATACTACTGTTTATCCAGAAGTCTTTTATGGTGAGCCTTTATCAATAAAACTAGATATTTTTCCTTATTTCGCTTCAGATAACTCAGGTTGGCTTTCTTCGAGGACATGGTTAGCCAATGCTCATTTTTGGCTGGCTTTCTTCTTCTTACAGGGTCATATCTTTCATGCTTTAAAAGCTACTGGTTTTGATTTTCAAAAAGGGCGAATTGATCGCTCTTTAGTTCCTCCCGAACCAGATTTCGGTTAAACAAGATTAATTTTTTGGAGATCAGATAAATGACAGCCGTAATTGCGGAAAGTCCGAATCAAGAGAAAATTCCCCAAGTAGGTTGGTGGGCTGGTAATGCACGTTTTATCAACTTGTCGGGTAAACTACTAGGAGCGCATATCGCTCACGCAGGTTTAATCGTACTTTGGGCAGGAGCAATGACTTTGTTTGAGTTGTCGCGCTACAATCCCGATGTTCCGATGTACGAACAAGGATTAATTATCTTGCCTCATTTAGCAACTCTCGGTTTTGGAGTGGGCGATGGTGGAGAGGTAATTGATACTTATCCTTATTTTGTGGTGGGAGTAATTCATCTTATTTCTTCTGCCGTATTAGGTGCAGGAGGAATTTATCACTCTCTTATAGGACCGGAAGTATTAGAGAAAAATCAGACTTTTGCGGGCTTTTTTGGCTATGACTGGAAAGATGACGACAAAATGACTAGCATTCTAGGCATTCATTTGGTTTTTCTGGGCATAGGAGCATTTTTATTGGTTTTTAAAGCTATGTTTTGGGGTGGATTATTTGACCCCTGGGCAGCCAATGGCGGAGCAGTGAGAATTATTAGCGATCCGACAGTTAATCCCATCACTATTTTTGGCTATCTTTTTGGAGCTTCAGGCAAGGAGGGTATGGCAGCCGTAGACAACCTAGAAGATGTAGTTGGTGGTCATTTGTGGGTTGGTTCGCTTTGTATCCTTGGTGGTTTCTGGCACATGATCACTAGACCTTTTGGTTGGGCGCGTCAAGTGCTGGTTTATTCTGGAGAAGCTTATTTGTCTTACAGTCTAGGCGCGATCGCATATATGGGATTTTTGGCTGCCTATTTCTGCACTGTCAATAATACAGTCTATCCCGAAGTTTTTTATGGTCCAATTGGTTTAGTTGAAGATGGAACTGGAATAATAACGGCAAGGGGCTGGTTGGCTACTTTTCACTTTGTTTTTGCTCTATTGTTTCTGTTTGGTCATATTTGGCACGCTATTCGAGCTAGAGGTAAAGCTGCTGGATTTGATTTCCGACAAGGAGATACAGTGATTAAAGTTGCAGGAAATCCTTTTATTGGTAATTTAGAAACTCCTGTCAATTCTTCGGATTTTACGCTTTTATTGCTTAAAAATCTGCCAATTTATCGTCTTGGCATCTCTCCTCTATTTCGAGGATTAGAAATTGGTATGGCGCACGGTTATTTACTGTTTGGTCCTTTTGCACTCCTTGGTCCTCAACGAAATACAGAGCAAGGTAATTTAATTGGTTTACTCAGTGCTGGTGGATTGATTCTCATCTTAACGATTTGCCTTTCGATCTACGGTACAGTTTCGTTTAAAAAACAATGGCGCAGACAGTCTCTCACCTATGCTACTGCCAACCTCAATGTACCCGATTCTTTGAAAACAATTGATGGTTGGAGTCAGTTTGCTGCTGCTTTCTTTGTTGGCGGTATGGGTGGAGCGTTTTTTGCCTATCTAGTTTACGACAATCTTAATGTCCTTAGAGCGATCGCAAATGGTAATCTTTAGTCTCAAAAATTTTTTAAATTAATTGAGAAATAATAGTAATGCACACACTTGATTGAAATCGTGAATGATTGTCCCTGTTGTCCTGACAAACTATTACGTCATCTAGGAAGAGGAGGTATTCACTGGTTTTGTCCTAAATGTAGACAAACTATGCCTCTAAGCAAATCACATCTAAACAAAAATATTAAATTAATCAGCAGGAGAAACTATGGCTAAAATTGGTCTTTTCTACGGTTCTACTACTGGTAAAACAGAAACAGCAGCAGAAGCAATTCAATCCGCTTTTGGTGGCGAAGATGTAGTTGCTTTACACGAAATCAATGATGTTTCAGCCAGCGATTTTGCTGACTACGATTGCATTATTATTGGTTGTCCAACTTGGGATATCGGAGAGTTACAGAGTGATTGGGACGGTTTTTATCAAGATGAATTAGATAATATCGACTTTAGCGGTAAAAAAGTCGCTTATTTTGGCACTGGCGACCAAATCAGTTATGCCGACAATTTTCAAGATGCAATGGGAATTTTGGAAGAAAAAATTGCTAGTTTAGGAGGCAAAACCGTAGGATATTGGTCTACTGATGGCTACGAACACGAAGCGTCGAAAGCAGAAAAAAATGGCAAATTTGTGGGACTAGCTTTAGACGAAGATAATCAATCAGAATTAACAGACGAGCGAATTAATCAATGGGTTGCACAACTAAAGAGTGAATTCGGTCTGTAAAGTTTTTCAAGTTTGGGGAGTTCTCCTCTCTCCTACCTAGGGAAAAGTAACTGAACATCAGTCATAAATTACTTGAGCTAGAAAATATGACTATTAATGAGCCAACACAACCTTTTACTTTTCCCTTTTCTCATTATTATTAATCAAATTTAAAAGCGATCGCTCTATGTTACACATCCTTTATTGTAGTAGTATCTGGTTTGTAGTTTTTAGTTTAGTAACTTGGAGATTAATCAAAATTACACAAAAAGCTTTAAATCACCTCAGGCGCTTGCATCAAATTCCTTGTTCTAGCTGTGCTTTTTTTACTGGAGACTATCGACTTAAGTGTACGGTTAATCCTATAACTGCCATGTCCGAAGAGGCAATTAATTGTCGTGATTTTACTGCGAAATCTTACCATCAATCTCATCACTATTCAACAGTTTTTAGTAATAGTTGTTTTAGAAAAAAGCATCATTAAACTACATTAAAATTAGAGACTAATTTATCTGAACGATAACTCTAATTAGCTCAAATTTGACCAACGGAATAAGAATTATTTTTACCATCATTATTATTAGTCTCAGACTTAGATGGTAAATTGTCATGATAGTTATCTTGGTTATAAAAATAGAGACTACGAATAGGATAAGGAATATTAATTCCTGCTGTATCAAAAGCTTGTTTAATTGTCAAAATTACTTCTGTTTGAACTTGCCTGACTTCTACCTGTCTAGGCGTAGTCCAATAACGAACAATGAAATCAATTGAACTATCACCAAATCCAACTAAATCTACTTCTGGTGTCGGATGATCTAATACTTGATCTACTTTAGCGAGAGTATTGTGTAAAATTTCTTTTGCTTCTGGTAAAGAAGTATTATAATCTACACCTACAGCTAAATCGGTTCTGCGACTATCAAAAGCAGTCCGCACCTGGACAGGATTGGTAAATATTTCAGAATTTGGTACTAATACTCTTTCATCGTTGTAAGTACGAATTTTCGTTGTACGTAGATCGATTCCTTCTACTGTACCTTCATAATTACCGACAATAATTTGATCGTGAATATGAAAGGGTTCTTGAATCAATAATAAGATTCCTGCCAAAAAATTCTTAAAAATATCTTGAAAAGCAAAACCAATCGCAACCGAACCTAATCCCAAAGTAGCAATAATATCGCCTAAACGTAAACCTGGAAAAGCAACAACGCAGGCAAGTAATACTCCTACAACCCAAGTAGCGACATGGGCAGTTTGCACTAGTAGTAATTGCAATGAACTGCTTTTTAATGTTCTTTTTCCCAGTTTATCTGCTATGCCTCTCATCAATTGAGCGACATAGCGAGTTAACATGATAATAACCAGAGCTATTAAGATTGCTGGTAAGATTTTAATGGTACTAGCTAGTAATTCCTGTAAACTACGGATTACCGTTTCAATTATTCGCTCCATTAGTTAATTTATTTAATTAAAAGCAAGCAATATTTAGAGAATTTTATTTGGCTGAATAATTTATTTTCTGGCAATAATCCATACAGCATGAACGATACCAGGTATGTAACCTAAAAGAGTTAATAAAATATTGATTGCTAAATCAACAGTAAAACCAACTTGAAGAAATACTCCTAAAGGAGGAAAAACAATAGCCAAAATTAGACGAACCAGATCCATAGTTTTCTTAAAATTATTTATATAGATGGGTTATTAAACTAGATTAGCAAAATAAGCTTTTGAATCAATCTTTCGTAAGCAAGAAATAATCAGGGAACAATTGCTGCTATCTATCGTAAGTAAGATTTTTTTAGAGTCGGTTGCTTTGCCCTGCGTTCTGATGCTTAACTTTTTCATCACGTTTTTTCTGGCGAGATTCGTCACTGCGTTTAGAATGACAATTGATTAATCGGATTTCATATTATAAGGGCGAATAACCATTTGCCCCTACAAATTTATTCGTAGGATTTTTTTGTTTGTTTTATTTGACAAACACTTTGGCTTCGTATTCTGGAAGATCGATCATAATTTGATTGTCACCAGCTTCGATATCATAGTCACCTGTCCATTCATGCCAAGTTCCATGATCGGGAAAATTTGGTATGGTATAACCAGCTAAATATTGGTCGGAAAAATTGGCTACGACAACGACTCTTGAACCTTCATCATTCCAACGAGTATAAGCAAATACTTTAGCTTCAGGGTCTTCGTAGAAAAATTCAATATTTTCAGTATAAAGAGCGTAATTGTGTTTTCTTAAATTAATTAAACCTTTATAATATGCGTTTAATCCTTGATTAAGCTCATTTTTAAGAAGATTCCAATCAATTTTGTTAGATTCTTGACTAAGAGGATGATAATCACCGAATTCCTCGCCCATCCAAACCATTGGTACACCAACGGCTGTCATCAATAAAGCTACTCCCAACTTAAATCGCTTGAAGGCTGCTTCATCAAAGATATCACGATTTGCCAACTCAGCCATGATACGTTCGTGGTCATGGTTAGTCAGGTAATTGATGACATTGGTTGCGCCCAAAAAACCTTGACGTTTACAATCAATCACATTTTTTAATTCTTCTAGGTTAAAGCGATCGCCAAAGATATGAGCTTTCACGGTATGATAAAAGCTATCATGCCAACAGCCATCCATTGGGCCATCAAAGTTGGTAATGGCAGGATTTTCAGGAATATGTTCGGCGATGTTATAGAAAGGTTTGCTGCCTGCTACTTCCTTAGTGCAATTAACAATCCAATGCATAAAATCGTAGTTATCGAGTTGTCGAGCAGCATCGTAACGGATACCATCGATATGATATTCTTTGATCCAAAAATCAACTGTATCGCCAACGAACTTCCAAGCTGGTTTGAGGTCTAAATTTTCGTCATAATGTTCGTAGTTCAATTCTGGTCCCCAACTATTATCAGGATCAGTAGGTTCGTGGTAAAACCAATAATCATGATCGATTTGAGTTAAAGGACAATCGGTATTGGTGTGATTGTAGATCCCGTCCATAATCACTCTGATGCCTTTAGCATGGCATTCATCAATTAAACGTTTTAGTTCATAGGTAGAACCATAATTAGACTCAGCAGCAAAAAAGTGTTGTGGACTATAACCCCAACTATACTCACCAGGATTTTCTTTGACGGGCATCAATTCGATGGCATTGATACCCAGATCTATTAAATAATCTAATTTTTCGGTAACGTGTTGATATCGACCTCGGACTTTAGGATCATCTTCCCCGCCAGAAAAGTCGCCTACGTGCATTTCATAGATTACTAATTCATGGTCGGCAGGTAAAGACTTATCATCGTTTTGCCAGACGTAGGTATCAACAATTTTGTTGCCTTCTTTGATCTTTAGAATTCCGTTTTGGGTATATTTGTCAATATCAGTTGCGTAAGGATCAATAATATCTACCCATTGGTCTGGTTCGAGAAACCAACTTTTAGAACGAACTTGAAATTTATAGCGATATTCACCGTCTTCAAGTTCTACTTTAGTTCTAAAATAACCATCATCACCTTTTTCCATCGTAATTGGTTGCCAATCGGAAAAAGAACCAATCAGGTTAGCTTCTTTATTATAGGGAGCAAATAATTGAAATTCTATTGAACTTGTCATCTTTCTTTTGTTACCCCAGTGGAGACAGGGTGGATAAGTTTAAATATATTTGGGATATTTGCCCACTGCATCTATCCCAAGAATGAGCAAGGGTTGGTAATGTTTAAGCTGATGGAATTTGCCAACAGTTTAAATGTTGCCCTTTCAGCTTCTCAAGGTCTAAAAATCGATAAATTTATTGATTTTTAAGATGATCTGCTACTCTTAAGGCATTAGCAATAATTGTCAAAGTAGGATTGACTGCACCCATAGCAGGAAAAAAGCTACCATCAACCACATAGAGATTTTCGACATCGTGAGTACGACAGTTGAGGTCAAGAACATTTTTAGTGGGGTCAGAACCGAAGCGACAAGTTCCTGCTTGATGCCAACCTACTTCAATCGGCATTTTTTGCTAAAAAAGAGGAAAAAATCTAATTTTCTAAGATAATCTGACCAAATATTAATTAACTCTTGGTGGGGTTTTAAATTATTAGCTTGATAATCAACCTTAATTTTGCCTTCAGAATTAACTGTAACGCAGTTTTCCCAACGAGGTAAATCTGCCGTGGTTAACCACCAATCAACCGAATGTTTAGCTATATACTCCAAGCTAGATTGAGGTACAGAGTCGGGCATAAAAGCTTTTAATCTATTCCATTTCGCTTTACCCGTCAGTTGGATTTGTCCGAGAGGATAGTTTTGATTCGGTCCTTGGAAATAAAAATCATTCACTCCCAACGTTTTTTGAAAAATAGTATCGTTGGGTTGGTCGGCAACGGCAATTAAAGCGGAATGATTGTGTAACATTAAATTGCGCCCTACCATTCCTGAAGAATTAGCTAATCCATTAGGATGGCGATCGCTTTTAGAATTGAGTAGTAAAACAGCAGAATTAATAGCTCCGCAAGAGGTAATAAAAGTATTGGCAGTAAATTTAATTATTTTCTCTTCTTTTTCTGCTTCTACGGCTATTACTCTTGTTCCACTAGCATCAGTTATTAATTTGGTTACGCGAGTGTTAATCAAAAGTTGAACATTGTCGTGTTGTAAAGCAGGATCAACACAAGTAACTTGGGCATCACATTTACCATTGACTAGACAAGGATAGGGATCGCAAGTATCGCAGCGAATGCAAGGATGCTGTGCAAAGTTACCTTCATCATAGTTTAATGCCAAAGTAAGATGAAAAGGATGAAGTCCTAAATCTTCCAATCCATCAGCTATTTGTTGAATCCGAGGTTCATGATGCAAGGGTTTAAAAGGATATTCTGCTGAAGCTGGGGGTTCGGTGGGGTCTTCTCCTCTCATGCCGTGGATTTTATATAAACTTTCCGCACGAAGATAATAAGATTCAAACTCACTATAAGAAATTTCCCAAGCAGGGGAGATACCATCATAATGTTGCACTTCACCAAAGTCTGCTTCTCGCATTCGTTGTAGCGCAGCCCCATAAACTTTGGTGTTACCACCGACATGGTAATAAGCTTCAGGACTAAAAACTTGATTATCTTTGTCTAACCATTCTTCTTTAGTTTGATACTTGTGGTCTTGAAAAATCGCTTCAGGATTCCAATTATCCTTTTCTCTAGGTAAATATCCACCTCTTTCCAAAATCAGAATGCGTTTACCCGTAGCTGCCAAAGCATAAGCAAGAGTGCCACCACCAGCACCCGCACCAATAATGATCAAGTCGTAGTGTTGCGTCATGGTTATGTTTAATTAATAAATATAAAGTTGATGACAAACCAAAAAAACTATCTGCGTTTATCTGTTCCTTCGCTTTGCTCAGGACAAGGTTTATCCGTGGACACACTATTTACTGTCCCTGCTTACTTTTTTTAATCAAAACCTAATTAATTAAGGCTGTTTAACATTTCCACCCAATCAGTATTTTGAATTTGATCTGCATCGGGCATTTGTTCTAAACGCATCAATTCTGCGATCGCAGCAATTTCTCGATCACGTCCACACCCTACTACAGCAAGAATACGGCGATCCTTGACATAAAAAGCCAGAAATTTTTGTCCTTCTAGGTCGCCATCAATGACAACTTTATCCCACTCAGTAGCGTGTCCGACATAACGCAATTTTAAATCATATTGTCCTGACCAAAAAAAAGGAATCGAATCAAATTTGATTGGTCTAGGGTTAACCATATTATAAGCAGCGATGCGTCCATGTTGGGCTGCTAATCGCCAGTGTTCGATTCGAGTAGGTTTACCCATAGGTGCATAAGGAAAAGTAGCAATATCTCCTGCTGCATATAAATCTGGTGCTGCTGCTTGTAAGTATTCGCTGACGGGAACACTATGGTCTTTGGCTAATTCTACTCCCGTTAAATAATCGGTGATAGGTTCTACACCAATCCCCACCAGTACTAAATCTGTGGCAATTTTTTCTCCATTTTCTAAGACTACAGTTTCTACTTTCCCATTACCTTGCAACTCAGTTACTTTGGTTTTTAAATAAAACTTGACTCCCTTTTCTTCATGGAGTTTTTGAAACATCTTGCCTACTTCTTTCCCAAGGATTTTGGCAAAAGGAACAGAACTAGGAGAAACTACTGTTACTTCAATTCCCTGTTGCTTTAGACTCGCTGCTGCTTCCATGCCAATAAAGCTAGAACCAATAACTACTGCTTTTTTAGCTTCTTTAATAGTATTAATAATATGTTGGGCATCTTCGACTTGTCGTAGAGTAAAGACATGATCTAAATCAGACCCAGGTACATTAAGTTTTCTAGCTTTACCCCCTGTAGCAACTAACAAAGCATCATAGGTGAGAGTAGCATTGTCTGCAAAGGTAATAGTCTTGTTGAAAGCATCTACCTTAGTTACCGCTTGACCAAAACGTAATTCGATGTCATGTTCTTGATAAAATTCACAGGAACGCAGAGGTAAAGAATCTTCTGAAGCTTTGCCTTGAAGATAATTTTTACTTAATTTAGTACGGTCATAAGGTAAATTTTCTTCCTGACTAATTAAAACTATTTTGCCTTGAAATCCTTGTTGACGAAGCGTTTCTACTGCTGCCGAACCAGCCGAACCTGCACCAACTATAGCAAAGACACGCTGATCTTTTTCAGAATCATAATCAACCATTGTTGGTGTGCAACCATCGGGAATTTCTTCGGGTATTTGTACTAGCACATTTTCCCCTTCAATTCTGACAGCAAAACTAGGTAAATCGTCTAGTGCAGGTGGTTCTTGAAGATTGCCATTAGTTAGATTAAAACAAGCATGATGCCAAGGACAAACTACTCTTTCTTCCTGTAAAACACCCTTAACTAAAGGTGCGCCGTAGTGAGTACAAAATGCTCCAGTTGCATAAAATTTATCATTAATTTTAGCTAATAAAATTTGCGAATCATCTACGGGAATTTGTTGCATCTGTCCATCCCGTAAATCTGTAGTTTTGACTACTCTAATTTCTTTCATGTTTAATTGAATCTATAATTGCTTTTCAAGAATTTCGGCAAAAATTCTTAACCTTTATTGTTAAAAATAATTAAGTATTTATGTATCTAGCTCTAGTCTCATCTAAGAAGTAAAAATAAGATTAAATTAATTTGCATTTAGATATATATTGAGATTGTTGATTAGAAAAACATCTAACTTTAGATACATTTGGAAGGAAAAATTTTTGATGTAAATTAAATTAGCAGCAATCTAGCACCGCTTAGGCTTTAGTGATAATTGTTCATTGTTGATATTTAATTGTTAATTATTCATCCCTCATAATTCATAACTGTACGGGCGATTCGAGAATCGCCTGTACTCGCCGTGCTGCAAAATCAACTTTGCTACTAAAGCTGTCCAACCAGTTTGATGAGAAGCACCTAATCCTGCGCCATTGTCCCCATGAAAGTATTCATGAAAGAGAATTAAATCTTGCCAATTAGGATCGTGAAATTTTTCAAAATCACCATAAACTGGGCGATATCCAGACTCATCAGACAAGAAAATTGAAATTAAGCGTCTTTCTAGTTCTAACGCTACTTCCCAAAGAGATACCAGATTTCCTGAACCTGTGGGACATTCCACTTGAAAATCATCCCCATAGTAATAATCAAATCGCTGCAACGCTTCGATTAATAAATAATTGATCGGAAACCAAATCGGTCCTCGCCAGTTAGAATTACCGCCAAACATTGCAGTTTGAGATTCTGCTGATTCATAACATACTTTGTATTCTTCGCCATTTGCCTGAAAAGTGTAAGGATGTTGAGCATGATAACGAGAAAGCGAACGAATCCCATAATCACTCAAAAATTCGGTCTGATCGAGCATTTTTTCCAGAAGACGATGCAGCTTATCTCGATCTACTATGGCTAATAATCGACGAGAGTTTTGACCACAACCTTCCATACAGGCTATGTTACGACTTAAATAAGGACGATTGTTAATAAACCAATCAACCCGTTTAGTAAATCCTGATAACTTTTCAAAAGTTTCGCTTTTAATCGTAGTAACTGCCAGGAGAGGAATCAAACCAACAAGCGATCGCACTTTAAGATCTATATTATCCCCATTGGGTAAGTCTAAAACGTCGTAATAAAATCCATCATCTTCATTCCAAAGGTTAGCACCTTCTGAACCGATATGATTCATCGCTTCAACGATGTAGAGGAAGTGTTCAAAAAATTTACTGGCAATATCTTCGTAAACTTCATTATCCACTGCCAACTCCAAAGCAATCGTTAGCATATCGAGACAAAACATCGCCATCCAACTTGTACCATCGGATTGAGATAGCTTACCATCGGTAGGTAATTCACCATCACGATTAAATACACCAATATTATCTAAACCTAAGAAACCACCTTGAAAGACATTATTGCCATCTTTGTCTTGTCGATTGATCCACCAAGTAAAGTTTAGTAGTAGTTTCTGAAAAACTCTTTCTAAAAACTTTTTGTCCGAACGTCCATACCTTTTCTGTTCAATTGTATAAATGCGCCAAGCTGCCCAAGCATGAACTGGTGGATTGACTCCATCAAAATCCCATTCGTAAGCAGGTAATTGTCCGTTGGGATGCATATACCACTCACGAGTCAGACGGTCTAATTGTTTCTTGGCAAAATCGATATCAATCACTGCCAAAGGAATTAGATGAAACGCCCAATCCCAAGCTGCAAAGTAAGGATATTCCCATTTATCGGGCATGGAAATTACATCATCGATATGAAGATGTACCCAATCACTATTTTTTCCTTGTTTGCGTTCTTCTGGTGGCGATGGTTGTCCAGGATCTCCTGCTAACCAAGTATCCACGACATAGTGATAGTATTGTTTATTCCACAGTAATCCTGCAAAGGCTTGTCTTTGAATGTTGCGTAATTCTACATCTTTTTCATAGGGAGAGATGCACTGATAAAATTGCTCTGCTTCTTGAAAACGAATTTTAAAAGTATCGTTGTATTCTTGTCCAAAGGGTGATTCTAACTCAGGATTATCACAAAGTCGCAGTTGAATTGTAGTGTTTTTTTTTCCTTCAATTTCTAAAGTATAGTAAGCAGCAAATTTTGTGCCGATATTATCAGGATTAACTGCTGATTTTTCTCCTTTTACTGCATAATCATGGAAACTATCTTTAACATAGGGAGATTGATTTTTTTCTCCTGATAAACGTTGATAGTTGGTATTATTTTCAGTAAATAACAATTGCGGTTTTTGGGCGCAATATAACCATCTTTTTCCTAGATTGGGATGTTCGGCTTCGATTGTACTAAATCGATCATTGCGATCGTATATTTTTAATTTGGGTTTTTCAACATCGTAACCCCAAGACCAAATATTCCGAAACCAGAGAGTAGGTAGTAAATGTAATCTTTTAGTTTCACAATTGTGATTGGTAACGTGAATATTAATTAAAATATCTTCATCAGTAGCTTTAGCATATTCGACTGTGATATCAAAATATTGATTATCATCAAAAATACCTGTATTAATTAACTCAAACTCTCGCTCTTTTAAACCGCGCTTTTGATTTTCTTGTTTTAACTGTTCATAAGGAAAAGCTTGCTGAGGATATTTATATAAATACTTCATATAAGAATGAGTCGGAGTATTATCGAGATGAAAATAATACTCTTTGACATCTTCACCGTGATTACCTTGACTATTACTTAAACCAAATAATCTTTCTTTTAAAAAAGGGTCTTGTTCATTCCAAAAAGCTAGGGCAAAACACAATCTTTGATGGTTATCAGAAATTCCAGCGATACCATCTTCTCCCCAACGATACGCTCGATAATGGGATTATTCAAAATCAAAATATTCCCAAGCTGAACCATCTTTACTATAATCTTCTCTGACTGTTCCCCAAGAGCGATCGCTTAAATAACAACCCCAACGTCGCCAATAAGCTTGTCTTTCTCGGTCTTGTTTTAATCTAATTTCTTCTTGAGTAAATTGCTCGGATGCTGACATTTTTAAGCCAATGATTAGTTTATTTAACTTGGAAAGTTTGACAAGAGAAAAAATTGTCTTATTTAAGAATATGTAAATTAATGTAAAACCCAATCAATCTTAAGCTAGACATTTGATTAATTAAAACAAATCTTAAGTTAGATGCTTCAATTGTTTTTGATACAAATATACAATTTAAACCATTAACTTTACCAATTCTTTAAATATTTAATCCCTCTTAAGTTAGAAGATGCTGTTTAAAAATGTTGTTATTCTCTGACTATTCAATTAAAAATAATTAGTTTTGTATTTTTAGTTCCAACTCAATTACTTGATTCGTTCAATTCAATTTAACTCATTAATTAAAGATTATGACTACACCAAATAATTCCAACCAAACTGACTTTGAAAATAGTATTAATGCTAGACCTATAAATGAATCAGAACAATCTTATCGCGATGGTTATTACCAAGGTAGAGCAATAGAAAATCGTTTACAAACAGAAACAAGAACTAGCCAAAGTAATGGTACTTCAACAGGATTATTTTTAGGATTTTTATTAGCTATTCTTGCTGGGTTAGGAGTAGCAGCCTTCTTTATCTTTAATAATAGCAATGCACCTGTTTTATCTCCTAATGATTCAACTTCTACTGAGATAGAAGAACCAAATAATCCAGAGCGAGAAACTACTATTATTGAAAGAACAATTGAAAAAACTCAAGAAGTTATTCCTGTTCCCCAAGCACAACCTAATAATCCTACTCCTGCTCAATCTGAATCTCAACCTGTTGAGAACTCAATTAATATTCCTATCATTCAAGAACCGGAAAAATCTAATCAAGAACAAACCGAACCAACTAAAAATCAAGTAGAGTCTCCAGAACAAGATAATCAATCTAATCTGGAGTTAGATCAAAATCAAACTGAACCAGAATCAACACCCTAAATTCGTATAAATTAATTAAATTGTTAAAGATTACTTAAATTCAGAAAAATTTAATTTTTGGCTAAAACCTACAGTAGGAGAGTAAATTATTCTCCTCTTTTTTTATTTTTAAGTAATTTTTAGTAACTAACGCGAACAAAAAAAATAGATTTAAATATCATTTTTTAAATAAATTTACTGTTGATGAGTAACTATAGCAGTACAAAGAAAGATTAGGACATCATTATAGATCGTAGGGGCAATTCACGCTTCCCGAAGGGTACGAAGTATCGCCCTTACAGGGTTTTTCGTCCTAACCTAAATACGTAGTGCTATATTTTGAGCAAATTAATGCTCAAGATTTAGTACATTTTTGCTAATTTTTGAACGAAAAATTATCTGCTTGTTAGAAAGCAAGACAAAATTAAAATTTTTCTGTCTTGTCCCATCTTATGCTGCCACTAAGCCTGAAAGGGATTTTGCCCTTGATACCAAACAATCTCTTTCAAGATGAAAAAATTCTCATCAAACTCTTATGGTGGTTTTATCCAATGTTATTAAACTGAAATTAATCAAAAAATAAACTTTTCTTAAATTTATAACCAAAGAAAGATTTTTGGGAAGAAAAACGTAATTAGGCTTAAACTCACACCATCCCTTTTTTTTAACAATAGATTTAAAGCCAATTATTTTTGCTAATTTTAAACATTATAAAAGCTATTGTTTTTTATTAAAAAAAATCTAACTTTTACGAAAAAACTAAATAATTATTTATTTCAATTATTTCTATAAACTGTCGCATACCTTTGATTATAGCTTGATCGCTTTCCTCAAAGATTACCCAAATTCATATTATTACTAGGAAATTTTATGAAGAATTCATCTCCTCAATTAACTAGCAAGAGGCAAAAAACTACCAAAACGCGGTCGCCTTATTTAGAAAATCGCTCTGAATTCGATATTTATCCTGTCCCACGGTTCAAAAAATCAATCGATTTAAAAACTTGGAAAAATAACCAAGCACTGTCACTATTTCCCGTTAATTCACCAAAACCTAGCCGAAGAAAATTGAGAATCGCTCTTTATTCCCATGACACAATGGGCTTAGGACATAAACGTCGTAATCTCTTGATTATGCAAACCCTAAATTCCTCTAATCTTGATGCAGATATTTTGATGATTAGTGGGATGTCCGAGGCAAATAATTTTGCTATGCCAACTGGAATAGATTGTCTGACACTGCCAGCATTATATAAAAAAAGCGATGGACAGTATCAATCAAGACGTTTAGATCTTTCCTTATCAGAAATTATTAATTTGCGATCGCAAGTAATTCTCACTACCATCCAAACTTTTGAGCCAGATGTCTTGATCGTAGACAATGTTCCGCGCGGAGCGATGAAAGAACTTGATTCAACCTTAGAATATTTACGCCAGACAAAACAGACCTATTGTATTCTAGGTTTACGCGATGTTTTGGATGAATCAAGCGTTATTCGTCGAGATTGGCAACGTTCTCATAATCAACAGATTATTCAAAATTATTACGATGCGGTATGGGTGTATGGAGATGCTAATGTTTATGATCCAGTAAAAGAATATCAGTTAGCCCCTGAAACAAGTGCCAAGTTTCATTATCTAGGCTACTTAGATCAAACAGCCCGTTTGCAATTTAGTGAGCAAGCCAATCAAAAAGCGATCGCATCCCTTAATCTACCATCAAAACGTTTAATTTTGTGTTTAGTTGGTGGGGGACAAGATGGAGCGCAGCTAGCAGAAGTCTTTGCTAAAACAAAATTCCCCTCCGATGCTTATGGTTTGATTTTGACCGGTCCTTTCATGCCTAAACAAGTTCGCCAAAGGCTTCAAGCTCAAGTAAACAAACGATCTGATTTATTTTTATTAGAGTATTTCCCAGAACCGACATTGCTTCTAGACCAAGCCGACCGCGTAATTGCTATGGGCGGTTACAATACTACCTGTGAAATTCTGTCATTTCAAAAGCAAGCTCTGATCGTACCGCGAATTAAACCCAGAAAAGAACAGCTTGTGCGTGCCGAACGCTTACAAGCAATGGGATTAGTTGATATGTTACATCCTGACCGCCTGAATGCTAGCAATTTAAGCGAGTGGTTAGAACAAAAAGATTGTTCACCAAAGGTACGCAACTGTATCGATCTCAATGGTTTAACCCGTATCCCAGAATTTTTAGCCGAAGTGTTTGCCGTTCCTCATTCCCATCAATCTATTTAAGAAGAAAATGTTGCTCCAAAAATCGCTGCGCGTTGGTTACGTACTGAAACGCTATCCCCGTTATTCTGAAACCTTTGTGGTCAATGAGATTTTAGCCCACGAAGCGGTAGGACTCCAAATCGAAATTTTTGCTCTGCGTCCTCCAGAAGATACCCATTTTCAAAACATTATTTCCCAAGTACGCGCCCCAGTTCATTATATCCGTAGACCAGCACAAGGACGAAAAAGCGAATCACTCAACAGTTTAGCCCCTACAGCAGCAAGCTATTTTTGGGCAGAGTTACAAGAAGCCAGTCGAGTCATACCCTATTTTTGGTCAAAGTTGGGCGTAGCGCAGGGAGAGAGAGCTAGCACAGTTTATCAGGCTGCTTGGTTGGCACGGGAAATAAAATTAAAAAATATTACTCACCTCCACGCTCACTTTGGTACGGTAGCAACCAGCGTTGCCCGTCTTGCCTCTCACTTTACGGGTGTTCCCTATACCTTCACCGCTCATGCCAAAGATATTTTTCATGAAAGCGTTGTCAGCGAAGATATGAGTAAAAAACTCAGTGATGCCTCAGCCGTTGTTACCGTGAGCGATTTTAACCGTAAATATCTTCAAGACACTTATGGTACTGCTGCGGAACGAGTACAAAGAATTTATAACGGATTAGATTTATCACAATTAAGTTATCATTCCCCCTTGCAGCGTTCACCATTAATCGTTTTTGTTGGTCGACTGATTGAGAAAAAAGGCATATTAATTCTAGTTGATGCTTGTGCCAAGCTAAGAGATTGGGGTTGTGAATTTCGCTGTCAAATTATCGGGACAGGTTCGCTCCAAGAGCAGTTACGGCAATGCATTCAACAATTAAATTTAAACTCGATTGTAGAAATCGTTGGTCCTCGTCCCCAAAATGAGGTATTTGAAGCTATACAACAAGCATCCGCGTTTGCTGCCCCTTATGTAATTGGTTCAGATGGCAATCGAGATGGCTTACCAACGGTGCTATTGGAAGCGATGGCGTTGGGAACACCGTGCGTGGCAACCGATGTCACTGGAATTCCAGAAATTATCCGCCATGAAGAAACTGGTTTACTAGTACCTCAACACGATGTCGAGGCTTTAGCCAATGCCCTCAAACGACTGTTAAACAATGATACTGAACGAAGAAAATTAGCAGTCCAGGCAAGACAACTGATTGAGAAGTCATTTGACATTCATCACAATACCGCTTCCTTACGTACCCTATTTCAGGACATCAATACAACAATCGACAAACGAGTACTTCAGGAGGTTTAAGTTATGCGGATTGCTTATATTTGTGCCGATCCAGGCGTTCCAGTTTTTGGTCAAAAAGGCTGTTCGATCCACGTCCAAGAAATTCTGCGATCGCTATTAAAATTAGGTCATCAAGTGAGTTTGTTTGCGATTCGTTTGGGAGATGAACCGCCTGCTGATTTAGCGAAGATTGATGTTTATCGTTTGCCTCCGATTCCTAAAGGAGAGCAATCAATGCGAGAAAAAGTCGCTTTAGCAGTTAATCCAGATTTAAAGTTAGAACTTGAACTAGCAGGATCATTTGACCTAATTTACGAACGTTACTCTCTCTGGAGTTATAGCGGGATGGAATATGCCCAAGCCAAGGGAATTCCAGGTATTTTAGAAGTTAATGCCCCCCTGATTGAAGAACAGGCAAAGCATCGAGGATTAATCTATCGCAACAGTGCTGAAGGCGTTGCCCAACGAGTCTTTACTGCAGCGAGTCAGATTGTGGCTGTTTCTGCACCAATTAAAAATTATTTAACTAACTATGTAAATCCCGAAAAAGTCCACGTCATTCCTAATGGTGTCAATTGCGAGAGGTTCGCTTCAACTCTACTCCCCACTTTTCCTAACAATTCAGAAACTTTTGTCGTAGGATTTGTGGGTAGTTTGAAACCCTGGCATGGTTTAGCAATTTTGACCGATGCTTTTACTCGTCTGCATCAACGAGTTCCCCAAGCAAGACTTTTAATTGTCGGCAATGGTCCCGAACGAGAAAAAATAGAAGCCGATTTGTTGGCACGAAATTTACAATCTGCCGTTCATTTTACAGGTGCTGTCGCCCCTGAGCAAATCCCAGGACTGTTGGCTTCTATGAACGTGGCGGTTGCTCCCTACCCTGAACACACCGACTTTTATTTCTCTCCCCTCAAAGTCTACGAGTACATGGCAGCAGGATTGCCTGTCGTCACCAGTTCGATTGGACAACTTACTGAGTTAATTGAAGACGGTTTTAATGGCATACTTTGCCCTCCTGGAGACGCAAGGGCATTAGCCAATGCTTTGGAAATACTATGGCACTCCCCAGAACTAGCTATTAGTTTAGGAAATGCTGCTCGTCATCACGTCTTACAACATCATACTTGGGATGCGATCGCCAGCCAAATCCTAACCTTAGCGAATGTTAATCAACTCGTAGGAGAGCTTAGGTAAACAATGGCAGCGAGCAAATCTTTACGGGGTTCACAAGCCCCTGCTACAAGCGCAGGGGACGACTCCTTACAAAAGTCTATTCCTGGACTGTGGAGGATCTTGTGTTATTTCTCTCCTTACATCCGCAAACAGCAAAAATTACTATTGATTAGTGGAATTGCTTTAATTGCTGATGTAGGGCTGCGCGTTCTCGAACCTTGGCCACTCAAGTTTGTGTTTGATTACGTTCTGATTCAAAATCAACCACCCACAAACTTACCCTTGCTCACCAACCTTACTCCTGTTTGGTTACTGACTTTTTCTGCCCTAGCTGCGATCGCAATTCCCGCACTACGCGCTCTTGCTGCTTACTGGAGTACGATCAGTCTAGCCGTAGTAGGGAGTCGTGTTATCGCTGAGGTACGCGAACGTCTTTATCGCCATCTCCAAAATCTTTCTCTTTCCTATCATAATAAAGCTAGAAGCGGTGACCTGATTGTCAGAGTCAGTAGCGATGCTAGTAGACTACAAGAAATTTTAATTACAGCAGCCCTGCCCCTATTAGTGAGCATCTTAACTCTGTTCGGAATGTTGGGTGTAATGTTCTGGATGGATCGGGATTTAACGCTGCTTTCGTTAATCACACTGCCTTGGTTTGGATTATTAGCAAGTCGTTTAAGCGAACGCATTCGTGAATCTTCTCTCAAACAACGTAAGCGAGAAGGTGCAGTAGCTGCTACGGCAGCCGAGTCTATTGCTGCAATCAAACTAGTTAAAGCCCTCTCTCTTCAAGAACCATTTGCTCAAATCTTTGCTCAACAAAATCAAAGTAGTCTTAATGAAAGTGTCCAAACTCAACAATTGGCTTCTCACCTAGAGCGAACAGTTGATGTAGTTATTGCTATTGGTACGGCGGTAGTACTATGGTATGGCTCATGGCTGGCATTGCGAGATGCCCTTACTCCTGGAGATGTACTAGTATTTCTCACCTATCTGAAGAATGCCTTTAAACCAGTCCAGAATTTTGCCAAATATACAGGAAGATTAGCCAAAGCTGCTGCTTCGGGAGAAAGAATTTTAGATGTTTTAGAAGAAACTCCCGACGTACAAGATTTGCCTGGTGCAATTACTGCGCCTCCCTTTCGCGGTGACGTAGAATTTGAGCGCGTTAGTTTTGGTTACGAACCAGATCAAGTGCTGTTAAACAATATCAATTTAAAAGTTCAAGCAGGACAACAAGTAGCCATTGTGGGAACTTCTGGCGGTGGGAAATCTACCCTAGTTAGCTTGCTAATGCGTCTTTACGATCCGATTTCTGGTGCAGTTAAAATCGACGGACGAGATCTGCGAGAATACACTTTAGATTCTATGCGATCGCAAATAAGTACCGTTTTACAAGATAGTCTTTTATTTGCTGCTACTATTCGTGAAAATATTGCCTATGGAGTGTCTCATGTCAGCGAAGATGAGATTATCGCTGCTGCCAAACTTGCCAATGCTCATCAGTTTATTACTGCACTTCCCCAAGGCTACGATACGGTGGTAGGAGAACGCGGTGCAACCCTCTCAGGAGGGCAGAGACAAAGAATTGCGATCGCTCGTGCTGCGATCCGTCAAGCACCAATTCTGATTCTTGATGAACCTACTACTGGTTTAGATAAAGAAAATGAACAGGTTGTAATTGAAGCTTTACAAAGACTCGCTCAAAACCGCACAACTTTTATCATTACCCACGATCTTCATCTGGCTACCCGTGCCGATTTAATCATTTACATAGAAGGTGGACAAATACAAGAGCGAGGCAGCCACCCAGAGTTGCTTCGTAGCAATGGTCGTTATGCAGCCCTTTATCAAATGCAATCAGCAATTAAGTAGAGACGTAATATATTACGTCTGTACAAAAGTAAAAGATAAAAAAAGTTTAGATCAAGAAAAAATGGTGTTAGTCTCAAATGTTGTTATTAGCGATCCTTTTAATATTCCAGCCGATCCGAAAATGCTTTTTCTGGCAGAGGCAATCGAGCCAATTAAAGTACAAAAATACTTAACCAAAGCATTATTCAATCAATTCAAAAATATCCAACTTCATGCTATTCGTGTTATTCGGCATAAACTCGGACGACGTTGTGCGATCGCTTATGAATTAACAGTTGACACTCAATCCCTAGTAGTGATTGGCAAGGCTAGAGCCAAAGGACTCGACCGCCACAGCTACGAACTCCAGCGATCGCTTTGGCAGGCAGGATTTTCGGAAGATAGTAGCGATGGTATATCTGTACCTGAACCGTTAGGTATCATTCCCGAATGGCAGATGTGGTTACAAAAAAAAGTGCCAGGAACTATTGCTACCGATTTACTTACTGGAGAAGAAGGTGTTGCGATCGCTTATAAAATTGCTGAAGTTGCCCATAAACTACATCAAACTGGTATTTTTCCCCGTCGTTGTCACACCATGACGAATGAATTAAACATTTTACATGACCGTCTTTCTAAAGTAGCGCAACAATATCCCCAGTGGGAAAAACGGTTAGAACAGATTTTAGCCAAGTGCGATCGCTTGGGAGCTAATACTCCAGAACTATCACAGTGCGGTATTCACAGAGATTTTTATGGCGATCAAGTTATTGTCAATGGCAATCATTTTTACTTAATCGACCTCGATCTTTATTGTCAAGGAAATCCTGCTCTCGACATTGGTAATTTTATTGCTCATATAACTGAGTATAGTCTTCGTATGTTAGGCAATCCCAATGCTTTAGCGGATCGAGAAGCAGCTATGACAGAAAGATTTGTTCAGTTTCATGGAGAAGGAATTCATTTAGCGATACAATCTTATACCACGCTGACACTAGTAAGACATATTTACATCAGTACCCAATTTTGTGATCGCCGTTCTTATACCGAAGCAATTTTAGAACTCTGCGAACAACGCCTTAATTAAAGAATAAACAAGGAAACCCAGATGGAAATACTGTGGGGAGGCAAGGGGAAAGGTAGAGTGTGATAGGCAAACTATTAATCACCAACCAATGACAAAGGACAAATGACAAAGGACAAATGACAAAAATTCGTTTATTCATTTTTAGTAGTCTTTTAACGTTAATCAATGTCACTCCAGCTACAGCATCTTCAATTAGAAAAGTCCAAAATTATTCTTCATCTCAAATTCCCTCAGTTTCACAACTATCAAATGTCAGCCCTGATGACTGGGCATATGAAGCATTACGTTCTTTAGTAGAGCGATATGGCTGTATTACAGGTTTTCCCGATGGTTCTTATCGCGGTAATCAAACACTGACTCGCAATGAATTCGCCGTCGCACTTAATAATTGTTTACAAAAAATCCTCAGTTTAGACGCTCGGATAGACCGTGATACCTTAGCACAAATCCAACGTTTGCAATCGGAGTTTTCTCCCCAACTAACTAGATTAGGTAGCAAGATAGAACAACTAGAAACCAGAGTCACAACCTTAGAAAACCAACAATTTTCGCCTAATCTTGAACTCGAAGGCGAAGTAATTTTTGCACCACTAGTTGCTGTTGGCGGAAACAAAGCTGATGACAGCGGTGAATCTGTAGAAGAAAATGTTGCTTTAGGTAATCGTGTTCGTCTTACCCTCGAAGGAAGCTTTACTGGCAAAGATGAATTAAAAGTTCGTCTCCAATCACGTCAAGTTGCTGAATTGGAAGAAGTTACAGGCACACAAATGTCTAATTTAGGATTTGATGGTGATGATGGAGAAGAATTTGAAATTGATGAATTGGGATATCAGTTTCTCCTCGGTCAACAGACTAGCATGACTATCAGTACAGGAGGCGAAGGTTTAGGGGACTACGTTCCGACAGTTAGTCCTTGGTTTAGCGGTAGTAGTGATGGTTCTATTTCCACGTTTGGAAGAGAAAATCCGATTCGTCGGCAAGGAGAAGGGGCAGGAATAGGAATATCTCACGATTTTAGCGATGCAATCAATTTTTCTACTGCTTATGTCGCTATTGATTCTGAAGATCCAGAAGCGGGTCTTTTCTATGGTCCTTATGCTGCGATCGCACAACTTACCTTTACTCCCCTCGATTCCTTAGCTTTTAGCCTTACCTACACTCATTCTTACAACAGTTTTAATACGGGAACAGGTAGCAGACTAACAGGTAATCCTTTTAACGATAGTTCTGATACTATTAAAGCTAATGCCTATGGAGCAGAAGCTGCGATCGCTATTACCCCTACTTTTAATATTGGCGGACGAATTGGTTATTTAGAAGCAAACGCCAAAGATTTATCGAACAACCCTGAAGCAGATATTTTAACTTGGACAGCCTTTTTAGCTCTTGAAGATGTGGGAAAAGAAGGCAGTGTCGCAGGATTAATCTTTGGTCAACCGCCTAAAGTCATCGATAATAGTTTTGGTGAAGATTTTGAAGATCCAGATACTTCTTTACACATAGAAGCTTTTTATCAATTGCCACTCAATGATAATATTGCCATCACGCCTGGTATGTTTGTAATTACTAATCCAGAGCATAATAGCAACAACGATACTATTTATATCGGTACGATCCGCACAACTTTCAGTTTTTGATTGAATAAATATTTTGTGAAGTGGTAGAAAAATCAAATCAAGGTAGCCAACTTTTATCTAGTAATTTTGATTCTTTATAAGGACAATTGAGAGGAAATAAAGTTATTTTCATACCTGTTTCTTCACTTGCCCATTCTTTTGCTTCGATGTAAGCGTCAGGAATTATTTCTGGCAATTTTCTTTTTAAAGATGGTTGTTGTTTCAAAAGTTTGGCAATACGATTGCGACTATTTACAATTGAGCCACGCCAACTAGTCTCTAACTTTCTACTTTTTACTTTTTACTTTCTACTTTTTACTTTCTACCTCCTACCTTCTCCCACCAATAACAACAGTAAAGTGGGCAAATGCCCACCTTCTGAATTAATTTCGTTTTAACGTTGCCAATGTTGTTGTAACAATTCTTTCGCCCTTGGTTTATAAATCAAATAAAACAAAGCTTCAATGTAACGCAACAAGTCTTCTCGCTTTTCTTTAGAAGTATAATTCCAAAAACCATAAATACGAGCCAAAGAAAGTAATTTAGTAGTGTGAATTTTCCAAGTATAAGTACTATAAACCCTTTCCATACCTCGATTAGATATTTCGTGCCAATAATCGGGATTTTGATCGCATTTGGAAACAAATTCTAGAATTTTACTAGCGGTTTCTTCTAAATTCGTGGGATTAATATAAAAACCATTAATTCCATCTTGAATAATTTCTAATGGCCCGCCAAACTGAGTTCCAAAGGTAGGTAAACCCGAAATCATTGCTTCTAAAATAGTCAAACCAAAAGCTTCAAATAAGGCAGGTTGAACAAATACACCTCTGCGGTCAGCAATTACTCGATAAATTTCCCCTGAGTCACTCTTGGGTAAACGAAGACCTAACCAGCGCATCTTACCATGTAGGTTATGTTGTTCAATGATGCGATACATTTTTTCAATTTCTTCTCGTTCTTCATTATCCTGAGTTTCTGCCCCGTGAATTTTGCCTGCTACTAAAATGAGGTTACAACGTTCTTGTAATTCTGGTGAATTAGCAAAACATTCTGCTAAACCAGTCAGGTTTTTAATGCGGTCTAGTCTCGCCATTGAAAAGAGTGGGCGTTTGCTAGGATCTTCTAACTTACCAAAGATAAAACTAGGGTCTTCTGTACTAAAAAGTAATTCTTCTAATTTTTCTATTTTAGAAGGAGGACGATCCTCGTTACGGGTATAGGGGAAGTAAACGTTTTCATTGACTCCTGGAGGAACGATATTAAACTTGGGGGAAAATAATTCAATGCCATTAACAACGTGATACAAGTCTGGCATGGTGAAATTATCGTAGGATTCGTATTGTCCTACGCTGTCACTTCTGCCTGCAATTTCCTGATAGGTACTGCTAATAATACAATTGGCAGCATTCATAGCAATTAAATCGGCGGTGAATTGTAGAGAAAAATGATAGTTAGGTTCTAAGTCTTGCCAGTACAAGTTACTAAATAAGTATTTAGACTTTTCTAAAGCATGGGCAATAGTAAACTGAGTAACTTTTAATCTGCGGGCAAGTAGAAAAGAAACCAGGTTTCCATCAGAATAGTTACCAATAATTAAATCGGGAATGCCTTGAAACTCTTTATAAAGTTCTTTTTCAGCATCAACAGCGTAGGTTTCCAAATAAGGCCAAATTTCAAAACGAGAAATCCAATTTTGAGTCATGTTGGGGTTGAATTCTCGCAATGGTACACGCAAAATCCAACCGTTGTCTGTACCGTGGACTTTTTCTAATCGTTCGTTACAACGAGTTCCATCACTATTGGGGATCAGACGAGTGAGGATGATAACTTTGGGTTCAATGTTGAGACTATCTAAACCAGCTAAAGAAATATCCTCTTGTAGTTGTTTCTCCAGACTTCTAGCTTGATCGAGGACATAAACTACTTGTCCACCAGTGTCAGGACGACCTAAAACTCCTTCTTGGGCAAACCAGCCATGAACCGATACCAACACGATCCGAAAGATCATGGGAATACGAGAGAGAAAATCTTCTAGAACTTTGTAGTCAGGAGAGTCAATTAACTCGTCAAGAATTTCTAAGGTTTCTCTTACTCTACCTGCCGTGTTACCCCAACCTGGTTCAAAACCAAAATTTTGTAATTCAAAGCGGAATTCTTCATAGGGTTTGGATTTAGGAAATCCACTGACTAGATTTAAAGCTTGTTTAATGCGATCGCTTAATTGTTTGCGGTCTTTGATTCTACCGTTAATTAGTAGAGTATTGCCGTTGTAACTATGAAGACTTAAAAAGCTATAAAGAGCTTCTAACCATTGATTAGGGTCTTGAAAGATTTTACTGGAAAGATAACGATTAAGAAATTGTACTCCTCTACCTATATTTTTGGGATCGCGAATCGTTGGTGAATAATCATAAAATGGTCGAAAATCGATTTCAAAGACATCTCCTTCATCAGGATGAAAATGATTCACAAAGCGATCGCGTGTATCTAGTAGCTGTTGCACTGTCATCGCTTCGTAGTTTAAATCTTCAAAAATCCGATAAGCTTCTTGTTGAGCAATTTTAGGACGGATAATCAGACAAATACTTTCATGCTCGAGAACAATCTCTTGAGTATAGTAAATTAACTTCCCTAAGCTAGAAGAAAAATATGGTTGTTGATTGCTTTTGGTCGTGTTAAATGAATCAAAGGAACTTAAAATTTCATTACGTAATAAATATCTCTGTTCAGATTCTTGCAACTGACTGATAAATTCTCTTAAACTATTTTTTTCTTCAGAATTTAAAACTGCTTCAATTAAATAGGACATAAATTATTGCTTCCTTAATTTACTATTCTACTATTCACAAAGCTATTGAATCGATCATTCAAATATGGAGAGATTTGAATTTTCTTGTTTTAAGTTTTGCTACTTTTTTCTCAATTTATCTTATTTCTTGCTATGGCGAATTCTATCTCAGGAAAGAAAAATAGCCCGAAAATTAAGAAATAAACGCTTATTAAGTTCAACTATATCTGACTAGACCTTATATCCTCAAAAAGATATGGGATTCTTTAATATTTCATTTTAATCTTGCGCGATTAGGCAAAGCTTGACCTAAATGCGATCGCTTGCTTTTTTAGGTCAGGTTTTAATAATATCTTACGACTGAGAAAATTTGAACTACGATTCAAATGTACTTTAACTTTCAAGGATTTTTTTGTTTGATTTGAGTTTAAGAGCTAATCTTACCAAAATATTTTGGAATATTTTATTAATTTACTATTAAAATTATCTCAAGATTGCTAAAAAAGTTTTATAATTTTAGATCAATAAAAATCAAATAATTTCTATAGAAATCCAAACGTAAAATATATTTTGATTTTTTGTAAACAAATCTTCCCAAATTAAACAAGAACCTGTTAATCTATTAATTGAAAGACAATTAGATGATCAAAAGTAAATAACTAGAAAAACATTCTAAAAAAAACTCAATCAACTGTCGAAGCAATCTAATTTAATGAGTAAGTTTTAATAGTTATTCACTTAAAAAAATTTATAGAGATGATCTATAAATAAAAAAAATTGTTCTTTCTGACAAGAAAATCTCAAGTTAGGAATCACTAAATCAGCAATTTAGTTGACAGTTTCAAGAAGGAAATATTTGAAAACTGTTAGGCATAAGTAGTAATGCTACGCAGCTATTGATCGCTGATGACTAAAAAAGGGAAGCTCTTATGGTTAATATCGCTACAGACAATCATCAATCAATCAACAAAGAAACATCTTTTGTTCTTTGGTTTGAAGAAGTAGGCATTCAAGACCTTCCTTTAGTTGGAGGTAAAAACGCTTCTTTGGGGGAAATGATTCAACAACTCGCCCCCAAGGGAGTGAATGTTCCCACAGGATTTGCCACTACGGCTTATGCCTATCGTTATTTTATTACTAAAGCAAAATTAGAGCCAAAATTAAGACAAATTTTTGCCGATTTAGATGTAGAAGATGTTAACAATCTGCGGATCAGAGGTAAACAAGCTAGAGCGTTAATTCTTAATACTCCTTTTCCAGAAGAATTAGAATTAGCTATTTCTACAGCTTATTTTAAACTTTGTGAACGCTATGGAGCGAGAGCCGATTTTTGCGATCGCTTTGACTCCGAGTATCAAGATAAATGTCGAGAATTCAGTTACGATGTCGATGTCGCTGTTCGTTCTAGTGCCACGGCGGAAGACTTACCCGATGCTAGTTTTGCAGGACAACAAGAAACCTATCTCAACGTCAACGGAGTTAAAAACGTCCTAGAATCGTGTCATAAATGCTTTGCTTCTATTTTTACAGACCGAGCTATTTCCTATCGAACGATTAAAGGTTTCGATCATTTTGACATTGCTCTCTCCGTCGGCGTACAAAAGATGGTGCGGTCAGATCTTGCCTCTTCTGGGGTCATGTTTTCGATTGATACCGAAACAGGTTTTAAAAACGCTGCCTTAGTCACTGCTGCTTATGGATTAGGCGAAAATGTCGTTCAAGGCGCAGTCAACCCCGATGAATTCTTTGTCTTTAAACCTACTCTACAACAAGGTTTTCAGCCCATTCTATCCAAACGATTGGGTAGCAAAGAAATCAAAATGATTTACGATGTGGGAGGCACCAAATTAACGAAAAATGTTTCTGTCTCTGAGTCCGAAAGATGCAAGTATGCTATTAGCGATGAAGAAGTTCTAACCCTAGCCAAATGGGCTTGTATTATTGAAGACCATTATTCCCAAGTCCGTAATACTTACACCCCAATGGACATCGAATGGGCAAAGGATGGACAAACAGGAGAACTCTTTATCGTCCAAGCTCGTCCCGAAATTGTCCAATCCCAAAAAACGGAAAATGTTCTACGCAACTATAAGTTAAACGGAACGAGTAACGTTTTAGTTACTGGACGTGCAGTGGGAGAAAGTATCGGACAAGGATCGGCTCGTGTTATTTTAGACGTTCACAAAATCGATCAATTCCAACCAGGAGAAGTTTTAGTCACCAATAGAACCGATCCCGACTGGGAACCGATCATGAAAAAAGCCAGCGCGATTGTCACTAACCAGGGAGGAAGAACCTGTCACGCAGCCATTATTGCCCGTGAAATGGGAATTCCTGCCATTGTGGGTTGCAGTACAGCGACAGGAAACATCAAAACCGGTCAACCAGTAACTGTATCCTGTGCTGAAGGAGAAGAAGGCAAAGTTTATGAAGGTTTAGTTCCCTTTGAAGTAGAAGAAACTAAACTAGATAACTTACCGCAACTGCGTACCCAAATTTTGATGAATATTGGCAACCCTGAAGAAGCCTTTAGTTTAGCTGCAATTCCCTGTGACGGGGTTGGTTTAGCCAGACTAGAGTTTATTATTGCCAATCACATCAAAGTCCATCCCCTCGCTTTGATGCACTTCGATCAAGTAGACGATATTTGTGTTAAACAAGAAATTGCCCAACTAACTCGCCTTTATGACCATAAACCTGATTTCTTTGTTGATAAATTAACCCAAGGTATTAGTAATATTGCAGCAGCATTCTATCCCAAACCTGTAATTGTCAGGATGTCGGACTTCAAGAGTAATGAATATGCTAATCTTCTCGGTGGCAAACAATTTGAACCCAAAGAAGAAAACCCGATGATTGGTTGGCGTGGCGCATCTCGTTATTACGATCCGAAATACAATCAAGCTTTTGGTTTGGAATGTCAGGCACTCAAACGAGTTCGAGACGAAATGGGTTTAACTAATCTAATCCCGATGATTCCTTTCTGTCGGACTCCCGATGAAGGACGTAAAGTTCTCGAAGAAATGGCAAAATACGGTTTGAAACGAGGTGAAAACTGGTTACAAGTTTATGTCATGTGCGAAGTACCCAGTAACGTCATTCTCGCCGATGAATTCAGTGAAATCTTTGACGGTTTCTCGATTGGTTCAAACGATCTAACTCAATTAACTCTAGGATTAGACCGAGATTCTGCGTTAGTTGCTCATATTTTTGACGAACGCAACCAAGCAGTTAAACAAATGGTCAGGATGGTGATTGAAAAAGCCAAGCAGAATGGTCATAAAATCGGTATTTGCGGTCAAGCACCTAGTGATTATCCAGAATTTGCTCGTTTCTTAGTTGAATTGGGTATTGATTCGATTAGTTTGAATCCTGATTCTGTCTTGAAAACCTATCTAGATCTTGCTGAAGTCGAATCGAAAGTTCAAAATTAAAAGTGATAAAGCGAGCAAAAATTACAACTGAAGCTAAGTACAGGACAAAACTTGAAAAAGAAGTCAGAAAAAGGGTTTCATAAAAAG
>CAZLUP010000023.1:0-53606 GCA_964562685.1 uncultured bacterium
TTAGCAAGGGCGATTGAACTGAGAATCCCCCACTTTAGTGGCGGGAGTCGTCAATAGAGTTTTATGATCAAGATTTGGCTTTTTTTAGTAAGATCAGGAAGTATTTTTGTGAAAAAATTTACCCTACTGCGTTTTTTAGGTGAATAGACTACAACGTTAATTAAACTCAACTATTCCCTATTCCCTCAAATAATTAATATGGTCTACCCAATTGAAAACTGCTGTAATCAAAAGTGATGAAGTATAAAAGCATCGTTTTTTGTGATTTTGATGGCACAATTACTGCTGTTGAGACTTTTGCAGGGATGTTGAAAGAATTTGCTCCTGATTTATCAGAGCAGCTTATGCCTTTAATGTATGCTAAAAAGCTCACTTTAAGAGAAGGTGTAAGAAAAATATTAGAATCAATTCCGACTAGGCTTTATCCAGAAATTATTAATTACGCTGCAACTAAACCAATTCGCTCTGGGTTTAAAGAATTACTAGATTTTTTAAATAGTCAAAATGTTCCTTTGATCGTAATTTCTGGTGGTTTAAGAGATATGGTAAAAACTGTTCTTAGTCGCCAAGAAAGTAATCAATCTTTAATTAATAAAGTTACTGATATTTTTGCTGTTGATATTGATACTAGCGGTGAATATTTAATTGTTTCTTCTGACTTTGAAGCAGATACAGAATTGGTAGCTAAAGTAAGAGTAATGTCTCAATATAATGCTTTAGAAACTATTGCCATCGGTGATTCTCTTACTGATATTAATATGGCATTAGAAGCAGACTTAGTTTTTGCACGCGATCGCCTTAAAGATTATTTAGATGAAGAAAATAAAGCTTATGTAGCCTGGGATAGTTTTTTTGATATTAAAAAATATCTTCAAGCTCACTGGCAAATTGATTCTTAAAGTTAAGTTTCATTTTGTAGTTATTAATAGTGTTCTATTTCGACTAACAATTAACAAATGACTATCAAAGGTAAAGATGAGGGATAAAGAACTATCCTAACCTCATCCTTACTCAAATAATGATTAAAGCTTATTCTTTAGTTTTTTGCGCCCAGACCTTAGTAGGTAGACCCCAAATATAAATAAAGCCTTCCGCAGCTTTGTGATCGAATTCGTCGTCTACACCGTAAGTAGCTAAATCAGGAGCATAAATAGAATTATCTGATCGACGACCGACAATAGTTGCGTTTCCTTTAAACAATTTAATTCTTACAGTACCAGAAACCGTTGCTTGGGTTGTCTGAATAAAAGCATCAAGAGCAGTTTTTAAAGGACTGTACCATAATCCTTGATAAATTAACTCACCATAGGTTTGCTCAATTCCCCGTTTGTAACGAGTGACATCTCCAGTTAAAGTAAGACTTTCTAAATCTCGATGGGCGTTAATTAAGACTAGTAAAGCAGGAGTTTCGTAGATTTCTCGCGATTTAATCCCGACAACACGATTTTCAATCATATCGATTCTGCCTACTCCGTGTTTACCAACAAGATCGTTTAGTTGGGCAATCAGTTCAACAGGATTGAGCATCTTGCCATTAACACTGACAGGAATTCCCCGTTCAAAACCAATTTCTATATATTCTGGTTCGTCTGGAGTATCTGCGATCGCTCTAGTCATCGCATAAATTTCTTCTGGAGGTTCAGTCATCGGATCTTCTAGGGGTCCGGCTTCGATACTGCGTCCAAGTAAATTGCGATCAATACTATAGGGAGAGGATTTTTTTACAGGAGATTCAATACCAAATTTTTCTCCATAGGCAATAGTTTCTTCTCTACTCATCCCCCATTCTCTTGCTGGTGCTAAAACTTTTAGTTTGGGATTAAGTGCCATAATGCCGACATCAAAACGAACTTGATCGTTTCCTTTGCCTGTACAACCATGTGCTACGGCATCCGCTCCATATTTTTCGGCAGCTTCCACTAATAATTTAGCAATCAGAGGACGAGCTAAAGCTGTGGAGAGGGGATACCGATTTTCATAAAGAGTATTGGCACAAATTGCAGGAAAAGCATAATCTTTCACAAAAGTTTCTGTGGCATCTTCCACCAAAGATTCTACTGCTCCACATTTTAAAGCTTTCTCTTGAATTGGTTTGAGTTCTTCTCCTTGTCCCAAATCGGCTGCTAAAGTGATCACTTCTTTGACACCCCATTCATTGATTAGATAAGGAATGCACACAGAAGTATCTACTCCACCAGAGTATGCCAGAACCACTCTTTCTGCGCGACCCATAATATTTTTTAACCCTATACAACGACTAATGCGCTATTTTACCGAAAACAGAGCAACAACATTTAATAACCACATACAATTTTCATCATGTTAATCAAATAATTTTTTCTCAGCAAAGCTTGAATTGCTCTGCTAATACTTGCACTTGAGGCTCTCAAAAAATACCTCAAGGAGTTCTAAATATGTCAAAAATCTCTCATCCTTTTCTGCTTGATAAAAAAATATAATTAGTATCCTTACTTAAGAGCGATCGCTATTTAACCCATCAAAATAGTTAACCAAATTAAGTAAAATCGACTATACAAAAAAATAAATATTGTCCTTAACAATACTTTTTAAGATAATTTATTTAAGTTATCGATTAAACACAGTAAATGTCACTAAAAAGGAAGATATATTATTCATCAATATGTAGTTTAAATCAAAATTTAAATTTTTAAGTATAGTTTATCAAGTTTTCTATTAATGCAAAAAAAATATAGAGTCGTCGTTTTACCAGGCGAGGGAATCGGTTCAGAAGTTGTTGATGCTGCTGTTTTAATTTTACGAGGATTAGCCAAAATTTATCAATTTTCTCTAGATATAGATTATGGGTTAATCGGAAAATCTGCCTATCAACAATTAGGAAGTTACTTTCCCGAAGTTACAGCTAAGCTATGCGAAAATTCTGATGGAATTTTATTTGGTGCAGTTACTCAAGGAGGATTATTAGAGTTGAGAAAAAGATTTGATTTTTATCTCAATCTTCGCCCTGTTCGTCCCCTTACTAGTTTATTAAATAAATCAACTCTTAAACCAGAAAAATTAATTGGAGTAGATATTCTTTTTGTTAGAGAATTAGTCAGCGGAATTTATTTTGGTGCAGCAGGAAGAGGAACAGATGCACAAGGTGATTATGGTTATCACACCATGAAATATTATGATTGGGAAATTCAAAGAGTTGCTAAATTTGCTTTACAACAAGCTCAACAAAGAAAAAAATTACTAACAATTGCTCATAAAGAAAATGCTTTACCTTATCTTCCTTGGACTGCTTTATTACAAGCAGAAGCACATAATTTTCCAGATGTTCGAGTCGAACCGATGTTAGTTGATAATTTAGCCATGCAGTTGGTTATTAATCCTCAACATTTTGATGTTATTCTAGCTGGCAATTTATTTGGAGATATTCTCAGTGATCTTGGTGGAGCTTTAGTTGGCTCTATAGGTTTATTAGGTTCAGCTAGTATCAATACTGATGGTTTTGGTATGTATGAACCAGTTCATGGAACAGCACCAGATTTAGCAGGAAAAGGTATTGCTAACCCTTTAGGAACTTTTCAGGCAGTAGGATTAATGCTACAACAATGGGGAGAAAATCAAGCAGCACAAAAACTAATAAAAACGCAGGAAAATTTATTAGCAAAAGGTTATCGTACAGCCGATTTATATTCTCAAACTAAATCAGAGATTTTAGTTAATACCAAAACTTTAACAGAACTTTTTCTCCAAAAAATGTATCAATAATACTTTAAATTAAGTAAAAAGCGCGAAGCGTCCTGAGTGAAGCGAAGGATCAAAGTAACCATCAACCATCAACAGTTAATAATCAACAAAAAACACTACTAACCGATAACTCTATCTGTGTTCATCCGTGTTCATCAGTGGACGCTTTTGATTACATCCAATTAAATATTACTACTCTTCTGATTAAAGGTACTAATATACTAGATTGGTAATTGTTAATTAGTGCAGAGCCATAACCGTGACAGCAACACCAGAAATTCAACAAAAAGTAGTCCAACTGAGACAACAATTAATCCAAGCAGGATATGCTTATTATGTTCTTGACAATCCAATTATGGAGGATGCTGTCTACGATCAACTCTACCGTCAATTGCAAGACTTAGAAGCTCAATATCCCGAACTCATTACCCCCGATAGTCCAACTCAACGAGTCGGAGATCAACCAGCTTCGCAATTTACTTCAGTTAAACACAATATTCCTCTCTATAGTCTGGAAAATGCTTTTAATCAGCAAGAATTAGCTAAATGGGAAGAAAGATGGCAACGACAAGCACCAGACGTTCAAGATTTTGCCTATGTGTGCGAGTTAAAAATTGATGGCTCTGCTTTAGCTTTAACTTATGAAAACGGCATTTTAGTTCGAGGTGTCACTAGAGGAGATGGAGTGACAGGAGAAGATATTACTCAGAATGTCCGTACCATTCGGACGATTCCTCTGGGGCTCAATTTAGATAATCCACCCCCGATAGTAGAAGTAAGAGGAGAAGCTTTTTTACCCATCGCAGTTTTTGAAAGTATTAATCAAGAGCGAGAACAAGCAGGAGAAGCTTTATTTGCTAATCCTCGTAATGCTGCTGCTGGTACTTTACGTCAGTTGGATGCTAAAGTCGTCGCTAAACGTAAGTTGAATTTTTTTGCTTATACTCTACATCTTCCTAATCATCCCGAGCATCCCACTTCTCAATGGGAATCTTTAGAATTGTTGCAAAAAATGGGATTTCGGGTCGATCCTAACCGCAAACTGTGTCAATCTCTGGCAGAAGTTGAAGAATACTATCAAAAATGGGATACAGCGAGACGTAATCTTTCTTATTTAACTGATGGAGTTGTTGTCAAACTTAATAGTTACTCTCTGCAACAAAGATTAGGCTTTACTCAAAAATTTCCTCGTTGGGCGATCGCACTTAAGTATCCAGCCGAAGAAGCTCCTACTATAGTTAAAGATATCATTGTCAATGTCGGTAGAACTGGTGCAGTAACACCGATGGCTGTGATGCAACCAGTCCAACTAGCGGGAACTACTGTACAAAGGGCAACTCTTCACAATAGCGATCGCGTTTCCGAATTAGATATCCGTATTGGCGATACCGTAATTATTCGCAAAGCAGGGGAAATTATTCCCGAAGTAGTACGGGTCATGTCTCAATTGCGCCCTCCTGGTACCCAACCCTACCAAATGCCTACTCATTGTCCCGAATGCAATTCCCAATTAGTTCGTCCAAAGGGGGAAGCGGTAACTAGATGCGTTAATAGTTCTTGTCCAGCTATTTTGCGAGGTAGCCTAATTCATTGGGCTTCCCGTGACGCTTTAGATATTAAGGGTTTGGGAGAAAAAATTGTCATACTTCTACTAGAAAATAACCTAGTCAAATCTATTGCCGATCTTTACGCTTTGGAAGTAGAACAAATTGCTGGATTAGCAAGAATGGGACAAAAATCCGCCGAGAAATTGGTAAGCGCGATCGCTGATTCTAAAAATCAACCCTATGCTAGAGTTTTATACGGTTTGGGAATTCGCTATGTTGGTAGCGTCAATGCCAAATTATTAGCTCAAAACTTTCCGACAATTACAGCTTTATCTACAGCATCTGTAGCTTCTCTAGAAGCAGTTTATGGGATTGGGGAAGAGATTGCTCAATCAGTATTTCAATGGTTTAGAATTCCTGCTAATCAACTGTTAGTATCAGCTTTACAAGAAGCAGGATTGCAATTTGAAAACCATAATTCGTCTACTAAAACTCCATCCAATTTAGCTAAAAATACTTTAGTTGGTAAAACTTTTGTCATTACTGGTACTTTACCTACCCTTAAACGTAATAAAGCCAAAGATTTAATCGAACAAGCAGGAGGAAAAGTAACTAATTCAATTAGTGCTAAAACTGATTATTTAGTAATAGGAGAAAATCCAGGTTCTAAATTAGCTAAAGCCCAAGAATTGAATATTTCTCAACTTGATGAAATTCAACTTTTAGAGTTGCTTAAAACTTAAACTATACTGTTTTTAATTCTAACAAGTTTAAGCGACAAAACTATAACCTGATTAAGCCATCTATCAGAATGTAAACTGTAGTAGATTCGATGAAAAATCTCATATTAAGTTTTGCTAAATTTTAATCAAACCATTCTACTTTTTGCTCAATCGGATCGCGACGACTAGTAAGACTAGGGTGATCGCTATAACCTAAGTATAAATATCCAAGACAATAATCTTGTTTTTCTAAACCCAAAAAATCTTTCAACTCCTGAGTATAAGTCACTCCTCCAGAACCCCAAAAACTGCAAATCCCATAAGCAGTAGCCGTTAAAGCCATATTTTGGACACTACAAGCTACTGCTTCTATTTCTTCAATTTCTGGTATTTTCTCGGATATTTGTCGTTTCATACAGATAACAATTACGTGAGAAGACTTAAGAATATTTGTCTTCATTCTTTCATACTTTTCTGGTTTAAAACTAGTATCGTCACTCAATTTTTTATATAAGTTTGCTTGAAAATTTGCCAACTTTTCCAAACTAGAACCAGTAAAAACTTTAAACCGCCAAGGCTGAGTTAAGCCATGAGTAGGAGCCCAATTAGCATTTGCTAAAATTTCCCAAACTATAGAATCTTCTATTGTTTTTCCGTTAAAACAACGAGGTTTAGTCGAGCGACGAGATCTAATTAATTCAGTGATTTGTTGAGTAAAATTAGACATATTAAAACATTAACTTTGGGTTTCAGCAAGACCTATGTTAAATATCTTAAGGGTAATTATACTTAGATTAATAGCACAAGACAGATCGACAATAATCAGAGTATTATTGATTAGTTGATTGTACTTTTGCGGTTATCAAAACTTAAGGTTAATATCACCTAATAAAGCTTGATCCCAAATCCGTGTTTACAAAAAACAATCAAATTAGATTATCGACTCAATTATTACTATAGTTTAATTCTTATTACTTGCTTGCTTATGTCTAGTTAAATTAACAGATGCTTAAAAATAGATATCAGTAAGACCCCTCGCATTTCAATAAATAATATGGGGAAGAAAAAATGCACACAGAAATAGCAGCAGAATCAAAAGTGTTACTTATGAAAGAAAACTCTCAAAGAGATAGTAAAAAATTACTACTTATTGACGATGACCCTAATTTAATCTTACTGGTTAAAGACTATCTCGAATTTAGGGGTTATAACGTCATGACAGCAGAAAATGGGAGAGAAGCTTTAGATTTGCTAGAGCAGAGTATCCCCGATATGATTATTTGCGATGTGATGATGCCCGAAATGGATGGTTATTCTCTGGTTCAACATATTAGACAAGAACCTCGAACCAATAGAATCCCTGTTCTGTTTCTTTCGGCTAAAGGGCAAAGTCAAGACCGAGTCAAAGGTTTAAACGAAGGTGCTGATGTTTATATGGTTAAACCTTTTGAACCAGAAGAATTGGTAGCACAGGTAGAATCTTCTCTCAATCAAATCAAGCGTTGGGAGCAAGGTCGTGCTAGAGGAATAGACGGAGTAGCAACAATTCAAGTTCCCCATAATGTTGAACTCACTCCAACGGAGTTGAAAGTAGTGCAGTTAGTCGCTAAAGGCATGGCTAATCGTGAAATTGCTGAACAACTTAACGTTAGTCAACGGACAATTGAAAGCCACGTTTCTAATATGCTTAACAAAACTAGCTTAAATAACCGTACTGAGTTAGCACGTTGGGCAATTGAAAGTAATATGGCATAAATTGAAAATATAAGTTATCTCTTGGCAAATCAAACCAATTTATCTGATAATCTTGTTAATTTTTAGGGTAACCACGAGGTTGCCCCCAGATTTGCTAGTTATAAAAGATCGGAGTTTGTCCAGAACTAAAAAGCCCCATTAGAAAATAAACTTGCTATTTTTTATATATCTGTTATAATTAGTAACTGTTGCTGGTGTAGCTCAGCTGGTAGAGCTGCTGATTTGTAATCAGCCGGTCGCGGGTTCAAATCCTGTCACCAGCTTGTCAAATTTAATCTAATTCTCAAAAATATCATTATTTTGATAAATTGTTTTATCTGAAGCTTTTGTAATTATTAAAGTAAACGAGAAAGTAGCTGATAAATTAAACGAAACAAAGCTGCTACTCCCATTACTCCCGCTGCTGCCATTACCCCAATGATAAAAATAGATTGTATGGCTAAATATCCTTGTAACAAAGGAACAAAATAAATAATTGCAGCACTAATTCCAGCAATAATTAACAAGTCTACTTTTTCAATAACTCGGCGAATTTGAGCAAAAATTAATCCACCTAAAATCATTCCCCAAATGCCAATAATGATATTGATACTGAGATTAAAAGTAGCTAGACTACTCAGAGCAATATATAACAATGCTCCTTCAAATCCCGTAAAAGCTGCACTCGCAAGAATTTCTAATAAAGAAAATTGAGGTAAAGATAACTGAATTTGTTTTTTCGGTTGACTGGGAATTGTTGGTGGTGGTGGTTGAGGTGTAATTGCTTGGGGTTGACTTTTAATTACAAGACGAGTATTTAAGGCTTCTAGGACTTCTGTTGCCGATTGAAACCTTTCTGAAGGGGTAGGTAATAACATTCGATCTAAAATCTTGGACAAGCGATCGCTTGTCTGGGGTGCATAATCTTTCCATTGCCAACGATTTTTGTAATAATCGTACATTTGTTCGGCTGGTTTACCTGTCAGCAAATTGATACAAGTAGCTGCTAAAGCATAGAGATCGGTTGAAGGATAAACCTGTGCGCCAGCCATTTGTTCGGGAGGGGCAAAACCCATGGAATAAATCCCTGTAGATCTGTTTGGAGTGGGATTATTGGCATTGGCTGCTACCTGTTTAACTGCACCAAAATCAAGTAAATGTAATATTTCATTGCGATCGCTCATAATGTTGGAGGGTTTGATATCGCGATGAATCGAATTATTTTGATGAACAAATTGCAGAATTTTAAGGATTTCTGTAAGTATTTCTATTACTTCAGCTTCAGAAAAAGTGCCTCTTTGAGCTAAAAGAGTTTCTAAATCTTGTCCGTCAATATATTCTTGTACTAAATAAAAATACTGTTCTTCTTGATTACTTTGACTACTGGGAACGATCAAAGGAAAAAAGGCGTATAAATCGGGAATTTGTGGATGTTTATTGCCTAATTTTTCTAACACTTCCGCTTCGCGTTCAAACAAACTTTGGGCGACAGCTAATTCTTGAGGAGAAAGATTTCCCGCAGGTTGAAATTGCTTAACTACACATTTTCGCATAGCAGGGGTATGACGATCGCGAGCTAAAAAAGCTGCCCCAAATCCACCTTTACCTAGTAACCGCAAAGGAAGATAACGACCAGCCAAAATTAAAGGCATACCACAACTAGTACAGTATTTTCCCTGGATTGTTTTGAGTTTAGTCGCATCGTCAAGGTCACTAAAAAAGTTACGTGGACGCGGACAATTAGGTCGAGTGCAGAGAATTTCCATTTCTCGATCGCAACCAAATTTATTTTAAGGTTTAAGATTCCCCCCAGTCTAACAATAGCTTATCTCAAACATTATGAGAGTTGGAGAGAATTTCCTTAAAATTAGCAGTATTTTGATAAATTCCCTCGGTAACTTTGAATTCTTCTTTGGTAGAAAATTGAGGTAAAATTTCTCGACTGAAGGCTTCTGCTGCTTTAGAACAATAACGATTAGGATTGACAATTACCGATAAAACTCGCCGAACTATTACATCTTTGATGGTTGCTCGGTGTAAAACATTCATTTGCAACTCTTTTTCAATCGCTGTGGTCGAAACAAAAGCTGCTCCTAATCCTGACTGTACCGCATTTTTGATTGCTTCGATCGAATTAAGTTCCATTTCAATTTTGAGTCGTTTGGGATCGATTTCATAAAGAGTCAGCACTTTATCGATTACTTTACGAATTGTAGATTGAGAATCGAGGGTAATAAATTGTAGTTTATATAAATCTTCTTTTTGAATTGTTTCTAACTGAGCTAAAGGATGAAACACGGGTAAAATCAAAGCCAATTCATCTTCAGCATAGGGAATAATTTTGAGAGTTTCCTGTAATTCGGCTGGTACTTCGCCCCCAATAATAGCTAAATCTACTTGTCCGTTAGCCACTCCCCAAGAAGTGCGACGTGTAGAATGAACTTGCAATTGTACGGAGACATCTGGATAACTTTGCCGAAATAAACCGATCATCCTCGGTAACAAATAAGTCCCTGTAGTTTGAGAAGCACCAACAATCAAAGTACCTCCTTGGAGATTTTGCAAATCTTCAATTGCCCGACAAGTTTCCTGACATAAAGCAATAATTCTCTCTCCATAACTAAGTAATAAATGTCCTGCTTCTGTCAATTGCGCCCTTCTTCCTCCTCTGTCAAACAGAGGAACATTTAGTTGTTTTTCTAAATTTTGTACCTGAAGACTTACTGCTGGTTGAGAAACATACAGGCTGTCAGCAGCCCGTTTAAAACTCCCTTCGGCTGCGATCGCCTTAAGAATTCTTAGTTGGTCTAAAGTAAAAGGAATGTCAGACATAAAATCTTGTTAACAGTTTTGTTAGTAAAAGAGCAAATTTTGCTTCAAGGTTAAAAGCCTAATTAATCTTCAAAAACTGATGATTTTCTGGCAAATTAAGGGTCTGTCAACACGCTGGTTGGACTTGTCGAAGTAATTTCGCTGTCCCCCATCGTCATATCGTATTTGATTAATTCCCTCAGCTTGACAGTATCATAATCAGGGGATCGTATTTGTATGAAATCGTTGCTAACATCGAGTATGGTAAATAACACATATATTTAGATATCAATGACAGGAGCAAGTTGGTTTACCCCCAGTCATGGGATCATCATCAGTCTACTCTTCGGTTTTGCTATTGCCCACAGTGGTTTGGCTGCCCTTCGCCCTTGGGGAGAAGCTAAAATTGGCGCAAGACTATATCGCATCTTGTTTGCTTTGGTGAGCATACCTTTTGCTACTATCCTGATTATTTATTTCTTTAATCATCGTTATGATGGCTTGCAATTATGGCAAGTTCAGGGAATACCAGGAATTAAACCTTTAGTTTGGCTGCTTTCCTTGATTTCTTTTATTTTCCTCTATCCTGCTACCTTTAACTTATTAGAAATTGCTGCGATCGCTCGTCCTCAAGTCCATCTCTACGAAACTGGAATTATGCGGATTTCTCGTCATCCTCAAATGGTAGGGCAGGTGATTTGGTGTATTGCTCATACTTTGTGGATTGGGACGACTTTTATGGTAGTAACATCTTTAGGATTAATTGCTCACCATTTATTTGCAGTTTGGCATGGCGATCGCAGGTTAGAAAAGCGTTACGGAGATGCCTTTCTCAAAGTTAAAGAGCGGACTTCGGTAATTCCTTTTTTAGCAATTCTTGATGGGAGACAAACATTTAAATTAGCAGAATTTCTTCGTCCTGCTTACGTCGGTGTTTTGGGTTTTGTTTTGTTACTTTGGTGGGGGCATCCTTGGTTAATGCAAGTTACATCTCAAGTTAATTGGTAATTTATTCTGAGTTTGTGGCGGGCGATCCCAATTGGTTGTAGCATAATTCCAAGTTGATAAAATTATTATTGATAAAAAAATTTAGACAAGATGTTTCTTTCGGTTAACGAACAAAGCTTTAATCAAGAAGTTTTAAAATCTTCTCAGCCGGTTTTAGTTCATTTTTGGGCTCCTTGGTGTGGTTTATGTCGCATGATTGAACCTTTGCTAATTCAATGGCAAGCAGAGTTCACTGAGCCAATCAAATTAGTCAGTATTAATGCTGATGAAAATTTTAAACTAGCTAATAGTTATCGTTTAAAAAATTTGCCAACTTTAATGTTATTTGAGCGCGGTAATTTATTGGCTAAAGTTGATAATTTTCATAACCGCGAGAGTTTAAAACAAACTTTAACTAAAATTGTTTCTAATTATGCAACTCAATCAGCATAATTTTTAATGAAATTGTTTTTGTAATTAAAGGTTTGAGAATTGAGGATGGAAAAATGGGTCAACTTTGGCGTCAACCTTTTTTTTCGTCCTTAATTATTGATAAACTAATTATAAAAAGTTAAATTTTTAGCAAATGCAGCCAAGGTTAAGCTTCTTTGGTTGGTTCTAAGTTTGAACTTCAAAAGCTTATTTTCTCTTCGTTCTACGAAGAATAATAATATTGATGTTTTAATCTATAGTTCTTTTGCTATATCAATTTAGTTTTAATCAATCACTAGTAAAAAGAGTTCCTGAAGCTTCTTAAAATAAGCTTTTGAAGCAAAAATGTAATCGATATAACTGGTTAATCAGCATTTTTAAAGGTAAATTAAGAATAGGTTAAGGAATTTCTTAACCATAAGTTAAAGCGATGGTAACCCTTTTTCGGTACGATTGACTAACAGGTATATAAATTAAACATCACAGCTTAAATTTTTCAAGCAAGAGCATTAATTTTATGGTATATAGACAACACACAGCCAGTCAGACAGAGACTGTGCTAAAGGCGGAGAACGTCAACGTCTATTATGGACATTTTTTAGCTTTAAAAGGTATCTATCTTGATATTCCCAAAAATAAAGTTACCGCCTTTATCGGACCATCTGGTTGTGGGAAAAGTACTCTTCTACGTTGTTATAATCGCCTCAACGATTTAATCCCTATTTTTCGTCTTGAAGGATTAATTTCTTATCACAATAACAATCTCTACGCTAAAGATATCGATCCAGTTCAGGTCAGACGTAGAATTGGGATGGTGTTTCAAAGACCTAATCCTTTCCCTAAGTCAATTTATGAAAATATCGCCTTTGGTGCTAGAATCAACGGTTACAAAGGGGATATGGATGAATTAGTTGAACGTTCTCTCAAACAAGCAGCTTTGTGGGATGAAGTTAAAGATAAACTCAAACAAAGTGGTTTAGCACTTTCTGGCGGACAACAGCAAAGATTGTGTATTGCTAGAGCGATCGCGCTGCAACCTGATGTGGTACTAATGGATGAACCCTGTTCTGCACTTGACCCGATTTCTACTTTAAAAGTAGAAGAACTCATTCATCAACTCAAAGAAAATTACACAATAGTAATTGTTACTCATAATATGCAACAAGCATCAAGAGTTGCAGATTTAACTGCTTTCTTTAATGTTACAGCCACAGAAAAAGGAAATCGCCAAGGTTATCTAGTCGAGTGCGATCGCACTGAAGTTATTTTCCAAAATCCCAAAGAAGAAGCGACGATGGAATATGTAAGTGGGCGCTTTGGTTAAATAAAACTTTTTGAGTCTATGTAATTGAAGAGTTCAGGGCGCGCCAATTCTTGATAGGATAGGTTGAATCTGGGATCGTTAACAATAAATTATGTTTTCTAAAAAATACTTATCGCGTTTACTAGCTTTAGTTTTAGTACTAGTAATAGGTTTAATCGGCTGTGGTAACAGTCCTAGTGGATTAACTGGAAATTATAGCCAAGATACACTAGCTGTTTTACAAAATCTTTCTACAGCGATCAATCTTTCCAATGATGCACCTAATAAAAAGGAAGTAGTTACTCTGGCACGTCAGCAAATTAGTGATTATGCTTCTCGCTATCGTCGTGATGCTAAAACTGCTGGACTTCGTTCCTTTACTACCATGCAAACTGCATTAAATGCTTTAGCTGGTTACTATAGTTCCTATGGTATTCGTCCTTTACCAGATAAACTTAAGCAACGTCTTCAACAAGAATTTAAACAGGTAGAAATATCTTTAAAACGAGGTATATAAAACAATAAACCTCTCTATCAGTTTCTCTCCTGTCATTGTTCGGGAGGGATTTTTTTTTGAATCAATAAATATAATAATTATCATAAATAACTAAGCGGATGATGGGACTCGAACCCACGACATTCAGCTTGGGAAGCTGACGTTCTACCACTGAACTACACCCGCATTGAATCTATTTTTAATTGTAAATCAAGACAAATTATTTTCTAATTTTTAACAGGTGGGTTAAGCAAATTAACCCACTCTACAAATTAAGTTTCTAAAATTTCGTTCATACTTCACGATCGCAACCAAACTTGTCTCGTATCTTACTATTAAAATATTGACCGACAGAAGGAGTTTCTTTTAATTCTTTGTAAATAGATTTTGGTACATCTAAATATTTATAAATGCCACCATGATTGAATTCAATTTTCAGAATTTTTTTTTCTGCATCATAGTCAAAAGATTTAATCGCTACACTTTGACTTTTTAATAGGGGGAAAGCAATTACATCACGAATACTGGGAGAATCAGTTAATAACATTACCAAGCGATCAATTCCAATCCCTAAACCACCAGTAGGAGGCATACCATATTCTAAAGCTGCCAAAAAGTCTTCATCAACATCGTGAGCTTCTAAATCTCCTGCTGCTTTTTTAGCTGCTTGTGCTTCTAATCTCTGTCTTTGATCTAAGGAATCTGTCAATTCCGAAAAACTATTGGCAGTTTCTCTACTAACAATAAATAATTCAAATCTTTCTACTAATCCTGGTTTACTGCGATGAGGTTTAGCAAGAGGAGAAATTTCTACAGGATAATCTATTACAAAAGTAGGTTGAATTAGAGTCTCTTCTACTTTCTGTTCAAAGGTTTCGTTGAGAAGTTTACCAATAGTTTGACATTCATTTGGTACTTCTATTCCTGCTTTTTGTGCTGCAACTTTTGCCGATTCAAAGTCATTAAATGAATTAAAATCTAAACCTGTCGCTTTTTGAACTAATTCATGCATAGTTACTCTGCGCCAAGGAGGTGTTAAGTCAATTTCTTTTCCTTGATAATTAATTTTAGTTGTACCTAAAACTTCTTGAGTAACGCTACTAATTAAATCTTCTGTCAACGCCATCATATCTTTATAATCGGCGTAAGCTTGATAAATTTCAATCATGGTAAATTCGGGATTGTGGCGAGTAGAAACTCCTTCATTGCGAAAAATTCTACCTAGTTCAAATACTTTTTCAAAACCGCCAACAATTAATCTTTTAAGATGTAATTCGGTAGCGATGCGGAGATACAAATTCATCTCCAAAGTGTTGTGATAAGTAATAAAAGGACGAGCATCAGCACCGCCAGCTTCACTTTGTAAAACAGGAGTTTCTATTTCTAAAAAATCGCGCTGTTCTAAATAACGACGAATTCCAGCTGTGATTTGAGCGCGACGACGAAAGGTTTGTCTAACTTGTGGATTAACAATTAAATCTACGTAACGCTGACGATAACGTTTTTCAGTATCAGTTAAACCATGCCATTTATCTGGTAAAGGCAATAAAGATTTGGTGAGAATAGCATACTCACTTACATAAACAGAAAGTTCGCCTTTTTCTGTTCTTTTAATTGTTCCTTTTACTCCTAAAATATCGCCTGTGTCGGTAAGCTTTTTGAGGTGATTAAAAGCTCCTTCTAAATCAGGCATTTTTTCATTTATTTTTTTCTTATCTAAATATAATTGAATTTTGCCAGTTTCATCTTGAATTTCAAAAAAAGCTAGTTTACCAAAAACACGACGAGCAACAATTCTTCCTGCGATCGCTACTTCGTCTTCGACTTCTTCTCCGTCAGCTAAATCTCGATATTTTTCTTGTAATTCGGCTGCGTGATGAGTTACTTCCCATTTATAAGCATAAGGATTCAATCCCAATTGTTTAAGTTCTTCAACTTTTTCAATTCTAGTAGCACGAATTTCTTCTAAAGTAGAGCTTGGTTGCTGCTTATTTTGGGATTGATTATCTGCCATGATTACTAATAATAATAACGAATAAATTAAGTGGAAAGTCTGTGAAATTTATGGTTGGTTAAACTCGTCGTCAAATTTTACCAAATATAAATTGCTTGATTGCTTGGCAAGGATTTAGCTATTTTGAGCGAAGATAATACTTAATATCTACAAAGGTTTTAGGTCACAGACAAGCAAAATGAATTATAGCTTATCTGGCTTCTAGATTGATCGCCTGGGTAACCACAACCAGTAGAGATGAGAATTACTATCCATGGAACGTCTGTACAATCAACCATTAGTTAACAAAAATTGAAGTAAGGATTACCTTTCCTTTTATCTTTGATTACATTATTGCTACTTAATTTAGGTTACAGTTCGATTACTTTAGTCGCAGTGCTAAGTTTAAATCTTTTCTTGTTATTCTTGCGTCTAATTATTTTAGTAGCGATCGCGTCTTCCTATCAACGTCCGTCTAAATTTTCTCCAGCTTCTTGGTTGTTTTGGCTTTCTCCTTTTGCCGATCCTTTAGCTGTGGTTAGGATTTTTATATCTTCTTGGCGAACTCCGACTCAATGGCGTGGCAGGGTTTATTCTGATTAGTTGTGTTATTATTTCCCGTACCTTGATGAGGTTCAAAATTGGGACAAGTTTAACAAATTGTTGAATTATATTTAAGTACTATCGCTATGATAGTTTTCAGTTTAATTAAATATTTCGGAGTTTTTGCAATGGTTTCAGCCGAACTACTCAATACTCTACGAAATCTCAATCGCGCTGATAAACTTTATATTATGCAAGTTTTGGTGTCTGAGCTTGCACAAGCAGAGACAAACTTAATTCAACCCGGTCAAGAATACCCTGTTTGGTCACCTTACAATGCTTTTGAAGCAGCAGATAGTATGTTGCAAGTTTTAGAAAACGCTAAAACCAAAACTCATGAGTAACTCTGAGCAATATCCATATATCAGCTTCGATTCAACGCTTGGCGAAGCAGGGTTCTGTCCATATTTGCCGATTAATCTAACGTACCAGCAGCAGTCAGTCTCAGCTATTGGGTTGTTAGATACTGGAGTAACAGTAAACGTAATGCCATATGAGCTTGGACTAGAATTAGGATACATTTGGGAAAATCAGACAACGGCTTTGAATTTAACAGGTAATCTTGCTCAATTTGAAGCACGTGCTGTGATCCTGGAATCGAGCGTCGGCAAATTTGAGCCTGTACAACTTGTTTTAGCATGGACAAAAGCAGAAAAAGTTCCTCTAATTTTGGGACAAGTCAATTTCTTTATGGAATTTGATGTCTGTTTCTATTGCTCACAACTGGTATTTGAAGTATGTCCAAAATCTTTAAACGTTAGTCAAACTTAGACTTAAAAAAAAACTGACAAAGAGCAAAATATCTCCTTGCCAGTTCAATTGATTAAATTTAACTAATCAACTACACAGAAGTAAGAGACTGTTTTTCTAATTGAATCATTGCTTCAGGATTAGCTTCAGGACTATCAGCTTCCGAGGGTGGTACAACTTGCCAGAATTTATTCAGATAAATGTTCCAATTATCCAAAATCATCTTTGCTTTTTGACTACCAGTTTTAGCTGCATGAGCAGTAATCAAGTCTTTTAGTTGTTTTTCTCCTACTGAAGAAATTACTCTTTGAATTTTGACAATTTCGGGATTAACTTTTTCTGGGAAATTATCTTCTTCGTCTAAGAAATAACCAATTCCACCAGTCATTCCAGCCCCAACATTTCGACCTACCGATCCTAAAACTACGACTACTCCACCTGTCATATATTCACAACAGTGATCTCCTGTTCCTTCAACTACTGCTACAGCTTGAGAATTGCGAACAGCAAATCTTTCTCCAGCTTTGCCATTAGCATAAAGAAAACCACCAGTAGCACCATAAAGACAAGTGTTGCCAATGATCGCGTTTTCGGCAGCATTATAATTAGCACCATCAGGAGGAGTAATGACAATCTCTCCGCCGTGCATTCCTTTGCCTACATAATCGTTAGCTTCTCCTTCCAGAATCATGTTCATTCCTGGCAGGTTAAATGCGCCAAAACTTTGACCAGCATAACCTTTGAATTTGAAGGTAATTTCTCCTCCAAAACCACTATTACCATACTGAGATGCAATCGCGCCAGCTATTCTTGCGCCAACGGAACGGTCAGTATTTATGATCCGAACTTCTTTAGTAACGGCAGTTTGATTGCGAATGGCAGCAGCAATTTCTGCATCAGCTAATAATTCGTCGTCTAAAACAGCACCATTACTGTGTACTTCTTCATGATTTAACCAACTGCGGTCTTCTTTAACATTGGGTAAGTTTAGTAAACAATCTAGATTTAAACCTTCAGTTTTGGTTAAGCGAACATCAGTTCTTTGGGTTAGTAAATCTGTACGACCGATGATTTCATCCAGGCTACGGTAACCCAATTTTGCCAAGAGAGAACGCACTTCTTCAGCAATAAAGTAGAAGAAATTGACTACATTTTCAGGAACACCGCTAAAACGCTCTCTCAGTTTTTCTTGCTGAGTAGCAACTCCGACAGGACAGGTATTGAGGTGACAAACTCTTGCCATAATACAGCCTTCCGCAATCATCGCAATTGAACCGAAGCCATATTCTTCTGCTCCCATTAAGGCAGCCATGACTACATCCCAACCAGTTTTTAAGCCACCATCAGCCCGTAAAATTACGCGATCGCGCAATTGATTTTGTAGTAAGACTCGATGAACTTCGGTTAAACCCAATTCCCAAGAAATTCCTGCGTGTTTGATCGAACTCAAGGGTGATGCACCTGTACCACCGTCATGACCAGAGATTTGAATAATATCCGCATTAGCTTTAGCTACACCAGCAGCAATCGTCCCAATACCGATTTCTGCGACTAATTTGACGGAAACTTGAGCTTTGGGATTAATTTGATGGAGATCGAAAATTAACTGAGCTAAATCTTCAATCGAGTAAATATCATGATGGGGTGGTGGAGAAATTAAGGGTACACCAGGTTTAGAACGGCGTAACATGGCAATATAAGGACTAACCTTTTTACCTGGTAACTGTCCTCCCTCGCCTGGTTTTGCTCCTTGAGCAATTTTAATTTCTAGTTGCTTGGCATTCATTAAATATTCTGGAGTAACACCAAAACGTCCTGAAGCCACCTGTTTAATTGCCGAAGAAGCTGTATCTCCATTTCTTAAACCTTTCAGGTGAGGTAAAGTAGGCGATAAACCATTAGCATCGACATCATTCAAAATCTTAAAGCGAACCACATCTTCGCCACCTTCGCCAGAATTAGACTTACCACCAATGCGATTCATAGCGATCGCTAGAGTTTCATGAGCCTCTCTTGATAAAGCACCTAGAGACATTCCTCCTGTACAGAAGCGTTTGAGGATATTTTCGACTGGTTCAACTTCTTCTAAAGGAATCGAAGCGCGGTCAGGTTGATAATCTAATAAGTCTCGTAAAGCAGTTGCTGGACGACCTGACAACTGTTTTTTATAAAGTTCATAATGATCGTATTGCTTGGTTTCTACTGCTTTATGCAAGGCTTTTGCCACTTCGGGAGAGTTCATGTGATACTCTCCACCTTTTTTATATTTGACAAAGCCAAAGTTTTCTAATTTTTTGCTATGTAATTCGGGAAAAGCACGACTATGAAAAGTAACTACTTCCTGTGCCAATTCCTCTACTGTTAAACCACCAATGCGGGAAGTTGTACCATTAAAACCTAAATTAATTAAGTCTGGTGCTAGTCCCAAGGCTTCAAAAATTTGCGCTCCGTGATAGGAAGAAATTAGAGAAATACCCATTTTAGAAAGGATTTTTAATAATCCTGCTTCTACTGCCTTGCGATAATTTTTTTGCGCTGTTTCTACAGAAATATAAGCAATTTTTTCATTCTGCATTAAATTCTGAGTTTTAGGGTCGTTCCACCACTGCCTAACCGTTTCTAAAGCCAAATAAGGACAAATAGCCGAAGCTCCATAACCGATTAAACAAGCAAAATGATGAGTACTCCAGCATTGAGCCGTATCTACTACTAAAGAAGCTTTTAAACGCAATCCTTGACGAATTAGGTGATGGTGAACTGCTCCAACCGCGAGTAGGGGAGGAATATAACTCAATTCAGTATTAATTCCCTGTTCCGCACGGTCACTTAAAACTAAAATTTTAGCTCCTTGTTGAACTGCTGCCACTGCTTGCTGACAAAGACGTTCAACTGCTGTTTTTAATCCTTTAGGACCAGTTGCTACCTCATATAAAGTTGATAATTCGACTGCCTTTAAATCAGATTGTTTAATAATTGCTAACTCTGCCTCATTGAGAACAGGAGTTTTCAACTTTAACAAATGAGCATCTTCTGGTTTGATTTTCAACAGATTGCCTTTTGAACCAAGCTGCATCGACAAAGACATGACTAAACTTTCCCTCAAAGGATCGATCGCAGGGTTAGTCACTTGAGCAAATCTTTGTTTAAAGTAGTCATAAAGTACATGAGGTTTATCCGATAGCACAGCTAAAGGAATATCATCTCCCATACAGTAAGTTGGTTCTTTGCCATCGACTGCCATCGACTGAATTACCATTTCCACATCTTCAGCAGTGTAACCAAAGGCAGTTTGCCAGCTAATTAAATCTTGAGGAGTTAATTGCAGTTGGTTGTCAAATTCTTGAAGCTGAAGTTCCTGTCGATTCTGTCTAACCCATTCCCCATAGGGGTTTTGTTTGGCGATGCGTTGTTTAACTTCCCAATTTTTTAAAATCTCTTGAGATTGTAAATCAACCACAATCATTTGTCCGGGACCTAATCTTCCCTTTTCCACAATCTCACTTTCTGGTAACTCTACGACTCCAGTTTCTGAAGCAACCACAATATAACCATCTTTAGTAATGGTGTAGCGAGCAGGACGTAAACCGTTACGATCCAAGGTAGCACCGATAGTTTTACCATCACTAAATACTAATAGTGCAGGGCCATCCCAAGGCTCTTTTAAACCGCTATAGTATTCGTAAAAATCAGTAATTTCAGGATATTTTTGTAGTTCAGGTTGATTTTGATAAGCTTCTGGCACTAGAATCATGGCAGCTTCAGGTAAACTACGCCCAGTTCTGACCAACAACTCCATCACACTATCTAAGTTATAAGAATCACTATTATCCGTATTGACAATCGGAGTCAAACCCTCTAATTCTTCACTCGTCCAACCAGGAACTTTCAGATTTTGCTCCCTAGTTGCCATCCAGTTGATATTACCCAACAAAGTATTGATTTCACCGTTGTGTCCTAATAAACGCATCGGTTGAGCAAAGGGCCACTTAGGCATGGTATTAGTACTAAAACGTCGGTGATAAACGGCAAAGGCACTTTCATAATTGGGGTTTTTCAAATCTTCGTAAAATTCACCCAATACTTCTGCCCGTACCATCCCTTTGTAAACAATCGTGCGACAGGAAAAAGAACAGATATAAAAATTATCTGATAACTTTTTACCAATGCGCGATCGCGCTACATACAATTTTCGATCTAGATCGTCTCCCGACAATCCTTCGGGTGAAGTTACCAACACCTGCTCAATGCGAGGTTGGTTTTCTCTAGCTTGAGTTCCCAATACTTCAGGTTTAACTGGCACTACACGCCAACCAAGGACAGTTAAATTTTCTGCTTTGATTGTTGATTCAATAAATTCCTTACATTCGGTTGTTTTTGCTTCATCTTGAGGCAAAAAGACCATACCAACGCCATATTTCTCTCTCTCTGGCATTGTAATTTGGCTTCGCTCGAACCAAGATTTAAGAATTTTGTCTGGTAAAGCCGTCATGATTCCTGAACCATCGCCAGAATCGCGATCCGCACTACAACCACCCCGATGTTCCATACATCCCAAAGCAATTAATGCTTGTTCGATCAGTTTGTGAGTCGCACGGCACTCGCAATAAGCAATGAAACCCACACCACAAGCATCTCTTTCTTCAACTAACCAACGCTGTCCACCAAAAGGAGTTAAAGTTTCAGATTTTAATTTTTCGTTGTTTGTTGCTACATCAAGCTTGGTCATATTTTGTTTTTTGCTCATATTTTGCCTAGTTATACAAATGTATTAAGCTATTGAAAGACTGACTCTATTAAGATTTGTAAATCTTGAAGAGTAAAAAGGATTAATAGAGATTAGGACAAGATATAAATAGGGGTTATAGAATACTACCGTATTCATATATTATTTGTTTATCTTCGCAAACTTTTTGCTCTATAGACTAAATTAGTTTAGTTATCAAATTTGTCAGTTTGATGTTTGCCTGAAGCTCGATTACTATTTTGTTAGTCTCAAATGAGTAAATAGTTTTTTTGATCACCAAGCTGTCAGAATTTTGTTTGAGTAACAAATGATTGTTTTGGTTGGTTCTGGTTATAACTAAACTAAGCTGAGCCAAATTTAGATTGCCTATTTTTAAGGCTGAACTCGCGATCGGGCTTCAAAACTTTTAAACAATTATTTACTGTTATTATTTTTACTAAGTAAATACACTTAAGCAAGTCAACATAATTACCAAATTAAATTTTATCAAAATTGTAAACTTGACAAGTAATCTGAGGAAATATCATGAAGATTTAATATAGATGCTTAAATTCTAAATTTAAGCTCTTCTCGTTTGTAAAAATTATCTGTTATCTTTTGCATAGGCTCTAGGCATCATCCATAAAATACATTATCTTAGAGCCGACTAAATTAAATCCAATTTTTTTTAACCTAAAAATATTGTAAAAAAAATGCCTCAGTCTACCAAAGCCATCCAAGAAAAACCTCATCTCGATTTACCTGAGTCTTTTGTTCAGTCAGGAATTGCTGCGACAGAAATTCGTCCTTGGGGTTCTTTCACAACTTTAGAAGAAGGAAAAGGCTATAAAATCAAACGGATTGAAGTAAATCCAGGTCATCGTCTTAGTTTACAGATGCATCATCATCGCAGTGAACACTGGATTGTTGTTTCGGGTACAGCTAGAGTAATTTGTGGGGATAGTGAAATGATCCTCAGTAGCAATCAATCAACTTACGTTCCTCAATGTACTGCTCATCGGCTAGAAAATCCAGGAGTAATTAAGTTAGTTCTAATCGAAGTTCAAAATGGAGAATATCTTGGAGAAGATGATATTGTTCGTTTCCAAGACGATTACTCTCGACAATAATTTAAAATAGATTAATTTATTTTTTAAACAAGTTAGTTTTCAATATAATATTTTTGTGTTGTAAGTAGTTTTGCTGTAGCATTGACTATACACTTATATTAATTCAATCAGCAGTTAGTTTTGTAATGATTTTTATTAGTCAAACTGCGGCAAAAGAAGTCAAAAGAATACAACTAAGTCGTCAACAACCAGATAGTCAACTACGATTAACTGTCAAATCGGGTGGCTGTTCTGGTTTGTTTTATGTTTTAGACCTAGAACCTAATCGACAAGACAACTTAGAGTCAACCAGTCAAACAGATCATCTTTACGAATCTAATGGAATCAAGATTGTTGTTGATCGAGAAACTTTTTCCTATGTTCAAGGTTTACAATTAGACTACTCGGAAGATTTAATGGGTGGGGGTTTTCGTTTTCAAAATCCTAATGCAGTCAGCACTTGTGGTTGTGGATTATCTTTCACCTGTAAGAAGGATGAAATAATCAACTAGCTTTAGTTTTTCTTTCATCTTCTTTTATATTATATTTTATAATTGGTTGACACCATCAACCTTATTTGTATATTATTAGAATTTGTCGACTATTGTAATTTTAAAGACCAGCAACTTGTTCTTAATACATGACTCATGCCCACCATTCAGCAACTAATCCGTAGCGAACGCGCCAAAATTCAGAAGAAGACTAAATCCCCCGCTCTCAAAGAATGTCCTCAGCGTCGTGGAGTTTGCACAAGAGTATACACCACAACTCCCAAAAAACCTAACTCAGCTTTGAGAAAGGTAGCTCGGGTTCGACTGACCTCTGGATTTGAAGTCACAGCTTATATTCCAGGAATTGGACATAATTTGCAAGAGCACTCTGTAGTTCTTATCCGTGGTGGAAGGGTTAAAGATTTACCAGGAGTAAGATATCATATAGTTCGTGGAACTCTAGATGCTACTGGAGTTAAAGATAGACGGCAGGGTCGCTCCAAATACGGCACCAAACGTCCTAAAGCAACTTGAGCCTGTCCTTAATCTCATCACAAATTAGGGAGACTCAAGGCATCCTCTATTAACCAAGAGAGAGATGCCCTTTTTAGTGAATTGCTATATTGATTAAACTTGCGTTTTGTGATGTTTAATAATTTGTCTTGATGTTTAGAGACTAAAATAGTCATCGCAAGCTTTGAAGCTAAGACAATTTTAAGGGGATTTTGATTAAAGTATCCAATAATCACGGCAAATTGTATAGTATCAAAAATTACTAAATATATAGTTCCTTAGATATTGATTGTAAATAAAAGCTATGTCTCGTCGTTCAATTAAAAGAAAACGCCCAGTTCCTCCAGACCCAGTCTACAACAGCCGTTTGGTTAATATGACTGTTAGACGTGTCATGAGTTCTGGTAAACAGTCTCTTGCTGCTCGTATAGTTTATGATGCTCTTACGACTATAGGCTCAAGAACTGGTAACGATCCGTTAGAAGTGTTTGAACAAGCGATTAAAAATATTACACCTCTAGTTGAAGTTAAAGCACGTCGAGTTGGTGGTGCAACCTATCAGGTTCCTATGGAAGTAAAATCTTCAAGAGGAACGACTTTAGCCTTACGTTGGTTAGTGCATTTTGCTCGTGCGAGAGGAGGACGCACCATGGCAAGTAAATTAGCTAACGAAATTATGGATGCTGCCAACGAAACTGGAGGCGCAATCAAGAAAAGAGAAGAAACTCATCGTATGGCAGAAGCAAATAAAGCCTTTGCTCATTATCGGTATTAAAAACTTTTGCCTCATACTACTACAAGTAGCAGAAAAAACCGCGACGGATTTCCCTCCACTGTCGCTGGGAGCTTAGGCTACTAAAAGTATAGAATTGTAAATAGTTTAAAAAAATAATAAACATCTAATAACTTGCCTGGCAAGATTTAAGGAGGTATCTGTGGCACGTAGTATCCCGCTAGAAAGGGTACGAAATATAGGCATCGCGGCTCATATAGACGCGGGCAAAACAACAACTACCGAACGTATCCTGTTTTACACTGGTATTGCTCACAAGTTGGGTGAAGTCCATGAAGGTACGGCAACTATGGATCATATGCAGCAAGAGCAGGAAAGAGGAATTACCATTACTGCTGCTGCAATTAGTACCAGTTGGAAAGATTGTAAAATTAATATCATTGATACACCAGGACACGTTGACTTTACCATTGAAGTAGAACGTTCGATGCGGGTATTAGATGGTGTTATAGCTGTATTTTGCTCCGTAGGTGGTGTACAACCTCAGTCCGAAACCGTTTGGAGACAAGCAGACCGATATCAAGTACCTCGAATTGCTTTTGTCAACAAAATGGATCGTACTGGAGCAAACTTTTTTAAAGTTTACGAACAGATTCGAGATCGTCTTAGAGCAAATGCTGTTCCCATTCAAATTCCCATTGGTAGCGAAAGCGAATTCAAAGGAATTATTGATTTGGTAAGAATGCGTGCCAAAATTTACAAAGATGATCTTGGAGAACAGATCGAAGATATTGAAATTCCCGAAGAACTACAAGAATTGGCGAATGAATATCGCGCCAAGATGATTGAAGCAGTTGCAGAAACTGACGAAGAACTTCTGGAAAAATTCATGATGGAAGAAGAGTTCTCTGAAGAAGAGATCAGAAGTGCTTTGCGTAAAGGGACGATTGATGGTTCAATCATGCCAATGCTCTGTGGTTCTGCGTTCAAAAATAAGGGTGTTCAGCTTTTATTGGATGCAGTGGTAGATTATTTACCCGCTCCTACAGAAGTACCCGCAATCAGAGGAACTTTACCTGATGGTACAGAAGCAGTAAGAAAATCTGATGATAATGAACCATTTTCTGCTCTTGCTTTTAAAATTACCTCAGATAAATATGGTCGCCTAACCTTTATCAGAGTCTACTCTGGTGTTCTTACCAAAGGTAGTTATGTCTACAACGCAACCAAGGATAAAAAAGAGCGCATTGCTCGCTTAGTTGTTTTAAAATCCAATGAGCGGATTGAAGTAGACGAACTAAGAGCAGGAGATTTAGGTGCTGCTGTTGGTTTGAAACTTGCGACAACTGGGGATACTCTTTGTGATGAAGATAAACCAATCATTTTAGAGTCACTTTACATTCCCGAACCAGTTATCTCTGTGGCAGTAGAGCCTAAAACTAAAGGCGATATGGAAAAATTATCCAAAGCCTTGCAAGCTCTATCAGATGAAGATCCAACGTTTCGTGTTAATACCGACGCAGAAACCAATCAAACTGTAATCGCTGGAATGGGTGAATTGCACCTGGAAATTCTAGTTGATCGTATGTTAAGAGAGTTTAACGTAGAAGCTACAGTTGGTAAACCTCAGGTTGCCTATCGCGAAACTATTCGGAAAAATAGCAGAGCAGAAGGCAAATGGATTAAGCAAAGTGGTGGTAAGGGTCAGTACGGTCATGCTGTGATCGAAATTGAGCCTGGAGAACCTGCAAGTGGTTTTGAGTTTGTCTCTAAAATTGTTGGTGGGGCTATTCCTAAAGAGTATATTCCAGCAGTTGAACAAGGAGTTAAAGAGTCCTGCGAATCAGGGATTTTATCAGGTTATCCTTTAATTGATATTAAGGTAACCCTAGTCGATGGCTCCTACCATGATGTAGACTCCAACGAAATGGCATTCAAGCTAGCTGGTTCGATGGCGATTAGAGAAGCTGTAATGAAAGCATCTCCTGTATTGCTAGAACCTGTGATGAAAGTTGAGGTAGAAGTTCCTGAAGATTTTCTTGGGGATGTCATGGGAGATTTAAACTCTCGTCGTGGCAATATTGAAGGCATGAACTCTGATGATGGTCAATCAAAAGTATCTGCTAAAGTACCACTAGCGGAAATGTTTGGTTATGCCACAGATATTCGTTCTAAAACCCAAGGACGTGGTATCTTCTCTATGGAGTTCAGTAACTACGAAGAAGTGCCTCGTAATGTAGCAGAGGCAATTATTGACAAAAACAAAGGGAACGCATAATTAGAAAAGGAATAAATTCATGGCACGCGCAAAGTTTGAAAGGACAAAAGACCACGCCAATATCGGTACTATTGGTCACGTTGACCACGGTAAAACTACTTTAACCGCAGCAATTACTCTTACTTTAGCTGCTTCTGGTAAAGCAAAAGCCAGAAAGTATGATGAGATTGATGCAGCTCCCGAAGAAAGAGAACGTGGTATCACAATCAATACTGCTCACGTAGAGTATGAAACAGATAATCGTCATTATGCTCACGTAGACTGTCCTGGACACGCTGACTATGTAAAAAATATGATCACTGGTGCAGCGCAAATGGATGGAGCAATTTTAGTTGTATCTGCTGCTGACGGTCCAATGCCTCAAACTCGCGAGCATATTTTGTTAGCGAAGCAGGTAGGGGTTCCTAGCTTGGTCGTGTTTATGAATAAACAGGATCAAGTAGATGACGAAGAACTACTTGAATTGGTGGAACTAGAAATTCGTGAGCTTTTAAGCGAATACGATTTCCCTGGTGACGATATTCCTATCGTTTCTGGTTCTGCATTACTTGCTTTAGAAGCTTTGACTGCCAACCCAAATATCAAAAAAGGTGATAATGAGTGGGTTGATAAAATCTACGACTTGATGGATGCCGTAGACTCTTATATTCCTACTCCTGAACGGGAAATTGATAAACCTTTCTTGATGGCTGTAGAAGACGTCTTCTCAATCTCTGGTCGTGGTACTGTGGCTACAGGTCGGATCGAACGCGGTAAAGTTAAAGTTGGAGAAACCATCGAAATAGTCGGCATTGAAGATACTCGCAGCACTACCGTAACTGGTGTAGAAATGTTCCAGAAAACTTTAGATGAAGGTTTGGCTGGAGATAACGTTGGGGTATTACTTCGTGGGATCAAAAAAGAAGAAATTGAGCGGGGAATGGTATTAGCTAAACCCGGATCAATTACTCCTCACACCCAATTTGAAGGAGAAGTTTACGTTTTAACCAAAGAAGAAGGTGGTCGTCATACTCCTTTTTTCAAGAACTATCGTCCTCAGTTTTACGTTCGTACTACTGATGTAACTGGTACAATCAAAGACTACACTGCTGATGATGGTAGTGCAGTAGAAATGGTTATGCCAGGCGATCGCATTAAAATGACTGTAGAATTAATTAATCCAATTGCGATTGAACAAGGAATGCGCTTCGCCATCAGAGAAGGTGGTCGCACTATCGGTGCTGGAGTTGTTTCCAAAATTCTTAAGTAGGACAACCAAATGAAGCAGAGCAGATAAGCGCGAAGCTATAGCTTACAACTTATCTGCTCCTTTTAATGTCTTGAAAAAATCAAAAAATTCTAATTACTTTCAAAGTAAAACGCCAACAAAATATTTTTTTTGTGCGTTAAAGCTCAAATTTCCGAACCTTGACAATTAAAGATTATGGCAACTATTCAGCAGCAAAAAATTCGCATTCGTTTAAAAGCTTTTGATCGACGTTTACTTGACACATCTTGTGAAAAAATTGTTGATACTGCCAATAGAACTAACGCTACAGCTATTGGACCTATTCCTTTACCAACTAAACGGAAAATCTACTGTGTCTTGCGTTCTCCTCACGTAGATAAAGATTCCCGTGAACATTTTGAAACTCGGACTCATTGCCGAATTATCGACATTTATCAGCCTTCATCTAAAACTATTGATGCTTTAATGAAATTGGATTTACCTGCTGGAGTAGATATTGAAGTCAAACTTTAAAATACTTTAGCTAATCAATTTGATTGACCCCTTAATCAGAAATCTAAGGGGTTTTTGGTATCTTATTTGGTTAAAATTCGTTAAAGTAAAAAAGAAAGAATTTCACAAGCAAGCAGTCAAATATGGCATCATTTTCTTCTTCTACTGCTGTTAGAGAACTTCCCCTATTTCCACTTCCTGAAGTTGTTTTATTTCCAGGTCGCCCTTTACCGTTACATATTTTTGAATTTCGGTACAGGATTATGATGAATACAATTTTGGAATATGACCGTCGTTTTGGAGTTTTGATGATCGATCCTGCGACAGGTGAAATCTCTTCAGTTGGTTGTTGTGCAGAGATAGTACATTTTCAGCGTTTACCCGATGATCGCATGAAAATGTTAACTTTAGGACAACAAAGATTTCGAGTCTTAGAATATATTCGCGAAAAACCATATCGAGTTGGTTTAGTAGAATGGATTGAGGATCGACCACCAAGCAAAGATTTAACTCCTTTAGCTCAAGATGTAGCAAAGTTACTGCAAGACGTAGTTCATTTATCAGCCAAACTTACCGATCAAAAAATCGAGCTTCCAGAAGATTTACCCGATTTACCTGTAGAATTGTCTTATTGGGTAGCTAGTAACCTTTATGGAGTAGCATCAGAGCAACAAGCATTATTAGAAATGCAAGATACTGCTGTTCGTTTAGAAAGAGAAGCAGAAATTCTTACTTCAACTCGCAATCATTTAGCTGCTCGTACTGCTCTAAAAGACGTTTTAAATAATAAATAAAACTTTAATTATAATTGCACAGTGAGAAGATCGTAGTTACCAAATATTTTTAAAACTTCAGTATATTCAGATAATTCTGATAAAACAGTTTGAAGTGAAGCATTACAAATATTGCTTTCAATATCAATAAAAAAGATATATTCCCCTAGAGAACGTTTAGTGGGACGAGACTCAATTTTACTTAAGTTAATTCCTTGATTAGCAAAAATCTGAAGTGGTTTAACTAATGCTCCTGGAGAATTTTCTGGCAAACTAAACGCTAAAGAAAGATAACTGCCGTTGCTCGTAGGATCGAGACTTAAAACCCAAAAACGAGTACAGTTGTCAGGATAATCATTAATATGGTCGGCAAGAATGGGAATATTATAAAGTTTAGCTGCTCGTGGAGAAGCGATCGCTGCTGAAGTAAGATCGTCTGTAAGATATTGCAGGGCTTCGGTAGTTGAGTTGGTTGGGATCAGTTTAGCAGAAGGAAGAAACTGCTCTAACCATTGTTGACATTGACCAAGAGCTTGAGGATGAGAATAAACGGTTTTAATCTCTTGCAAAGATAAGCTACAAGATAAAAGAGCATGAGAAATTGGTAAAATTAAACTTTGAATAATTTTTAGCTGTTCTAATTGCCAAAGAGTATCAAGGGTAATCGCGACACTACCTTCAATTGAATTTTCGACAGGAACTACTGCTAAATCTACTTCTTGATTGGCTACCGCTTTTGCAGCTAAAGCAATAGTTGGATAGGGGCATAGAATCGCTTCTTGCTGATGATTTTGAGCTAACCAATTAGCATAAGCTAAAGCTACCGTTTCGGAGTTAGTTCCCGTAGGACCTAAATAGGCAAGAGAAAGCTTCATATAGTTTTAATGAGCAGTTTTTTATTTGTTTTACAACAAAAATGCCTGTTGAGACAAAAAATGTAAAGTTTTTATGGGAAAGTTTTTTTTGAAGAAATGTAACTTAAAATTAATAAAAATACAATACTTAAGTTTTACTTACCTATGCAAGTTTGTTTTAATGCTTCTGAAACAGTAGAAATACTTATAAAAGAACAAGGAGTTCCCGTTCAACATTATTTACGTCAGCCACAAAGATTAGTTAAAGCGATCGCTAATCCTCAGTTAATGAAACAGTTAGAGGAAAATTTGTATGAATTAAAAATGCGTCCCATTAATTTTATGGAGATGTATCATTTTCAACCGATTGTTGTTCTCAAAGTTTGGTCTGATACTCAAGGTAACGTTTATTTAAAATCTCAAGCTTGTGAAATTAAAGGTGTTGAATATATTAATCGACGTTTTTCACTTCAATTAAAAGGAATACTGTATCCAGAAATCAATCAAAATCAAACTTATTTAAAAGGTCAAGCTGATTTAGAAGTCAAAGTAGAATTACCACCACCTCTGATGTTGACTCCTAAACCTTTATTAGAAATAGCTGGTCATCAATTACTAAAAAGTGTTTTAGTAAGAATCAAACAAAAATTGATTACTCAACTGTTGAAAGATTATCATCAATGGGTTACTCAGGAATTTGAACAAGAAGAAATAGTTATCAGTAACAAAATTTCGACAGATTTTGGTTTAACTTAAACTCATAAGTTTTTTCACCACTGACAAGGGCGAAAAGAAGTTCGATGGTAGGGAGAAAGTCCATATTGTCTAAGAGCTAAACGATGTTTGTTAGTAGGATAACCTTTATTATTAACTAGGTCATATTCTGGATAATCAGAAGCTAGATTAACGATTAATTCGTCTCGCCATGCCTTAGCCAGAATACTAGCAGCAGCAATGAGAGCAGAATGGCGATCGCCTTGTACAATTGTTTTTTGTTCTATGGGTAGTTCGGGAATAGGAAATTTTCCATCTACTAAACACAAAACTGGCGATACTTTTAATCCAATTACTGCTCGTTTCATAGCTAGTAGAGAAGCGTGGAAAATATTAAGTCGATCTATTTCTGCGACGCTAGCACTAGCAATTTGCCAGTCAGTAGCCATAACTTGAATTAGTCGACTCACTTGTTGTCTTTTTTTAGCTGATAGTTGTTTACTGTCTTTAACCCCAATGTCACTTAATTTGGATAAAGATGAAGCTGGTAGGACGATTACTGCTGCAACGACAGAGCCAAATAAAGCACCTCGCCCTACCTCGTCTACTCCGGCTATCAAAGCATTTTCATCGATTAGCTTAGGTAAGAAAGAATTATCCAAAAAGTGATTATAGTTCACTGTAACTAATAATTTTATTTAAACTGATAACTCTGTTTGTGCTGATGAACGACGACGGCGACGACGGCGCGCATTGTTATTTTCTTCTGTTTCTGTTTCTACTTCTATTTTTAACTCAGGAGGAGTTATCGTTTCAGTTTCGGTCATTACTTCTGGTTCAGCAACCAATTCTTGAACAGATTCTGTTTCGTTTGTAGCAGTTGCTTGATTAGCATCATTAGGATTTTGAATCAAAACTAAAACCGATTTAGGATCTTTAAACTCTCGTTCTAAACGAATTAAAGGAGATATGCCCATCAAAGCATAAACTTCTTGTTCTAAATCAGTCATTTCTACAGCAACTTTTTCTAGATTAGTTTCATCTCGCCGAGAAGGACGATTAGATTGCACCCTAGATTTACGTTCTTCAGGTACATAATTAGATGTCTCTGCTTCAAAATCGCGAGTTATAATGACGGGATTTAATTCAGTTTGTTCGTCTTTGAGCAAAATATCATTAAGACGACGACGACGACGACGACGATTATTATTTGCTTGCTCTTGATAGTTGGGATGATTGAGTAATTCTGGAGGAGAAGGACTAGGATCGTAACCTAAGTCGAGTGAATAATCGGAAAAATTATTTTCTTGAGTATAAGGCAAACTAGGAGTCGCTGCTGGTGGAGTAATTGGTGGACTTTCTAAAGATTCTCCTTCAGATTTCCCTGGTAAATGCGCTAAATGACCTAACCCACCACAAGTAGGACAAGTTTGACCAAATAACTCGTAAATATTCTTTCCTTGGCGTTTACGGGTCAGTTCTACTAAACCAAGTTCAGAAAGTTGGGCAATTTGGGGTCTAGCCTTATCCGCTTTAAGAGCTTTATTAAAATGTTCCAACAGTTTCAGTTGGTCTCGTCGTGAGTCCATATCGATAAAATCGACAATAATTACACCACCAATATTACGAAGGCGTAATTGACGAGCAATTTCCGTTGCAGCTTCACTGTTAGTCCAGAGAACAGTTTCACGAGCAGTAGCAGAGCGAGTAAAAGAGCCAGAGTTTACATCTATTACGGTTAAAGCTTCAGTAGGCTCAATGATAATATAACCGCCCGATGGTAATTCTACTCTAGGTTTAAGAGCTTCACGAACTGCTGCATTGACCCGATAATATTCTAAGATTGGTTGACGTTCTCGATGATGATCGATAAACACTCCTTGAGGAGAACGACCGCCACCCCAATTAGTTAAATGTTGTTTAACTCGTTTGACCGCTGCTTGCGAATCAACCACGATGCTATTAACATCAGCCGAGTACATATCTCGCAAAACACGCTGAATGAAATCGTCATCGCGATTAAGTAATGCTGGAGGTCTAGTTGAAGAGGCTTGATATTGAATCGATTCCCACTGTTTTTGAAGGAATTCTAAATCTTCCATAATCGCTTCTTCAGCTTTACCTTCGGCTTCAGTTCTCACTAGTAAACCCATACCAGCAGGTTTAATGAGAATGGCAAGAGCCCGTAGACGGTTACGTTCGTTATCGTCTCTAATTCGTCGTGATAGTTTGACTCCCTTACCATAAGGCATCAAAACTAAATATCGTCCTGGCAAGGTTATATTACCAGTTAATCTTGGTCCTTTATTACCAGTTGGTTCTTTCATTACCTGAACCAAAACTGTTTGTTGTGGAGTTAATAGTTCAGTAATTGCTCCAGCAGTTTTTTTTAAACGTAGAGGTCCAAGATCTGTAACATGAATAAAACCGTTGCGTTCTGCATCGCCTATATTAACAAAGGCAGCATCGATACCAGGAATAACGTTTTCAACTGCACCAAGATAAATATCGCTCACCTGTTGATTGCCTGTGGCAACAATCAATTCCTGAATTTGATCTTCCCAAAAAACGGCGGCGATATGATGCTGTTCCGCAATAATAATTTGTTTTGGCATTAATTTTCCTCAAAATTTTTTTAGCAGGTTGAGACACCTAAACGCTGTGTCCGACAACATTGCTTAATGTAAAGATTTATGCAATAAAAAACTAAACTTCATCTATGTTTGAAAATAAGCCAGATTGCACTGTTTAACTAAGTGCTTACATTTGCCCTGACTACCTCGTTATGCGATTATATTTCACTAGCGAGTTGCTCGCCTGTGGAAGTAGTGAGTTTTTCTCTTCTAGAAAAACCATTTGGCGCAAGAGCCTGAGGGTCGTAAGTAAATTGAGAAATAGCTGGAGCTATGATTCAATTATGGCTGTTAGATTTGATAAATCTGAGCTAAATTTTTTAGCGATCGCTTTAGCGAGCAAATTGCTCTAGCATTAAGAATTTTGCACTACCTAAATTATAGTGCTTCTAATAAATCAAATTTTAACCTGAATATAACCTCAAAGATCAATTTTTGACAAGGAATTTATTGTGTTTGAATAAAAAAATCATAAGTCTGTAGTTTGAAAAAGAGAAGAGCGTTTAAAAATATTGCTTACTACGGCGGAGAGACTCACAAGTTGAGATAACCAGATTGCCTACTTGTTCAATCTCTTCTAAGGTATTGAATCTACCAATCCCAAACCGCAGAGAAGCATAGGCTAATTGCTCTGAATGTCCTAAAGCTATTAAAACATGAGAAGGAGTAGTATTCATAGCAGAACAAGCTGAACCAGAGGATAAAGCAACCGTTTGCTGCAAACCTAAAAGCAATGCCGAACCATCTACTTCTTCAAAACTAACATTGAGATTGCCTGGCAAACGTTGAAGTGGATGTCCATTTAAATGAATGCCGTCGATTGTATTTAAAATCGACCAAAGTTTTTCTCGCAGTTGCAGCAGTCTTTGTGATTCTGATTCCATTTCCGCTACTCCTAATTCTACCGCTTTAGCAAAACCGACAATTTGCGGTGTATAAAGAGTTCCCGAACGAATACCACGCTCTTGTCCTCCTCCCTGAATTTGGGCAGCTAGTTTGACTCTAGGATGACGACGACGGAGATATAATGCACCAATACCCTTTGGTCCATAAACCTTGTGAGCGGTTAAAGACATCAAATCGATTTTCATCTGTTGAACATCAAGGGGGATTTTTGCGATCGCTTGGGCTGCATCGGTGTGAAATAAAACTTGATGAGCGTGACAAATTTCGCCAATTTCAGCTAAAGGTTGTAAAACTCCAATTTCATTATTAGCTGCCATTACGGAAACTAAAATAGTATCGGGACGAATTGTTTGTTCTAATTGTTGCAAATTAATTAACCCGTCTAGTTGGACAGGTAAGTAAGTAACTTCAAAACCAAGAGTTTCTAAATATTTACAAGGATCGAGTACCGCTCGATGTTCTGTTTGAACGGTAATAATGTGTTTACCTTGATTAAAATATGCCTCTGCTACACCTTTAATGGCTAAATTATTAGCCTCAGTTGCACCGCTAGTAAAAACAATTTCTTCAGGGGTGGCATGAATAGATTCAGCGATCGCAGAACGAGCTAATTTTACGGCTGCTTCTGCTTCCCAACCATAAACATGAGTAATACTACTAGGATTGCCAAAACATTGGGTAAAGTAAGGCAACATTGCTTCTAAAACTCTTTGATCTACTGGGGTAGTAGCGTGACAATCGAGATAAATTGGACGTGACATAAAATAACTTACTAGGACTAATCTGATCTTAAAAATAGTAGATTTGAATGGTAGAGCAAAAAAGTAGCTCTAAATTAACTGTCATAATTAAAAAAGACAATTAATTCAAAAGCTTTTTAATCACATCTTTGTTGTTAAGTTTTATAACAGTAGTACTTGGTGTTTTAAATTGATTTAGAAGAGAAATTTAGCTGCCTTCTGGTGCCAGAAAACGCTATGATCGAGCCATAGTTGCGTAAATTTATGGTTAATTATCATTATGGGTGAAGCAAAACGCCGTAAAACTGCATTGGGAGAAAAATATGGACAAGAGCAAACCATTTTACCTTGGTTACCTATAACTAAGACACAAGCGGAACAGTTTATCAAATGGACGACTAGAGGAGCTTGGATTGGTATTGGTATGATGATAGCAATTTGGATTACGGTGAGATTTATCGGTCCTGCCTTGGGCTGGTGGGAAATTTACTAATATTATTAGCAAAAAACCATAAATCATTGTTTGACTATTGTTAAGTTCGATAAATTAGAAGCTAAGATGAGATGGAATTAATTAATTAGCTTTTGAGTTTTTCGTTTTTACCTTTGATGAAAAAAAAGTTATAACATGACAACTTTTTCTGAAAAAAATTTATTTAAATCTTAAGAAAACAATTTAGATAAAAACCAAGCAAAGAGGTAACCAATGAACGAACAAAATCCTTATGAGCGACTTAATGTCACAGAAAATGCTTCTTTTGAAGAAATCCAAAACGCTAAGAAAAAGCTCAAGGAACAATATAGCCAAGATACTAAAGTATTAGAAAGTATTGAAGCTGCTTATGATGCGATTATTATGGATCGTCTCAGATTACGTCAGGAAGGTAAAATCAAAGTCCCAGAAAGAATACGTTTCCCTGAAAGATTAGTAGAAACTCCTTCCGATTTTACCCCGATTAATCAGAAGAATTCTCCTCAATGGCTCAAAAATTTACTTGATACACCTTCACAAGCTGAGATTATTTGGCCAACAGGAATATATTTAGTTTTAGCTGCGATCGCGGTTTTGGCTCAAAGTACAGAAGCTTCCTTACTACCTTTACTAATGGCGTTAGGATTTATGTCTAATATCTATTTTCTGAATCGTAAAGAAAATAAGTTTCCTCGTTCTCTGCTAATTAGTTTAATTGTGTTACTAGCAGGCATTGGATTAGGCAATGGATTAGCTCAGTTATTATTTAGTCAAACTGGTGGCACCGTTTTAAACGTTGAGCAATTTGCTTCAGTATTAACTTTCTGTTTGTTTTGGTTAGCTAGTTGCTTTCTGCGCTAATAAGTTTAATTTGATTAGTGTGTTTAAGCACTAAATCAATAGCTTCTGTCAAATTATTAGCAATAAAATTAGGTTGATATTGTTCTAAATGTTCGCGATCGCGAATTCCCGATAAAACTCCGATAATTTTCACTTGAGATTGTTTGGCTGCTACAATGTCTGCTTCTGTATCTCCGATCATCCACAGATCGGAAGCAGGCGGTAATTCATTTAATGCTTTTTTCATTAGCAAGGGTTTATCTTCGATATCAGTCGTTTTAAGATAATCATTGCTTAAGCAATAACGACGGTTGGGAGGGAAAAAACGAGCTAAATCATAGCGTTCAAAAGCTTCTGCTAACTCTTTTTCTCGTCGCATTGTCATCACAACCAGATCGATTCCTAAATACTGTAATTTTTCTAAAGCGGAAATGGCATTAGGAATAACTTGGTCGTAACTGAGGTAAGGTAAAGTATGAACAGTATTTTTGCGGATCAGCGCAAATTTTTGGGCTTGAGTTTCGTCTAAACCAGATTTAATACCGATTTTATATTCAGGTACACGCGCTCGTTTAAGTTGCCAAAATTCTGCTTTGCTTAGTTGATAAATTGGCTGTTGGTCGTATTTAGTTTGTTCTAAACAATATTGATAAACCTGGTAGTAGCGTTCCGAAACATCCATAATCGGACCGTCAAAATCAGTAATGACTCTTAGCATTTTTTAGTCTTTTTTAACTTTTATATACAAAATATCTTAATCAATCCCATCTGACAATCAAATTTACTTTATCAGTAGTGATGCAAAATGAAATTAATCTGGAATAAAAAAACGCTACAGATCACAAACAGGCAAGAGGCAGGAATTAAATTGTTCATTACTTATTTTTCTATCTGTAGCAAACCTTTAAGCATTTCAGATCAGAAACAAGGAACAGAAAATAGGATTGAGCAAGTGTGTAATTAATTCTGTTTAAACACTTAATTACAATGGCAAAGAAGCGACTTGCTCGTAGCCACCTAATTGATATAGTGCAGTTGCTAGCGCAGCATTATTTTTACGTAAGCCTTCGTAATGAAAAAATACTTGTCCATTAAAACCACTAGCGCGATTTAATTGAACACATTGAAGTAAGTCGTGAATACTTAGTTCTTGGTTGTTAGCAGTAAAAGCAATTCCAGGACTAAATTTACAGAGTGAATCGGCAGGAAAAATTTGTTTGATTTGTTTGACTTCCTGGCGATAACCACCAAAACTAGAACGATAAATTTGGGGATGAAGTAAATCTACTATGCCTCTGCTAATCCAAGTTTGAGTATCTTGTAGCAGATTGTTTAAACAAAAAGGATAAACGGCAGGAGACAAAGAAATCATTAATTGGGGGTTAACTGCCTTAACTTGTTGATAAATTTGAGTGAGAAAATTAGTTAGTAAATTAGCCCGCCATTGAATCCATTTTTGATTGTTGGGGTTACAAGGTGGTTTATTACCAAATTCAGCTTGATAAAGTTTAATTGTCTCTTCATTGTATCCTCCTGCAACAGGAAGGGCGGGCAAGCGATCGCATCCTTGAATACCTTCAACATTGTATTTAGTTACTACTTCTAAAATTAAATCCAACATAAACTGTTGAACTTCTGGATTGAAAGCATTCATCCAAATTAAACCACCGTGTTTGACTACTTCCCCATTAAAAGCGATCGCTCTCCAGTGAGGTTGCGATTGTAAAATGTGTCCTCCAGTAGCTAGATGGGAAGCAGCAAAACCGTATTCAAACCAAGGAATTATCTTAATATTGCGCTGATGCGCTTCGGTAATAATTTCTGAGAGAGGATCTCGTGACTGAGAATCGTAAAATGGTTCAATGACAGGAAAACCATAATCTGCCATCACTTGACTGGGAAACAAAGTATAACCTCGATTCCAGACAACAGGAAAAATCAAATTAAATCCGTGCTGCTGTAAAAAATCCATCGCTTTAGCAATATTTTGTCTTGATGCTAAAACTTGACTATGGGGACGATTTGCCAGCCAAACGCCACGAATTTCCGTCATTTTCCTAAAGTTAGTTCTTCTTTCTTACCCAAGATACCTTGGGGTCGCCAAATCATCAGAACCATTAAAATTAAACCAATAATCATAATTCGTAATGCCCCTGCACTAGAATTATCCACTAAACCTAATTGAGGCAAATAAAAGCGTGTTAACGCATCATACGCCCAGAAAATAATGACTCCGAGTAATGTTCCTGCATTACTTCCTGCACCGCCTAAGACTACCATTGTCCAAGCATTAAAAGTAACAATTGGTTCAAAATTACTCGGATAAACCGTAGTTAATTGCCAAGCATAAAAAGCTCCAGCCACACCTGCGATCGCACCACCCAACATAAAAGCTTGTAATTTATACCAAAAAACGTTTTTACCTAATGCCCGAGGAATTTCTTCATCTTCTCGAATCGCTTTTAGCACTCTGCCCCAAGGAGAATTTACTAATAATTGTAAACCCCAATAAATAACGGCTAAAGTGATTAACACTAATAACATCAAACCTGCTTTGTAATTGTAGTCAGAAAGAGCCAGAAAACTATTAATATAAACAGTCAAGATTAAAGCTAAAGCGATCGCGCCCCAAATAATTGCACCGATTTTTTTTCGAGGTTGATAACTTTTTCCTTGAATTTCTCGACTTTCTCGCCATTGATTTTTTAACCCTTGCCATAATTGCCAAACTGAAAAAATAGCTAAAACGGTTAAAATACTAATCGCGATCGTTTTGCCAATGGCATTAGGGTCAAATCTTTCTAAAGGCAATGGATAGCGTTGAATACCAAATGTGCCTTTGGTCAACCATTCCTCATTAAGAGCAATTAACCGCAACAATTCTGAAACGCCAATTGTCACAATTGCCAGATAATCTTCTCGCAATCTCAACGTAGACATTCCAATTAATAATCCTAATAATGCTGCTACTATTGCCCCAACTAAAACAGCAATTATTAAAGGTACACCCAAAGAACTTAATAAAACTGTGGTATAAGCCCCAACAGTCATAAAAGCTACATGACCAAAGTTAATTAAGCCCGTAAAACCCCATTGCAAGTTTAAACCGAGAGCAAAAATAGCAAATAAACCTGTAGAGATTGTCAGGAAAACAAGATAACCAACCATTTACGTCTGCTTTAATTTGACAAATTCCAATCTTTTCGCCGATTTTACCTTAGTTGAAAGCTGATGAATAAAATTAACTGTAGTTCAAATAAAAAAAACCACCAACGTACCATTGTAGATTAGGACTAGACAGGCTGGTGGTTAACAAAAATAGCAATAATTTAGGCAGCTAAAACAAAATCAACTTCATTTGCGCCCTTGGTTTCTCCTTGTCCAGAAGTCAATTGTTTCCCATTGACATCTACTGCAAAAGAAGTTCCGTCTAAATTGACATTGTAATCAGTAGCGTCACCAGTATAGCCAACGCTAGCAACCATCTTACGACCTTCATCAGTATATTTGAAAGCCATCATTTGATTTTTATTTTTTTGATTATCCTTTGCCCAAATCACCATGTACTGTTCGCCTTGATATTCAAAAATTTTGGGTGGACGAGAGGGAACATAACGACCAGGCGCACCAAAACTTTTATCTAAGAAATCTTGAACAGAACTAGGTTCTACTGTAGCGTAGGCTACTTCATCAGGTGCAACAGCTTCAGCATCACCTTGACTTTCATCAACAACTTCTTCTTTACCTCGATTACGAAAATAGTCTACTGCTTTTTTAGTACCGATCGCACCAACAGCAGCAATACCAGCACCAATTAGTAAATTACGTAATCTAGTCATCTTTAACTCCTACAAAAGAAACTTCTTTTTATTTACAGTATATTTGCTTACTTACTAGTTTAATTTGAGTATTTTTTAATAGTTCCCTGAATTTTAGTGCAAATAAGTTGAGTTTCGGATTAGTCTAGATTACCTGTGGTTTTACTTGAGCAACTTGATTAACAGTAGACAATTTTTTAAGTATTTTGTTCTTCCGAGCCAGCCCAGTTATAAAAGTTATTAATTAAAAAATTACAAAATCTACCAAGGGAAAAAATTTATGTTGGTTATTTGTTGCGGAATGATGCGTTCTGGTTCTACTTTACAATATCAGCTAGCAGTCGCTATTGTCGAAAAAAGAGCTTTAGGTTGCGGTTTGGGTGAAGCTCGTAATAGTAATTGTCAAGATTTAATTACCGCTAATTTTAATAATCAAATTCAAGTAGTTAAAGTTCATCAATTTAGTCACTTGCAAGGAGCAAAAGAAGCAGTAGCACAAGGGCAAGCTACTTGTATTTATATTTATCGTGATATTCGCGATGTTACGGTTTCTCTAATGAAAATGAGAAAATGGAATTTTGACAGATTAATTTTTGGGAGTAAAGAAATTCAACAATGTTTAAAAGATTTTAATTTGTGGACATCTATTCCAGAGATTTATATCTCAAGTTATGAAAATATGATGCAAGATCTTAAGCAAGAAGTTGCTCGAATTGCTCAACATTTAAAAATTGAGTTATCTCCTGAAGAAATAACAGAAATTGCTCAAAATCATAGTTTGCAACAACAAAAAAACAAAATTAAAACTTGGAAATGGGAAAGTGGCAAAAATTCGGGCAATTATGAACCCAAGACTTTATTACATTACAACCATATTAATTCAGGTAAATCTCAACAATGGCGTGATTCTCTTAATCAAATACAGCTTGGATATCTTGAAAGTATTGCCAAAAAATGGATGGAAACACAAGGTTATACTTTGAGTCAACCTATTTATCTCCGCTGGCTGAGTCAGCTAGTGTTTATTGGCTATTTAATTAAAGAAAAAATTAATCGAGTTAAACAAGTATTAGCTAGTAAAACTTTGAACAAACCTACTTAATAATTTTCAAAAATAATTTTTGATGAAACGGTACAAATTAACTCCTTATTTGTTTTTGTTACCAGCCCTATTCCTACTGGGATTAACTGTATTTTTTCCTGCTATTCAAGCTTTTTCTTTAAGCTTTACTCGTTACGAATTCGATCTAACCCAAGCTCCTCAATGGGTTGGTTGGCAAAACTTTCAGCGTTTAAAAACTGATGCGGTTTTTTGGCAAACTATCAAAAATACCTTGTTGTATTTAGTGGGAGTAGTCCCCATTTTAGTCGTTGCTCCTTTATTTCTGGCGATTTTAGTCAATCAAAAACTCAAAGGGATTAATTGGTTTCGGACAGCTTTTTATACTCCTGTAGTAATTTCAATGATCGTAGCAGGAATTGCTTGGAAAGCTCTTTATACTCAGAATGGTTTGTTCAATCAATTTCTCAAACAACTTGGTATTACTGAAGGCATTCCTTGGTTAACCAATCCTCAACTAGCTCTTTGGAGTGTGATGGTAGTAACGGTGTGGAAAGGACTAGGTTACTACATGGTAATCTATTTAGCTGGCTTACAAGCGATCGCTCCAGAATTATATGAAGCTGCTGCGATTGATGGTTCGGATAATTGGCGCAAACATTGGGATATTACTTTGCCATTGATGCGTCCTTATCTGTTATTGGTAGCAGTTATTTCTGCCATTTCTGCCACTAAAGTCTTTGAGGAAATTTATATCATGACTCAAGGTGGTCCGCGCAACAGTTCTAAAACAGTGGTTTATTATCTTTATGAGCGAGCGTTTCAAGATTTAGATATTAGTTATGCTTGTACGATTGGTTTGGTATTGTTTTTAGGAATTTTGGGTTTATCGATTTTAAATTTACGTTTCTCTAGTAAGAATTAACAATCAATAGTTTTTCTCAAGCAAACTTATTTGATTAACTGATTTTCCTCACAAGTTCTTCAAATTATTAACTTAACTTATGGGTAAAGTTGACCAGCGTTGGTAACTCATGAGGAGGATTGTGATGATCCATCATAGTCAAATTGGCAAAATTATTCCTAATACTGTAGTTGGTTTTATGGGAATTGCGATCGTTATCTTCCTAGCCAAACCTGTTGCTACATCTCCTCTGTTGAAACAAACTAATTCCAATCCTGATAACTGTTGTGTTAATCCTACTCAAAACTATCCAAATCAGGGATATCCAAGACATAGAGGATGGGGCTACAGAAATGAATTTAACAGAATGTATAACCTTAATGCTGTAGAAACAATTAGTGGAGAAGTAATCAGTATCAATGCTTTTACTCCAAGAAATGGAATGTCGAGAGGTGTTCATCTCCAACTCAAAACCGAACAAGAAGTAGTTGATGTTCATTTAGGACCTTCATGGTATTTGGACAATCAAAATCTTCAAATTAAACCCAAGGACAAAATTGAAGTAACTGGTTCAAAAGTTAATTTTGATGGTCAACCCGCTTTAATTGCTGCTCAAGTCAAAAAAGGCAAAGACACTTTAGTACTCAGAGATGAAAAAGGTTTTCCTGTGTGGAGTCGTTGGAGACAATCACAATTTTAGGTGTTCTTGAGATGAGATCTAGCCGTTGCTTCAGTCTACAAATTTATCATTAGAGACAAAATCTATGCAATCGATCGCTACTGAAACTAAGAACCGTGAAGCTAAAAATACTGACAACCAAAAACCCCAAGTCGATAAGCGGTTCAAAACTTTAGACATTACGATCAAACGAAATCATTATCGTCAAGATGCACTGATTGAAATTCTCCATAAAGCACAAGAATCATTTGGTTATCTTGAACCAGAGGTATTGAGTTATGTAGCCAAACAACTAAAACTACCTCTAAGTCGTGTTTATGGCGTAGCAACTTTTTATCATTTGTTTTCCCTTAAACCGAGTGGGGCGCATAGCTGCGTTGTTTGTTTGGGGACTGCTTGTTATGTCAAAGGTGGAGGCAAAATCGCTACAGCATTGGAAGAAGAACTAGGGATTAAGACTGGTGAAACTACTCCTGATGGCAATGTTTCTTTGATGGCAGCCCGTTGTCTCGGTGCTTGTGGCATTGCCCCCGCAGTTGTCTTTGATGGTTCTGTGGTTGGAAAACTAGACCCAGAAACAGTTTTACAAAAAATCAAAGCTTGGCAGTCTTAAACCCCAAATAAATTTGTCTTTATTTTAGACATTTAAACAAGAGAGAGGAAGCATGAGATTATGGATTTGACTGAACTACTACAAATTGCCGAAACTGAACAGAAAAAGCAAAAAAGTATTCGGGTGCATTGTTGCACTTCGACTGGTTGTCAAGCAGCCAATTCTCTGACAGTTAAAGAAAATCTAGCCAATGCTGTTGAAGAATTAGGCTTGAGTGATCGCATTGAAGTAGTTGGGGTAGGTTGCATGGGTTTTTGCGGACGAGGACCTTTGGTGCAAATTGATCCTGAAGATACTCTTTATGAAGAGGTGATCCCAGAAGAGGCTGCTAGTATTATTGAAGCTTTCAAGGGTGGAGAGGCTAAACCAATTAAAGGTGATTCTCAACATCCATTTTTTGCGCGTCAAATGCGGATTGTTCGGCAACATACAGGCAAAGTCGATCCTGAAAAAATCGAAGAATATATTGCTGTTGGTGGTTATCAATCTCTTTACAAAGCAATCTACGAAATGACTCCTGCTGAAGTAGTCGCCGAGATTAGTCAGAGTGGCTTACGCGGAAGGGGAGGCGGTGGTTATCCCACAGGATTGAAGTGGGCAACTGTGGCAAAAATGCCTGGAGAACAAAAATATATTATTTGTAATGGGGATGAAGGTGATCCTGGTGCTTTTATGGATCGCAGTATTTTGGAAAGCGATCCTCATTTAGTCTTAGAAGGAATGGCGATCGCAGGTTATGCGCTTGGGTCTAACCACGGTTATATATATGTCCGTGCGGAATATCCTCTAGCAATTCAACGATTACAAAAAGCCATCCAGCAAGCTAAAAAATATGGCATCTTAGGTAGTCAAATTTTTGATTCTCCCTTTGATTTCAAAATTGATATTCGGATTGGGGCTGGTGCCTTTGTTTGTGGTGAAGAAACAGCTTTAATTCAGTCAATTGAAGGAAAAAGAGGTAATCCTATTCCCCGTCCTCCCTATCCAGCCGAATCAGGTTTATGGAAATGTCCTACTTTAATTAATAATGTGGAAACTTTTGCTAATATTGCTCCGATTATTCAGCAAGGGGCAGCTTGGTACTCTTCTATTGGTACAGAAAATAGTAAAGGAACCAAAATTTTTGCTTTGACAGGGAAAATTCGCAACAATGGTCTGATCGAAGTTCCTATGGGTATTACTCTCAGAGAAATTGTCGAAGAAATGGGTGGTGGCGTTCCTGATGGAGAAGTCAAAGCTGTACAAACAGGAGGACCTTCGGGAGGTTGTATTCCAGCCTCAATGCTAGATACGACCGTTGATTACGACTCCCTGACTAAAGTAGGTTCAATGATGGGATCTGGTGGCATGGTAGTCATGGATCAAGAAACCAGCATGGTAGAAGTTGCCCAATTCTATATGGAATTTTGTCGGGGAGAAACCTGCGGTAAATGTGTTCCTTGTCGGACAGGAACGGTACAACTTTATGCCTTACTCACCAAAATTTTGAATAAACAAGCAACTCAGGCAGATTTAGAAAAATTAAAATCTCTCTGCCAAATGGTCAAAGAAACTAGCTTATGCGGTCTGGGCATTAGTGCGCCTAACCCAGTTTTGAGTACTTTACGCTATTTCCCAGAAGAATATTTGGAATTAATTCAAGAAGACAGTCTCAACGGCAAAGTTACAAGTTAATTAATCCTTGAGTGCAGAAGTCGGAAGACTGGAGGCAAGTATGAGCAAGATTTGTCTAACAAGAGGTTTTGCTGGAAACAAGAGCAAAAAAATTAGTCGCCGTAATTTAGCAACTCACGCAATTATTAGTGATCGCGAACAAGCTCAAGAGGGAACTACCGATGGCTGCTATTAACTACGCGATCGCATTTGGTTTGTGGTTAGGAATGCTTATGATTGCAGTTGCTAACGGATATTTTGCCAATACTTATGTTACTCCTCGACTGGGTGATTATGGCACTCATGTTTATAAGACGCTTACTTTTATGCCAATTGTTTTCGTTTTTGCTTGGTTTTATGCTTGGCAGACTACAGGCGATCTCTGGTTGATTAACGCTCTTTTTGTGAGTTGTTTCTGGGTAAGTTTAACCATTTTGTTTGAATTTGTTTTCGGTCATTACATCTTAGGAAATTCCTGGGAAGTACTATTAGCTGATTATCGCATTTGGCAAGGACGATTATGGTCATTGGTGTTGATTTGTGAAGCGATCGCGCCTGTAACCCTTGCCTGGTTACTCAATCGGTTCTGAATTGGCAAACCAGGAGGAAATCATGTCTAACTCAAACCAATTCGATGCGATCTTTCATGCTTAAGTACAACCAAACCTCTATTAAATTAATGAAGTAGGATAACAAATTATGTCTGTTAAAACCTTAACAATTAATAATACCCCTGTAGCTGCTGAAGAAGGCAAAACTATTTTAGAAGCTGCTAAAGAAGCGGGTATTCACATTCCCACTCTTTGCTTTTTAGAAGGAGTTTCTCCTGTAGCTGCCTGTCGAATGTGTTTAGTAGAAGTAGAAGGAACTAATAAGCTTTTACCAGCTTGTGTGACTCAAGTTTCGGAAGAAATGGTAGTTCATACTAATACTCCTAAGCTGCAAGAATATCGACGCATGGCAGTAGAACTACTGTTTGCCGAAGGCAATCATGTCTGTTCTATTTGTGTGGCTAACGGAAATTGTGAACTCCAAGATGCTGCAATTCAAGTAGGAATGGATCACACTCGTTTTCCCTATCGTTTTCCTGACCGTCATGTAGATGTCTCTCACGAACAATTCGGGATCGATCACAACCGTTGTATTCTCTGTACTCGCTGTGTTCGAGTCTGTGACGAAATTGAAGGTGCGCACGTTTGGGATGTTGCCCAACGAGGTGCAGCAGCTTATATTGTCTCTGGTTTAAATCAGCCTTGGGGAGAAGTAGATGCTTGTACTTCTTGTGGTAAATGTATTGATGCTTGTCCGACTGGATCGATTTTCCGTAAAGGTACAACTACCGCGGAAAAACAACGCGATCGCGCTAAATTGGAATTTTTGGTTAATGCTAGAGAAAAACATGAATGGACACGGTAACAGTAGGGGCAAGGCACTGCCTTGCCCGTACCAAGTTATTAGTTAATAGCAACCAAAAACAAAGGATAAGAAACAAATGACTAAAATTAAATTTGCTACGGTTTGGTTGGCTGGTTGTTCGGGTTGCCATATGTCATTCCTGGACATGGATGAATGGTTAATCGAACTAGCTAAGTATGTTGAGGTGGTTTATAGTCCCGTAGGCTGCGATCTCAAAGAATATCCAGAAGGGGTTGATGTTTGTTTAGTTGAAGGTGGAGTCGCTAACGAGGATAACTTGGAATTAATCCACCTGGTTAGAAAGAGAACCAAAACCCTGGTTTCTTTTGGTGATTGTGCTGTAACCGCTAATGTGCCAGCAATGCGGAATATGTTGGGAGGTTCTGAACCGGTTTTAAGAAGGGGTTATCTAGAATTGGCAGATCAAACACCCCAATTACCCTACGCACCAGGAATTGTTCCAGAATTGTTGGATCGAGTGCTTCCTGTTCACGAAATTGTGCCAGTAGATGTTTATATGCCTGGATGTCCTCCCGATGCCCATCGCATTCAAGCAACGATTGAACCATTACTGAAAGGAGAAAAACCCAAGATGGAAGGTAGAGAAATGATTAAGTTTGGGTAGTTGTTGGTCATTGGTTATCGGTCATTGGTCATTAGTAGAGACGCGATAGATGAGCGGCTGTACATGGGTCATTGATTATCCATCCAATGACGAAGGACAAAGGACAAAGAACAAAAGACAAAGAGCAAAACTATGGCTAAAACAATTGTTATTGACCCCGTAACTCGCATTGAAGGTCATGCCAAAATCTCCATTTACTTAGACGATCAAGGTAAAGTCGATGATGCCCGCTTTCATGTGGTTGAGTATCGAGGTTTTGAAAAATTCTGTGAAGGTAGACCTTTTACTGAAATGGCAGGAATTACCGCTCGTATTTGCGGAATTTGCCCTGTCAGTCATCTACTTGCTGCTGCGAAAACGGGAGATAAAATCTTAGCGGTTAAAGTTCCTCCTGCTGGGGAAAAACTAAGAAGATTAATGAATTTGGGTCAAATTACCCAATCTCATGCACTTTCCTTTTTTCATCTCAGTAGCCCTGATTTTCTCTTGGGTTGGGACAGCGATCCAGCTAAAAGAAATGTCTTTGGTTTAATTGCTAGCGATCCTGAACTAGCACGTGCGGGTATTCGCTTGCGACAGTTCGGACAGACTGTAATCGAATTGTTAGGGGCAAGAAAAATTCATGCTGCTTGGGCAGTTCCTGGTGGTGTGAGAACCCCTTTATCAGAAGAAGGTAAAACTTGGATACGCGATCGCTTGCCTGAATCTCGTCAGACTTTAGATTTAGCACTTAATTTATTTAAAGATTTGTTAGACCGTTTTCAAACTGAAGTTGAACAATTTGGTCAATTTCGTTCTTTGTTTATGGGTTTAGTCGGTAAAAACGGCGAATGGGAACATTACGGCGGGCAGATTCGCTTTACCGATAGTGATGGCAAAATTGTTGCTGATGGTTTAAGCGAAGATGATTATCATGATTATTTAGGTGAAGCTGTCGAACCTTGGTCTTATCTTAAATTCCCTTACTATAAACCTTTGGGCTATCCTGATGGTATTTATCGAGTTGGACCTTTAGCCAGAGTCAATATTTGCGATCGCTTCGGTACGCCAGCAGCAGATCAAGAATTACAAGAATTTCGACAACGTGCTGGTGGCGTGGCTACTTCTTCTTTTTATTATCACTATGCCCGCTTGCTGGAGATTTTAGCAGCTTTAGAAAGAATCGAAAGATTAATTGATGATCCCGAGCTTACAAGCGATCGCGTTCGGGCTACTGGTGGTATCAATCAACTGGAAGGTATTGGTGTTAGTGAAGCCCCAAGAGGTATTTTATTTCATCACTATCAAGTCGATGAGAATGGCTTGATTAAAAAGGTTAATTTAATTATTGCCACAGGACAAAACAATTTAGCAATGAATAGAACTGTTACTCAAATTGCTAAACACTATATTCAAGGTACAGAAATTACTGAAGGAATGCTTAATCGAGTAGAAGCAGGAATTCGTGCTTTCGATCCCTGTTTAAGTTGTTCTACTCACGCAGCAGGACAAATGCCTTTACAGGTTGAATTGATTGGGGCAGATGGCAAGGTGTTAAATCAAGTGTGGCGGAATTAACCAATCTTTTGCTATAGCAAAAGGCAGAGGGCAGAGGAAGCAGAGAAGCGAAAGAGAGCAGAGGAGAAACCTAGTATCGTTATTAATCGAATTACCCCTATTCCCTATTCCCTATTCCCTATTCCCTATTCCCTATTCCCCCCTCCTACGACACTTATCAGTAATCTTTTAGATGACTTGCACTATTAGCCAAAAAATTTATTTCAGGCGGGATTAATGACTTCTACTAAATACTTTAATGTTTAATGCCAATGATCATAATTAGGATCGTGAGTATTAAGCAACTTATCCCACCAAGTAAAATACAGTCCATAATGCACCGTGTACTTGTGATGATGGATTGAATGATGCGTCGGACCAATTAACCACTTACCTAACCAATGACGAGGAAAAGATGAAGGAAATATTTCAAAACCAAGATGAGTCAATACTGCCCAGACAGTCATGGTGATCAGTGCAGCAATTACAGTAATAAAATGAAGTGGCATGATAAAAACTATAACTAAAAAGAAAAATGTTTGTGCGATCGCTTCAGGTGGATCGAAGGCAAACGATGTCCAAGGCGTAGGTTCTCTCGAACAATGATGACCTTTATGTAACCATTTAAAAAATAAGGAATTGTGAAACAGCCGATGAATAAAGTAAAAATATGCATCTTGGAGAATTAAAACTCCTAAAAAGCTAACCCCCAGATACCATAATCCATATTTGTTAAAGTCACTATATAACAGGGTTAATCCTAAATCATACTCAGACATGATAAATGCTGCACACAAAGCAAAAACCACCGTTGAAATCAAGGATAATTTAACATCTTTTTGAATTGATTCCCATTTTGGAGTTTGCCGACGCAACTTTCGGTTTTGGAAAAATTTTCCTAAAACAAAATAGAAAACTAAGTAAGTTCCTCCAGCAATGAGAAAATATCTGCCAAGAATAATTAGAATAAAGGCAACACAATAAAACCAAAGTTTGTCTAGTATCAAAAGAAAATTCTGTAATAAAAAGGTTGATAACCTATTGAATTATAACAAACTCATTAATTGCCGACCTCTATCAAAAGAAGTGTTCGTAAAGCTTCAAAAGTCTAAAAATTTCCTACTCCTGTTCATAATTCTAATTGGGATGTTTTAGAGCTTGTCTGAGGAGGATAGAGATGAACAATTCAGTTAATATGTTTTGTTATGGCTCTTTAATGTACCCTGAAGTATGGCATTTGGTTGTTGAAGGTCAATATCAACAACAACAAGCGAAAATATTTGGTTACCAAAGAAAAAAAATTAAAAATGAAGAATATCCTGGTCTTATCACTACTAGACAGGAAGATAGTGTGCAGGGAATTATCTATTTTAATGTATCTGCCCAAGATTTGGAAAGGTTAGATATTTTTGAAGGAAATCAATATATTCGGATTAAAGTAAATTGTCTTTTGTCTAATAATTCTTATTTTGAAACTCATACTTATATTATTAATCCCCAATACCAAATGATAGTAGAAAACGAAAACTGGGATCAAGAAGAATTTGAACAAAATGGATTAAAAGTTTTTTTAAATAAATACAAGGGTTTTTCTGCATTTTAATGATTATAAAAAACAATTGAATTTGATTTAATAACATCAAGCAAAAGATATGAGCAAAGAAAATTTATTTTTATGTATGGGTTCAGCTTGTCATCAATTAGGTGTTTATGAAGTATTACCTAAATTACAATCATTAATTCGCCAATACGAACTTGAAGACAAAATTGAATTAAAAGGTTCTTTTTGTTTAGAAACTTGTAGTCATGGAATTGTTATGAAATTTCAAGATTTACACTTTGTTAATATTAGTCCTCAAAATGTAGAAGATAAATTTATTAAAGAAATATTACCTTCTATTCAATTGATCAAAAATCAAACTAATTAAATATAAATTTTATTATAGCTAAACCAAAGTATTAATTAAAAACTTTAAGGTTTTATTTTAAGAAATGAAAAATGTAAATATGTTAGAAGATAATCAAAATCATTTGTGGAAATTATTGTGGGAATACGACCCTAATGGATTAATTATTGTTGATGCTGATATGTACATTAAGTTAGTTAATCCAGCCTTCTGTAAAATGTTTCAACTTCAATCAGATGAAGTTGTTGGTTTACCAGCTTCCTTAATTTTAGGTGAGATTCAGGATTTTAAACAAGTTTGGCAGACTGGTGCAATAATTCGGGGAAAAACTAAACAATATTCCGAACGTAATTTATATGTTAGTCAGGTTATTTTTTCAATTGAAGATGAAGGAATTGTTGTTTGTATTATGGTTGATATTACTCATCAATTAGAACGTCGAAAAGAATTAGATGAAATTAAATTAAAAACGGTTAAAAAAGTCAATGAAGTTGTTGATAATCAAATGAAAGTTGTTCAAGAAATTGCAGGTTTATTAGGAGAAACAACGGCTGAAACAAAAGTAAGTTTATTACAAATTTTACAAATGTTAGAAACCGAAAATTTTTAGATTAACTTTAAATTTAACTTTTAATTAGATGTAGTAAAAAAAATGACGGTCGATAATTTTTTAGATATATATCAACAAAGTTTAAATAAAAAAGGAGAAGAACTTTGTGGTGATAAAATTAAGTATCTTAAAACTGATAAAAAAACGACAATTGTTTTATCTGATGGTTTAGGTAGCGGTGTAAAAGCAAATATTCTTGCAACCCTAACTACAGAAATTCTCCTAACAATGCTTAATGCAGATGTATCTTTAGAAGAAGTCCTCAAAACCGTAATTGCAACTTTACCTATTTGTCAGGTTAGAAAAATTGCCTATTCTACCTTTACTATTATTCAAATTAATAGCGAAACTAATCAATTTAATATTATTAATTTTGATAATCCACCCTTTTTATATTTTCGTGAGGGTAAAATTTTTAAACTACAAACCAAAGTAGAAAATATTTTAGATCGAAAAGTCGCCTTCGCTCAAGGTTATTTGCAAAGAGGAGATTTTATCGGCGCAATTAGTGATGGAGTTCTCTATGCTGGGATGGGAGTAGAGTTAAATTTCGGTTGGGGTTGGGATAATATTGCCAAACATATTGAAGAAACTTTATTATGGCGATCGCATACGGCAAGAACAATTGTACAAGATGTGATCGAACAAACTTATACTCTCTATCATGGTGAAATTGGCGATGATGCTTCTTTTGTCGGTGTTTATGTTAGAAAAAGAAATCCTCTAATTATTTTTACTGGTCCTCCTCTTGATAAGAAAAATGATGAATTTTATATCAAAAAACTTTTAAATTTTGAAGGAAGAAAGGTAATTTGTGGAGGTACAACTGGAAATATTGTTGCAAATTATTTGAGAGAAACGATTGAAATGGAACTCTCAACTATTCGTAAAGAACTACCACCAATCGGTAAATTAAGTCAAATTGATTTAGTTACTGAAGGTATTTTAACTATCTCGAAAGCAACTGAATATATTAAAAATTGTCATTGCGATCTTATGCGCTTAGACTTTGATAATAATGGTGCATATCTCTTAGCTAAAGAAATACTAACCGCTGATTCAATTTTGTTTTTAGTCGGACAAAAAATTAATGAATTTTATCAAAATCCTTTGTTACCTAAAAATATTTCTATTCGGAGAAATTTAATTGAAGACTTAGTTGAATATTTACGCAATCAACAACAAAAAGAAGTCACGATTGAATATTGTTAAAGGTTATGAATATTAATCATAAATAATTTATGAAGTGTCTAGTTATTGGTTATGGTAATACTTTAAGAAGTGATGATGGTGTAGGACAATTAGTTGCCGAACAAGTTGCCAATTGGAATTTAAGAAATTTACGTGTTATCTCTACCCATCAACTTACACCAGACTTAGCTGCTGATATTGCAGAAACAGAATTAGTTATTTTTGTTGATGCTTATCTTGCTTCAGCAACTCCAAAAATTGAAACTTATTGTTTAAAACCTCTCGCGAATTTTACTAAAATTGAAAGCCATATTAGCAATCCTAGAGTACTTTTAACTCTAGCTCAAACTCTCTATAATCATTGTCCTCAAGCTTGGTTGATTACAGTTCCAGGTGAAAATTTTGATTTAGGAGATTGTCTTTCACCTCTTACTCAACGTGGTATGACCGAAGCAATCAAACAAATTGAATCTTTACTGACTAAAGTTAAAAAAAAATAAAAAAACCAGGACTTATTGCCTGGATGTAATTGAGTAAGTGGAAATTTTATATGATTAATTAGACTTAAAATCTAGGTGTTTTTGCCTGACGCGCCATATCTTTAAACATATTTAAGCTAGGACCTGGACGACGACGAGATCTGTTAGGAAGAGGCATTAAATTGTCGGTAGCAAAAGTTGTTTCTGACTCAGCTTCATTCTGTGTATTTTTCTTGTACATCGCTTTTACCCAAGCTGGGGTTTCTGAATAAGATGCACTAGAACTAACTTGAGGAACTTGACCATTATTACTTTCTGTAGATGGTTTTTCGCTACTCTTAGCTGAAGCTTTTTTAGCTGCTTTCTTTTTAGTTGGAGTTTTGTTTTTCTTTTCTTCGACAACCTTAGTAGAAGTTGGTTTATTATCCGCTATTTTTTCTTCTACAGTTTCTTTAACAGCAGATACTTTTTCTTCTACAGTTTCTTTAACAGCAGATACTTTTTCTTCTACAGTTTCTTTA